>CAWDTS010000015.1:0-328407 GCA_963805325.1 uncultured Alphaproteobacteria bacterium | reverse complement strand
ACTCCTGATCGGCTCGGAGGTCACATCCCTCGATGTCAGCGGCGGCAAGGTGACCGGCGCGATCACCGCAAAGGGTGATCGCGTGGAGGCCGATATGTTCGTGAACTGCACAGGCTGGGAGATCAACAACCTGGTCAGCGACCCTCCCGAGCTGCATATCCCGATGGCGCCGACGATCGGTCTGCTCATGTACACGCCGCCTGCACCGGCGATCATAACGCGCCCTCTTCACGATCCCCAGGTAAATATCCGGCCCGATGGTGCAGGCCGGCTTATGTTGCGCAAGAACGAAGCGGACGAGGAAGCCGCGCATGACGAGCAGGTCGGTCCGTCGTCTGAGATCGTGCAGCAAAGCATGGATTCAGCGGCTGGCGTGATCCCCGCCCTGAGCGGGATGAAGGTCGAGGCGACGCCGCTCGCGCACGGTTCGCTCTATCCCCGAGGACGATGTCGCGGTGATCGGGACGCTACCGGGAGCCGACAACTATTACTATCTGTGTGTCACGCATAGCGGCGTCACGTTGTCTCCCCGTGCTCGGCAAGGTCGTCGCAGAGGACATCTTGGAATCAGAAAAGCCTCCATCGATCTGGCGCCCTTCCGCCCGACACGATTTTCTACAGCAGGGTGCTCCCAGCCTCGCTGCAGGCTGACACCCTCCCGCCGGGAGCGAGGGCTCCTTCTCCGAGAGCGGAATCCGATGGTTACCGACAGTCTCGATATCACGCCGCGCGAGATCGAGATCTTTGCGGCCGTCATGTTGCACGGGACGACCACCAAAGCCGCAGACGCACTCGACATCACGCAGCCCGCGGTCAGCAAGACGCTTGTGCAGCTGACTGAAAAGGCAGGCTTTCAGCTCTTCAGGAAGAACCGCCAGCGTTTGGTGCCGACGCCGGAAGCGCACATGCTTTATGCGGAGGTCAAGCAGGTAACGAAATCGGTCCGCGGCATCTCGCGAGCAGTCCGGGAAATCCGTGAAATGCAAAGCGGTCGGCTCCAACCCTTTGCGCACTTCCCGCCTTCGGTCTGACGCTCCTGCCGTCGATCATTTCGAGCTTTTCGCGGATGCATCCCTCGGTGTCGATCTCGCTCGACATCCGCAGCTCGGTGACGGTCATTCAACGGGCGAGCCGCAACCAGCTGGACATCGGGATCGCTGTGGCGTTGCCCGAAGAGACGCCGTCCGTCGTTCGCCGCGCGCTGACCTCTACTCCGCCTGTCTGCATCATGCCGGCCGGACATAAGCTCTCCAAGCTGAGTGTGGTCCGGCCCGACGACCTCAATTCGCTGGATTTCATTTCGATGGGATCCGCGAATCCGATGCGTCGCCAGCTCGACACGCTTTGCGACGAGCGCGCGGTGAAACGATCGCTGAAAGTCGAGGCGGCTCTTTCGAGCGCCTGCATAAGCCTCGTCGCAAGCGGAGCAGGGGTCTCCGTCGTCGACCGGCTGTCGGCGTGGATGGCAAAGTCACTGCCGATCGAGATCAGAGACTTCCAGCCTCACCTTGATCTGGATCTGAGTGTCTACCGGCCTTGGGGGGTCGTGGCATCGACGATCGCGGACGCCTTCACCGACCATCTCGTCCAGAGCACGCGGCGCTTTATGGAAGCTGTCGACGCGCGTATAGGCGAACCAACGCCTGCCTGATCATCCGCGAAACGGCGGGTTGGGTCACTGCGACTGCGCGAAGAAGCGCTCGGGACGGAACGGACCGAGTTCATCACAATCCTTCCCGCGAACAACCTCGTCGGCCGCCACCCTTCCAAGCAGCGGGGCGAGGGTGACGCCGCTATGCGTTATCGCCGCGTAGTAGCCAGAAACCTGCGGGATCGGCCCGACGCAGGTGAGGCCGTCGCCGGGGATGGGGACGTACCGTGGTGCGGATGGCCTCAACGTCCACGGACTTCAGAGCCGGCAGCACCTTAGATGCCGCCTCAAGAAGCGCGGTTGCCTCGGCGCCGTCGGTCTGAAGCTCCTTGACCTCAGACAAAGCCGCATCGACCGAAGTCTTGTGGATCATGATCCTGGCCGGCCCCGTCCGGCCGGACATCCATGTCATCGGCATGGGAACTGGCTGCGCAGGGTAAGTCCAACCGGCGGGGTGAAGGCAAGCACGCCGATCGTCGACGCCATGGGGGATGGTCGGAACGTCGCCGAGCGCGAAGTTCGCCAGGCCGCCGGTGCAATTATTGCGACGTCGGCTTCGACGACGTCATTGCCTGCCGTCCTCACGGCCTTCACTTGCCCGTTCGCGGTTTCGATGGCCGTAACCTGCGTATTTAGTTCGGACTTTCGCATTCCAGCGCTGCACGGCGGCTCTCAGCAACCATGCTGAATAAAGGACAGGATCCACCCAGCCTTCTTCCGGAAAGTAGGCGATCGGATTGTCACCAATGGCCGAGAGGTCGATGTCCGGTTCCATCAGGGCAACATCGCTCTTGTCGATCCAACCGACGCCGTATCCCCACTCCTTAGAGCGCTCGAATTCTTCACGCTGTCGTTTCAGGCCATCTTCGGTGGTCCGCCATTCCAGGCTGCCGGATTGCACGAACCAGGGCGTCTCACCGAAGTCGCGCTTCAGCTCGAGGTGGGCGCGCATACCGTCGGCGTTCGTCCAAAATAGGACCGCGGCGTCTTGCTGGTGGCGTTGGTCCAGGCGAAGCTGACGGCCGATGTGCCACCCGCAAGCCTTCCACTGTCGAAGACGGTGACCGTGGCGCCTGCCTTTGCGCATTCATACGCGACAGAACTGCCGATAATGCCTGAACCGATAACAGCAACGCGCATAAGCGTCAGCCTCCTTCGCAAGCTAATCGTGACGTCGCAAAATTACGCGAGCCATTTCATGACGGCGATCCCATGATGTAGCTCATTGGACGTGCGGGCCGTCAACGTACCGCTGGGACGCTCCTTGTCGGGCAAAGTTATGAAGCTCGAACGCCCGTTTACCCCCCGTGCTTTCGCGAAGGTCGCAACGAGCGCCATGCGCCGCGCTGATGCACGCATGCCGGGCATTTGGGGGCGTCTCTTATGCCGCGAGATGGGCAGTTCGGCACCGGCGGTTATGAAATCGGTCAGCGAAGCGCCGGCGAGGAGTGGTAGGGTTCGTCTCGTTGCAGTCGTGGCGCACGGATGGAGGAGGCGATAACCGGATTTTCACAGGAGCCCGATTTTCTCATAATCAATTCAAGAGCCATTCGAGCCTTGGTCGATCTGGAGCGGCTCCTGGTAGTCGCTGAGGGCGCGCTGAGGAAGCATCCAACGACATCGCAGTCCAAGGGAAGCGCTGCACCCTCCCACTTGCGGGGACGGACGGCCGCTGTCTGTCGATCATGTATGCCAACGTTACGGATCGGCCCGCCTTTGGAGCCAAGGTCCTGTCCGTCTATCCGGACAACTTCGAACGTGGCCTCCTCTCGCATCGCGGCGGCATTCTGCTGTTCGAGAGGCAACACGGGCGGCCGGTGGCATTGGTTGATGGAGGCGAGGCGACTGGGTGGCGAACGGCGGCTGCGAGCGCGGTGGCAACGCGGGAGCTCTCGCGGCCCGAGGCCTCAACTCTGACCCTGCTCGGATACGGCCAGCAGGCGCAGAGGCACGTCGAGGCGATCGCCTTTGTACGGCCGATCCGCGAAATTCGCGTCTGGGGCCGCGACGCCGGAAAGGCGAGGCACTTCGCCGAACGACAATGCCAGGCAGGGTTTGCTGCGGAAGCCTATGCGGACGCCGGCCAAGCTGTAGCCGGAGCGGATATCGTCTGCACGGTTACATCCGCCGAGACGCCGATCCTGCACGGCGAGTGGCTGACACCGGGGACTCAGTCAATGCAGTCGGCGCCAGCGTCGCAAGCTGCCAGGAGATCGATGTGGAATGCGTCCGGCGCTCGCGCGTTTGGGTGGACTACAAACCCATGGCGTTGACTTTTGCGGCGGAATTGATCCGCGCGTTGCGCGAAGGGGTCATAGGAGAAGATCATATCCTTGGGGAGATCGGCGCCGTCCTGGAAGGTGGGATTCCGGGACGCCTGTCAGAGTCGGACACAACATTGTCCCGGTCTCTCGGTGTTCCCGCCCAGGACATCGAGCTCGCCAATTTCCTCTACGCCGCGGCGCTGGAAACGGGCACAGGAATTCGGGTCAAGTTCGGGGATTAGCGATGCTTCCATGCCAACGGGACAAGTTCGCGCTGCCAAGGCAGGTCGCCTATCTCGACGCAGCCTACATGTCACCATTCGTCGGCCGCGCTGGAAGCCGGCAAAGCTGGCACTGCCGTAAAATGCACGCCGTGGAAGATGACGATCACGTCCTATTACGACGAAGTCGAAGAGGCGCGGGCACTGGCAGCGTCCCTCATCGGCGCAAACGCCGATGACATGGCAGTCGTCGCGGCGACGAGCTACGGCATCGCGGTCGCAGCGAAGAACGTGCCCGTTGCCCGCGGATCCGCGATCCTGATGATGGAGAACGAGCATCCTTCGCACCGCTACATCTGGTACGAGCTGGCGGAGCAGCGCGGGGCGCACATACGGATCGTCCCGAAGCCCGGGGATGGCGACTGGACGGCCGCCTTCCTCCAAGCCATAGCGCAATGCGACGTCCCCATCGCCGTGGTGGCGGGCACGATGGTGCACTGGTTCGAGGGCGCGGCGATCGACCTGGAAACCGTCGCCTTGGCGAGCAGGTCCGCCGGCGCCTGCCTGGTGGTGGACGGCACCCAATGGGTCGGTGCACTGCCGTTCGACGTCGGCACCGTGCGCCCGGACTTCCTTGTGTTCGCGACCTACAAGTTCATGCTGGGGCCGTATCGCCTGGCCTTCCTTTACGCCGACAAGCGTTGGCACGCCGATGGCAAGCCCATCGAACATCATTCGTGGAACCGCGTCGGCGGCGATAAGCCCGATTTCTATGTTCCGGATGTGGCCGCATTCCTCCCCGGGGCCAGACGGTTCGACATGGGCGAGCGGTCGGACTTCGCGGTGCTGCCTGTCGCTATAAATCGCTGAAGCTGCTGAACGGCTGGGGCATCGCTAACAGCTTCGAGCGGCTTCGGCATCTGAACGATCTGGCCTGGCGCGAAGCGGAGGAACGCGGAATGATCTCCTCTGCGAACCCCTTCAGGGCGCCGCATATCTCGATTCTCGATTTCAGCGACGGCCTTCCCGCCGCGCTTGCCAGTGAACTGAAGGCCAAGGATATCTTTGTGACGGTGCGTGGCAGCAAGGTGCGTATCTCGCCGCACGTCTATAACGACGAAGAGGACATTTTAGCGCTCTTCGATTGCTTGGCGGCTCAGCTCGAAAAGTCACTTGCGCGTTTCAGCGAGAACCTAGGCGACGAGCCCGCATAGATCGCTCGAACGAGACGCGCGTTCAGTGTGTTTGGCTTCAGGCCCTCGAAACTACCTTCTGGTCTCAGTGGGCAAGCGGAATCCGGCAGGAGAGGCTCGGCAAGTAACGCTGGTAGCGAGCCCGTGATTTGAACCTACACGGTGAATTTTAGGAGAGGATGACAACGGCGAATTCGCTCCTCCGCTACCACGCACCGTGCTCCACCGTGCTTTCCCCGTACTCGCGGTCGCATTGAAACACGGAGTGCCCGCGTGTGACATGTGAGGTGTCGCCCATCCCTCGTCGAGATTGCGAAGAGCTCCGCGTCCGGAGCCATGCTTTGGCTCGTTCGGAGCAAAAACGGCTCTAGGGCAGCGCCGTCAGATAGCGTACCGGGCGGCCGGCGCTGACCGCCTGGGCGGCGTGGGTGATGGCGTTGGCGTCGATGCCGTAGTGCCGGTAGAGGTCGGCGATCGATCCGGTCTGGCCGAAATGCTCGACGCCGAGCGCCTTCACCCGGTGGCCGTAGACGCCGCCGAGCCAGGCGAGCGTCGCCGGGTGGCCGTCGAGCACCGTCACGAGACCGCAGTCGCGCGACAGCGGCGCAAGAAGCCGCTCGATATGGCTCATCGCGTTGACGGCGCCGCGCTGCCGCGCCCGCTCCGCCGCCTGCCAGCCGGCGTTGAGCCGGTCGGCCGAGGTCACGGCCAGCACGCCGATGTCGCGGCGGTCCTCGCCGAGCAGTCCCGCTGCGGTGATCGCCTCCGGCGCGACGGCGCCCTGATAGACGATCACGACCTGCGCATTGGGCCCGGGCCGCCGCATCCAATAGGCGCCGTTCACGATGTCGGCGGCGAGGGGCTCGCGACATGTCGCGCCTGACCTGCTCGATCGGCCGCGTGGAAAGGCGCAGATAGACCGAGCCGCCGGTCTCGTCGCGGAGCCAGGTCTGCTCGTCCGGATCGCCCTCGCCCTCGCGCTGCAGATAGTCGAACGCCCAGCGCAGGATCACCGCGACCTCGTCGACATAGGCCGGCTCGAAGGCCGACAGCCCGTCCTGCGCCATGCCGACGAGCGGCGTGCCGATCGACTGGTGCGCGCCGCCTTCCGGCGCGAGCGAGATGCCGGACGGCGTCGCCACCAGGATGAAGCGGGCGTTCTGATAGCAGGCGTAGTTCAGCGCATCGGCGCCGCGATAGATGAAGGGATCGTAGAGCGTGCCGATCGGGATCAGCCGCTCGCCTTCGATCGAATGCGCAAGACCGAGCGCCGACAGAAGGATGAAGAGATTGCTCTCGGCGATGCCGAGCTCGATGTGCTGGCCCTTGGGCGAGAATTCCCAGGCGAAGGTCGACGGAATGCGCTCCTTGCGGAACTGGTCGGCGACGACGTCCTTGGCGAAGAGCCCGCGCCGGTTCACGAAGCCGCCGAGGTTGGTCGAGACCGTCACGTCGGGCGACGTGGTGACGATGCGGTCGGCAAGCGGATCGTCGCTCTTGGCGAAATCGGAGAGGATCAGGCCAAACCCCTGCTGGGTCGACATGACGGGGGCAGGGGGTACCGGCAGCGATTCCGGGACCGGGAATGCGCGCGGCCTTCAGCCGGCGCGGCCCCTCCTGAACGAAGGGAACGTTGGCGAGGAAGTCGCGGAAGGCCGTCCGGATCGACGCCGAGCGCCGCGAACGGCTCCCATTCCTCGCCGGGCGCGATCCCCATCGTCTCACGCCACGCCTCCATCTGCGCGGAGGTCATCAGGCCGGCGTGATTGTCCTTGTGGCCCTGGAGCGGCAGGCCGTAGCCCTTGATGGTGTAGGCGATGAAGCATTTCGGCCGCTCGTCGGAGGCGGCGCGCTCGAAGGCCTCAAGCAGTGTCGGGATGTCGTGGCCGGCGAGGTTGGTCATCAGCGCCGCGAGCTCCGCGTCGGAGCGCCGCTCGATCAGGCGCGTCACCGGTCCCTGGTCGCCGAGCTCGTCGAGGAGCCGCTTGCGCCAGGCCGCGCCGCCCTGGAAGGCGAGCAGCGAATAGATCTGGTTCGGGCAAGCGTCGATCCAGGCCCGGAGCTTCTCGCCGCCTGGCTCGGCGAACGCCGCAGTCGAGCAGCGAGCCGTATTTCAGGACGACGACGTCCCAGCCGAAATCCTTGAAGAGGGTCTCGAAGCGCTCCCATAGACCCTCGCGGATCACCGCATCGAGGCTCTGCCGGTTATAGTCGATGATCCACCAGCAGTTCCTGAGGCCCTGCTTCCAGCCTTCGAGCAGCGCCTCGAAGATGTTGCCCTCGTCCATCTCCGCGTCGCCGACGAGCGCGACCATGCGGCCGGTCGGCCGCTTCGACCATCCCTTCGCGCGCACGTAGTCCTGGACGAGCGAGGAGAAGAGCGTCTGCGCGACGCCGAGACCGACGGAGCCGGTCGAGAAGTCGACGTCGTCGACGTCCTTGGTGCGCGAGGGATAGGACTGCGCGCCCTTGTAGGCGCGGAAGCCTTCGAGCTTCTCCCGGCTTTGCTGGCCGAAGAGATATTGGAGCGCGTGGAAGATCGGCGACGCGTGCGGCTTCACCGCGACGCGGTCCTCCGGCCGAAGGACGGCGCCGTAGAGGACCGACATGATGGTCGCAAGCGAGGCCGAGGAAGCCTGGTGCCCGCCGACCTTCAGGCCGTCGTCGTTGTCGCGCAGGTGATTGGCGTTGTGGATCGTCCATGTCGCCAGCCACAGCGCCTTCCTCTCAAGCGCTGCGAGGAAGGCCAGGCTCTCGTCGGCCATTGCGGGCGTCTCCATCTCGACACCTACCGACGTTACGCCCGGCGATTGGAAGGTTCAACAAATCTGATTAGCAGAAACTGTCGTTTATCGCTATTATCGCGGCATGAAATTGGCAGAATTCTGCTAATTGGATGGGCGCCGCCGATGCCGCTGAACGCCACCGACCGCAAAATCCTCAATCTGTTGCAGGGCGATGGGCGGATCACCATTCAGGCCCTTGCGAAGGCGGTCGGGCTGTCGCCCTCGCCATGTCTCAGGCGCGTCCGTCTCATGGAGGAGGCCGGCACCATTACGCGCTACGTCACGCTGGTCGATCAGCGCGCCGTCGGGCTGCCGGTGAGTGTCTTCGTCTCCGTGAAGCTGGAGCGGCAGAGGGAAGAGGAACTCGACCGGTTCGCGGATGCCATGGCGAAATGGCCGGAAGTCGTCGAGTGCTACCTGATGACCGGGCCGCGCGATTACCTGCTGCGCATCGTGGTTCCCGACCTCGACGCCTATGAGGCGTTCCTCAGAGAGAAGCTCACACGGCTCGAAGGCGTTGGGTCGATCGAGTCGAGCTTCGCGCTCTCGCAGGTCAAATATACGAGCGTTCTGCCTCTGCCTTGAGGCGATCGAAACGGCCGGCTTCAATCCGGCGCCAAGCCGAGACGGTAGATTCTTTCAGCCGTCCCACCCATCACCTCGCTGCGGTCGGCGTCCGGAAGCTCCGAAAGTATGGCGTCGCTCACTTCCTTCCAGCGCGCGTAGCTGGCTGCAAGCTCCAGCGGCGGCCAGTCGCTCGCCCACATCACCCTCTCCGCGCCGAAGCACTTCAGCACGTGCAAAGCGTAGGGCCTTACCGCGTCGGCAGCGGCGCCCGGGGCGGCACAGTTCAGGAGGTGGGAGAGCTTGCAGGAGACGTTCGGCAGGCGTGCGAACTCGGCGATGTCGTTCGCCCATGGCTCGAACTGTCCACCGGCGATGTCGGGCTTGGCGCAATGGTCGAGGATGATCGTGAGCTTCGGATTCTGTCGCGCGATCTCCGTCGCGAGCGGAACCTCGCGCCAGTTTTGAACCAGAATTTCCAGGAGAAGCCCGTTCGCTTTCAGCACCTCCCAGCCACGCTTCAGGCGGGCGTCGAGCATCCAGGCGATCGACCTGTTGTCGTCACGGATCGGCCGCACGCCGCGCACCGGCGGATTTGCCGCGAGCGCCGCAACCTCTTCCTCGATCGCCGGAGAGGCCGGCTCGATCCACGGGACGACTGCGGCGATCCAAGGGTATTTCAGAGCAAGACCGAGCAGATAGAGCGCCTCGGCGAATGTCTCCGCCGCCTGGACGACCACGATCTTGTCGACGCCCGCCGCGTCGAGGCGGGGCCGAAGGTCCGGTGGCTCGAGATCGCGCCAGATCGGCGTCATCGTCGGATTGAGCGAGATGTTGTCGCCGCGGGAAAGCCGCCAGAGGTGGATATGCGCGTCTATGACGGTCATGGGGTGCTCTCAAAGAGTCTCTGCGGGATAGCACGGCTCATCTGGACGCTCCGAGGCCGAAGGCGTCCGACAGACGGTGACGGATGAGGATGAGGGCAAGGAGCGGCGGGATGATGAAGATGGTGGAGCCTGCAAAGATCTGTCCGTAAAGCGGCCCTTGCGGAAGCACGTAGCGCAAGAGGAGCGGCAGGAACGTCAGGGAATTCTGGCTCGTCATGATGAGGGCGAAAAGGAAGTCGTTCCAGCAGAAGATGAAGTTCAGCACCGAGGTGGTGAGGATCGCCGGCCCCGCGATCGGCGTGATGATGCGCCAACAGGTCATCCAGCGAGAGGCGCCGTCGAGCGCCGCCGCCTCCTCGATCTCGTAGGGGATCGATTCAAAGAAGCTGCTGATCATCCATATCGCGAAGGGCAGGGTAAAGGTCAGATAGGTGAGCGTCAGGCTGAACAGCGAGTTGAGCAGGTGGAGCTGGCGCGAGATCATGTAGAAGGGCAGAACCAGCACGATGCCCGGCACCATGCGCACCGCGAGAATGGCGAGCGCGAGGCGTTTGAAGTCGATCCGGAAACGGGTGAGGCCATAGGCTGCGGGGATCGCCAGCAGCGTCGAGGCGATGGTCGCGCTCAACGAGGCTACCGCCGAGTTGCGCAGGCTTCGCCAGAATGCCTGCTGCGCGAAGACCTCGCGGAAATTGTCGAGGTTCAATGTGCTGAAGTCGAGCAGCCCGCCAACGCGATTGCTCGGCATGAACGCCGACAGCAGCGCCCAGAAGGGTGGGAATAGAAAGATCGCGCAGACGAGAAAACCGGCCGCGTAGAGGAATTGTCCTTGCCATTTACCCGTGTGCATGAGCGCTTCTCCACATGCTACGGAGCAGGATGACGGCAGCGGCGAGGACCATCAGGAAAACGATGAACGCATAGGCCGCGCCCAGTCCGACCTGGAATTCCTGGAACGAAACCCGGTAGGCGAGATAGTTGAGGATCTCGGTGCTCGTCCCCGGGCCGCCCTGCGTGATGACCAGAACGAGGTCGAGATAGCGCAGCGAATTGATCGACCGCATGATGAGCGCCACGAGAAGCACCGGGCGCAGCATCGGAAGCTCGATCAGCCGAAAGATCACCCACCCGTTCGCGCCGTCCATGCGCGCGGCCTCCACGACGTCGGTCGGCAGAGACAAGAGGCCGGCAAGGAGGATCGAGAACATGAACGGCGTCCACTGCCAGACGTCGGCGCCGACAAGGCTGTAGAGGGCGGTGTGGGAGCTGTTCACCCACAGGATCGGGGGGAGGCCAAGCTTGGCGAGCACCTGATTGAAAAGCCCGAATTGCGGACTGAAGAAAGAGCGGAAGTAGAAGGCCCAAAGAAGCGGCGCGACCAGAAGCGGCGCCATCACAAGAACACGGATCGCCGGAAACGCGAGAAGTCGCCGCTGCAGACCCGCCCGAACAAGGACAGCCAGAGCAAGGCCGAGCCCCAATTCCAGCGCGACCGACAGTGCCGAGTAGACGAGCGTCACCCGCATCGTCTCCAGCATCGAGGGGTCGGTCAGGATCTTTGCGTAGTTCTGCAGTCCGGCCCAGCGCTTGACGCCAGAGATGAGATTCCAGCGCAGCAGGCTGATCCAGAATGAATAGCCCAGCGGATAGAGGAAGACCGCGACGAGCGAAACGATCGCCGGCGCCATGAAGGCAAGCGCCGCCAGCTTCTGGTCGCCCCCCCGTCTTCTCCAGGCTTCCACGCGCGTCATGGAAGCGTGGACGGCGAAGACGGGGGAGTCGTCATAGGTTCGGCTGCGGTTGGGCTTCCGCCTTAGTAGTAGCCTGCGTCTTGCATGACCTGCCCGACTGCGGTGGCCGCCTGGTCGAGCGCTGTCTTCGAGTCGATCTCTCCGGCGAAGGCGGCCGTCAACTGCTTGCTGATCGCGGCGTCGATCTGGCCCCATACGGGAACCTGCGGCAGCGACTTTGCCACCTTCAGGTTCTCGGCGAGCGAGGGGAACCAGGGCTGCGCCGAGGCATTCGCCTCCCACGCCGAAATTCGGCACGGCTGTCCCCCGTTCTGGACGATCATCTTCGCCTGCACGTCGCGCGAATTGAACCACGCCACGTAGGCTGCGGCCGATTCCTTGTTGGCCGAGTAGTTCGACACGGTCAGCCCGATGCCGCCCAGAACCGGAGCGCGTCGCTTGGCGCCTTGCGGGGCGACCTTGGTGGCGAGCTGCGGTTTCGTTTGCGCATCCGCCGTCTTGATCGAATCCGGAATCCAGGAGACGGGATCGAGGCTCGCAAGTCCGGTCGCGAGAGCCTTCACCTCATCGCTCTCGGTATAGGCGCCGCCGCCCGGAGGCATCGTCTTCATGAGCTCCAGGAGGAAGCTCAGCGAATCGACGCCGGCCGCGGAGTTGAAGACCGGGTGCCACGTGTCGTCGAACAGCTCGCCGCCGTTCGCCCACGCGATCGGAAGCCAGACCAGCACCGCCTTGGTCAACCGCTCGGTTCCGGCAACGAAGCCGTAGCGGTTCTTGGCGGGATCGACCAACTTCTGCGCGGAGGACAGCACGTCGTCCCAGGTGTCGGGCGGGGCGAGCCCGGCGTCCTTCAGGTGGGCGGCGTTGTAGATGAAGTTCTGGCAGTTGCCGATCGTCGCCATCCCGTAGGTCTTGCCGTCGAGGCTCCAGACGTCCTTGAGGGTGGCAGGTATGTCGGAAAAATAGTCGTTGATCTCGTCAGCCGGGACCAGTCCGTCGTCGAGCGGCGCAAGGTGCCCGGCCTTGGCGAAGCCCTTGAGGAACATGTAGTCGACCTCGAGCACGTCGAGCTCGGGGCTTTGCGCAGCGAAGACGGCGGCGTCCTTCTGCATCGCCTCGTTGTAACCCATCGTGACGTTGTTGACCTTGATGCCTGTGGCGGCGGTGAACTCGCCCGCAAGCTTCACGAAGGGCTCGCCGAAGATGCCTTCGCCCAAGGTCAGGACATTGATGGATTTGCTGTCCGCGCTGGCGCGCGAGACGAACGGCGCGAACGTGCTGGAGCCGATGAGGCCGGCCCCAATGCCGGCGGCGCCCGAAAGGAGCTTGCGGCGCGTCAAGCCGCGCGAAGGCGTACTTGTCCTATCCGATTTCTGGGTCATTAGGTTCTCTCCCTGAAGCGGTCTCTTGTGCTTTTGCCCGACCGGACCTCCGCGACCGCGGAGAGGGTCATGTTCGCGAGCTGCGGGGCAGATCGCGAGCCGGCGAACAATGACACTGTTTGCGATAATATGAAATAGTCTGCTCGGAATTTGAACGTGATGGGATGCGATACCCACCAAAGCATTGCGACGAGGGGCCCCGAGCGGCGGTTCGTGATATCGACTGCAAGTGTTTGGCGCAGCGGGACGGCGCAGAAGCGACGCGACCTCATCGGTCGATGCGGGCAGCCTGCCGGTGCCAGAGTGGTATCGTCGGCCGCGCGCTTGTCCCTTTTAAGGCTCGCGGAGACTGCCGAGCGCGTCGCTCAGAGCGCCCTGCAGGAGACCGGCGTCGGTGCCGTAGGCGAGGCAGCGAAATCCCCTGTTCCGCCATTCGCGCGCCATCTCCACCGAAGTTGGGAGGAATCCGGCGGCCTTGTCGTGCGCGGCGCAGGCGGCCACGAGGCGACGCACGGCGTCGGCGAACTCCGGTCGATCGAACGCACCGGGGATGCCCATCGAGTTCGGTGAGGTCGTAGTGCCCAAGCCAGCAGACATCGACGCCTTCGACCGCGGCGATCTCGTCGATGTTGGAAATCCCGATTGCGCTTTCGACGAGCGCGATCACGAGCGTGCGCTCGTTCGCGGCGCGCATCTTGGAGACGACATTGCCGCGCTGATAGTCGTCGTGCCCGGCGCCGAAGCCGATGCCGCGCCGCCCTTCGGGACGATAGCGGCACCATGCCGCCAGGTCTTCGGCCTGCGCGCGGGTCTCGATCATCGGGACCATGATTCCCATGGCCCCGGCGTCGAGCACGGTGGCTACGAGGTGATACTGCAAAGCTGGAACCCGGGCGAACGGCACGATTCCGATTCCGCGTGCGAAAGCGAACTGCGCCTTCAGCGTGTCGATGCCGACACCGCCGTGCTCCATGTCGAAGAGGATGAATTCGGCACCCGCGTTAGCGGCGATCTGGCAAATGCCGGGCGTGAAGAACTCGACGGCGAATGTCCCGTAGACAGTCTTGCCTGCCTTAAGTTTCGCTCGGACCGGATTGGCGCGCATTGCTTGTCCTCAAGCCGGCCTAAAGGCCGTCGACCGTGACGCCGACGGATTTACCCGCCGAAACGATCTGTGCGCGTGTCTCCGCATCGAGCGGGATGCCATTGGCTTCGCGGTCAAGCCGTGTGCGCCGCTCGATGTCACCGGGCAACAGCACGGAGCCGCCTGGCTCGACGGGCGGCGAGGCCTTGGTCCATGCAATCAGGCGATCGAGATCGGCGAAGAAGAAATCGGCTCCGGCGAATCCGGCCGGGTCGAAGGCGATGGTCACCATGTTGTTGACCAGCCGCTTTGCGGTCGGGGAGTCGGGGTGGCTGCTGTAGCCGCCTGTAAGCGACCCGGCGATGATCTCGCAAAACAGCGACAGGCCCGAGCCCTTGTGGCCGCCGAAGGGGAGGATCGCGCCCGGGACATCGGCATAGAAGGCTTCGGGATCGGTGGTTGGCCGGCCGGCTCCGTCGAGGATATTTCCGGGCGCGATCTTCTCGCCCTTGTTTCGCGCAACCTGGATCTTGCCTTCGGCAACCGACGAGGTCGCGATATCGAGAATGATCGGCGGACCGTTCTTCGTCGGCGCGCCTGCGGCGATTGGATTTGCCGACAGGCGCCGGTCTCGGCCGCCGTGCGGGGCGACCAGGATGCCGAAGCCGGATGTATTGACGAAGTGGTAGGAGACGAGATTGGCGGCGGCCAATTGTTCCGCCCAGGCGCCGATGCGCCCGAGGTGGCCGGCATTACGGATCGCGACGACAGCGAAGCCGTGCTCGGCGGCGCGGGCTGCGGCAAGGTCCATCGCCTCGCGTCCGATCACCTGGCCGTAGCCGAAGCCGCCGTCGAGCAGAAGGTTGACGCCCTTGTCCGCGACGATTGTCGCATGACGGTTGGCAAGGACCTGACCGGCTTCTGCCCAGCCGACGTATTTCTTGATGCGAATGGCGCCGTGAAGAATCATGACCGACGAGGTTCGCCTCGACCAGATGGCGAGCAACGATCTCCGCTTCTCCGGCGTTCGGAGCCGGCAGCTTCGAATATCTCTTTGCCGATGGCGACAAGGTGTTCCGCGGCGATCGGCGGATGATCGGCTGACGCTTGCCGGCTCTGTGCGGGCGGCAAGGCGTTAGACCTTAGCCGCTGAGTGTTGGCGGGAACGGATCATCTGCAGTCCCATTTCAATTGCCTCTGCCATGCTTTGCTCGGACGCTGTCCCGAGGCCGCTGATGTCGAACGCGGTGCCGTGATCAACCGACGTGCGGACGAAGGGCAGACCGAGCGTGATATTGACGCCGTTGAGGGACGTCCATCGGCCGATGGCCTGATCGATCTTGAAGCCGAGCAGCTTGACGGGGATGTGCCCCTGATCGTGGAACATGGCCACGACCGCGTCGAACTCGCCGCCAAGCGCCCGCACGAAGATCGTGTCCCCGGCCAGCGGCCCGGTGACGTCGAAACCCTTTGCGCGGAGTGCCGTCACCGTCGGCGTGATGACCTCGGCCTCTTCGTGGCCAAACAACCCGCCTTCACCGGCATGCGGGTTGAGCGCTGCGATACCGATACGCGGCCGTTCGATGCCAAAATCGAGAAGCGCGCGCTGCGTCACCTCGACGACGCGGGTGAGCCGTGCCGGCGTCACCAGCGCAGGAACCTTCGAGAGCGCGACGTGTGTTGAAACATGCGAGACGCGCAGATTGCCGTGCGCGAGCATCATGCAGGTGCCGGGGCTCTTGGCGAGGTCGGCCAGAATCTCCGTGTGTCCGGCATAGGGGTAGCCAGCGAGATTGATGGCCTCCTTGGAGATCGGCCCGGTGACGATGGCTGCAATCTTGCCATCCATGGCGTCGCGGATGGCGTGCTCAATCGCGGCGAAAGCCAATCGTCCCGCCTCGGCGGTCACGGTGCCTACCGGAATCGGCGAAGCGGCGCGGGCGGTTTCGACAAAGGGCTGGTCGGGCCACGTAGCCTCCGCATCCGGAGCCGTGAAACGGGCCGGCGAGCCGAGCGCCTTCGCGGCCTCTTCCATGATACTTCTGGTTCCGTAGACAATCGTCCGAACGCCCCTGATGCTGCCTTTTGCCGACAGAACTTGAAGCGCCTTCAACGTGATCTCGGGGCCGATTCCCGGCGGGATCGCCCATCGTGATTCCGATCGTCCCGTAGCCGCTCACCGGGATCGCTCCATCGTCATTCCAAAGATGTCGAGCAGCATCCGCTCGTCGCCGAAGGCCCCCGACTTCGAAAGCACGGAGGTTCCGCCCCAGAGGCCGTCGGGCATTCTCGAAAGCGCAATGCCCGGACGCCATTCGCCGAGCGTGTCGAGCCGCGTCGCGCCGAGCGCCCGCACGAGATGCATCAACGTGTCGCCGCCTGCGACGATCAAGAGGCCCGGCTGAACAACGGTCCGGACGAGCTCATCGCAGGTTGCCTGAACGAAGGCGCTCGCCGAGGCGCGATCCGTTTCCGGCATGTTGAACCGCAATGCAGCCCGATTGTGCCTGGCGAGGCCGCGGGCGGCCTTCGCAATTGCTGTCGATGCGGGCGAGGCGATCTCGACAACCGTTTCCGGCGCGGCACTTGCGAGCCGATCGAACTGGGCGAGCGACACCGGATGCCGACTGGCGGTAACTGCCAGAACGGGCAGGGCGTCAGGCAGAGCGACCGTCGCAGGCGGTCCGGCCAATGCGCGTCCAAGACCTGCCGATCCGCACCACAGCACCGGCTCATCGAGAGCGGAAGCCGAATGCGCGATGGTCGCAAGGTCGTGCTCATCCTCTGCATCACAGACGAACACGCCGCCGCCAGTGATCGGTTCTCCGCGTCCGATGCTGCGGGGCGCGGAGGTGCATTGTTGCAGGCTGTCGAGCAAAGAGGGGTAGAGTGGAACCCACCCGGCTTCGGTTGCAACGAACTGCGTTCCACCGCGCGTGATGCGGTTCTGAGCGGGAAAGGCCGGCGCGACGACGACGCTGCCGAAATGTCCGCTGTCGGTGCAGGCCGCGATCTCCGCGACCGTGTTGCCGCGCAATTGCGAGTTGATCTTCTTGTAGACGATCTGACGTTTCAGCGCTTCCGGCAGGTGGTCGAGCACCTTTGTGCGCGCGTCGCTTGAGCCGACGTCGCGCGTTTCACTGTCGAGGGCGAAGCTGCCGGCGGCGGGCGCCGCATGCGGGTTCCAGAACACCGGGATCGACGCCCGCGGCGTCGCAAATGCGGCCGCCGTGTCCAGTGCTCCACTGAGATCGTCTGCCAGGATCGCCACCCTTCCCGTCAAGCGGGCTCACTCCCTCCCAACCGACCGTTCTTCGCGCTTGCCGCACGCCTGCCAGACGGATGGAAAATCATTCTTGGAATATTCTGATACAGATTGCTAGACCCTGACGCAAGTTTGTCCGGCCGCGCGGACGACCGCTGCTTGCAGATTTCGCAAAAGCTATGCAATTGAGCCGCAGCCAGTGTCTCGCGCGGCAGACCGAGCAGTTCAAGAATGGCCATGCCCGTCCCAGAGGGTTCCTCGATGATCGCAGCGCAGCGCCGCGCATTGGTGCTGGAGCATCTGCGCCGCCACGGGGGTGCGTCGATCGTCTCGCTCGCGCAGACCATCGGCGTTTCGTCGTCGACCATCCGGCGCGACCTCGATTTCCTCACCGACGGCGGATATATCACCCGCAGCCACGGCGGCGCGATGCTGCTCGAGCGCACGGCGACGACCTTCGAGCCGCGACGCGAGATCAGCGCCAGGATCGCCTCCGGCGCAAAGGCGGCGATCGGCGCTCGGGCCGTCGAGCTGCTTGAGGCGGGGCAGAGCATCATCTTCGACTTGAGTTCAACCGTGCTGGAGGCAGCAAAAGCCGTCGTCGCACGCAAGATACGCCTCACTGCCTGCACCAACGACATCGGGACAGCCGCTGTGCTCGCCGAATCCGATGCGCTGCACGTCGTCGTGCTCGGCGGCACGAACCGCTATGGCTCGCTCACTCTGATCGGCGATCCCGGTCTGTCGTTCCTGAGCTCGATCCACGTCGACATCGCGCTTATCGGCATCCATTCGCTCTACGGCGAACGCCTTTCCGAGACGTCGATCGACCTGGCGGCCATGAAGCGGCGTATGATCGCCAATTCGTCCCGGGTTGTCGTGCTCGCCGATTCGTCGAAGTTCGGTCACCCGGCGTTCTGCGACGTGGCGAGCGTCAGCGAGATCAACACCATCATTACCGACTCCGGCATCGAAGCGTCGCAGGAGCAGGCCCTGGCGGACGCCGGGGTCGAGGTCATCGTGGTCGACGTGGACGACGCGCCGGCCCGCTCCTAGGCCGAGGCAGCGGGCCTGCGCTGCGTCGGCAGGCCCGCCCTGATCTATCATCATGTTTCATTCCTGTTCAAAATGTGCCAATAGTGGCCGCGTAGCCGTGCACGCACGTCACGGCAGAAGAACCGGAGGAAGAGACGATGAGGTTCAGTCGCATGTTTGGCGCGATGACAGCGGCTTGCGCTGCGGCCGTTGTGATCGCTGTGGGGAGCTTCGGCGTGGCGACCCCCGCTGCCGCCGCGGACGGCAAGCGGATATGCGTCAGCTGGCGGCACTTCCAGGAGGAGCGCTGGCGGATCGACGAAGCCGGCATCAAATCGGTTCTCGATCCGGCCGGCTACACCTATGCCAGCGCGGACGCGCAGTCCGATCCGCAGAAGCAGCTGACCGACGTCGAGAATCTCATCGCGTCGCATTGCGACGTGCTGATCATCCTCGCTCAGGATTCCAAGGCGATCTTGCCGGCGCTCGACGCGGCCAAGAGCGCGGGCATTCCCGTTATCGCATACGACGCGCCGATCGATTCGCCGGACGCGTTGTTCGCGAGCTTTGACAACGTCGCCGTCGGCCATCTGATGGCGGCCGCGATGGTGAAAGTGAAGGCTGACGGCAACTGGGTGCTGATCGAAGGCGATGCGTCTCATCCGATCGTCAAGATTTTTCGCGAAGGTCAGATGCAGGTGCTGCAGCCGCTGATCGACAAGGGAGCGATCAAGATCGTGGCCCAGCAGAACATCCAGGATTGGAAGCCCGACCTTGCCCAGTCGACGATGGAGCAGATTCTCACGCAGCAGAATAACAAGGTCGATGCCGTGCTGGCGATGAACGACGGCATGGCTGGCGGTGTCGCCGCGGCGCTCGCCTCGCAGTCGATGCTCGGCATTCCGCTGTCCGGACAGGACGGCGACAAGGCCGCGCTCAACCGCATTGCCAAGGGTCAGCAGACCGTGTCGATCTGGAAGAACTCCATGCTGCTCGGCGCGGCCGCGGCGAAGGCTGCGATCGAGCTCGCCTCCGGCAAAAAGCCAAGCGAGGTCTCCGGGGCGACGACCTTCGTGACGGAAAGCGGCAAGGATCAGCCGGCGCTCTTGCTGAATCCGATCGCCATCACGCGTGACAACCTCAACGAGGTCGTGGACGCGAACTGGATCTCAAAATCCGAGCTCTGTGACGGAGTGACGAGCAACGCGCCCGCGGCCTGCCAGTAAAACGGCGCTTCCCTGATGGCCGACGCTGCCCTCCCAGCCAGCCCCCTGGCGCGGAGGCTTGCAAATGCAGCCGGGCTCGATGCCCGGCTGCTGGCGTTGCTCGGCGTGCTCGGCCTTATCTGGCTGGGCTTCGGCATCCTCACCGACGGCGTCTTCCTGACCCCGCGAAACCTGTTCAACCTATCGGTTCAGGTGGCGGTGGTCGGCATCATGACATGCGGCATGGTGCTGGTGATCGTTGCGCGGCAGATCGATCTCTCCGTCGGCTCGCAGATCGGTTTCATCGGCGTGTTCGGCGCGCTGATGCAGACCTCCTACCTGCCGGTCGGCGGCGCCGAGACGTGGTGGCTGACCTGCCTTGCGATGCTCGCTCTCGGCGGGCTGATCGGGCTGATACAGGGCGCGCTGACGGCCTATGCCGGCATCCCGTCCTTCGTCGTGACCCTTGGCGGGCTGCTCTTCTTCCGCAACGCCGCCTACCAGATCAATCTGGGACAGACGATCTCGCCGCTCAACGAGACCTTTCAGCTGCTCGGCGGCGGGCTACACGGAACGATCGGTGGCTTCTGGAGCTGGATCGTCGGCCTCGCCGCAATCGCCGGCGTCGCATTCGTCGTGTGGCGCGGGCGCCAGCGCCGACGCGTCCATGGTGTCGGCTTGCGTCCCGCAATGTTCGACGGGCTGTTCGTCGCCGTCTGGACGGCGGTGATCGTCGGCTTCGTCATGATCATGAACGGATATCAGCAGCCCGGCACGAACATCCCGATGGGGATCGCGATCCCCGTGCTCATCCTCATTGCCGTGACGCTGGTGATGTCGGTGATCGCGCGCAAGCACACGTTCGGACGGCACGTGTTTTCCGTCGGAGGCAATCCGGAAAGCGCTGAGCTCGCCGGCATCGACACGCGTCGCGTGACGCTGCTCGTCTTCGTGGTGATGGGTGTCCTTTGCGGACTTGCTTCGATCGTGGTCACGGCAAGGCTGAACGCCGGGGCAAGCGTCACCGGCACGATGAGCGAACTCAACGTCATCGCCGCGGCGGTTGTCGGCGGCACGTCGCTGGCGGGCGGCGTCGGAACGATCTATGGCGGCATTCTCGGAGCGCTGATCATGCAGAGCCTGGAAAGCGGCATGATCCTCATGGGCGTTCCAACGCCGTTGCAGAAGATGGCGTTGGCGCTCGTGCTCATCCTCGCCGTCTGGATCGACATGAGCTACCGGCGAAGGCATTCGACATGACCGTGCCGCTGGTGAAGCTCACTGACATCACCAAGTCGTTCGGCGGTATCCGCGCCGTCGATCGGGTGGCGCTCGATCTGATGCCGGGCGAGGTGCTTGGGCTGCTCGGCCACAACGGCGCCGGCAAGTCGACGCTGATCAAGATCCTGTCAGGCGTTCACCCCGCGGATTCGGGGCAAATCTTCGTAAGCGGTGAGGAAGTCGCGATCCGCTCGACGCGCGACGCGAAGGCGCTCGGCATCGAGACCATCTATCAGAACCTCGCACTGTCGGAGAACCTCGACTCGGTCGCCAACCTCTTCCTCGGCCGCGAGCTCTGCAACCGCTTCGGATTCATGAACGACGAGGCGATGGAGAAGGAGGCGCGCGAAACGCTCAGCCGCATGAAACTGCGGCTGCCGTCGCTCTCCGCGCTTGTCGCCAATCTCTCGGGCGGGCAGCGTCAGGCGGTGGCGATCGCGCGTGCGCTTCATTTCAATGCGCGAGTCCTTATCATGGATGAGCCGACGGCCGCGCTCGGACCGGAAGAGACCGTGAAGGTCGGAGCGTTGATCCGCGACCTCGCGAATTAGGGGATCGGAATCATCCTGATCAGCCACGATATCCACGACGTCTACGATCTGGCCGACCGGCTGGCCGTCATGAAGAACGGAAGGCTCGTCGGCGTCGTTCGATCGGAAGACGTGGATAAGGACGACGTTTTGGCGATGATTATCGCCGGAACCCTGCCAGCGGCGGCGCGGCGTGCTGCATCCGTCGTGGAGCACTGACCAGAATTTTCGCGAAGGGCAAAGGCGACGTCCCGACAGGGGCCGCCGAACGCCCTTCTTCCTTCGAATGCCAAGTGGAGCTTTTCGAGAATGACCAAGAGCAAAGTGAAAGTCGGATTCATCGGTGTCGGCCTCATGGGGCACGGCGCGGCCAAAAGCATTCTCGAGAAGGGTGGCCATCCGCTGACGATTCTTGGCAACCGCAATCGCGAGCCGGTCGATGACCTCGTCCGGCGCGGGGCGCGCGAAGCGACGGACCCGGCGGCGCTCGCCGCGGAAAGCGATGTCGTCATCCTGTGCCTGCCGTCATCGGTCGAGGTGGAAGTGACCGTCTATGGCGAGAAGGGCGTCCTTGCCGGATTGGCGAAAGGCGCGGTGCTCATCGATACAACCACGTCCGATCCGGCCGTGACGCGCAAGATCGGCGCCGAGGTCGAAGGACTTGGTGCGGCAATGCTCGACGCAGCTCTCGGGCGCACGCCGAAGGAGGCAGAGCAGGGGAAGCTCAGCACCTATGTCGGCGGTGACGCGGAGGTGCTGGCGCGCGTCCGGCCTGTGATGGAATGCTATGCGGACACGATCGTTCACTGCGGGCCGCTTGGCGCCGGAACGACGTGCAAACTCGTCAACAACTCCATCACGATCGGCATGGCGTCGCTCTTCGCCGAGGGCTTTGCGACGGCGGCGAAGGTCGGCGTGAATCTCGACGCTCTAGCCGACGTGCTCTCGGCCGGCGGTGCGGACGGTCGCATGTGGCGCATGATGGAGCCCTGGATTCGGAGCGGCGATGATAGCCACCTGCGGGGGCCGCTGCGGATTGCCGCCAAGGACGTACGCACCTATGGCCGGCTGGCGGAAGGCGCGGGCATGGCGGTGTTCATCGCTCAGGCCGTCAATCAGACGCTTAGGCTGGCTCTCAACCAGGGCAAGGCCGACGTCTTCCTGCCCGCGCTGCCGGGCGTGCTTGCGGAACTGAACGGCACGAAGATCGCAGGGCGCGACTGAAGACGCCGCTCACCGCCGCCCGCGGATGATGTCGGCGGCGATCTCGCCGATCACGTAGCAGGCGAGATTGGTGTTGTGCATGACGGTGTCGGGGAAGACGCTCGAATCTGCCACCATCAGGCCGTCGATCCCGTGGACCGCCAGCCGTGTATTGACCACGGCGCTGGCGGGATCGGGTCCCATCGCGCAGGTGCTGCTCTGGTGGTGGGCCGTCACGAGATTGGATGAAAGGTAGGCCGGCAGGTCGGCGACCGGGTCGATCAGCCGCGCGCCGCATGCCACGAAGGGCGCAGTCGCGAGGAGCGCGCGGCTCGCTTCGAGCGCATCGGCGAAGTGCGCGGTGTCTTCTGACGCCGCGAGGTAATCGTGGTCGATCTCGGGCGCGACGCGCGGGTCGGTGCTCACGAGGCGCACGTTTCCCGACGAATGCTGGCGGCAGAGATAGGTGAAGAGGCCCGATATCCCTTCTTCCTCGTCGACTGGGAAGGGGTGCGTCTGCCACCAAGGCTCGCCGTCGTCGGCGGCCTGACCGCGCCAGTTGACGGAGAAGAAGCGGCCCGTCGTCGCCGAGATTCCGTCCGCCTTGAACAAAAAGGCGCAGCCGGGATGGTCGCGAAGGTTTTGACCGACCTGCGGTGCGTCGATCACCGTCGGAATGCCGAGCGCTTTAAGCAGACTCGCCGGTCCAACGCCCGAGCGCTGCAGGATTGCCGGGGTATTGTAAACGCCCGCAGCGAGCACGACTGTGTCTGCCGAGACCATGCCTTCGCCGTCCGGCCCGAGCCAGGTGGCGCCGGTCGCGCGGCCCTTTGAGAAGACGACCCTGTCGACGAGGTGGGATCCGCGGATCGTCAGGTTCGGGCGCTCTCTCGCGGCGCGGATGTAGGTGACGAGCGTGCCGAGCCGCTCTTCCTTGTAGCGGTTGTGCGGGAAACGGCCCGAATACGCCGGCATGGCCGTCGGAGCCGTTCAGGTCCGGCGCATGGGTGATTCCGAGCGCATCGCAGGCTTCGGCGAAGACGGCATTGACCGGTGCCCAGCTCGCCGGCCGATAGCGCTGGATGACGATCGGCCCGTCCTTGCCGTGGTCTGGTTCGGCTCCGAAGTCTCGGTCGGTTTCGATCCTGATGAAATAGGGGATGACGCTTTGCCAATCCCAACCGGAACAGCCGAGGTTGGCCCAGCGGTCGAAGTCGAACGGCGCCGGCCGCACCGCGATCGTCGAGTTCACCATTGAGCTGCCGCCGACGAGGCGACCGCGGGGGAGGCGGATCGGCCGGCCACCGCGTCTGCCAGCCCTGTCGCGATCGTAGAATTCCCAATCGAACTCAGGCAGCCCAGAGACACGCCAACTGTGCTCGCCGCTCACCGCGAACAGCGGCAATATTTTGGCCTCGTCGGGAAAGTCCGGTCCCGCATCGAGCAGGAGGACCTGCCGCTGCGGATCTTCGCTCAGCCGCGCCGCGATGACGCCGCCGCTGGCGCCGGCGCCGACGACCACCAAGTCGTAGTGCTGCTTCGCGTCGTCGCTCACTGACGCCTCCCCTAGTGGCGGATGATCGCAGCGAGGAACGCCTTCAGCTCCGGCGTCTGGGGATCGTCGAAGACGCGCTCCGGCGTCCCGTCTTCCCAGATCCGCGCCTGGTGCATGAAAAGCACGCGCGAGGCGGAGCGCGCAGCGCCCATCTCGTGCGTTATGAGGATCATCGTCCGTCCATCGTGCGCGAGCTGCTGCAGCACGCGCACCACCTCGTAGGTTAGTTCGGGGTCCAGCGCCGAGGTGATCTCGTCGAAGAGAAGCAGCGCCGGCTGCATGGCGAGCGCCCTGGCGATGGCCGCCCTCTGCTGCTGTCCGCCGGAAAGCCGGGAAGGGTATTCCTTGAGCTTGTCCGCAAGCCCGACCGAGGCCAGAACCTCGCGCGCGATCCGCGCCGCCTCTAATGCGGAAACGCCTTTCCCGACCGTCGGTCCAAGTGTGATGTTCCGCTCGACGCTCAGATGGGGAAAGAGATTGTAGCTTTGAAAGACGATGCCGACGCTGCGATGCAGCCGCCTGAGATCGCGCCGCCGCTGCGACACCTGCTGTCCGGCAACGGTGATCGTCCCGCCGTCGATCGACTCAAGACCGTTGATGACGCGCAGAAGCGTGCTCTTTCCCGAGCCGCTGCGTCCGATGATGGCCACGACATCGCCCGGCTCGACGTCGAGATCGACCTGATCGAGTACGGTGTGGGAACCGAACTTCTTAGAGACCTTGCGTAAGGCCACGAGTGACATCGAACCGTCTTTCCAGGAACTGGCTGAACAGCGAGAGCGGCCAGCAGAGGATGAAATAGAGGGCGGCTACGAGCGGGTAGACCACCATGGGCTCAAAGGTGACGTTGGTCATGAGCTGACCGGCGCGTGTCAGTTCGACAAAGCCGATGATCGAGGCGACCGACGTGCCCTTGATGAGCTGAACGAGAAACCCGACGGTCGGCGGGATGGAGATGCGCAGCGCCTGCGGCAGGATCACGTAACGCAACTGCGCGAAATAGCCGAGCGACAGGCATTCCGCCGATTCCCATTGCTGGCGCGGTACGGCTTCGATGGCGCCGCGCCAGATTTCGCCCAAAAAGGCGGCCGCGTAGGCGGTGAAGGCGAGACTCACGGCCGTCCACGCCTCGATCTGAAGGTCGAAGAGTACAGCGAACCCGTAATACGCGATGAAGAGCTGGATCAGTACGGGCGTGCCCTGAAACACAAGGATATAGAGCCTCGCGAGCTCACGCAGCGGCACGAACGGGTTGATGCGGGCAAGAGCGATCAGGAAGCCCGCGAGCATGCCGCCGGTGAAAGCGACGGCGGAGAGGAGTAACGTCCAGCGCATCGCCGCCACGACGTATTCCAGCTCGTGCCAACCGAACGTCCTCATTGCACACCTCGCTTTGCGCGGACGAAGACCACCCAGTAGAGGCCGCCGAGCAGGAGCTTCACGCCGAAGGCCAGCGCTAGGTAGATCGCCGCCGCGGCGAAATAGAATTCAAACGCGCGGAATGTTTGTGACTGCAGCGAATTGGTGATGCCGGTCAGCTCGGTCGCCGAGATCGCCGAGACGATGCTCGATCCAAGCAGCAGGATGATGACCTGGCTCGCCAGAGCCGGATAGGCGATCCTGATTGCCTGATAGAGGATGACGAAGCGAAAGACGTGGCCCCGATGCAGGCCGAGCGCGCGACCCGCCTCGATCTGCCCTTTCGGCACGGCTTCGATACCTGACCTCAGGATCTCTGTGGCATAGCCGCCGAAGCTGATCGACAAACCGAGGACCGCCGCCTGGTCCGCCAGCAGCCGGATGCCGATCGCCGGAAGCGAGAAGTAGATCAGGAAGAGCTGCACCAGGAAGGGCGTGTTCCTGATGATCTCCACATAGGTTCTGACCAGCAAGCGGACCGGACGCGGCCCGGCCGTGCGCAGGAAGGCACAGATGACGGCGAGGGCGAAACCGCCCACCGTTCCAGCCGCCGTCAGCCACAGCGTGTCGAACGTGCCGGTCAGCAGCTCCTGGGCGTGGTCGGTGACGACGCCGAACTGAAAGACGTAATCCATATGAGGGGCGGTCGGGGCGCCGGGCCGTGCGCGGCGCCCCGCCTCAGATCAGAACGTCGGAAGCTGGACCAGCTTCACGCCCGTATATTTCTCGTAGATCTGGCCCAATGTCCCATCCTGCGTGCGCAGAAAGACCCAGGTGTTGAGGAAGCGCAGCAGCGCCTGCTCATCCGGCCTGACCGCGGCGGCGTAGTAGGCCGTCTTGACGGTGAACTTCGATTCGATCTGCTTGTCGGGATTGCGGTCGGCAATCGACTTGGCGGCAAAAGCCGACATGCCGGCGCAGTCGATCTGGCCCGACAACAGCGCCTGGATGGTTGCCGCGATGTCGTCGAAAAAGACGATCTGCGCGCTTTCGGGGGCGGCCTTTGGAACCGTCGCCTCCTCCAGCGTCGCGCGGGTCAGACCGACGCGCTTGCCGGCGAGATCGGCCAGCGAGGAGATGCTCTGGCTGGCTGGCGCGGCGATGACGATCGAGAGCGCGCCGTGCGGGTTGGCGAACATCACGGTTTTCGCACGATCGACGGTGATGCTCAGTGACGAGATGGCGACGTCGGCGCGCCCGGCTAGCAGCGCCGGGATGCGCTGCGGCGCCGTAACCTGAACCAGATCGAGATCGACGCCGAGATCCGCAGCGAGCTGCCGCGAGACTGCGATCTCCGAGCCATCCGGGTTGCCGTCCTTATCGACGATGCCGAACGGCGGCGAGGTCAGTTCCGCCGTGATGCGGATTTTCTTGTCTTTGAGGATCTTGTCGAGCGTCGTCTGCGCCTGGGCGGGCACGGCGACTGCCAACGCGCCTGCTGCCAGCACAACGAACGAAAGAACGCGGATCAATTTCATTGGGCTTTCCTCCCGGCTCTCCTCCAGTCTCCGCAGTTGGCTGAGCCAGGACCAATGCGGCCGACGCGAAAGGTCGTCTTTGTTAGGCGCCCTCACCGCAGCGGCGGCTTTACCGCACACCCCGCGAGGACGCCGCCCTGCCATTCGGCACGGGAATTGGCGGGCACATCGCCTAGATATTTTTCAGCTAGTCGACCCCCACCGTGACGTTTGCAGGCTTTGCAAGTCGCGTCAACTCCGATCCAATAATATCAGACTCTGTCAATAGATGGCGTCGTGACAAAACAGGTGGCACGGCCGGCCCTGGTCAGGTTTCGATAAGTCCCGCGGCAGCGAGGTCATGCCAGAGCGCCTCGGGGATTTCCTGCTTTACCGCGGCGAGTGCCCGGCTCGCCTCATCGGCCGAAGCAACGCCGGGGATGATCGCCGAGACGGCGGGGTGGCGCAGGGGAAACGCCAATGCGGCGGACGGCAACGCAACGCCGTGGCGGGCGACAACAAACTCAATCCTGCGGACGCGGTCGAGTATCGCTTGTGGCGCCGGGCTGTAATTGAACTGCGCGTCGGGCCGCGCTCCTGTAGCGAGAATGCCGCTGTTGAAGGGCCCGCCGACGATGACGCCGATGCCATGTTCCAGGCAGTAGGGGAGGAACTGTCGGCCAGCCTCCTGTTCGAGCAGCGTGTAACGGCCGGCGAGAAGCACGCAATCGATCGGCGCGCGCTGCGCGAAGTCGAGACAGACCTCCCACTCATTGACGCCGAGTCCGACTGCGCTCACCCGACCCTGTGACTTCAGCTCGTCAAGCGCCCGGTAGGCTCCGTCGAGTGCTGCCGCGAAGGCTTTTGGCTGCTTATCCCCGTGCGTCCAGCGATCGATGTCGTGGATCAACAGAATGTCGGCGCGCTCAAGCCCCAGGCGATCGAGGCTTTCTTCGAACGACGCCAGCGCGCCGGCATAGCTGTAGTCGAAGGACACCTCCGGTGCTTGCGAACCGGTATGCAGCGCGTCCGGGGGATTGAGCCTCCGGCCGACCTTGGTCGAGAGGACGAAGGAGTCGCGCGGACGGGAATCCCTGAGCACGGCGCCGAGCCTGCGCTCGCTCAGGCCGCGCCCGTAAAGCGGGGCTGTATCGAAATAGCGAACGCCTCCGCTCCACGCTGCGTCGATCGTGGCGCGCACGTCTTCGTCGGGAACGGCGAGGCCGAGATTGCCGATCGGCCCGCCTCCGAAGCCGAGCGCCGTGACCTTTAGGCCCGATCGCCCGAGCGGCCTCTCTTCAATATGCGCTACCATGAAGGGCCATCAGTGAATGTCGCTCATGCGATCGAATGCCTCGCGTATGGCGGCGGTCGAGAAGTCCGGACGCGCAGCGGCGTCGAGCAGCACCTTCTCGCGCCGTGCAAGCAGATCGGCGCACTTCGGAACTTCCGCTGCGACGCCGGCCGGTATGACGACTGCACCGTGGCGGTCGGCGTGGATCAGATCGCCGGGATTGACCAGCATGCCCGCAACGGTGACAGGCACGTCGTAGGCCGCGATGTCGGCATAGACATGCGACGGCATGACAGAGCCGGCCAGCACGAAGAAATCCTTCGCCATCTGGTCGATGTCCCGAACCGATCCGTCTGTGATCGTTCCAATACAGCCAAGGGCGCGGTGGACGTTTGTCTGGACTTCGCCCCAGAAGGCGCCGATCCCGCGATCGGGCCCTTCGATATCCTGGATGACGGCGATGCTCGGTCGCGGGCCGCGCTCGATGTATTCGTAGTAGGAAAGGCGCACGGCGCGCCGGTCGCCGACGGTATTCGGCTCAAGCGAGCGGATCGTCGCCGTGCGCGCGTAGCCCACAATCGGACGCATCGCCGGGAAGATCGCGGTGAGCGGACGCCGGTTGAAGCCGACGGCGCGGCGCTCAGGCGCGAGCTCTTCCAGGACGTTGCACACCGTCGGCGTGTCGACCGCCCTCAACAACTCGATCAGATCCGCTGCCATGATTCCTCCCGCGTCCTCGACCTCTCGCATGCCTGGATAGCCGCAAGCATCAGTCGGACCGAAATATCGCAAATTCCATCAAGTCTTGTCACAATGCTTCACGCCTGCCAATCCCTACAGACTACCGAATTCTCCGAAAGCGGCTATCACGTGGGTGGCGTGCCGCGAGGCGAGGTTGTTCGGCCGCTGAAACGACGCGGAAGAGAGGAGGGCCCTGCAATGAATCAGAAGCCGCGCGGCGTCATCGCAGCAATCGCCACTCCGGTATCCAACGGCTACGAGCCCGACCTCGATCGCTTCGTGAGTCTCGCCCGCTTCCTCCTGGCCAATGGCTGCGACGGGCTGAACGTGCTCGGCACGACCGGCGAGGCGACATCGTTTTCCGTCGAGCAACGCATTCGGGTGATGGAGTGTGTTGCCGGAGCCGATTTTCCGATGCATCGCCTGCTCGTCGGGACCGGCGCGTCGGCGTTGGCGGACGCCATGACGCTGACCCGGAAGGCGGCGAGCCTCGGGTTCGGCGGAGCGCTCCTGCTGCCTCCGTTCTATTACAAGAACCTCGAGGCCGACGGGGTGCGGCGCTATCTGGGCGCGCTGATCGAGGCTACCTCCGACAGCGGCATTCCGATCTACCTCTACAATTTTCCGGCGCTCTCGGGCGTGAAGTACGAACTGGACCTGATGGGTGAGTTGCTGGAGCGGTTCGGCGTGCGTCTCGGAGGGCTCAAGGACTCTTCGGGCGATCTTTCCTATGCGCTCGAGGCCACGAAACTTGCCGCGCACTTCGATGTCTTTCCGTCGTCGGAAGCGACGCTCGCCGACGCGCGCGACGGTCCCTACGCCGGTTGCATATCTGCCACCGCGAACGTCAATGCGAGCTACTGCTCCAGGGCGCTGCACGACAAGGATGACGCGGCGCTTGCGACCGCGGTGAACATCCGCCGTCTGTTCGACGGCAAGCCACTGGTTGCCGGCGTCAAAGCGCTGCTTTCGAGAATCCACGACGATGCGGCGCTCGCGCGAACGATGCCGCCTCTCTCGGACTGGAGTGCGGAGATGACGGAGGCGGTGTTCGCGAAATACGGCGAACTGACGTCTTCGAGCTGAAAGACAATCTGCGACCTGCGACGTTCCGGCGGCCCGACGGGGGCGGACGGTCACTTCTGCGTTTTCCGCTCATATAACTTTTCAGTTGGATATGAGAGCAGAATAGTTCCATTATGTGATGGATCGCAATCCACGCTGACGGCAGGAAGATGACCGTCCATCACCAGCAAATCTGCCCACCCGTAACGCCGCGATTTGCATCTCTGGCGGGGGTCTCACGTGCACTGGCGCGGGGCTGCGCGTGACGTCTCTTTCCCGTCCGGTCGGCGCCGAGATCATCGACGCCCTGGTGCAGGCCGGGATCGAGTTCGTGGTTGCGCTTCCCGACATCGTGACCAGCGACGGGCTCCTTTGGCCGCTGGCGGAGCGCAAGGACATCCGGCTGGTTCGCGTCTGCAAGGAAGACGAAGGCGTGTCGATCTGCGCCGCGCTTTCGGTGTGCGATCGCCGGGCGGTGCTTCTCATTCAGCAGACCGGCCTGCTCAATTCGCTGAACGCCATTCGCGCCATCGGCAAGGACTATCATCAGCCGATTTGCATGATCGTGGGACTGCAGGGAAAGGAGCCGCATCTTCCGCCCCGGCAGTCGGCCGCGTTCGGCGTGCGCATTGTCGAGCCGATCCTCGACGTCATGGAAATCACGCATCATCTGATCGAGGAGCGGGAGGATTGCGCCGTTGTCGCGCCTGCGATTGAGCGTGCCTACGAGGTTTCCGACCCCGTCTGCCTGCTGATCGGGAGGAACCCCGCGTGAGCATGCGCCGCGACGAGGTTCTCAAGACCTTTGCGTTGCATGTCGGCGACGCGATCGTGGTTGCGGTCTATCAGGCCTGCTTCGACTGGATGAGCATATGTCCGCGCGATCTGAACTACGTTTCCGTCGGCGCGATGGGACAGGCATCGTCGCACGCGCTCGGGCTGGCGCTCGGGCGGCCGGACAAGCGGGTGATCGTGTTCGACGGCGACGGCAGCCTTTTGATAAATCTCGGCTCGCTCGTCACCATTGCCGAAGCGGCGCCGCCCAATCTGCATCACTTCCTTTTCGCCAACGGAACCTACGAGGTGAACGGGGCGCATCCGATCCCCGGCTGCGGCAAGACCAATTTCAGCGCGATAGCGCGCGCGGCGGGATACAGGACGAGCAAGCGCTACGACGCGCTGCCGAGCTTCTCGGCCGATCTGCCCGGCCTGCTCGATGAGCGGGGCCCGATCTTCGCCGAGCTCAAGGTGGAGCCGGGCGAGGTCTATCCCCGGGACTACGAGCGCATCCACGGCGCGGAGACGCGCGCGCGCTTCAAGGCCGCGCTGGCTGGTTCCCCTCGCGCCCCTTGAAATAGGCATCGACCACTTCGATGAATTGTTGAGCGGGCGCGGAAATCGGACGGTGCGTCGACCACATCAGCGACAGCTCGATCTTCGGGGCAGGGCTGAAGGGGCGCACGAGGAACCGCTTCTCGCTCTCTTCGCCGACCTGCGAAATCCCCAGCGGGCCGAGAACGGAAACGCCCATCCCAGCCGACACCATGCTGCAGATCACCTCCGTGGTGCGGGCCTCGTATTTCATGATGCGATTGACGCCGGCCTCCTGGAACACGGCGTCGACGCGCGCGCGGAACACGGAATCGGGCCGGAAAGAAATGAAGCTCTCGCCCTCCAGGTCCTTCGGCTTGATCTTGCGACGCGAGGCGAGCCGGTGCCCCTTCGGCAGGATGCAGTGTGAGACTCCGACCATCAGAGTGTTGAAGCCGAACGCCGGACTCTTGATCGCCGGCGTTGCGATGCCGAGATCGCATTGCCGCGAGACGACCCATTCGACCGCGGAATCGGAAGCGCGCACCTCAAGAGAGACGAAAGTGTCCGGATGCTTTTCGGCGAAGCGCTTGATGAGATCGACGCCGATCGTGGAGGCGACGGAAGGAATGGAGACGAGGCGCAGCCGCGAATGGCGGAACTTGCCGATCTCGACCGCCGTCTCCTTAATCTGATCCAGTCCGATCAAGGCGCGCTCCACTTCCTCGATCAGAATTTGCGCTTCGGCCGTCGGAGCCACGCGGCGCCCGACGCGATCGAAAAGCTTGAATCCGATCTCCTCCTCAAGATCGGCGATCAGCCGGCTGATGGCAGGTTGCGACACGCCCAGGACGTGCGCGGCCTCCGTGGCGGTCCCCGTCAACATCACCGCCCGGAAGGCATCGATCTGTCTGAGCGTAAGGGCCATCGCGCCAGTTCTCCCCACCATCCAGCTTCGGATGAATATATAACATTAGGTTATGATATGCGTCCAGATTTCCGGTTGATCGTTCTGCCCCTGCCCATAAACTCACGCGTCGTCGAACGAGGCGTTTCCCTAGCGTTATTCGTGGGGTGCGCGGCTGCGGGGAGGGGCTGAATGACGGAGGGTTCGCCCGCTTCGCCGAATGCGGTTTTAGGCGCACACAACCTCCTCAGGAACTGCGGCGGCGCCGAACCGGGCGATGTCCTATTGATCCTCTACGAAGCGACGTCGCTCGGCATGTACGGTCCCGGTCTGGTGGAAGCTGCGTCGCTGGCCGCGAAAGAAATCGGCCTTGACCTGAAGGCGCAGCAGGTTCCGTTCCTGCCCGCCGTTGGGGACCTCCCGGCGGAGGTCACCGCGGCCTTGGCGGGCGCCGACCATGCCCTGTTCTTTGCCCGCCTCGGCGATCAGATGCGGTTTCGCGTAATGCCGGGCGGGGCGAGACCCATCGTCTGCTATGCGCTCGATTGCGAGATGCTGGGCTCGGACTTTCGGCACGGCCGACCACCGGATGTTCGTCGCGCTGGCGAAGGCCGTCGACAGAATGCTCGCGGGAGCGTCGGACATTCATGTGACCTGTCCGCTCGGCACGGATTTCCGCGGGGCGGTCAGCGCCTCCGCAAATGAGCAGCCGGCGAAGACGAGCGTGCTGCGATTTCCGCTTTCGGTCTTCACGCCGCTCGACAGCAAGTCATTCTCCGGCCGCGTCGCCATGGCGCGACTGCTCGTCGGCACCGGCTCGACCTATTACGAGCCTTACGGCATTCCGCTCGCCGGGGTCCTTCTTGCAGACATCGGGGAAGGCCGCATCCAGTCGATCACCGGCGACGCCGATCAGGTGACACTGGCAAAGGCGCACTACGAGTATGTCGGCGGCCTGCTTGGCCTCGACCCCTACGCTATCCATTCGTGGCATGCCGGCATTCATCCGGGCTGCTCCTACCCGATGCGCGCGGAGGCCAATTACGAGCGGTGGTCCTCCGGCGCTTTCGGCAATCCGCGCGTTTTGCATTTCCACACCTGCGGCAACTATGCGCCGGGAGAGATATCGCTGAACGTCGTCGATGCGACGGTCAGCGTCGACGGCATCGCGGTGTGGGAGCGCGGCGTCCTCTATCCGGAGCGCGTCCCCGGTGCAGATGAGATCATGCAGGAATATCCGGAGGCAGCTGCGGTCTTTCAGCGCCCCGCGCCCGAGATCGGCCTCTGACGCGCGGCGGTCAGTGCGAGAGAATCTGACTGAGAAACAGCTTGGCGCGATCCGTGGTCGGATTGGAGAAGAACGCCTCGGGCTTCGCCACCTCGACGATCTCGCCCCGGTCCATGAAGACGATGCTGTCGGCGACTTTCCGTGCGAAGCCCATTTCGTGGGTGACGCAGATCATCGTCATCCCTTCCTGCGCCAGGCCGATCATTACGTCGAGAACCTCCGAGATCATCTCCGGGTCGAGCGCGGATGTCGGCTCGTCGAACAGCATCACCCGAGGATTCATGCAGAGCGAGCGGGCGATGGCGACGCGCTGCTGCTGCCCGCCGGAGAGCTGGCCTGGATATTTGCCCGCCTGTTCCGGGATCTTCACGCGCTCTAGATACTGACGCGCAATGCGCTCGGCTTCGGCCTTCGGCATCTTGCGCACACGCTTCAAAGCCAGCGTGCAATTGTCGAGCACGGTCAGATGCGGGAACAGGTTGAATTGCTGGAACACCATGCCGACTTCGCTGCGAACCGCCGCGATGTTGCGCGACCGGTTGTCGAGCTCTACGCCGTCGACGACGACCTGACCCGAAGTCGGCTTCTCCAGCCGGTTGATGCAGCGGATCATCGTGGACTTGCCCGATCCCGAAGGGCCGCAGACCACGATCTTCTCGCCCTCGCGCACCTCAAGCTGAACGTTCTTCAGCGCGAGGAAGCCGGAGAACTCCTTGCTCACATCGGTGAGCTTCACCATCACTTTACGCTCGGTCGCAGTCACGGCGCGCCTCGTGCGGTCAAAGGAGCCCGGGGCCGGACGGGATGCCGGCCCCGGGCCATCGTTGTCGACGTCTTCGTCAGCCTGACAGGCCCCACTTCTTCTTCAGGCCGTCGATGAAGCCGCTGGTCTTCTCAAGCGTCAGCCAGGAGTTCATGAAGTTGATGAACGTCTGGTCGTCCTGCCCGGTGATGTAGGCGAGCGGACGCGGATTGCGCACCTCGCCGGCGCCGAAGATGGCGATCGCATCGAACTTCTCCGCCACCGCGGCCGCGTCGAAGGTGCTGGTGATCGTGACGTCGGCACGGCCGGCCAGAACCTCCTGATAGCCCGTCGCGGGCGGCTCGACGGACACGATCGTCGCGTTGGGGAAGGCCGCCTTCGCCTCGTCTTCGAACACGGTGCCGAGGATCACGGCGACCTTCACGCCCGCCTTGTTGGCGTCGTCCCAGGTCTTGAAGTGGTCGAGATTGGTCTTCAGCACCATCGGCACGGTGCCGTTGAAGATATAGGGCTCGGTGAAGCCGACCACCTTCGCGCGGCCGACATTCATCGACGTGCCGCTCATGGCGATATCGTATTTGTCGGCGAGGATGCCGGAGACCATGGTCTTCCAGTCCGTCGGCACGAACTCAACCTCGACACCGAGATCGGTGGCGAGCTGGTTCGCCATGTCGATCTCGAAGCCCTTGTAGCCGCCGCTGGTCACGTCGCGGACCGTCATCGGGGCAAAATCGCCGGTCGTGCCGACGCGGATCTTGCCGGAGTCCAGAATCTTCTGCAGCCGCGACGTGGATTGCGCGTCCGCGGCGTTGGCGCCGAGCGCGAGGCCGAGCCCGATGGCGAGGCCGAATATCGTCTTGAAGTTCATCATTTCACCTTCCCCTCTCTCCAGTGTCGAATTGCTTTACCCATTGCGAACGTCACTCACCCTCAGTCGAGTCCCAGGAGACGCGCCGGGACCTTCTTCGTCATGTTGTCGATGTCGTTCTGCGCGTAGCCCTTGCTCCGCATGTGGCTGATCCAGAGCCGCATGGCCTCGATCGGCATCGCGGTGGACAGCTGCCCGCAATCGCTGGTGAGGACGATGTTCTGCGTGCCGACGGCCTCGATCATCTCGCAGACCTCGGCGACTCCGATCAGCCGGCTGCGGTCGATCGGATCCCAGATGCCGTTGGGCAGCGAGCTGAATCCCATCTCCAGCACTGCTCCGTAGTCGGAGACCATCTGCTTCAGATCGGTCAGCGGATATTTCATCACGTGATAGTTCACCGTGTGGACCACGAGCTTGGTGATCCCGCGCGCCTTGGCCTCCGAGAGGAGCGCATGCGACTCGTCGACCGACAGGTGTCCGGTGGCAAGCATCAGGTCCGCTTCCGCCACCATGTCCAGAATCTCGTGCACCTCGTTTTTGAGCTTACCGTTAGCGTCGAGGACCGTGATGCCCTCGCCCTGCTTCGGGAACTCCATGCCGATCGTCTCGTAGCCCATGCCCTTGCCCGTGCGCCGGACATAGGAGGCGTGGTTCTCCGCCCACATGGACGGCATCCACACGGCCCTAACGCCGCAGCGGATCGCGAGCTTAACCGCGATCGGATTGAGCCCGCCGACCGACGGGTTGAGGCAGATCAGGCCGAACACCCGGATTCCGCCGCCGACCGTCTTCTCCGCGGCGTAGGCGCGCTCATGCGTGGAGGAGAAATGGCTCTTGATCATGATCGCGCGCATGCCGACAGCCTTGGCGAGAGCCGCCACGTCGTCGTCGTCGAGCAGCCGCCGGCAGAAATCCGGGTTCGAATGGATGTGGATGTCGATCGTCCCTTTCAGGTCGTCGTAGATCCCCGTCCTGATCGCCAGGTTCCACACGTCTTCCGATCCACTCTCGGCAACTGCCATCAATGCTGTTCCTTCGTTGCTTCGTCTTCTAGTCCCCGCCGGCCATCGCACGCTCCAGCCGCCGCACGAGGTAGGAGGCGACGAGGATGAGCACGAGATATTCGAGCAGGAGGACGGTGTAGATTTCGAGCGGCCGGTATTCGACGACGGTCAGCTCGTTGGCGCGGCGCGTCAGCTCCATCAAACCGATGACGGAGACCAGCGACGACATCTTGAGCATGTAGACGAACTGGTTGCCGAGCGGCGGCAGGATGCGCTTGATCGCCTGCGGCATGATCACGAAGCGCATCTTGTCGAGGTAGCTGAGGCCGAGGGAATCGGAAGCTTCGCCCTGTCCCTTGTGGATCGACTGGATGCCGCCGCGAAAGATTTCCGCCTCGAAGGCGCTGTCGCAAAGCACCAGCGCCAGCACGCCGGCGACGAAAGGGCTGAGGCTTATGCCGAGGATGCTCGGCAGGCCGTAATAGACCCACAGGATCATCACCAGCATCGGGATGGAGCGGAAGAACTCCACGTAAGTGCGATTGATGCCGCGCAGGAACCGGCTTGTGGAAAGGCTGAGCAGGGAGATGAACATGCCGATCACCACGGAGATGGCGATCGAGACAATCGAAAGCGTCAGCGTCAGCCCGACACCGCTTGCGAGGAAGCGCAGGTTCCCAAGTCCGCGGTCGGTGAACGGAAGGACCGCATACCATCCCCAAGTATAGTTGCTGCGGGCGCAGCCGCCCAGAACCAGGGGCAGCAGAAGCAAAAACATCTTGCTTCTCTTGGCCATGGCCCGCGGCTCCGGAAATGGTGTCATGGACGGGTCGGGCCGCCGTTGCGGCCGGCGACCGAGCATATATAAAGAAAAGCCGATTCCAAGGCTTATTCTTCATTCATGTTATGGTTGCCCTGTCTCGCGTCGCCGCGAACTCGGCCGGGGTGCCGACAAAATCAAGAAGCGCGTCGACGGCCTCGCGCGTCTCCTCTTCAAGTCCGATCGTCATGCGCAGGCAGTCCTTGTAGGCGGGCGCGGCGAAGCGGCGGGTAGCGATGCCCCTGCGGCGGAGCGTGAGCCAAGCGGCCTTGGCCGCGCCGGGGCGGGGGAAGCGGACGAGGACGAAATTGCCCTGCGAGGGATAGACCTTCAGGCCGCCCGCAGTCAGCTCTTGCGTCGCCCAGGTCCGCTGCCGCGCATTGACGCGATGCACGTGCTCTGTGTGGGCGCGGTCGCCGAGCGCCGCCAATGCCGCGGCAACAGACGGCGCGCTGACCGGAAACGTCAATCCGATGCGCCGCACCGGATCGAGTATGTCGGGAGGCGCGTAGAGCCAGCCGATGCGCGCACCGGCGAGGCCGAAGATCTTGGAGAAGGTCCGCGCCATCACGACGTTGTGTGCCTCTTCCACCAGCCGATGGCCCGGTTCGTAGTCGTCGGCGTCGACATATTCCTCGTAGGCGCAGTCGAGGACGAGCAGAACGTGGGCAGGAAGACCGGCATGCAAGCGTCGTACCTCGCGGCCGCTGAGATGCGTGCCGGCCGGGTTCTCGGGGTTTGCCAGATAGACCATCCGCGTCCGTTCGGTGACGCAGGCCAGCATGGAATCGATGCTCGCACGGAAATCGCAATCCGGCGCGGCGACGGGCTTCGCGTCGTTGGCGAAAGCATAGTTCGGCGTCTTCAGATAGCCGTTGACGCTGCGGATCATCTCGGTGCCCGGGCCGAGATAGGCGCGCGCCAGGCGGCTCAGGAGATCGTCGGAACCTTGCCCGATCGCGATGCGCTCAGGCGATAGTCCGAAGCGCTCCGCGATAGCTGGCGCGAGGATGCGATCCGGGTTCTCCTGGTAGCGCTCGATGTGCGCCACCGCTTTTATTGCTGCCCGCCGCGCCGCAGGACTTGGACCGAAGGCGCTCTCGTTGGAATCCAATGCGACGCGGACCGGAGGCAGCGTCGCATCCTCCAGATCGACCATGTGTCGCTTGATGTTTCCGATCCCCGATCGGGCGATCACTGGCGACATTCCGGCTCCTTCACGCGTCTCTTGACCTATCACATATCATATGGTTCCCTTCAATTCACTTCTGAAAACCTTATTATAGATCAGGCGGCGTTGACGCCTCCGGGGACCTTCAGAATCGGTAGATGGAGGCGTCACTCTGCGATGACCCGCCGGCCGATCAGATTGCGGATGCCGTCCGGCAATACCGACGGGTCACTCGGTCCTCGTTCCGGACGCATGCCAAACATTTTCCCCGGCGCGAGCCAGACAACAGGTGAGCGGTCATGAACGCCTTCGCGATCCCGTCAGGTAATTTCAGAGGCTACGAGCGGCGGCACGTCTGGTCGCTGGAGCCCGACCCCCTGCTGACGGAGGTCGGTCCCGGAACGCCGTGCGGAGAATATCTCAGGCGCTACTGGATGCCGGTCGCCATGGTCGATCAGATCGGCGACCTCCCTTACCGCATCCGCGTGCTCGGCGAAGATCTCGTCCTCTTCCGCGAAAAGAAGGACGGTGCGCTGGGGCTCGTGCATCTGCATTGCGCGCATCGCAACATGTCATTGGAGTTCGGCATCGTGGAGGAGGGGGGAATCCGCTGCTCCTACCACGGCTGGAAATACGGGCTCGACGGCGCGGTGCTGGAAACGCCCTGCGAGCCGCCGGCCAGCCAGGTCAAGAAGAAGGCCTGCCTCGGAGCCTACCCGGTGATCGAATACAAGGGCCTCGCCTTCGCCTTCATGGGCCCGCCGGATGCCATGCCGCCGTTTCCGGTGATGGACACCTTCGACGACGAAGGCGACGAGATGATCCCCTATCTCATCAAGTCTCCATGCAACTGGCTGCAGGTGATGGAGAACGCCTGGGACCCGTTCCACGTCGTCTACCTGCACACGCTGGCGGTGCGCAGCCAGTTCATCGAGGCCTTCGCCGAAATGCCGGCGATCGAGTTCTTCGAGCGTCCCTATGGCGACTTCTATACGAATACCCGCCGCGTCGGCGACATCGTGTGGCTGCGCATCCACGACAAGATGATCCCGAGCTTCACGCAGAACGGCGGGCACTTCCCGGTTCCCGATTCCAGCCGCTACTTCGGGCGCTGCGGGCTGTCGCGCTGGGTGACGCCGATTGACGACACGAACGCCATGGTCATTGCCTGGCGTCATTTCCGCGAGGGCGACGATCCGCGCGGCATGACCAACAAGGAGGAAGTCGGCTATGGCAAGGTCGACTTCTACGGCCAGAGCGGCGAGCGGACCTACGAGCAGCGGCAGCGCGATCCGGGAGACTACGACGCCTGGGTTTCGCAAGGCCCCAGGAACATCCATGCGCGCGAGAATCTGTGCTTCACCGACCGGGGCGTGGCCAAGGTTCGTCGCAAGCTGCGCGCCGCGATCCGCTCGGTCGCGGAGGGAGAGCCGGCGCCGCAGCCCTCGCTCATCTACAAGGGCATCATTCCGACCTACGGCGGCGATACGATGCTGCGCATCCCGCCGCAGCCGGGCCGCGAGGACGGCGCGCTCCTGAAGGAGATCGCCCACAGGGTCGCCGACATCATGATGTCGGCGGACGATCTCCCCGGCCAGGAGCGCTATGCGAAGATCCGCAGCGACCTCAAAGCTTATGAGGCCAGCTGGTCGTGACTCGGGTCTCCATCAATCCGGGGAGGGTGGAGTGGTCCGGCGAGAATCCGGGCATTTACCTGAAGGACGATCCGCAATCCGATTATGTAACGCTTGCGCTCTTCTTCCGCGTGGTCCTCTCGCCCTATGGTCGCGGCTCTGCGGCGCTCGTCCTTGGCGCTCCCGACGTAGCCAGCGGATGGCCTGACGCGCCGAACCTGATCATGACCGACAATCAGCGGATGATGCGCTGGATCGTCGATGTCTTCGTGCGCCGGATGCCAACCTTCGTCGGGCGCGCCGGGCTCGACGCCATGACCTGGCTCGATCTTGAAGCGGTCGAGCGCGATGCCGGCGATCTCAAGTCCCGCTACAGCGAAACGCTGCGCGGATCGGGAGTGTCCCTCACCATGCGCTGGGAGGAGCTCGGCGAGCCGCTGCCGGTCGAGGTAACGCAGGAGAACTCCGCGACGAAGGCACACGAGATGTATTCGGTCTTCCTCGAGGCGCAGAAGGCCTCGGTGCTTCTGAACGGGGCCCCGCTGAAAGGGCAGGTGGCGAGCCGGCAGTTCTTTGGCCGGACGATGAGCACTGCCTTTCTCGCCTTCTCCGAAACCTGGCTGACGCCCGCGAAGAGGTGGATAGCCGATGCCGCTCGATCAGCCCATCACCCCCGGATCGGTCGACTGGACCGGCGAAAATCCCGGCATCGTCCTGCGCAACGCCGACGGCAGCCCGGCGGCAATGGCGCTGTTCTTCCGCGTGGCCTGGTCGCCGGAAGGCCAAGGGCAAGTGCTCCTGCTCTACGGCACGCCGCAGCAGGCGAAGGGAACGCGCGACGCGCCCAACGTCATGCTCGCCGACAATCCGGCGCTCGCGCGGTTCCTGAAGGAGAGCTTCATCGCAAAGCTCGCGGCGTTCCGCGACGCGCCCGCTTTCGACTCCGTGCCGATCCTTCCCGCCACCGCCGTGCGCAGCTCGGGCGATCCGATGAGCCACCGCTACGCGGAGACTGTGGCGAGCGACGGGCTGGTGGTGGAGCTTGTCTGGGAGGACCTTGAGACGCCGCGAGCACTTGAGCTTGAGCCCGATCAGGTCGGGACCCGGTCTCACACCATGTTCACGCTGCTCGTGCCGGCCCGCCGCGCTTCGATCCTCGTCAATGGCCATGCCCTTCCCGGTGAGGTCGGGACGCGCGTTCAGGCCGGCATGGAGACGACCTCCGCCTTCCTCTATTTCTCCGAGACATGGATCACCCCTCCGGCGGATGCCGCCTGATGGCCGAACCGGCGCCGCTTCATCCGGCAGATCGTCTCGCCTATGACCGGGCGGTGGTGGCGCAGCCGGTCTGGAACCGCATGGATACGGCTGCGGAGGCCGTGGGGCTCGCTGAGAACGTTCTGCTTCACGCCGGTCCGCCATTCCGATCGCCGAAGGACATCTGCCGGCCCATCCTCAACTCCGCCTGCGTCGCCGCAGTCTTCGAAGGACTGGCCAAGGATTTCGACCGTGCGGAGGCGATGGTCCTGGCGGGAGAAATCCGGCTGGAGCCGGCGCAGAACCATTCCGTCGTCGTGCCGCTGGCGGCCGTCGTCAGCGCCTCGATGCCGCTCCATTCCGTCTATGACGCCTATCGCGGCATCATTCGCGTCTTCGCGCCCATCAGCGGTGGATCGCGCCCCGCCCTGCGGCTTGGCCTGCGCTCCGAAGCCGTGCTGGAGCAGGTCCGCTGGCTGAACGGCCCTTTCTGCGAGGCCTTGCGGGACGGCATCGCGGAAGGACTGGCGCTCGTCCCGCTCGCGGCCATCGGCCTCGCGGAAGGCGACGACTGTCACGGCCGCACGCCGGCCGCTACGCGCGCGCTCGTGGCGGAGCTTGAGGATCGCACGCCCGGCGGAATCCGCCGCGACGATGTCCGCGAGTTCATGGCATCTTCGCCCATGCTCTTCCTCAATCTCTGGATGGCGGCGACGAAGTGCATGATGACGCTCGCCTCCGGCGTGGAAGGCTCCAGCTTCGTGACAGCCGCTGGCGGAAACGGCGTCGAGATGGGCGTGCAGATCTCCGGACTGTCCGGCCGCTGGTTCGTCGCGCCGGCTGCGCCGCCGCGCGGGAACTTCGACATCGACGTTCCGGTCGACCGCGCGCTCGGAGCGATCGGCGACAGCGCGATCGTCGACGCGCTCGGGCTCGGAGCGATGACCATCAATCTCGCGCCCCGGCAGAAGCAGGCGCTCGGCGCGTTCCTGCCCAAGGACAGCGACATGCGGCAAAACGCGCTTTCGATCGGCGGGCATCCTTACTTCCGCAAGCTTGGGTACTACGATCGGACTCACCGCACGCGCGGTCGCCGCGCTCGGCGCCGGTCCGATGATCTCGCTTGGCATCGTCGACAGAAAAGGTGAGGCCGGACGCCTCGGCGGCGGGATATACGACATGCCGGCCGATCCGTTTGTGGACGCGCTGGCTGCATTGGAGAGCTGAGTGAGCGACGCGCCGAACACATGGAGCGCAACAGAGGTCGCCGCCCGCATCGCGGCAGGCGAGATCACCGCCGAGGCGGTGATGCAGGCGTGCCTCGATCGCATCGCGGCGCGCGAGCCGGATGTCGGCGCCTTCGCCCATATCGATCCGGCGGCGGCGCTCGGGCGAGCGCGCGCGGCCGACGCCGCCCGTTCGTCCGGACCGCTCCATGGCGTACCGTTCGTCATCAAGGACATCATCGACATGGACGGGACGCCGACTGCGTGGGGCTTTCCTCCCTACGCCGGGTTCCTGCCGCGCGGCGATGCATCCTGCGTCGCTCTCCTGCGGCGCGCCGGGGCCATCCCGCTGGGCAAATCCGTGACGACGGAGCTCGCCTATTTCTCGCCGGGAAAGACGAGAAATCCCCGCAACCTTGCCCATACGCCGGGCGGCTCGTCGAGCGGGTCGGCTGCCGCCGTCGCCGATTTCATGGCGCCGCTGGGGCTTGGCTCGCAAACCGCCGCGTCGGTGATCCGCCCCGCATCGTATTGCGGCATCGTCGGCTACAAGCCCACCACCGACACCTTCGACCTGCAGGGGGTCATGGGTCTCGCCCCGGGCCTCGATACGCTTGGCCTTATGGCGCGGGCCGTCGACGACATCGCACTGGTCCGCTCGGTTCTCGACGGGAGCAACCCGCGAAACAGCATCGATTTCTCGGAATCACCGCCACGTATCGTGCTGATGCGCGGACCGCATTGGTGGGACGGCTCCATGGCGATGCGCGATGTCTGCCAACGCGCCTGTGAGACGCTTCGCGCCGCCGGAGCGGAGGTTGGCGAGCTCAAGCATCCGGAAAGCTTCGATGTGCTGACCGAAAGCCAGAAGACGATCATGGCGTTCGAGGCGTCGCGGGCGCGCCTGCATGAATATGTGAAGCATCGCGACGCAATGAGCGATCAGTTCGCCGCCCTTGTCGAAACCGGGCTCGCAATTTCGCGCGCCGCCTACGACGAGGCGCAGCAGACGGCGCGGGTTGCGCGGCGCCAGCTCGACGGCCTCTTCGCTGACTTCGACGCGATCCTCGCGCCAGCCGCGCCCGACGAGGCGCCGGAGGGCATCGGCTCGACCGGCGATCCGCTGTTCAGCCGCGGCTGGACGCTGCTGCAGGTACCTGCGATCGCGCTCCCGTTCGGCGTGGGCGCGAAAGGGTTGCCGTTGTCGGTGCAACTGGTTGGCCGCTACGGCGACGATGACCGCCTGCTCGCGGTCGCCCGATGGGCCGAGCGTCATCTCCTCCCGGAGAGATAGCCGCCATGGCGGGCGACAGCAGCAGAATCGTCGTCGTAGGAGGGGGGCAGGCCGGCTCCTCGCTCTGCGTAGCGCTGCGCACCGCCGGCTTCGCGGGCTCCGTCACGCTGATCGGGGAGGAGCCCGTCGCGCCCTATCAGAGACCGCCGCTTTCGAAGAAATACCTGCTCGGCCAGATGACGCAGGACCGCCTGCTGCTCAGGCCCGAGCGCTTCTACGCCGAGCGTGAGATCATCTTGCGGAAGGGCGAGCGCATAACCTGCATCGACCGCGACGCGAAGTGGGTGATCCTCCCCAACGGCAACGCCGTCGACTACGACCTCCTGGCGCTGACGACAGGGTCCGTGGCCCGACGCCTGCCGTCCGACATCGGCGGAGCGCTCGACGGCATCTTCACGGTGCGCACGCTCGCCGACGTCGACACCATGGCGTCTTTCTTCGAACCGGACGGAAGCGTGCTGATCGTCGGGGGCGGCTACATCGGACTCGAAGCCGCTGCCGTCGCCGCGCAGCGCGGTCTGCATGTCGTGCTGGTCGAGGCGGCGGAGCGTATTCTCCAGCGCGTTGCCGCGCCTGAGACGTCGGACTACTTCCGCGCCCTGCATGTTTCGCACGGCGTCGACCTGCGCGAAGGGACCGGCGTCGTCCGACTGGAGGGCGGGGATGGATGGGTCGAGGCCGCGATCCTTACCGACGGCACGCGGCTCCCGGTGGACTTCGTCATCGCGGGGATCGGTATCGCTCCGGCGACGCAGCTGGCCGAGGAGGCCGGGCTGGAGGTCGGCAACGGAATCAGCGTCGACGAGCTGGGCCGCACCTCCGACCCCGCGATCTTCGCCGCCGGGGACTGCGCGTCGTTTCCCTATCGCGGGCGGCGAATCAGGCTGGAAAGCGTGCCGCACGCCGTCGAGCACGGAGAAGCCGTCGCCGCGGCGATGCTGGGCGGCGGGCAAGCCTACGAGGCGCATCCATGGTTCTGGTCGGACCAATATGACGTGAAGCTCCAAATCGCGGGCCTGCATGACGGCTACGACCGCACCGTGGTCAGGCCGACGCAAAGACCCGACGCTCAGTCGGTCTGGTATTTCAATGGCCGCGATCTCGTCGCCGTGGACGCGATGAACGATCCGCGCAGCTACATGGCCGGGCGGCGATGGATTGAAGGCGGCCAGTCACCCGATCCGGCCGATATCGCAAATCCTCTGTGCGAGCTGAAAGCCATGAACACTGTCAGCACGCGCGCACGCGAGGATGAGCATGCTCACTGAGGCGCTCGCATCATCCCAGGGAAACCTCCATGTCGATCGATAGAGCCGGCAATAACAATCTTTATCTCAAGAACGCGTGGTACGTGGCCGGCCGGAGCAGCGACGTCGGCAGGGCGCTTCGTCCGGCGAAGGTGCTGGGGGAAGAGATCGTGCTCTATCGCACCGAGGACGGAAGCCCGGTGGCGCTCGAAGATGCGTGCCCGCACCGTAAGCTTCCTCTCTCCAAGGGTGCGCTGAAAGGCGACGTGGTTGAGTGTGGTTATCATGGCCTGACCTTCGACCGGACCGGCGGCTGCGTGCGCGCGCCGACGCAGGACGGCAGCATCCCGAAGCGCGCGGTCGTGCGCAGCTATCCGGTCGTGGATCGCTGGAACCTGCTGTGGATCTGGATGGGCGATCCGGAGAAGGCCGAACCGGCGACGATCTTCGACGTGCCCAACTTCGACAGTGCGGACTGGGGCCTGACGGCGCTCGGATCGATGGATGTCGCCTGCAACTATCTTTGGGTGGTCGACAATCTGCTCGACCCTTCGCATGTCGCCTGGGTGCACGTCTCTTCGTTCGCCGGCGCCGGCACCGAGAGCGAGCAGCTGCAGGTCGACGTGCTCGACGACGGCGTCATCGTGTGGCGCTGGATGTACGATCGCGATCCGCCGCCCTATTATGCCAACCTCGTCGGTTTCGAGGGAAAGTGCGATCGGAAGCAGCACTACGAGTGCAGGCTTCCCGGCATCGCCGTGAACAAGTCGATCTTCGCGCCGAGCGGGACAGGCGGGCCGGACAGGACGCTGCCGCCGGAGACCTTCATGAACATCTCCTATAATTTCATGACGCCGGTCGACGACGATCACACCGCCTATTTCTGGTTCCAGCACTACAACATGCCGCGTCGGGAGGAGGTCTCGGCCAAGATGTTCGAGGGCGCCAAGATGGCGTTCTTGGAGGATCGGGATGTGCTGGAGGCGGTGCACCGGGGGATGAAAGACCCGGCCACGCCGTTCATCAATCTTGGGCTCGATGCCGGCGCGATGCGCTTTCGCAGGCTGCTTGAGCGCCGGGTGGAAGCGGAAGGAGCGGGCGGCAGCGAGGCGCAACCCGCATTGACTCACTCCTCCGCGTAGAAGCCGATCACGTCCCCTTCGGTCGTTGCGCCGAGGCCGTTCAGGAGCCGGTTCGAATAGTTGAAGTAGGCGGTGACCTGATTCACCTCCAGGATCTCGCCGTCGCTGACGCCGCTTGCCTTGAGCGCATCGAAATCCGACCTCACCATCTTCCCGACGTCCCTGGTGAGCTTGGCGGCGTAGCGCAGTAGCGCCAGCTCCTTTCCGCCGAACTCGTCCTCCGGCCGGTGCGCCTTCAGCGCAAGGAAGATGCGGTCAGCGCGCGGCCGATCCTTGAGGAGATTGCGGACGTTCCTGAAGTGATGCGTCAGCGAATATTCGCAGTCGTTCAAGATCGATGTGTAGGAGGCGATCACCTCCAGGAACCAGAACGGCAGCGTGTTCTCACGGTTATGCAGAACGGAGCGGTAGAGCGCCAGGTGACCGGCCATCGTCTCGGGCCTGAGCGAATGCAGGCGCATGACGGTGTCGATGCTTCCGTGCGGCGTGCGCGCCGTCTCGAACAACTCCTTCAGGCGCTCCGAGGCATCGGCCTCGTCGACCATTTCAATCCAGGCAGCCACCGTATCGCCCCGTTCCTGCAAATTTCCGGCAACGTGTCACCTGATGGCAAGCGCGGTCAACAACGGAGCGGCGCAGAATCCAGGCAAGCGATCTCGGCGGAAATCCGGTTGGTTGTCTCGGCGACTGCCGCTGCGACCGCGGGTGATAGCGGCTCACCGGTCTCGAAGCCGGCTGCCTCGATCGCATAAACGATCGTGCGCGGCGGCAACTGGCCGAGCGCGCGCGCCAGTTCCACGGCTGCACCGAGGCCAAGCCCGTGCGTGGAGATGCTGAACCTCGCCTCCGGCAACGGGGCAGCGCTCACGTCGAAGCGGCGCACCGTCCCGGCTTCCGCGCCGGAGACGCAGGCGTCAATCAGGATCGCGCGCTCGGCGCCTTCCAAGAGGGCGAGGAGGGTGGTCGACTCGCCGTCGCTCTCGGCAATCTCGATCTCGACCGACGCAATCTCGCGCAGCCGCCGCGCGACGAGCCGGCCGGCCGCGTCGTCGCCGCGTTCCGGATTGCCGATGCCGACGACGATGCCGCGCGGCCGTGCGCGCGCCACGCCTAAAGCCTTTGTTGGAGCATGATCTCGTCCGACCTTGCTTCGCCCGCCGAAGCGGGCTTCGCGAAGGCGGGAAACCGGTTCCCACTTTTCGGGATCATGCCTCAGCCCCGGTCGATGTCGAGCTTCAGGAAGTGCGTGGCGCAGGAGATGCAGGGGTCGTAGTTCCGAACCGTCTGCTCGCAGCGGTGCTGCAGCTCCTTGTCGGGAAGGTCGAGGAAGCCTTCAACGAAATTCGTGAGGTCGGCCTCGACGCTCGCCTGGTTCTGTGAGGTCGGCGGCACGATCTGCGCCGTGGCGATCGTCCCGTCCGCCTCCAGCTGATAGCGATGATAGAGCATCCCGCGCGGCGCCTCTGTCGCGGCGTAGCCGGTCGCGGCGCGCGGCTCGAGCGGAACGGCGGGGCGGTCCGGCTCCTGGTAGTCCGCGATGATGCGCAGCGCCTCGTCGAAGGCGTAGAGCGTCTCGACGGCGCGGATCACGATGCTCTTGTACGGATTGGTGCAATATGTGCCGAGCCCGGCTTCGCGCGCCGCTTCCTGCGCAAGCGGCGAGAGCCTGTCGAAATTCAACGCATAACGGGCGAGCGGCCCGACAAGATAAGCCTCGCCGTCGAGCCGCGACTGCAGCGCGGTCGAGTGCTTGACGTGAATTTCCTTGAAGTGCGCGTCGTAATCCGAGGCCGGAATGTCGAGGCCCCGGTTGGAGACGATGTGGCCCTCGTTGTAGGGGTATTCGTCGGGATGACGCAGCGACACGAAGGTGTAGTCGCGCTCACGGTCGGGGAAGTCGAAGCCGGAAACCCAGCGCACGACCTCGCGCGCCGCGTCGCGTCCCCATTTCAGCTTTTCGGTCAGCTCCGCGAATTCGCGCTTCTTCGGCACGCGGTAGAAGCCGCCGACGCAGACATTGATCGGATGGATCTCGCGGCCGCCGATGAAGGTCACGATATCGTTGCCGGCCTTCTTTACCTGCAGCCCACGCTTGACGGCGTCGCCGTGGTCGCGGGCCATGTCGATGGCGCCGTCGTAGCCGAGGAAATCCGGCGCGTGCAGCATGTGGACGTGGAGCACGTGGCTCTCGATCCACTCGCCGCAATAAAGCAGCCGCCTGAGCTCGCGGAGCGGCCCGTCAACGGTGACGCCGAGGGCGTTCTCCATCGCGTGGACAGCGCTCATCTGATAGGCGACCGGACAGATGCCGCAGATGCGCGCGACGAAGTCCGGCGTCTCGGTGAAGGCGCGGCCGCGCAGGAATGCCTCGAAGAAACGCGGCGGCTCGAAGATCGAGAGCTCCGCCGATTTCACCTTGCCGTCGCGCACGACGACCTTGAACGCGCCTTCGCCTTCGACGCGCGCCAGATAGTCGACCTTGATCGTCTTCGTCCTAGTCGTCATGGCGCTCGCGCTCCGCGCGGAATTCGGGGGCATTCACGTTGAACGTCGAATAGACGCGCTTGAGCGCGCGCTCGTCCATGCCGAGTTCTTTGAGCTGCCCGGAGAGCGACGCCGGGTTCGGCGTCTCCTTCGGCCCGAAGCAGCCGTAGCAACCGCGATCGTAGGAGGGGCAGAGCGCGCCGCAGCCGGCATGCGTCACCGGGCCAAGACATGGCGTGCCGTGCGCGACCATCACGCAGACATTGCCCTTGAGCTTGCATTCGACGCAGCATGAATGCGCCGGCGTCACCGGTTTCCGCCCGGCGAGGAAGGCTGAGACGACCTCAAGAAGCTGGCGCTTGTTGATCGGGCAGCCGCGAAGCTCGAAATCGACCTTCACGTGCTCGGCGATCGGGGTGGAAGTCGCCAGCGTCGAGATGTAATCCGGGTGGGCGTAGACGATGGACGTGTATTCCTTCACGTCGGAAAAATTCCTGAGCGCCTGCACGCCGCCGGCCGTGGCGCAGGCGCCAATCGTGATCAGCGCGTTCGAGCGGCGGCGCACCTCGCGGATGCGCTCCGCGTCATGCGCGGTGGTTATGGAGCCCTCGACAAGAGAAACATCGTAGCGTCCGCCGATCTCGCCGCGCGTCGCTTCCATGAAGTAGGCGATCTCGACCGCGTCGGCGACGGCAAGCAACTCGTCCTCGCAATCGAGGAGGCTCAGCTGGCAGCCGTCGCAGGAGGCGAATTTCCAGACCGCGAGTCGGGGCTTTTTCGCCGCCACGTCAGAGCTCCTTCACGCCGAGAATGCCACGCAGCCGGTCGTAGCGGAACACTGGCCCGTCGCGGCAGACGAAGGTCGGCCCGAACTGGCAGTGCCCGCAAAGGCCGACAGCACACTTCATGTTGCGCTCCATGGAGAGGTGGATCGCCTCGTCCGAGACGCCCGCGTCGCCGAGCGCGGCGATGGCGAAGCGCATCATCACTTCCGGGCCGCAAACGAACGCGGTCGTATGCAGCGGGTCGAAATCGGCGCGCGCGATCAAAGTCGTGACCACGCCGACATGACCGTGCCAGTCGCCGACCGCATGGTCCACCGTCACTCGCACGTCGAGGTCGAGGCGCTGCCGCCAGGATTCGATCTCGCGGCGGAACAGGATATCGTCCGGGCTGCGCGTGCCGTAGAGGAGCACGACGTTGCCGTAGCGCTCGCGCTCGGCGAGCACGCGGTAGAAGGCTGGGCGTAGCGGCGCGAGGCCGAGGCCGCCTGCGATGAACACGACGTCGTGCCCCGCCGCCTCCTCGACCGGCCAGCCGACGCCGAAGGGACCGCGCAGGCCGAGTGCCGCGCCGGGCTTCAGATTGGCGAGCGCCGAGGAGACCGGGCCGACGGCGCGGATCGTGTGGATGAACGGCTGCGACAGGCCGGGATCGCCGCTCATCGAGATCGGCACCTCGCCAACGCCGAACACGGTCAGCATGTTGAACTGGCCGGGCAGGAATGCCGCGGCCTCGCCGTCTTCCGGCTCCACGTCGAGCGTCCAGATGTCAGACGTGTCGCGACGGCGGCGGCGCACGCGCGCGACGCGTGGTAGCATCGGGTCGAGAGTTGGGGCAGCGGACATATCAGGACTGCGGGCCATAAAGATCGAGGGTCTGGAGCCGCGTCGCCTGCAGTCGCCCGACGAGAACCGGCACGAAGCGCTTCATCACCTCGTAGCCGAGATCGTGGTCGGCCTCGCACTTGTTGCGCAGGCACGTGGCATCCATCGCGACGGCGCGCACGAGGTCGAGCGCCCGCGCATCCGATGTCCATCGATAGGGCGGGAGCAGCGAAGAGACGCCTACGATCTCGCCTTCGCTCAGCGTCTGGAAGGTCAACGCGCCGCGTCCCGGCGCGGTCACTTCGAGCGACACGCGGCCGTGTCGGATCAGATAGAGGTGATCGGCGGCGCCGCCCTCGTGGAAAAGATATGCTCCCGCATCAAAGCGAACGTTCTTGGCGCAGCCGCAGACGAGGTCGATGAAAGCCTCGTCGAACCCGGCAAAGAACGAATGCTCGCGGATGATGCGCTCAAGGCCTGTTGTTTCCATGATCTGCTCCTCAGCGCTCCCCGGGAGGCTGGCTGTCCCGGATGGCGCGCACCTCTTCGGTGATGTCGATTCCGACCGGACACCAGGTGATGCAGCGGCCGCAGCCGACGCAGCCGGACGAGCCGAACTGATCGATCCAGGTGGCCAGCTTGTGGGTCATCCATTGGCGGTAGCGCGACTTGGTGCTGGGGCGGACGCTGCCGCCGTGGATGTAGGAGAAATCCATGGTGAAGCACGAATCCCAGCGGCGCGAGCGCGATGACTCGATTCCCGCGAGATCGCTCGAATCTTCTACCGACGTGCAGAAGCAGGTCGGGCAGACCATGGTGCAATTGGCGCAGGAGAGGCAGCGCTCGGCGACATTATCCCAGCGCGGATGCTCCAGATTGCCGAGAAGGAGCGCATGCAGGTCCTCGGCCGGCATCGCGCGGCCCATGTTCTGTGCGGTCTGCGCAACGACGGCTTCCGCCGCTGCGACGTCTTCCTCAGTCGCGGCGCGATGCGGCAGGCCGTCGAGAACTTCGCGACCGGTGTCCGATCCCACCTCGACGAGGAAAAGATGTTCGTCGCCGAGCAATTCGGTGAGCGCAAGGTCGAAGCCGCTCTTGGCTTTCGGCCCGGTCTGCATGGAGACGCAAAAGCAGGTGCCGCCCGCCGTGCCGCAGTTCACCGCGACGATAAAATTCCCTTCGCGCCGTGCCTTGTAGTGCGGGTCCACGTAGGCGTCGCCGATCAGAACGCGGTCTTGGATCTCGATCGCCGCAATCTCGCAGGAGCGAACGCCGATGAAGGCGAAACGCGCGTCGTGCTCCGGCGGCGCCTCGACGCTCACGGCATCGCCGTTTCTCGCGGCGCTCCATAGCTTCTGTATCGGCGGGTGCAGGAATTTCTTCCAGGAATGCGGACCGACCGCGAAACCGAAAAGCGCGTCGTCGTCCCGCTTCACGACGCGGTAGTGCCCGCCGTCCTGCTCATCGCCCCAGCCCATCGGCAAATCGGCGACCGTATCGATATCGTCGTAGACGACCGCCTTATCGCGGAGCGCTGGACCCAGCACCCGGTAGCCGCGCGCCTTCAGTGCATCGAGGAGGGCGGCGAGCCCGTCGACGGTCAGTATGACGGATTGGTCAGCCTGCATCGCGGTCTATCCTACATCCGCTCTTTGACGACTGGGCAAACGAAGCTGCGGAGGCTCGCGCTTTGTCGCGCCTGAATAGCTGGCTCCGGCGCGCAGCGAAAGCGCCGGACGCAGAGGTCTTGGGGAAAAGCGTTAGGCACGCGCCGGCTCGTAGCCTTGCAGGATCTTGATGTAGTTGGCGCGCTCGAAAGCGAGCGGGTCGGAGACCCGCCGCTGGCTCATCAGGCCGCGCACGTTGTCGAGCGTGGCGAACTTCCGCGCGTCGAGCCAGTCTTCCAATCCTATCAGCAGCGTTCCCATGTAATCCACGCCGTTGCGAAGCAGCGCGGAGGTCGTCATCACGACGTCGGCGCCGGCGAGCAGGTATTTCGCAACCTCGTCGACGCTGGCGACGCCCGTCGTCGCGGCGAGCGATGCTTTCATGCGGCCGGAGAGAACGGCGAGCCAGAGAAGGGGCAGCCGGATTTCGTCCGGAGTCGAGAGCTTCAAGTCGGGAAGCACCTTCAATTGCGCGAGGTCGATGTCGGGCTGGTAGAAGCGGTTGAAGAGCACGAGCGCATCGGCGCCGGCCGCTTCGATCGACCTCGCCATATGGCCGATCGCGCTGAAATACGGGCTGAGCTTTACCGCGATCGGAATCTTCACCGTCGCGCGCACCGCCTTCACGATGTCGAGGTAGCGCTGCTCGACTTCCGCGCCGCTCATCGAAATGTCGGCGGGGATGAAATAGATGTTGAGCTCAAGTCCCTTGGCGCCGGCCTCTTCGATGGAGCGGGCGTAGGAGATCCAGCCTTCGCTGGTCGTGCCGTTCAGACTGGCGATGACCGGGATGTCCACGGCCTCGCCGGCGCGGGCGATCAGGTCGAGATATTGCTCGGGCCCGACACGGTATTCGGCGGATTCCGGAAAATAGCTCAGCGCTTCCGGGAAGCTCTCTCCGACGACCGAAGTCAAGTGCTCCTGGCGGGCGGCCTCCGCCTCGATCTGCTCCTCGAAGAGCGAGGGAAGCACGACCGCCGCGGACCCTGCATCCTCCAGGCGCCTCAGATTGCCGATGTCAGTGTTGAGCGGCGAGGCGGAGGCAACAAGCGGGTTCTTGAGTTCGAGCCCCATGTAGCGTGTCGAAAGGTCGATCATGATGTCCTCGCCGCGGCAGGCGCGTCCTGCCGGAAATGACTGCCGTCGAGCGCGGCCATATCCTCGTATTGCCGATACTTGGCGGTGACCGCAGCCTGCGCCTGGGAAAGCAGGTCCGCGGCCTCTTCGGGGCGGGTCGCGGCAAGCGACGAGTAACGGATCTCGTTATAGGCATAGGTCTTGAGCGGAATTGTCGGCCGCGGCGAATCGAGGCGGAACGGGTTCTCGCCGATCGCCCGCATCGCCGGATTATAGCGGATCAGCGGCCAGTGGCCGCTCGCCACCGCGAGGTCCTGCTGCTTCATGCCGAAGCGCATATCGATGCCGTGCGCGATGCACTGGCTGTAGGCAAGAATGATGGAGGTGCCGGGATAGGCTTCCGCCTCGCGGAATGCGTCGAGCGTCTGCTGCGGGTTGGCGCCCATCGCCACCTGCGCCACGTAGACGTTGCCGTAGGCGATCGCCTGCAGCGCCAGGTCCTTGCGCTGGACACGCTTGCCGGAGGCGGCGAACTTCGCCACCGCGCCAAGCGGCGTCGCCTTCGACGACTGGCCGCCGGTGTTGGAATAGACCTCGGTGTCGAGCACCAGGATGTTCACGTCGCGGCCGCTCGCCAGCACATGGTCGAGTCCGCCGTAGCCGATGTCGTAGGCCCAGCCGTCCCCGCCGACAATCCAGATGGAGCGGCGGACGAGATGGTCGACGACGGAGAGCAGATTCTTTGCGTCCTCGCTGTCGAGTTTCAGGAGCGCGACCTTCAGCTCCGCCACGTGCTCGCGCTGCGCACGAATCTCCGATTCGTGTATCTGCGGCGCGTCGAGGATCGCCTGGGCGAGCCGTTCGCCGACGCTTGGCGCAAGCTTCGTCAGCAACATGCGGGCGAGATCGAGATGCTTGTCGGCGGCGAGCCGGAAGCCGAGGCCGAACTCGGCATTGTCTTCGAACAGCGAGTTCGACCAGGCTGGCCCGCGCCCCTCGTGGTTCTTCGTCCACGGCGTCACCGGCAGATTGCCGCCATAGATCGACGAACAGCCGGTGGCGTTCGCCACCATCGCGCGGTCGCCGAAGAGCTGCGAGAGGAGCTTCACGTAAGGTGTTTCGCCGCATCCCGCGCACGCGCCGGAGAACTCGAAAAGCGGCTCAAGGAACTGCACGCCGCGCACATTCGCGAAGTCGACACGCGCGCGCTCGTTGACGGGCAGCTTCTCGAAGAAGGCGATGTTCTTGCGCTCGTCGGCGACGAGCGGCGCCTTGTCGGCGAGATTGATCGCCTTCACGCCCGGCTCGCGCGGGCTGACCGACGGACAGGCCTCGATGCAGAGCGCACAGCCGGTGCAATCCTCGACATAGAACTGCAACGTGAAGCGCGCTTCTGGATAGCCGCGCGCATTGACTGGCGCTGACTTGAACGTTTCCGGCGCGTCCGCAAGGGCGTCCTCGTTATAGTAGCGCGCGCGGATGACGGAGTGCGGGCAGACGAAGCTGCATTGTCCGCATTGAATGCAAAGGTCTTCACGCCAGACCGGCACGATATCGGAGACGTTGCGCTTCTCGTAGGCGCTGGTGCCGGAGGGGAACGTTCCGTCCGGCGGAACGAGACTCACCGGAATCTCATCGCCACGGCCGACGAGCATCGGGGCGGTGACGTGCCTGACGAAATCCGGCGCCGAGTCCGGGACGACCGGCGGGCGATCCGTCTTTGCGGTCGGCTTCTCAGGCACCTTCACTTGCGCGAGGCGCGCGAGCGTGCCGTCTACCGCGGCGAAATTCTTCCGCACGACGGCCTCGCCCTTGCGGCCGTAGGTCTTTCTTGATCGATCCCTTGATGTGCTCGATCGCCGCCTCGCGCGGCAGCACGCCGGAGATGGCGAAGAAGCAGGTCTGCAGCACCGTGTTCGTGCGCACGCCGAGCCCGACTTCGCGCGCCACCTTCGAGGCGTCGATCACGTAGAAGCGCAGGCGCTTGTCGATGATCTGCCGCTGCACTGAAAGCGGCAGCCGGTCGAACACCTCGTCAGGCCCGTAGGGGCTGTTCAAGAGGAATACGCCGCCGGGCGCCGCGAGCGCCAGCACGTCCTGGCGCGCCAGGAACGCGAACTGGTGACAGGCGACGAAGCCCGCCTGTTCGATCAGATAGGGCGCTTTGATCGGCTCCGGCCCGAAGCGGAGATGCGAAACGGTCTGCGCGCCGGATTTGTGGGAATCGTAAACGAAGTAGCCCTGCGCGAAACGCTTGGCGTCTTCGGCGATGATCTTCACGCTGTTCTTGTTGGCGCCGACCGTGCCGTCCGCCCCGAGACCATAGAAAACAGCCCGCGTCACGCTTTCCGGCTCGACGGAGAAGCTGCGGTCGATTGCGATGCTCGTGTGGCTGACATCGTCGTTGATGCCGACCGTGAAGCTGTTCTTTAGTCCGATGGCGTTTCTTGCCGTCCTCGCGCTTCAGGCCATCGAGCACCGCCTTCACCATTGCCGGGGTGAAGTCCTTGGAGGAGAGGCCGTAGCGCCCGCCGACCACGCGCGGCATCAGCGGGCGCGCGCCCTCCGCAACGGCAGTGGCGAGCGTCGAGACGACATCGAGGTAGAGCGGCTCGCCGGTAGCGCCAGGCTCCTTTGTGCGGTCGAGCACGGCGATGGACGTGACGCTTTCGGGGAGCGCAGCAAGAAGATGCGCGGTGGAGAACGGCCGATAGAGACGCACCTGCACGACGCCAACTTTCTCGCCCCTCGCGGCAAGCGCCTTCACAGTCTCGCAAGCCGTCTCGGCCCCAGAGCCCATCAGGATCAGCACGCGCTCGGCGTCGGGGGCGCCTACGTAGTCGAATGGGCGATAGCGACGCCCGACAAGCTTCTCGAAGCGCTGCATCGCTTCGTCGACGATTCCGGGCGTCGCCGCATAGAACGGGTTCACGGCCTCGCGCGTCTGGAAGAAGGTGTCGGGATTGTGCGCCGTGCCGCGCACGAAGGGGTGCTCGGGATCGAGCGCGCGGGCACGATGGGCGCGTACCAGATCGTCGTCGATCATGGCGCGGATGTCGGAATCGTCGAGCAGCGAGAAGGTGTTCAGCTCGTGCGACGTGCGGAAGCCGTCAAAGAAATGGATGAACGGCACGCGCGACTTCAAGGTCGCGGCCTGCGCGATCAGCGCCATGTCGTGCGCTTCCTGCACGCTGCCGGAGGCAAGCATGGCGAAGCCGGTGGAGCGCGTCGCCATCACGTCGGAATGCTCGCCGAAGATCGAGAGCGCCGAGGTTGCGATCGAGCGCGCGGCGACGTGAAAGACTGTCGCGGTCAATTCGCCGGCGATCTTGAACATGTTGGGGATCATCAGCATGAGCCCCTGCGATGCGGTGAAGGTGGTCGTCATCGCGCCGGATTGCAGCGAGCCGTGCACGGCGCCCGCGGCGCCCCCCTCGCTCTGCATCTCCTGCACGACGGGCAGGTTGCCCCAGATGTTCTTGACGCCCTCCGCCGCCCACTGGTCGGCGAGCTCGGCCATCGTGGAGGAAGGCGTGATCGGATAGATCGCGCAGACCTCGTTCACCCGATAGGCGACATGGGCGGCGGCGGTGTTGCCGTCCAGCGTGACGATCGTGCCCATTCTCGAAAATCTCCCCGGACGCCGACGGCCTCAAGCCGGCTCGGCGATCATCTCCATGGCGTGGCAGGGGCACTGCTCGACGCACACTGCGCAGCCGGTGCAGAGCTCGTAGTGGATCAGGTAGCGGCGACCCGGCCCGAGCTTTTCGATCGCATCTTCCGGGCAGGCGGCGAAGCAATTGTCGCATTCGAAACAATTGCCGCAGGAGAGGCAGCGTCGCGCCTCGTGAAGCGCTTCGGACTCGCTCAGGGCGGAGACGATCTCGTCGAAGCCCGTGCCGCGCTCCGCCACCGGCAGATGCCGCTCGGCGGACGGAACGGCGTCGGAATAGATCGGCAGGTTGAGGCCGGCGAAATCGACGACCGGATGTTTTTCCGGCCGTTCATATGTCGAGCCGCCGAGCCATGCGTGGATATGGCGCGCCGCCTTCTTGCCGTGGCCCGTTGCAATGGTGACGGAGCGCTCCGCCGGTACCATGTCGCCGCCGGCGAAAATGCCCGGCCGGCCGGTCATCATGTCGGGCCCGACGATGACCGTGCCGTCCTCCTTGAAGGCGACCTCGGGAACGGAACGCAGGAAGCCCGAATCCGCCTCCTGTCCGAGCGCGAGCACGACGGCGTCGGCTTTCAGCGTCTCGAATTCGCCGGTCGGCTTGGCGCGTCCGTCCTCGCCGATCTCCATCCGCTCAACCGTGAAGTCGCCACCGTCGATCTGCTTGATGGAGGTCAGCCACTTGATCTTGACGCCTTCGGAGATCGCCTCGTCGGCCTCGAACTCGTGCGCCGGCATATGCGCGCGGTCGCGGCGGTAGACGATCAACGCCTCTTCGGCGCCGAGCCGGCGCGCGGTGCGCGCGGCGTCCATCGCCGTGTTGCCGCCGCCATAGACGAGCACGCGGCGACCAAGGAGCGGTGTCGCGCCGGTCTCCACTTCGCGCAGCAGCTTCACCGCGTCGAGCACCTTCACCGCGTCGCGCGCCGGAATATCGACATGCTTCGACATCTGGGCGCCGATGGCGATGAAGACCGCGTCGAAGCCGCCTTCCTTCTGCTCGGCGAGCACGTTCTCGACGCGATGGTTGAGGACGATCTTGACACCCATCGCCTCGATCCGCCGCACTTCCTTCATCAGGTCTTCGCGCGGCAGGCGGTAGGCGGGGATGCCGAAATGCAGCATGCCGCCGGGGAGGGGGCCTGCCTCATGTACCTCGACCGCATGGCCGAGCCGCGCCAGATGCCATGCAGCCGAGAGGCCGGACGGGCCGGCGCCGACGATGAGCACGCGCTTGCCGCTTTTCGCCGCGGGCTTCGGGCTTTCCCAGCCTTCCCGCGCCGCCAGGTCGCCGAGAAAGCGCTCCACCGCGTGGATGCCGACCGGACTGTCCAGGTCTTTGCGATTACAGCTCGATTCGCACGGGTGATAGCAGACGCGGCCGTGCACGGCCGGCATCGGATTGTCGGCGATCAGCGTTTCCCAAGCGGCTCGGAACTCTCCCGCCTGCGCCAGCGCCAGCCAGGCCTGGATGTTCTCGCCCGCCGGGCAGGCATTGTTGCAGGGGGGAAGCAAATCCACGTAGATCGGCCGCCGCTCACGCGCCGGGCCGACGCCCTTGTGTCGGGTCAGATCGACCCTTGGGGTCATGTCGCGGGCCATCGACATTCTCGTTTCCCCCCAAAGCGTCCTCGGTCGATGCCAGCATGGCTCGGACAGAAGCGGCAAACCGTGACCTAGATCAAAAAAGCCTCGGTGCACGAGTTTGGCACAAGCGTGGTGACGCTTCGTTTAGGGTTGCGTCACCAAACTGCGCAACGGAGATGGGCGTTATTCTTCTTTTACTGCTTTTTGAGGCAATTTTGATCGAGAGCTGTGTTGGCGGGTTATAGCGCGCATCGAGCGGCGCTCGAAGAAATGAGAAACGGCGAAGGCGAATGAACCGGCCGATGGCGATCCTTGCCAATGAGCGCCCGTCCGATGTGGCCGAGCTGCCGCTCGCGATGTTCCGCTCCTCCGAGGCGGCTGCGATCATGGGAAACGACAGCGGCGCCAAATCGCTGCTGGCAATCGCTTCCGAATGCGCGCGGCTTGCCGCTGCGACCGAAGTTCGCCTCGATCGCCTCGTCGAACTCGTCAGCGTCAGCGGGGCGGAGATCCGGAGAACCTGCCGTATCGAGTTTGAAGGCTCGACCTCGTGGTCGCCGTGCTACGCGCCGGCGGAGGTCCGCGTTGAACGCCTCATCGAGCTGCAGGGAGAGCTCCGCGGCCGTGTAACGATTGGCTACCCCGGGCTGTCGGAGCCGCTTGACGAAGACTCCGGCGAGCGCGCCTGGGCGGAGGTCACTGCCGCGCTTGTCGCGCAGACGCTTTCCTTGAAGGCAAGGTCGAATGTTCGCGAGCAGAGCGACAACCGCGCGAAGCATGATCGCGAGGCGATTGCCCGCGCCGAGCGGCTTCTGAACATCGGGTTCTGGGAGTTTGATCCCGCGACGTCGGCGTTCACGTGGTATCCGGAGGCCCGCCGGCTGCTCGGAATAGACACGACGAACGCGCTCAAGCGCCGACGGAAGAATCCGATCATGGCGCGCCTGCAGGAGCGAGTGCTGCGTGCGAAAGCCACGGAGGCCTTTGTCCACTCCTTTCGCATCTCCGAGGATAACGGCACCGAGCAGCACTTCGAGGCACTGGGGGAAATCAGAGCGGCTAACGACGGTCCGTCGTTTGGCTTCATCCGCAAAGTCTACGGCGCCGCCGAGGATGAGGGCAGCGCCGACGAGGACCTCCTCACCGAGTTGCCGAGCCGCCGAACGCTCGGCATCAGGCTGTCGGACGTCGTCTTGCAGCGAGGGGCGACGGGCGCGCTGGTCATTCTCGATGTCCATCGCTTCGCGGAAGTGAACACGATTCGTGGGCCGGATTTCGGCGATGCATTTCTGCGCGCTTTCGCGCGGCGCCTGCGCGAGGCGGCCCCCGGCGATTTTGCGGCGCGGATCGGCAACAACGAATTCGCCTTGCTGCTTGAGAACGTTCCGGAAGAGCAGGCGGCGAACCGGGCTTGCGGCTTCGTCGGCGGGATGCGCCCGCTGAAGGTCTTCGGGCAGGATGTGCCGGTCGAGCTCTCCGTCGGTGTCGCGACGTTCCCCAACGACGGGCGCGGCCCGACCGAGCTGATGACCAATGCCGCGCTTGCCCTGAACGCTGCCAGGGAGAAGGGGCCGAACAGCTATGTGCGGTTCGACCCGAGCCTTCGCGAAGAGACGGTGCGGCGCGCCTCGCTCCGCTCCGAGGTCGAGAGCGGACTTGCGACGGGCCGGTTCATACCATTCTACCAGCCCAAGATTGATGTCGCGACGGGCACGATCAGCGGCTTCGAGGTGCTCGGACGCTGGAACTCGCCGAAGGGGATGCGCGGCCCCGGCGACTTTCTACCGGCGCTCGAGGATTCGCGGATCGCGCGGGAATACTTCACGCGTCAGCTCGACAGGGTGCTTACGGACGTCTCGACGTGGCGCAAGCAGGGCCTCGCGGTCGGCCGCATGGCGCTCAACACGTCGGCGGCGGAATACGCCACGTTCGATCTCGCCGGCCATGTCTTCGGGCGACTCAAGGAGTTCGGCTTGCCGGCCTCGGTTCTTGGGCTGGAGGTCACCGAGACTGTCATCCTCGGCGACAACACCTCGATCAAGAACACACTTTCGCGCCTGCGGGCGGCGGGCATCGAGATCGCGCTCGACGACTTCGGGACCGGATATGCATCGCTGACGCACCTGCGCATGTTCCCGATCGACGTGGTCAAGATCGACCGCAGCTTCGTCATCGATATCGCGGAGGACGAGGGAAGCCGGGCGATCGTTTCGGCTGTCATCGGCCTCGGACATGCGCTTGGGCTGAAGATCGTCGCCGAAGGCATCGAGGAGGCGGAGCAGGTCGCGATCCTGAGAGCCGGGTCGTGCGATCAGATCCAGGGATATTTCTACGGCCGCCCGATGCCTCCGTGGGAGGTGCCGGACTTCGTCCGAAACTGGGCGACGCGGGATTTGACCGACCGGGCCTGAGTGGTAGCGGTGGGCGCCGCGGCTCGCCTGCGGTCGCTACGCACAGGATCAGCCCGTGACCTGGATCAAGACCATCGCCTATGCCGCCGCCGAAGGGCGCCTCAAGCAGCTCTACGACCGCATCAAGGGCCCCGGCAACAAAGTCGACAACATCATGATGGCGCACAGCCTGCGCCCGCACACGATGGAGGGCCACATGGCCCTCTACAAATACGTGCTGCATCATTTTTCCAATACCGTGCCGGAATGGTTTCTTGAGGCGCTCGGCGTGCTCGTCAGCCGCATCAATCACTGCGACTATTGCGTGGAGCATCACTTCGCCGGGTTGCGGCGGCTTCTGAAGGACGATGATCGATCGGCAGCAGTGCGCGCGGCGCTGGAGTCCGGCGCGTTCGAGAGCGCATTCGACGCGCGCGAGCAATCGGCGCTCCGCTATGCCGTCAAGCTGACCGAGTCCCCTGCGACCACGTGCCTAGGCGATGTCGAGGCGATGCACGCGGCGGGCTTCGACGACGGCGAGATCCTGGAGATCAACCAGGTCGTCGCCTACTTCGCCTACGCCAACCGCACCGTGCTTGGCCTCGGCGTCAATACCGACGGCGACGTTCTAGGGCTCTCGCCGAGCAAGTCGGAAGACCCCGACGACTGGTCGCATCGCTGAAGGCGTCGGCCGCACCCTGGCCAAGCGGGTGTTTTGCCACTAGACCGCCGCCGACGTGATGGGGCGAAGGCACGCGCGTGGCGGCTGGGCCGAACGTCAATGGCAATGTCCCCGGAGGATGATCGACCGTTGCAATTCGTCGAAGCACATGGGGCAAGAATGCCCGTCATCGGTTTGGGAACGTGGAAGCTGAGTGACGAGGCCTGCGCGAGCGCGGTAGCCGCCGCCCTCGCGACTGGGTATCGCCACATCGATACCGCACCACTCTATGCTAACGAGGACCGGGTGGGGGAGGGAATACGCGCCGCCGGCGTTCCGCGCGACGAGATTTTCATCACGACGAAGGTGCGGCAGCAGGACCTTGAGGAGAAGGCTTTCCTGAATTCGGTCGAGCAAAGCCTGAAACTGATCGGCATCGATCAGCTCGATCTCGTGCTGATCCACTGGCCGAGCAAGACAATTCCGACCGCAACGACCATTGCGACGTTGAACGCGGTGAAGAAGAAGGGCTGGACGCGCCACATCGGAGTGTCGAACTTTACCGTGAAGCTGCTCGCCGAAGCGTGGGCGGCGACCGATGCGCCGCTCGTCACCAATCAGTGCGAATATCATCCGTATCTGAACCAGGACAAGCTGCGCGCCGCGTGCCTCGATCGCGACATGATCTTCACCGCGTTTTCGCCGCTCGGGCGGCGCGTGGTGCTCGAAGATCCGGTCATCGTCACAATCGCGGAACGCAAGCAGCGCACCCCCGCGCAAACCGTGCTGCGCTGGAGCATTCAGCAGGAGAACGCAGTCGCAATCCCGAAGAGCGGCAATCCGCAGCACATCCGATCGAACCTCGACGTTTTCGATTTCTCACTCGACGACGCAGAGATGGCAGCCATATCCGCTCTGACGAAGACGCATATGTATCGAGGCTCAAACCCGGTGGGCATGGTGCCGGACTGGGATACGAAATAGTGCGCTGCGGCCTCAGCCGATCCCGAGTCCCTTGAGAAAGGCAGCCGGGGCCTTGGCGAGGATTTCCGCGCCGGCGTCTCGGCCGATCGCTTCAGCGTCGGCCGGATCACCGACGCCTTTCGCCGCATAGGATTCCGCCCCGTCCTCCGAGAGCACGAGGCCGTCGAAAACGAGGCGTGTGTCCTCGATGCGCGCATGCCCGCCGATTGGCGTGCGGCAGGAGCCGTCGAGCGCGGCGAGAAAAGCGCGCTCGCAGGCGAGCGCCTGGGCCGCCGAGCGGTCGTCGAGCGCAGCGAGCAAGTCGCGGGCTCTCGTGTCGGCGACGCGGCACTCGATGGCGATGATCCCCTGGCCGCAGGCCGGCGGGAAGCTTTCAAGCGGCAGCAGCGCCGAGATGTGACCTTCGAGGCCGAGCCGCTTCAGTCCCGCTGCGGCAAGCAGCGTCGCGTCGAAATCGCCGTTCGCGACGCGGGCAAGGCGCGTCGGCACGTTTCCGCGAAGCAGCGCGGTCGCGATATCCGGGCGCGTCCGCTTCAGAAGGGCCGCGCGGCGCAGCGACGCGGTGCCGACGAGCGCGCCCTGCGGCACTTCGTCGAGCGAGCGCGCCTCACGCGCGATCAGCGCATCGCGCGGATCCTCGCGCGGCAGGGTGGCGGCGACGATCAATCCCTCGGGCAGGAACGTCTCCATGTCCTTTGCCGAATGGACGGCGATGGACACCTCTTCGGAGATAAGCGCCGCCTCGATCTCCTTGGTGAAAAGCCCCTTGCCGCCGGCCTCCGCCAGCGGGCGGTCCCTGATCGCGTCGCCAGAGGTCCTGATCGTCACGATCTCGACGGCGTCTGGCGGCAATCGGTGCGCGGCAATCAGGGCGTCGCGCACGGCGTTCGCCTGCCAGAGCGCCAGCCGGCTGCCGCGCGTGCCGATGCGCACTGACGCCGTTTTCGTCATCGTGATCCCGGGGTTTTGCAGGATGCTTGGGCTTCGTCGATGCGAGCCCTAGCGGCTGGCTGCCCAGACCGCAACGCCGCCCCACCGGTCACGGGGACGCGGCGCTAACCAACGGTTCACCATTAGCCTCGAAATTTTTAATCGATCATCGCGGGTTTTGGCAGAATGAACGCGGATTCAACCTCGGTGTTGTTCTCTTTCGTCTCGCTTTTGGGATCAGGTTTCGGGAAGGTGCGAGGATGCTTGCGAGCTTGTTGGGTCGGAGGCGCCGGAAGGCGCCCCAGGGGTCGACCGGCACATCGAACGCGGAGCGCGGCGACGCGCAATTCGGCCGGCGCGTGAGCCTCCCGGAGACGGATACGGCTCCGGTGAAGGAGAGCAGGACGGCCGAGGGCTACCGCGTGCCGCGGTCGATGAGCCCGCCGCTGGCGGAATAGGCTGCCCTACATCGAAGCCAGCAACCCGCCGTCGACGTAGATCGTCTGTCCGTTCATGAAATCGGACGCGGCGGAGCAGAGATAGATCGCCGCTCCGATCAGTTCCTCCGGCTCGCCCCAGCGCGCGGCCGGCGTCCGTGCCTCAACCCACTCGTTGAACTTCGCATCCGACCACAACGCGCGGTTCAGCTCGGTGCGGAAATAGCCGGGGCCGATGGCGTTCGCCTGGATGTTGTGCGCGGCCCATTCGACGCACATCGTCTTCGTAAGCTGGCGCACGCCGCCTTTCGCTGCGGTGTAGGGACCGATCGTCGGGCGCGCCAACTCGCTGGCGAGCGAAGCGATGTTGACGATCTTGCCGCGCTTGCGCTCCACCATCCCACGCGCCACGGCGCGACCGACGATGAAGAGGCTGGTCAGATTGGTCTTGATCACCTCCTCAAACGTCGCCTCGCTCATCTCCAGCAGCGGCTGCCGGCGCTGAATGCCGGCATTGTTGACGAGGATTTCGATCGGACCGACTTCGCGTTCGATTTTGCCGACGGCGTCAACCACGGCCGGCTCGTCGGTCACGTCGAAGGCGTAGCCGACGGCGTTCAGGCCGCGCGCCTTCAAATCGGCGACCGTCGCGTCGAGGCGTTCCTTGTTACGGCCGTTGATCACGACCGTCGCGCCCGCCGCGGCGAGCCCGCCGGCAATGGCCTGGCCGAGACCGGAGGTGGAACCGGTCACGAGCGCGACCTTTCCGGTGAGATCGAATAGCGATGTGCTCATGGTCTAGATAGCGCTCCCGTCACTTAAGGGGCGCAAGAAATGCACGAAACGGCGGCGGGCTCAAACCGGCGGATGCCGAAGGCTCCGGTCCAGGCTTCAAGCCATGAACTGCCCGCCATTCACGTGGATCGTCTGGCCGGTGACGAAGCCGCTCATCTTGGGCGAGGCGAGATAGAGGAACGTGCCGGCGCAATCTTCCGCCGAACCGAGGCGGCCCATCGGGATCGTCTGCCGCATCGCCTCCTTGCGCTCCGCCGGCGTCGAAGCATGGAACGGCGTGTCGATCACGCCCGGCGCGACCGCGTTGACGCGGATGTTCTTCGCGGCGAAGAGCCCGGCGAGGTGCTTCGTCAGATTGTGGATGAAGGCCTTGGCGGCGCCGTAGACCGCGGCGCCCGGGCCGCCGCCGACCGCGCCGGCGATCGATCCGACATTGATGATCGTACCGCCGCCGGCTTTCTCCATGTAGGGGACCGCCGCCTGCGACGCCTCGATCACGGAGCGCACATTCAGATCGAAGACCTTGTCGATCAGGTCGTCGGAGAGTTCCTCGAACGGCGTGCGCTTGATCAGCGATCCGGCATTGTTAACGAGCACGTCGAGCCCGCCGAGCGCCTTCGCCGCTTCCTCAACGACTCGTTTTCCCTCGCCAGGCTGCGTGAGGTCGCCTTTGACCAGGTTGCAGGTGCCGCCGGCGGCGCGGATCGCTTGTGCGACCTTCTCGGCTTCGTCCTTGCTGTGATTGTAGTGGATGGCGACCACCGCGCCGGCGGCCGCAAGCGCCTTCGCGGCGGCCGCGCCAATTCCCGTGCTCGCCCCGGTGACGAGGACGCGCTTTCCGGCAAGATCGTCGAGCATGTCGAATTTCCTCTGGATTTCAGCGGGTCTATCGCCCGGATGCGCCGCTCAGGCAACCGGGCCTCGCTGTCTATCAATGCCGGAAGAAAGCGCGGAGTGCGGCGAGGGGCCCGGAGCGCCAGGGTCTTGCCTCGGTCGCCCGCGCCGGCCCCGCGGACGTCTGGCCGTTGGCGTTGTTCATGGGTTCGAGGGCTCTTCCCGACAGGAGACTGCCGATCTCCGCGTCGATCGTGGACGTCAAATCGTCTTCGGCGGATTGCGCGGGGAGGGAACTGGCGGCTTTCGCGGCCGCGCCGTTCGCGTCGCCCGCGCCTGTCACAGTCGCTGATGCTCGCGCCCTGTCGGTCCACGCGGCGGGCAGCGGCGTGCTTTTGATCGTGCCCACCATGCTGGCGGCACGAACGATCGCCTCGCCGATCATTTCCCCAGACATCCCAAGCTCTGGAAACTTTTGTGCAAGCATCGCGCCCCGCGCAGCGGGGTCGATCGGCTCGCCGCTCACGAGGCGCGAAACGACCTGGGAAATCTCAAGCGAGAGCGCCTCCCGGGACATTGCCGGCTCCTCGTTCACACAAGCTTTTCCACAACTTGTCCACAGCGCGCAACACCACGCGCGCTACTCGCACCACGAGGCCAAGCGTGTGCCGCCGTGGGCGATTCGTCCGCAGGCCTCAGATCTCGCCCCAGACCTCCTTGGCGATGGTAACGATAAGCTCGAGCTTCTTCCATTGCGCCGCCTCGGTCAGCACATTTCCCTCTTCGGTTGAGGCGAAGCCGCATTGCGGGCTGAGGCAGAACTGCTCGAGCGGCGCGAACTCCGTCGCCTCCTTGATGCGGCGCTCGATCGCGGCCTTGTCTTCGAGGTCCCCGGTCTTTGACGTGACGAGGCCAAGCACCACGCGCTTCGCGCCCTTGGGCAGGAAACGCAGCGGCTCGAAGCCGCCGGCACGGTCGGTGTCGTATTCGAGGAAGAAGCCATCGTAGTCGGTGCTGCCGAGCAGAATCTCTGCAACCGGCTCGTAGCCGCCCTCGGAGATCCAGGTGGAGCGGAAGTTGCCGCGGCAGACATGCGTCGTCACCGTCAGATCGGCGGGGCGGCCCTTGATCGCGTGGTTGATCATGTCGCGGTAGATTTCCGGCAGCGCGTCCGGATCTTCGCCGCGATCGCGCACGCTCTGACGCTCCTTCTCCGAGCAGAGATAGGCCCAGACCGTGTCATCGAGTTGAAGGTAGCGGCACCCGGCCTCGTAGAACGCCAGCACAGCCTGCCGGTAGGCGGCGGCCGTGTCGGCGTAGAACGCGTCCATATCGGGATAGACATCCTTGTCGATCGCTGGCCTTCCGCCGCGGAAATGCAGGACGGAGGGGGCGGGGATCGTCATCTTGGGCGTGACCTTCGCCACCGATTTCAGGAAGCGGAAGTGCTCCAGCATCGGATGATCGGAGGGGAACCGGACCTTGCCGTCCACCTTCAGGGTCTGCGCCTTGGTCTGAACGCCCTGGAACTGGATTCCGCGATCCGAACTCGACAACTTTCACGCCGTCCAGCCCACCGAGAAAATCGAAATGCCACCAGGAGCGGCGGAATTCGCCATCGGTGACTGCCTTGAGGCCGACGGCCTCCTGCTTGGCGACCACATCGCGGATCAGGCGATCTTCGACCGCGCGAAGACCCGCGGCGTCGATCTTCCCCGCGGCCTTGGCGGCGCGCGCCTCCTTGAGCTCGGCCGGGCGCAACAGGCTCCCGACCTCGTCGGCGCGAAATGGCGCTTTGCTCGCCATGCTGATCTTCCTCCCATGTATTGATCGGGGCGCACCATGACGCGCCCGGGCGTCTCGCTCAAGGGAGGATGCTGCGATCTGCGCGAGGAGCGTGGCGGGCTATTTTGGCACGTCGCTCCCGTTCCAGGGCGTGTGGGTCAATATGCGCGCGCCGCGGAAATTCGTGCCGGTCAGACTGAGCGTGTCGTCGTCGATCATTGCCTGGTAAAGCTCCGAGCCAATCGTAAAGACCACTTCCGTCTCTGTCACTTCCTTGACGACGAAGCGATCCCAGGCAAAAGGCCGCGTGGCGTCGATGCTTGCCTGCGCGCGCTTCGCATCTACCCGCAGCACGAAATCGTCGCCCCGCCACTCCCCGTCGAGTTTCCGCGCGGCATCCGAGATCGTCAACGCGGCCGCCGTTGAGGCGAGGCCGGCAAACAGCGCCAGAACGAGAAGAACACGGCGGAACTGCATCTCGGTCTCGCGCGGACGGGAACTGTCATCCTAAAGACTTCTTTTGCCCATAGCCAATATGTAGCGTGCGCGTGTAGTCCCGCCGCGGACTCATTGGGTAACCGCTTCACGACGCGCAAATCCCACTTGTGCCGCATTGTCGGTCGAGGGATGATTGCGGTCGACGGAAGGGCCAGCTTTTTCACGCGATCGGCGCCAGGGAGATTGCAACATGAGTAACCTCAACCTCGGGATCGAGATTCGGGATTTCGACCTCGAACGCATGGGCTTCTCGCTGTCCGTGCTCGACGACAGCAAGAAGCGGCAGGCGTCGGAGGCCTATCTCCGGATGACGCTCCTGGAACTCCACGCTTTCCTGAACGCTCTCAAGGCGGCAGAGGACGAAATCGCGCTCACGACCTATGATTCAAGCGGCGTCAACAAGCTGCCGCCGCTGAAGGGGATCGCCGGGCGCGAGGTCGAGCCTGCCGAACGGCGGAGCGACAAGCGGGCGGCCGCTGCCGAATAGGCGCAGCGCGGCGTCGTCCGCCAGGGGCATAAGCCGAGACCGATGAGCGACGGCACACGGGCTCCGACCGAGACTCGGCCGTGGGGTGCGTTCTTCGTCCTTGAAGAAGGCCCTGGCTTCAAGGTGAAGCGTATCTCCGTGAAGCCGCAGGGGCGGCTTTCGCTGCAGAGCCACAAGCATCGGGCGGAGCATTGGACCGTCGTCTCGGGCGAGGCGACGGTGACCGTCGGCGATAGCGTCATGACACTGACGCGCGGACAGTCAGCGGACATCGCACTCGGCGACCGGCATCGGCTGGAGAATTTCGGCGCGACGGACGTCGAGATCATCGAGGTCCAGTTCGGCGACTATCTCGGCGAGGATGACATCGTCCGCTACGACGACGTCTATCAGCGCACCTAGGGCCTCCGCAGAGACGTCAGGCTCCCGGCGCTGCGACGCCGCGCTTCGCCGGCTCAGCGATCCCCGCCCAAAACGCGATGGCAAGGCAGGCGATAACGATCAGCCCCAGCGCCAGAGTAAGGCTTGAGAGATCGGCGACGAAGCCGATGAAGGGCGGCCCCACGACGAAGCCCGAATAGCCGATGGTCGCGACGGCGGCGATGTTGGCCGCCGCAGTACCCGGAATACGCCCGGCTGCGCCGAAGAAGACCGGGACGAGGTTCGCCAGCCCGAACCCGACCAGCGCGAAGCCTGCGACTGCGAGGAGCGGGAAGGGCGAAGCGAGCGCGATTACAAGCCCGGTTGTCGCGAGGAGCGCGCCTGCGCGCACCAACTCGGCCGAGCCGAATCGGCTCCGCAGCCAGTCACCGGAGAAGCGGCTTGCCGCCATCGAGGCGGCGTAGGCGGCGAACCCGGTTGCGGCGAGCCCGGCACCGAGATTGAGGCTCCCCTTCAGATGCAGCGCCGCCCAGTCGATGATCGCGCCCTCGCTCATCATCGAAAGAAAGCAAAGCGCTCCGAGACCGATCGTGGCGCGGCTCGGCAGGGCGAGAGCCGTGCCCTGAACCCCACCGTCCACTGTCGCCGGAAGCAGGAAGAGGAGTGCGACGCCGGTGAACACGACCCCTGCGGCAACCACGGTTGCTACCTCGGCAAACGGCGAGAGCACCGGGAGAAGGAGGGCGGCGATACCCGCGCCCACGAGTCCGCCGAGGCTCCACATACCGTGGAAGGACGACATGACCGGCCGCTTGAGTTGACGTTCCACGGCCACGGCGTGTGCATTCATGGCTACATCCATGACGCCGTTCGTCGCGCCAAAGATGAAAAGCGCAGCGGTCAGCGACAGCGCGCTGGGCGCCATGATCGGCAGCAGAAAGGCGGCGAAGAGCGCCATCGTCGCGACGCGGGTCACCTGCGCGCTGCCCACTCGTGCGACGGCCGCGCCGGTGAGCGGCATCCCCACGAGAGCGCCTAGCGACATGGCGAAGAGCGCCAGCCCGAGTGTCGAATGGCTTATCGCCAGGCGTTCCTCCACGAGCGGAATTTGCGCCGCCCATGTGCCCGTGATGACGCCGTTCGCCAGAAAGACGCCGGCCACAGCGAACCGTGCGCGGCGGACGGCAGCAAGATCACCCATTCAGTTCTCGGAAAGACGCATCTTGGCGGGATCGCGGGCGGAGCTTTGCCCGGCTTTGCGGGCGGGATCAACCTGCGAGCGCGACCGGAGCGGGCGTGGGGCTCTCCGGTTCGCTCCGTAGTGCTGCCCGTATAGGGAATTTAAGCGTGGCGCTCTCGCGGCAACCCCGGGTTCATTTTCTTAATTCAGGGCGAGGCGGAGTTGGCCGTAGAAAAGAGTTGGGCGCTCAAACCCCCCGGTCCTCCTGGCTAAGTGTTGTTAGAGAATTCTTCAGCTTCTGAACTGTTAACCATCTTCGTAAAACATAAAGTTGAACCTTTTCCCTAAGACTCCGGTCGCAAGGTTTGCCTGAGGCTGCCCTATGTTCCGTTTTTTCTGCGACGCCGCGCGCCGGTTCAGGCGCGATGAGCGTGGTAATATCTTCGTCCTGTTCGGAGCCTCGGTCATTCCGCTGCTGCTCGTCATGGGCGGGGCGGTCGATGTCGGGCGCTACGAGCGCTACAAGGGGGAGTTGATGAGCGCCGTCGACGCTGCGGCGCTGGCGCTCGCCAGGCAGCACGACGACTACACATCGGCGCAGGCGACGACCTTCGTCACCAATTACGTGAATGCGTTCAACGTCACCGACAGCCAATTCTCGCTGGCGAGCCTGAGCGTTACCAAGCTCAACAACGGCTTCCATGTCTCCGCGGTCGGGCGCATGAAGACGATCTTCCTGCCGCTCACCAAGATGACCAAGATGGGAAGCGGGATCGCAACGCTTGACGCGCATATCATCTCGGAGGTCGTCAATTCTTCCAACCGGGTCGAGCTAGCGCTCGTTTTCGATAACACCGGGTCGATGACGGACTATGCGGGCTCAAATCCCTGTGCGTCCGGCAGCGATCGTATGGCGGGGCTGAAGTGCGCCGCCACGACGCTGGTCAATTCCCTTATGGATCAGATGAATGCTGGCGGCGGTCCGGAGCTGAAAGTAGCGCTGGTGCCATTCGAAGGCGCGGTCAACGTCGGCGTCGATACCTCGAACCCGCCCTCGTGGATCGACTGGTCGAACCAGGGAAATGCCTTCTATGCCGGCCTGAACTTCGAGAAGTTCAACTTCTCAAACAATACCTCCGGCTGTACGTCGGGCACAAACTGCAAGTACATCGGCCCGAAATGGATGTACAACAAGCTTGGAATCTCCTGGGCGGGTTGCGTCGAGATGCGGGCCGAGCCGTACGATACACTTGATACCGCTCCGGACACGAGCAATCCGGATACCTTGTGGGTGCCCATGTTCTGGCCCGACGAACCGGATTCGACGAACGACTGGAACAGCTACCTCACCGACGGAGTGACCGGCAGCTTCTCCGTGCGGCAAAAGAGCTTAGCCAAGTACAACAAGAGCAGCTCGTCGCAGGTGTCGTGGCTGAGCGGCAAAAAGGACACCACCTATCAGGTACACCTACGGCCCCAATCGCGGCTGTCCGCGTCCGATTGTCCCGCTGACGTCGAGCAAGACGACCGTAACCAACGCGATCACCGCCATGCAGCCGCAGGGCGCCACCGGAACGTTTATTCCGGCCGGCTTGGCGTGGGGATGGCAGGTGCTTTCGCACGATGAGCCATTCACCGAAGGCGTCGGCCCGAGCGACGAGTACTACAACAAGACGGTGAAGGCGCTCATCCTGCTTTCCGATGGCGCGAACTCTCCCTCGATCTCGGTGACGCAGAGCAACTATCCGAGCGACGAAAACAAATCGACCTATTCGGCCTTCGGCTACCCGGCGCTGCGCGGCAACCGCACTGTGAGCGGTCAGCACTATTACTATCGGCTGCAGAACGTGAACGTCGATTCGGTCCCGACCAACTCACGTGCGACGGATGTGCTGAATACCAAGACCACGACGCTCTGTACCAATGCCAAGAACGCCGGAGTCCGGCTCTACACGATCACCTTCGGGCCGTTGGACAGCGCTGCCGAGAACCTGATGCGCGACTGCGCCTCTACCGACAGTGACGGCACAAAGCTCTATTACAGCGCGCCGAACAGCCAGGAGCTGAGCGACATCTTCCACAAGATCGGCGACGATCTGAGCGACATCCATCTCTCGATGTAGCGCGCGGGGAGCGGCGAGCGACGTTGAGAGACAATCCTTTCGTGCAATGGGAGGAAATGCGGCTTCATCGTCTCGCGACAACGTGAATTATTGCGGCAATTGTGTGGTCTTCAGTAATTGTCGTGCAGGATTGATGTGACATACTTCCGGCATGGGCTGGGAGTTGCGTCATGCGTTCATTTGCATTGGCCGCGCTTGTCTTCGTGCTGGCGACGACGGGCGCATCCGCGGGGGTGGTCGCCCGTATCGATATTTCAAGACAGACACTGACGGTTCTGGAAGACGGCAACGTGCTCTATTCGTGGCCGGTGTCGACTGCGCGGAAGGGTTACCGCACGCCCCGCGGGACGTATCGGCCGATCCGCATGCACAAGATGTGGTACTCGCAGTAAGTACCACAATTCGGCGATGCCATATTCGATCTTCTTTCTCGGCGGGTATGCGATCCACGGCACCGATGCCGTGCGCAGCCTGGGGCGGCCCGCCTCGCACGGCTGCATCCGCCTGCATCCGAGCAACGCCCGAACGCTCTACAGGCTCGTGGAAGAGCGCGGCGCGCAGAACACCCGGATCGTGCTCGTCAACTGATCGCAATCGCACCGTAGGCGCCGGCGGGGCTGGCAGCGGCTAGCAAACGCTGACGATGGTGGCGCCGGCCGCCGCCGCGAGCGCCTTCGGATCGACCTCGAAGACGGCGTGCGGCGCTCCGGCCGCAGCCCAGACGGTATCGAAGGTCAGGAGGTCGGCGTCCATGAATGTCGCAAGCGGCCTCAGCGAGCCGAGCGGCGCAACGCCGCCGATCGCAAATCCGGTCAGTGCGCGCACCTGATCGGCGTCGATCCGCTCAAGCGCCTCGCCAATGACGGCCTTCATGGCCTTCTCGTCGACCCGGTTCCGGCCGGAGACGAGGATCAGCACGGGCTCACCGCTGTCCGCCTTCCGGAAGATCAGGGATTTCACGATCTGCGCGACCGAGGTGCCGCAGGCCGCTGCGGCCTCCGCGGCCGTGCGCGTACTCTGCGGCATTTCGCGGATCTCGATGGCAAGCCCGGCCGCCGCCGCGGCATCCCGCACCCTGTCCGTGCTTCTCACGCGCTCCGCCATGCTTTCCCAATGCCTCTGAGACGAAGGGCCCTCGCAGCCGGCCCTTTGAACCTGCTAGTCTCAATTTTGCGAGGGTGAAAGAGTAGGGGCGTCATGGTGGAGGGTAGGCCCAGGCGAACGGGCGAGCTGCGGCGCGCGATCCGCGAGGTGCGTATCGCGCACTCGGAGCGAAACGACGTAGTGGTCGAGCTCCGCGAGGCGGAGATCGCGCGCCTTGAGCTTCTGGGTGAGGCGCTCGACGGTGTTATCGCGGATCTGCCGTCGGACAGCGATCAGTACCTGGTCGGAATCCTTCCCGGCCAGCCGCCGCGCTACTGGGTCGACGCCACGAGCTTCGTGGTGATGGGCCGCGACAAGCGCCAATATCTGTTCCAGAAGGATTTAAGGCTCGGGCGCACGACGCTCGCCGAAAGCGCCAGCGTCGATACGATCGCGGACGCGGTGACGCGCTATGTCGCGGAGCGGATCGTGGAGCGCGAGCAGGCGATTGAGGGTGACTGGCTCACCAGCGCAATTCGCCGCCCGCAGCGCAGTGCTCCCGTTCTGCCGCGAAGGGCCCCCGCCGAAAGCGCCTCGCTCGTCTGGGTGCTATGCGGCTTCGGTCTCGGCATGATCGCGGGCATGTTCCTGATCATCGCGCTGGCCTGGTTCATGGTCGATTGATCGAATAGTCGGCGCGCGCCGTCTCGACGATCTCGCCATCGTCCGAGTAGCCGCGGTGGATCACCGTCAGTGCGTAGCGGGGGCCGTCCTCGGAAATCTCGTGGATCGCATAGCCACCGCCGCGCGGACCGCCGATCGGCGCGGCGCTGGCCGCCGGCACGCCGATGACCGGGACGATGCCGTTCGCACCTTGGATCGCCGTCATCATGCGCATGTGGTCGTGGCCGTGCAGGATCAGCTCCGCACCAGAGCGCTCGATGGCGCGGCGGAAGCGGCGGCCGTCGGTGAGCTTGCGCCACTGATTGCGCCGGTCGACGAGCTTCGGCGGATGGTGGATCAGGACCACGCGGAAGAGGCCTTCGACGCGCGCCTCGTCGAGCAGCTTGCGAAGCCGCTTCGTCTGCTCGCCGCCGACGCGTCCGGTTGCCATGAAGGGCGCGGAGGCGACCGCGGAGGAGACGCCGATCAGCGCGACATTCCCCTTGCGGCGCATGAACGGGAACATGGCACGCCCTACGATTTTTGCGTCGTCGGCAAGCATCCAGGGCGCCCAGAGCTCGCGGTAGCGGCGATGCGCGCCGGGCACGTAGGCATCGTGGTTTCCAGGTATCGCCGTCACCTTGTCGGGCGGCCCAAGTTCCTCGAGCCAGGCTCTGGCGTTCTCGAACTCCTCGCGCCGCGCAATGTTGGTGAGGTCGCCGGTGACGGCGATATGGTCGGGCTTCTGCGCCTTCAGGTCGGCGACCAGGCGGTCGAGTGACCCTGAGGTCAAAGCGTGCGCCCGATTGCGCCGCCAGTTCGTGTAGCCGACGAGGCGCTTCGTCACGAAGTCCTTGATGCGAAGCGAAGGCACGCCGCCGAGGTGGATGTCGGAAAGATGGCCGAGGCGAAACATCATGCCGCTCCCGCGCGGGGTCTTGGCATCCTTTCGTGCGCGGCTTGGTTCCGATCCCGGCTGCCGTGTGGTAGTTCGCCCGCGACATGACGCTCAAGCTGCATCACCGGCTCCTGCAACGGGGGCGTCTCGCCTTCGGCAGGCTTACGCACGGCATGACGTTCGGTGTCCGCGCCATGCTGATCAAGGACGGGATGGTCGTGCTGGTGAAGCACTCCTATGTCCCCGGCTGGTATCTTCCCGGCGGCGGCGTGGAGGTGGGGGAAAGCGTCGCGGATGCGCTCAATCGCGAAGTGCGCGAGGAGACGGGCGCCAGGCTCACCGCACCGCCGGTGCTCTTCGGCATCTATCGCAACGCTCGCGCCGACCCGCGCGACCATGTAGCGCTTTTCGTCTGCCGCGCCTTCGAGCACGGCGCAACGAAGCCGTTTCCGAATCTCGAGATCATTGCCTGCGAGTCGTTTCCCGTCGACCGCCTGCCGCCGGACATCAGCCCCGGCACGGCGGCGAGGCTCGCCGAGGTGCGCGACGGCATGCCGCCCGCTGCCGACTGGTAGGACGGCGCGCGGCGGGCGCTCAGCGCACAGGGAGGTTCGTCCCGCGAAAGCGGTCGCGGTCGTGCGGGGCATCGATGATCATCAGCGGTCCGAGTGGCACGATGCGCGTCGGGTTGATGCTCTCGTGGCTGTAATAATAGTGCTGTTTGATGTGCTCGATATCGACGGTCTCCTTGACGCCCGGCATCTGGAAGAGGTCGCGGAGATAGCCCGAGAGGTTCGGATAGTCGACGATCCGCCGACGGTTGCACTTGAAGTGGACGTAGTAGACCGCGTCGAAGCGGATCAGCGTCGTGAAGAGCCGCCAGTCGGCTTCGGTCAGCGGATCGCCGAGCAGGAAGCGTTGTCCGTCGAGGCGCTGGTCGAGCTCGTCGAGCGTGTTGAAGAGCGCGCGGAAGGCTTCTTCGTAGGCCTCCTGGCTCGGCGCGAAGCCGGCCTTGTAGACCCCGTCGTTGACGTTCTCGTAGATGACGGCGTTGAGCGCGTCGATCTCAAGACGCAGTGGCTCCGGATAGAAATCGAGCGAGGTGTCGCCAAACGCGTCGAAGGCGCTGTTCAGCATGCGGATGATGTCGGCCGAACTCGTTCGACACGATCGTCTCGCGCTGCTTGTCCCAGAGGATCGGGACGGAGGCGCGGCCGCTATAGGTCGGGTTGGCGGCGACATAGATCTCGTAGAGCCGCTTCTTGCCGTAGAGGTGGTCGGGCCAAGTCTCGTTGAACTCCCAGCCTTCGGCCAGCATGTGCGGCTCGACGACGGAAATTCCGATCGCCTCGGTCAGCTTCTTGAGCTTGCGAAAGATCAGCGTGCGATGGGCCCACGGGCAGGCGAGCGAAACGTAAAGATGATAACGGCTCGGCTCGGCCTTGAAGCCGCCTTCGCCGGTCGGACCGGCGGAACCGTCAGCCGTCACCCAGTTCCGGAACTGCGTGGACGGACGTGCGAAGCGGGCGTTGGCGCTTGGTCGTGTCTTGCGCGCGTCCCATTTGCCGTCGACGAGCTTGCCCATTCGAAAACCCTGCCAAGACTCACAACTGAGCGAACTCAGATGCCCTCTCGGGGCCGGTAGCACAAGGCTTGCAACGCATGGCGGCCCGGACCTCCCGGGAAGGTTCTCGCTTGCCTCAGGAATTCCGCCGTGATAGGCGCGCCCGCCATGACGAGAAGCGTAACCAGATTCTTGCGACGACGGCGGATGACCGCGCGCCTTGGGGCGCGCGCGCCACTCACGCCGCGCTGACGCGCTTCCTTCCGGCGCTCCGCGGCTTCTTGAAGACATCTCCGCGGATACGCCATGAGCCAGAACATCATCATCCGGCTGGAGCGGCCAAGCGACGCCGCTGCCATCGACGCCCTGCAACATGCCGCGTTCGGTCCCGGCGCCTATGCGCGCGCCGCGTTCCGCGTGCGCGAACAGGCGCCGCACGACCCGACTCTTTCCTTCGTGACCGAGCGTGACGGCGTCCTGATCGGCTCGGTTCGCATGACGCCGATCAGCGTCGGCGAGGCGATGGGGTTGCTGCTCGGGCCGCTCGTGGTCGAGCCGCTCTACAAAGGCCAGGGCTACGGAAAGGCGCTGATGCGGCACGTCATGGAAGAGGCGCGCAAGGCCGGTTGGCTTTTCGTTATCCTGGTCGGCGACCAGCCTTACTATTGGCCCTTTGGCTTTCGTCCGCTGCCGCCGCGGCGCGTCGCGATGCCGGGGCCCGTCGACCCTGCGCGGTTTCTTGTCGCCGAGCTTGTGCCCGGTGCGGCAGAGGGGCTTGCCGGGACGGTGAAGGGCGTCGTCATGAAGACCGCGCTGCCAGCAAAACGGAGGGCGGCGGCGAAGCGCAACTGAACCCTAGCGCGCCTCGCGATACCAGAGCGCGGCGAAGCCGCCGACGAGAAGCGCCAGTCCGAGCAGCCCGCCGAAGAGCGGCAGCTGGTCGATGCTCTTCAGCACCGTCGCCTCGGAGCGGCGAAGCCCGATCCAGTCGCGACCCGCCGCGGGCGCGCGCGACGACACGGCGGAGACGCGTGGCAGGGAAACGCCGCTGCCGCTTCCGATACGGCGCACGGAGCCGCCCGTCGCGTCGGCGATCGGCTGGAGACGCTTGGTCGTCGAGATCACGTCCTGGAACTCCGCCGGATTGGCGGGGCCAATATGGGCGAGCGCGGTCAGCGTCCCGTCGTCGGCCCGGTGCAGGCCGAGCGGCGCATCCTTGATCACGCCGCGCCAAAGTCCCGGCTCGGCTTGCTTCAGTGTCAGCGGCTCGTTCGCGCCGGTCGGAGATTTCACGGTCACCTGCGGCATCGCTTCCGAAAGCGTCTGCCGCTCGATGACGAGATCGCGGCCTTCGGAGTGGGCGGTCAGCGCCTCTTCCTCAAGCTCCGGTTCGCGCATCAGCCAATGAAGCAGGCGGCGAAGCAGCGCCGCATGCGGGCCGCCGCCCTGATAGCCGCGTGCCCACAGCCAGGCGTGGTCGGAGAGCATCATCGCGACGCGGCCTTCTCCCTCGTGGGCGAGTACCAGGAGCGGGCGGTCGCCCGGACCCGTCATCGTGATGTCGCCGGCGATCGCGTCGGTGTCGATGAGGCGGAACCATTCGCTCCAGCTCGGTGGGTCGGTCGCGCCGCCGGGGAGGTCGCGGGTCACGGGATGGCGCATGCCGACGGGGCTGATCTTGGCGCGGTAGGGCTGCTCGACGATCTGGCCGGTCGGAACCGCCGGAAGCACAGGCCCGAGGGGCGTGCGGTAGAGGCTTCCGGAGGAGGCGTAGTCGGGGCCGGCGGCAACGAGCACCGCGCCGCCCTGGCGCACATAACGCGCGAGATTGTCGTAATAGACGATCGGCAGCACGCCGCGGCTTTGGTAGCGGTCGAAGATGATCAGGTCGAACTGGCTGATCTTCTCCTCAAACAGCTCGCGCGTCGGGAAGGCGATCAGCGAAAGCTCGTTGATCGGCGTGCCGTCCTGTTTCTCCGGCGGCCGCAGAATCGTGAAGTGCACGAGGTCGACGGCGGCGTCCGACTTCAGAACGTTGCGCCAGGTGCGCTCGCCGGCATGCGGTTCGCCGGAGACGAGGAGCACGCGCAGATGTTCGCGCACCACGTCGATCTCGGCAACGGCGTCGTTGTTCTCGAGCGCTAGCTCGTTCGTGCCGGGCTCGACCTCCAGCTCCACGATGGTGCGACCGGCATGGGTCAGCGGCAGGTCGATCACGTGCTGGTCGCCGACGCTGACGGAATTGCTTGCGACCTCCGTGCCGTCGACCCGCAGGTGCACAGTGACGGGCGATCCCGGCGCGAGGTCGGGATCGAGGACGCGATACTGAATGCTCTGCGGCTCGCCGAGAATGGCGAAACGCGGCGCGCGATCGAGAACGACGCGGCGGTCGTGCTCGTTGGGCTCGCCGGTGACGAGCGCGTGGATCGGCGCATTGAAGCCAAGCGCCTCGGCATTCGCCGGAACATCGTTGACGATGCCGTCGGTGACGAGGACGGCACCGGCGACCTGCGCCGGCGGCACGTCGTCAACGAGTTTCGTCAGCTCTGAGAAGAGCTCCGTCCCGTCGCCGTCGGGTCGGTCTGCCGCATGCACTTCGCGAACCTCGAAGCCGCCGAGCGCCTCAAGCTTCGCCTTCAGCGCTGTGACCGCGGCCTCTGTCTGCGCGGTGCGGTTGCCGAGCTTCTGGCTGGCGCTGTCGTCGACGACGAGCGCCACGACGCCGGGGAGGGGATCGCGCTCCTCGCGCTTCAGGACGGGGTTCACCAGCGCCAGCACAAGGAATGCGGAGGCGAGCGCGCGCAGCCATGCGCCGCGCACGCGCTGCCAGGCGAGCAGCGCGAAGACGACGATGAAGAGAGCCGCAAGCGTCGCCACCAGTGGCAGCGGTAGGAGCGGATCGAAGTCGAGGGCGAAGCGGGTCATCGCGCGCGCCGCCTCACTGTCCGAGCCGTTCGAGCAACGCCGGGACGTGCACCTGATCGGCCTTGTAGTTGCCGGTCAGCGTATACATCACGATGTTGACGCCGGCGCGGAAGGCAAGCTCGCGCTGGCGCGGGTCGGAGGGCACGGTCGGATAGAGCCAGAGCCCGTTGCCGTCGACCGCCCAAGCCGCGGCGAGATCATTGCCGGTGATCAGAATAGGCGAGACACCGTCGCCGCCGCGCACCGGACGGTTCTTGTCGTTCGGCTGATCGGAAAGGCTCTCGACCCAGAGCTCGGAGTTCGCCCAGCGGCCGGGAAACTCGGAGAGAAGATAGAACGCCTTGGTGAGCACGTGATCCGGCGGTACGGGCTCGAGCGGCGGCACGTCGACGAAGGAGAGGATCTGGCGAAGTTTGAGAGTCTCGGGCGTCTCCGCGCCGCTGGCGTTGAAGCCGCCGGCGTCGCGCGTGTCGAAGAGAACGGTGCCGCCGTTCTTCATGTAGGTGTCGACCTTCGCCATCGTCTCTGCGCTCGGCGTCGGCTGATCCGGATCGATCGGCCAATAGAGAAGCGCGTAGAAGGCAAGCTCGTCGTTGGCGATATCGACGGCGGCGGGGTCGCCGGGCTCAAGCGCCGTGCGGTCGGCGAGATAGGTGGAAAGCCCGGTGAGGCCGGCGCGGCTCGTGGAGTCGAGCTCCGTGTTGCCGGTCTCGACGTAGGCGAGCTGCGTCTTCGTCGTCGCTTCTAGCGCCTTGGCCATCGCCGCGTCTTCCTGCGCGTGCGCGTCGTTGGCGCTCGGGAGGACGAGGGCGACGGCAAGCGCTACGCCGGCGGCCGCAGCGAAGCGGCGGGTAAGGCGGCCGGAGAGCAGGAGCACGGCGAGCCCGTCGAGGAGCGCGAGAATTGCCGCAGCCACGAGCAGCCAGGGCCAGATCGGTGTCGAGGGCTGGGGCTCAAGCGATTCGACGCGCCCGCGCCAGCCGATGGTGTCCGGAGCAAGCGGCGCGAGCGGGGTCTTCGCGTCAACGGCGTTCAGCGCCTGCGTGGTGTTATTGCGGCTGTAAAGACCGGGCGGGGTCTCCGGGCTCGGGCTGGCGCCGGCCATGTCGGCGACGAGCGTGGCGCCTGCCGGCGGCACTCCGAGGTCGCCGTAGCCATCGAGCAGCTCCAGCGGCTTCCAGGGCGCGGCGGCCTTCGGAGCTGCCGCGGCGTCCGCGGTGGTCGTCGCCGCCGGCTTCGCGACCGTGCCGGCCATGTCGACGATGGCGTTCAGCATCTCCACGAACGCGCCGGAAAGCGGCAGGTTGGACCAGCGCGGATCGGCGGTGACATGGAAGAGGACGATGCGCCCGTTGCCGCGCGTCGCGGCGGTGACGAGCGGCGTTCCGTCGCGAAGCTCCGCCCACACCTCGGCGCTTCTCAGAGCCTCCGGGTCGGCGAGCACCTGCCGGTTGACCACGACGTCGGTGGGCACGTCGATATGCGCGAACGGGCCGGTCGCCGGGAAGCTCCCGATGGCCTGCGGCTCCTCCCACGACAGCGAGCCGCCGAGCGCGCGCTCGCCCTGGCGAAGCCGCACCGGAAGAAGCTCGTCGACGGTCGTCGCGGCGAGGTTGGGGCTCGCGAAGCGCACGAGCGTCCCGCCGCTCTCGACCCACTTCAGAAGCGAGTCCGAGGTCTCCGGTGGCAGTGTGCCGGTCTCCGTCAGCACGATGACGGAGGCGCCGCGGTCGATCATTCCCTTCACCGCCTCGCTGGTGCTCGGCGCGTCGGAGGAAAGGAGATCGGTGGTCGGCGCGAGCGCCCGCTGCACGTAGGTCAGCGGCTCAAGCAGCGGCTGCGACGCGCCGGTGCCTTCGCCTGCGATGAGCCCGACGGCCTTGCGCTGCCAGCGTCCGTCGAGGAGTTGCACTGCGCCGGCGCTCGATTCGCCGGTGACCCTGAAGCGCACGAGCGCATTCCTTATCTCGGCCGGCAGCGCGATCTGCGCCGCGCCGATCCCGTTCTTGTCGAGGTCCGCGGTGCCTTCGAGGATGCGGCGGCCCTCCTGGTCGAAGCCGACCACCTGTGCGGTTCCGCCCGCCCCAAATCTGTTGATCGGGACGTGGACTCCGTCGGCGCGGTTCTCCGGCGGCCGCATCACCGTCAGCGGGCGCGCCGATCGGAGGATCGTTCCGCTCGCAGCGATTTTGGAAAGCGCCGACGCGAAGGCATTGGCGTTGCCATCGTCAATCTCGCCGGCGATCCACACGGCCTCGACCGAGCCCGGGGAGAAGGCCTCGCTCAGCCTTTTCGCCAAGGCCGGACGGTTCGGCAAATAGGGTCTTGGCACGATCGCGGCAAGCTGGCGCTTCGCCGCGTCGGCGCTCTCCGCTGCGAGGCTTTCGGCGACCGGCTCGGCGGTGGCGATGAAGGAGACAGGTCTGCTGTCGCGGTTCGCTTCCTCGATGAGCGCCTGGGCGGCGTTGACGCGGGCGGCGAAATCGGGTGCCGCGTCCCACCCATTGTCGAGCACGACGAGAAGCGGCGCGCTGCCTGCCGTCATCTTCGTGTCGGGCCGCAGCACCGGCTCTGCGAGCGCCAGGATCACGAATGCGACGAGGAGCAGGCGGATCAGCGTCAGCCACCAGGGTGTGCGCGACGGCGTGCGCTCGCGCTCCTTCAACTCGAAGAGGAGCCGTGTGGGCGGAAACGAGACGAGCCGCGGGCGAGGCGGCGTCAGTCTCAAGAGCAGCCAGATTAGCGGCAGCGCCGCAAGCGCGACCAGCATCCACGGCGCCAGGAAGGCGAAGGAGCCGATCATGCCGCGGGCCGCTGCATCGGAGATACGGCCTTCGCTACGCCGCCGCTCAACCGCGCCTGCAGGAAGAGAAGTCCTTCCGCGGCGGGCCGGTCGGTGTGATGGACGCCGAAGGAGGATGCGCCTTGGCGCGCAAAGCCGCGGATCAGCTCGCGATGCGCTTCGAGCCGCGCGCGATAGTCGTCGCGCAGACTTCCGGCGCGCTCCGTCAGCCAAGTCATGCCGGTCTCCGGATCGCGGAATTCCAGGCGCCCCTCATAAGGGAACGCCTCCTCGGCGGGATCGAGAACCTGCAGGATGTGCATGTTCGCTCCGCGTCCCGCAAGCGCCCGCAGACGCTGACGCGTCTCCTCCGCCTCGGCGAGGAAATCGGAGATCACGATGACGTCGGCAAAGCGTCCGATGCGGTCGACACGAGGCCAGTCCAGGTCAAGGCTGGAATGCGCGAGGATTTCCGCCAGCCGCTCGGCGGCGTCGCGGCCGATGCGCGGTTCGGCAAGTCCGGGGATGCCGACGCGCTCGCCGCCGCGTCCGAGCATCTCGGCAAGCGCCAGCATCAGGATCACGGCGCGGTCGAGCTTCGTCGTCTCCGAAAGGCGCGAGCGGAAATCCATCGATGGCGAGAGGTCGGTCCACAGCCACACGGTCTGCGATGCTTCCCATTCGCGTTCGCGGATGAACAGGTGATCGTCATGCGCCGAGCGCCGCCAATCGATCTGCCGCGCCGACTTGCCGGGGACATAGGGGCGGAACTGCCAAAAAGTCTCGCCCGGCCCTGGATGCCGGCGGCCGTGCAGGCCGAGGAGCACGTTGGATGCGATCCGGCGTGCTGCGACGAGCAGATCCGGCAGGCGTGCAGCCAGAGCTCGCGCGGTCTCGACGCGCGTGCGGACGGCTGCCGGATGGGTGTCCTGCATAGAGCTAGAGAATGGCCTTCGTCGCGCGTTGGATCAGATCACGCACACTGACTCCGTCGGCCCGCGCCGCAAAGGTGACCGCCATGCGGTGCTGCAGAACGGGGACCGCAAGTGCCTCCACATCGTCGAGCGACGGGGCGTAGCGCTTGTCGAGGAGCGCGCGGGCGCGCACCGTCAGCATCAAGGCTTGGCTGGCGCGCGGGCCCGGCCCCCACGAGATCTGCTCGCCGATCTCGCGCGTCGCCTCGCCCGGCCTGAGCGCGCGCACCAGCTTCAGAATCGCCTCGACCACAGCTTCGCCGACCGGCATCCGGCGCACCAGCCTCTGCGTCTCCATCAGCTCGGCGCCGCTCAGCACGGCGCGGGCCCTGTTGTCGGCTTCGCCGGTCGTCTCGAAGAGCATGCGCCGTTCGGCATCAAGATCGGGGTAGAGCACGTCGATCTGCATCAGGAAGCGGTCGAGCTGTGCCTCGGGGAGGGGGTAGGTGCCCTCCTGCTCGATCGGGTTCTGCGTCGCGAGGACATGGAACGGCTGCGGCAGGTCGTGGCGCTGTCCGGCGATCGTGACGAAGTGCTCCTGCATCGCCTGCAGCAGCGCCGACTGCGTGCGCGGGCTTGCGCGGTTGATCTCGTCGGCCATCAGGAGCTGCGCGAAAACCGGTCCCTTGACGAAGCGGAAGCTCCGATGATGGTCGGCGCTCTCGTCGAGGATCTCCGAGCCGAGGATGTCGGAGGGCATCAGGTCGGGCGTGAACTGGATGCGGTTGTCGGTCAGGCCGAGCACCGTGCCCATCGTGTCGACGAGCTTCGTCTTGGCGAGCCCCGGGACGCCGACCAGCAGCCCATGGCCGCCTGACAGAACCGTGGCGAGCGCAAGCTCGACGACCGTCTCCTGGCCGAAGATCACTTCGGCGACCGCCGCTCGCGCTTCGGCGAGCTTGCCGGCTACGGCTTCCGCGTCCTTGACGATGCTCTCCGGACTGAGGGAGGCGGGGCTCATTGCGGTCATGGTCGGGCATCCGTAACTGTGGAGAAGGAAGATGATTCGCTACCCTGTCCGAATTGTGTCAGCCACCGGGCGCAAGGAAAATAGGTAAAGCATAGCCTCCCCTAGGATTGCGCATGATGGTGGAGCCAAAATACGCCAACGAAACGCCGGCTGGATTTCCGCCCAGCTTGGCGCGACTCGTCGCGGAGGCTGGGAAACAGGCCAAGGCGCGCCCGGTCGACCGCTGGGATCCGCCCTATTGCGGCGAGATCGACCTGCGCGTCGCTGTCGACGGCGCCTGGTTCTATCGCGGCAGCGCCATTCAACGCGAAGCGCTGGTGCGTCTCTTTGCCTCGATTCTGAGGCGCGAGCCGGATGGCCGTCACGTCCTTGTGACCCCTGTTGAGAAGATCGGCATTACCGTCGAAGACGCACCCTTCATGGCGGTCGAAGTCGTTGCGGAAGGCGAGGGTAGCGAAAGACGGCTCACCTTCCGCACCAATGTCGGCGACATCGTCGCCGCCGGACCCGAGCATCCGCTGCGCTTCGCGCGCGAGCCGGCGACCGACGGGTTCAAGCCGTATGTCAATGTACGCGGGAGGCTTGAGGCGCTCGCCACGCGTCCCGTCGCGCTGGAGCTCGCAGTGCTCGCCGAGGAGCGTGATGGAGAGCTCGGCATCTGGTCGGGCGAGATGTTCTTCGCCTTCCCCGGCGTGACGCGTGACTGAGCCGCTGCCCTTCTCGGCGGAGGATTTTCGCCGCCGCGCGGCGGAGCGTCTTTCGCGCGAGCCCGAGCCGCACGTCGGCGACCACGTCCTCAATCCGGATATCGCCGACCAGCTCCTGAAGATCGAGCGGCGGCCGGCGGCAGTGCTCATACCCGTCATCCATCGCGAGCCGCAGGCGACGCTGCTCTTCACCCAGCGGACGAGCCGCCTGCGCTCGCATGCCGGACAGATATCCTTCCCCGGCGGCAGTATCGATCCGGAGGATTCCGGACCGGAAGCGGCGGCGCTGCGCGAAGCCAGGGAGGAGATCGGCCTCCTGCCTGAATTCATCGAGACGGTCGGCCGCGGCCCGGACTATCTGACGGGTTCGGGCTATCACGTGGCGCTCGTCATCGCGGTCGTCAGACCCGGCTTCACGCTGAAGCTCAATCCCGACGAGGTCGCGGAGTCGTTCGAGGTGCCGCTTTCATTTCTCATGGACCCGGCCAACCACCACAAGGGCAGTCGCACATGGAACGGCGCGCAGCGCAGCTTCTTTGAGATGCCGTTCCAGAACCGTCACATCTGGGGGATCACCGCCGGCATCGTGCGCGTGCTCTACGACCGTCTCTACGCCGACGGCGACAGAGGCGTCGCAGCGTGAGCGCTGTGCTCGCCGACTGGCCGCTCCTCAAGGAGCCGCAGGTTCGCTCCGTGCTTTCCGCGCTCGATGGCGAAGGTCGCGCGACGCGGATCGTCGGTGGCGCCGTGCGTGACGCGCTTGCTCGGCCGCATCGTCCATGACGCCGATCTTGCGACGATCTTCGTGCCGGCGGAGGTGATCGCGCGCGCCGAAGCAGCGGGGATGAAGACGGTGCCGACCGGCATCGAGCACGGCACAGTCACTGTCATCGTCGAAGGCCGGCCGTTCGAGGTGACGACGCTTCGCCGCGATGTCGAGACGGACGGCCGCCATGCCGTCGTGCGCTTCACCGCCGATTGGGAGGAAGACGCCGCGCGGCGCGACTTCACCATGAATGCGCTTTATTGCGACGTGGCCGGCGAGGTGCTCGATCCGCTCGGCGGCGTCGCAGACCTGAAGGCCGGACGCGTGCGCTTCGTCGGCAACGCGGAAGCCCGCATCCGCGAAGACTATCTGCGCATCCTGCGCTTCTTCCGCTTCTTCGCCTGGTATGGGCGCGGACGCCCTGATGGCGACGCGCTGAAGGCGTGCGCGAAGCTCAAGGCCGGTCTCGCCACTCTCTCCGCCGAGCGCGTGTGGGCAGAGCTCAAGCGGCTCTCTGAAGGCGCCCGATCCGGCGCGCGCGCTGCTTTGGATGCGCACCACCGAGGTTCTGCAGAAGGTGCTGCCGGAGAGCTGGGGTATCGACGCAATCCATCGCGTGGTGGAGGCGGAGCGCAACGAAGGCTGGACGCCAGATCCTCTGTTTCGCCTCGAAGCCATCATGCCGCCGCATCGCGCGCGAATCGACGCGCTCGCGGAGCGGCTGCGGCTGTCACGCGCCGAGGCGACGCGGCTTCACGCCTGGGCCGATGCTCCCGAGGCCGACCCGGCGCAGACCGAGGCGCTTCTGGCACGGACGATCTACCGGTCGGGCCGACAGGGCGTCGAGGATCGCAATCGCCACGCTCTTGCGCGTGAAAGCGAAGCCGGCAACGCGCAAGCCGTCGCCACGCTGCGCGCTCAGGCGGCGTTCCTCGAGAATTGGCGTCCGCCGGTCTTTCCCTTGAGCGGAAGCGACCTTGTCGCCGCCGGGATGCAGCCCGGGCCAGATGTCGGCAAGCGTCTGCGCGAGCTGGAAACCCGCTGGATTGAAAGCGGCTTCAGTCTCAGCCGCGAGCAGCTCCTTGGCGCCTGACCGGCGGCGCGGCGTCATGGACCTCTTCGATGCGCCCGCGCGCCCGCTCCAGGAATGCCGGCGTGACGTCGATATCGTGAATCGTACGCACGTGATCCAGCTCCACCGAGAGCACCTGTGCGTCTGTTTCGGCCTGCGCCTTGAACGTGCAGCCCGGCACCAGATCGCCGCAAAGAATGCGCTTCATACCGTCCTCCATCTTTCGGTAGCGTTTTTCGTTGGAGGAGGACAACGCAGAGACCGCGCGATGGTTCCTTAAGGCGCGTCGCCGACTTGTCTCAATGGCTGCGCACGGCCGAACGGGCTTCGTTGAGTTTTCGGATCAGCTCCGGCAGGCGGGCGCAGTGCGTTTTCTCTCTGATGCGACGGAGATGCGTATAGACCGTGTTGCGGCTCAGGAGACGCTTGAGCGCATAGTCCGCTGGCGAGAGGCCGGCGAGGAGCGCCAACGCCAGGTCGGCTTCAGCTTCGGTCAGGCCGAACGCCTGGCGCAGAGCCTGCACGGACGGCGCCGTGCCGGCCAGCGGATCATGCACGAAAAGGATGGCGAGGGCGTCCTGAGCTACATGGCGCGGCATCGGTGCGGGCGCGGCCCAACGCAGCGAAACAAGATAGGGCGGGGACGGGCCTTCGCGCTCTGCGACGAAATCGGTGGGGGACTGCGGAGCGCCGTCGCCGGCGGCCGCCGTGAATGCTCTGGCGAAAAGCGTGCGCGCTTCCGCGGCGGCAAACTCGATCTGACGTTTGACCACGCGGATGCCGTCGCCGCGACGGGCAATCGCCCAGAACGCCTCATTGGCATGAAGAACGCAGTGGTCCGCGCCGAGGAGCGCGACGCCGTCAGACAGCCAGTCGAGCGCAGCCTCGAGCGAGCGCTGCGCCGAGCCGGCACCCTTCAAGCGCGTCGCCACATCATGTGCCTGGCGGACATGCGGCAGCAGTCGCCGCATCCAGTCGATCTCGCGTTGTTCGACGTGGCCCTGTCGCCGCGAGCGCTGGATGGTCACGACGCCCTGAACGTCGCGCGTATTCATGATCTGACCGGAGAGGAAGTAACGAAGGTCGATGGAGGTCAGGTACTTTGCATAGTAGGCGTCGCGGTTCATCGCGCTTTCGTCGATCAGCTGGTAGTCGCAGAGAGTCACCTCGGAGAGATGCCGGAAAGCGAAGGCGGCGCGCGGATTGTGTTCGGCGTAGTGGTCGAGGTACTCGATCCCTGCTCTTTCCGGCAGCCCTTCGACATGGAAATCGATCAGGCTCATGGGGCGCTTCTGGAAGACTTCGAGCGTGGCGCCGACGGAGCCGAACAGGCGCGTCATGCCAATGAGCGCATCCGGCCAAGCGCCGCCGTTCAGGCCCGCTGAGCGGATCGACTCCACCGTCTTCTGAAACAAGTCGCTTTCCGCCATCCCTCCCCCCGGAGTGGATGATGGGCCGGCTTTGATCGGCGCTGCCCTTGAAGATCATAGCGTGTGCAGCCCGCGCGTCCAATCGGCATAGCGTGTTGCACAGAAACCTCGGTCTATTCCTGCGGGTCTGTCGTCACCAGTTCTGGTGACGCGGACGGCTTAGCCGGGCGCTAGCGTGCTCCTACCCGCAGAGGCTGGCGGCTTCTTGGCCCATCTCGCGGAGTTCTGCATACGGTGGGGGCGCCGTGATTTCAGTCGTTCGGTTCTTGTCGCTGATCTCAGTGTTTGGACCTCTGGCCGTTTCGGCAGCGAACGCCCAGAAGCCAGAGACTTACTCGGACCCTCGCACGGTCGACCATCTCATCGAACTGGGCAAGCTCGCCGAGACGCAAAGTGAGAAGTCCATCTCCGACGCACAGAACGATTGCGATCCGATCCGGTTTGCGAACGGGAAAGCGGACGCACTTGAATACCTGGAAGGAGTTGCGCGAGCCCTCGAAGTCTCCACCGGCACCGGTCCGGTCGGCGCCGCGATCACCTCCACGCTGAGGGCCCAGGCGGCCATTTTTCGCGCCGACGCCGCTAGGATCCGTGCGCTGCAATATAAGTCCTGCGGCGAGCTTCCCGACAGTGCCATCGTACCGATCGACGCCTCGACTGCAGAGCTCTATGCACCTGGCGACTTCGGATATTTCTACAAGGAAGCCGATGAGGCTTTCGAAGAATCAGGGACTTGCGATCGCTCAGAATTCGAGAAGCGGAAGCAAGCGCTCATCTTCTATCTCGAGGAGCGTGCGGCCTACGTGCAGTGGCACATCTTTCCGACGCCGAAGGTCGACGCAAAGCTCGCGAAGCAGCTTGAGAATTCTCTGCGGGCGATCGGCCAGGAAAAGGCGCGGGTCGAAGCGATCGAGTTCAAGCCGTGCAAGCAACCGAACGCGCAGCCGCGCCGCAGCCGCAGCCGCAGCCGCAGCCGCAGCAGCCGGCTCCTCCGGAGCACGGATTTCTGTTCACGCCCGGCGGGTCCGGAACAACGCGGCCGGTCGGATTTCCAGTTGGCCTGCCCGGTGCACCTGTCGATACGGCCCGGCAGTGCGCGGCGCTCGGCCCGGCCTACTTCTACGAACCGAATTCCGACACCTGCACCGAGGTCTCGACCGGCCGCCGGCTGATCGGCGGGGAACTGGGGAGTCCCGTCGGCGAGGACGGTCCATCGTTCTTCATCACTCCACAGGTGTTGTATTACGACGGTCCGACAGTGCAGCGGCTGGCGCGCGATCTCGGAGGCGAGATCCACTACGACGTATCGAACACGGAGCAGACCGGGACGGGATGGGGGATCAGCGGCGGCTTCGACCTACCAGTCAATGGTTTCGACTACTTCTCGCGTCTTGGATTCGACGCGACTTACCGGAGCGTCGAAGGCGGTAGCTCCGGCGGCTCCGCGGACGGAACGGCCGACGCGCTCGATTTTCCCGGCCTCGGTGTGGACGGCACGAATCCGGGGAGTAACCCCAACGGCTATTTCCTCGGCTTCAACGGCGGCCTCAACGCGCACACATTCGACTACAGATTCACGCACAACGAGTTGGCTCTGAACACTGTCGTCGGCACCGAATTCCAGCGCGATAACCTGGACTTCTATTTCGGCGCCGGCCTTCGCACGGGGATTGTTCGAAACAGCGATTCCTACAAGGTGGACGTCCCCGGCTTCGCGTTGTGGGGCACCTACACGACCCAGACCGACGCCGAGAGCCTCGGCGGGTTCGTCGAGCTCAAGACCTCGTACGCGCCGAGCTTTAATGCGGTGATCGAAGACTTGTTCGTGAAGGGCCGTGTGGGCTTTGACGTCAACCGTGCCGACAGCAACGTGAAATTCGTGTTCGATTCCGTGGCCCTCGACGACGTGCAGAAAGTCGACGTGGGCCGGACCTACGTGACGCCGCGCTTCGGGTTTGAGCTTGGAATGACCTTCGATGTCGGGAAGGCGATCAACAGACCGGACCTGGGATGGACGGCGACTGTCGGCGGCGGCGTAGAGGTCGGCGGCGGAGCGCCCACGATCTCTATCCCCGGCGGCGGCGCCAAGCCGAAGATCGAAGACGACCTGGATGCCGATCTGGTTGCGGTCTTCCGCGTCCAGCGGCCCTTCTAGGACCGGCCGGCCCGGACGACCAGCTTCCGTTCTCCCGCCATTGGGACGTGCGGCTCTCGACCGCAGCGTGTCGGTTCGCTCTGGTCACGGGGCGCAAAGTCATGCAGGCTGGCGCTTCTGCTTCGGCAGGGGAAGATCTCCAAAGGCCGAGGCGGTAGGCGGTCCGGAAGGCTGCGATGCGTCTCGGGAAGTTTGGCTACTACTGCGAATTCTTTTTGTGTCCCGCATTTGCGGTGGCGCTGGTTGCCTGGGTTGCAACCCATCTTCCGACCTCGGCGTGGCCGGATTGGGCGATAACCGCAGTTGCGGGCATCGCCGCATGGACGCTCGTCGAATACCTGATGCACCGCTTCGTGTTCCACCGGGTTCCCTTCGTTCGGGACATGCACGAGCAGCACCACGAGAGGCACGACGAGCTCGTCGGCACGCCGGCGTGGATCAGCCTGCCGGCGATGGCAGTTGTCGGCGTCGGCCTGATCGGCGTCTTCGGACTTGAAGCGGGGAGTGCGCTGACGACCGGCCTGACGCTCGGCTATTGGTGGTACATCGGCGTGCACCACATCCTGCATCACTGGCGGATTCCCAATCACGGCTATGCGTTCCGCCTGAAGCGCCGGCACGCGCTTCACCACCATTTCGACGAGTCCGCCAATTTCGGGGTCACGTCGGGGTTCTGGGACTACGTCTTCGGCACCACGGTCTCCGTCCAAAGGCAGCGTGCCGCGGCCGGCATCTCACGGCCACTTCACGACGGGCGGCATTGAGGAGAGGATCGCGTCGATGTTGCCGCCGGTCCTCAGCCCGAAGATCGTGCCGCGGTCGTAAAGCAGATTGTATTCGACGTAGCGGCCACGGCGGACGAGCTGCTCCTCGCGATCCGCGTCGGTCCATGACGTCGCGAAATTGGCGCGCACGAGCTTTGGATAGATGTCGCGGAAGGCGCGCCCGACGTCCTGCGTGAAGGCGAAATCGGCGTCCCAGTCCCCGGAATCAAGATAGTCGTAAAAGATGCCGCCGATGCCGCGCGGCTCGTTGCGGTGTTTCAGCCAGAAATACTCGTCGCACCAGGCCTTGTAGCGTGCATAGTCGATATGCACGTGCTTCTCGCAGGCTTCGCGCATTGCGGCGTGGAAGGCGAGGGAGTCCGGATCCTCCTGCGTGCGTCGCCGGTCGAGCACTGGCGTCAGATCGCCGCCGCCGCCGAACCATCCTTTGCTCGTCACCACCATCCGCGTGTTCATGTGCGCGGCCGGGACATTCGGGTTCTGCGGGTGTGCGATCAGCGAGATGCCGGAAGCCCAGAAGCGGGGGTCGTCCTCCGCGCCCGGTATCTGCGCGCGGAATTCCGGAGCGAACTCGCCGAAGACGGTCGAGACATGGACTCCGACCTTCTCGAAGACGCGTCCGTGCATCACCGCCATGACGCCGCCGCCGGCCGGCGCGCCACTCGGATCGGGCCGCTTCCATGGCGTTCTTTCGAACCGGCCGGACTGATGATCGGCGCGCTGCGCTGTAGAAGGGAGGTCGTCCTCCAAGCGCTCGAACGCCGCGCATATCTCGTCACGGAGGGCCGCAAACCATTCGGCCGCCGTGGATTTCCTGTCGTCCAGTGTATCGCCCGCGATCCCGGACGCCGCGTCACTCGTCATATCCGGCGCTTAGACCATCGGGCCGCCTGCGGGAAGGTGGCCGATGTGCAAATCGTTAGCCGGGAACCTATCGGCATCCCGCCGCGTTGAGCGGCCGAAGAAGGGAGCATTGCCATGGTTTTAGCATCTCAAGCTCTGCCTTACCCCGAGCAGCTTCGCAGCCGTTGGGGCTGGTTTGCCGCACTCGGCATTATCATGATCGTCGCCGGCTTCATCGCCTTGATGAGCGTCGTGATGGCGACCGTCGTCGGGGCCTTGCTGGTCGGCATCATGATGATCGCGTCCGGCATCGTGGAGATCGTCCACGGCTTCCAGATGAAGGGCTGGGGCCGCTTCTTCATGTGGATTGTCATAGGCGCGTTCTATGCCCTCGCCGGCATCCTGATTGTCTGGAATCCGCTGCTTGCCTCGGTGGCGCTGACGCTTGTCATCGGCATCGTCCTTGTGTTCGCCGGGATCGCGCGGATCCTGCTTGCGACGCAGATGCGGAGCGCTGCGCCGTGGGGCTGGGTGCTGCTTTCAGGCGCCATCACCGCGCTCCTTGGAATCATTATCATCCTGCAATGGCCGGTCTCCGGCTTCTATGTGCTTGGCATTTTCCTCGGCGTGGACCTGATCATTGCCGGCGCGTCCTGGCTTGGTGCGGCGATGGCTTTCAGGCGTGTTGCCTAGCCGGTAGAGCGCAGATTCAGCGACAGTCACCGTCGGGCGCGTCATAAAGGGCATAGAGCAGACGGTATTGGCGCTTGGCTGAGCCAAACATGAACTCCGACGCAGCGCCTTTCCGGTGCGGCGCATCGGGCGAAGCGTGGAGCTCGTTGGCGAGATAAGCGTGAAGCCAGGCTTCGGTGGCGGTGGTCCTTTCGGGATCACGCTCCTCCCAGAGGAGGAGGCAGGGGCCGTTGTCGCGGGGTGCGGGCCAGATGCGGGGAGGATAAGCCGCGTCCATGATACGGGCGTTGGGAAATTCGACCCGCATGTTGCCGCCGATATGAAAGCCGTCGACGACGATGGTGCCACCGCCGGAATAGCCTTCTTTGCGCAGGTCCGCGGCGAGCGCGCGGAAGGGCGCCATGTCGCGGCAGGCGCTGCAATGATCGGCGCCGAGCGCGAAGACGGCGATCCGCGCTCCGAGCGTCCCCGCCACGAGCACGGCGATCATGAGTGCGAACACGTCGACGGCGCGCTTCGAAGGCCGTCCGCGCTCGATCAGCATGAACAGCGCGACAGGCAGGATGAAGAGCGGCGGCTGCATCAGTCGCTCGTGAAATTCGCGTGCGCCGAGAGCGAGCACGAGCGCGAAATGCAGAGCGAGCGAGATCGCCATCGTCAGGGCGAGGAACGTAAGGCTCGGCCGCGGCGAAAAGGCTTCGTCGGTGGGGCCTTTGAGCCCGCGCCACAGCGGCAGTGCGAAGACGATGACCGCAAGCGGCAGAAGCGGCTGTGGATAAGCGATCGCCGAGAGGGCGAGCCGGCCCGTGCCCTCGACGACGCGCGAAAGGTAGGAGGCGCCCTCGCCCATGAGCACGCCGTTCAGCGTGTCGGCGGTGCGCGCACCTTCGGCGAGCGTCGCAAGCGCCGTCGGCAGCACAAGCGCCGCGCCTAGAACGAGCGCCGGCACGATCTTCCAGGTGAGCAACAGGCGGCGGTAGTCGGGCAAAGCGAGGCAGGCGAGCGGCAGCGCCGCCGCGAACATCACGTAGTTCCACTTGCCCAGGAGCCCGAGTCCGAAGGCAGCGCCGAGCGCGAGATGCCAGCCGAGCGCCGGCTTCTCGGCCAGGCGGACGAAGACGTACCAGCCAACCGCCAGCATGGCCGACATCAGCGTCGTGTGGGTCAGGTCGTGGTGGCTGTAGAAGGCGAACATATAGATCGCCGCGAAGCTGTAGACGGCGAGCGCCGAAAGGCGGGGATCGCGGGTCAGCCGGCGCGCAGTGGCGTAGGCGAACCCAAAGATCATGCCGAGCAGCGTGTATCGGATCAGGCTGATCGAGAGGATGTTGACGCCGAGAGGCTTGCCGAGCGCGATCAGCAGCCAGGTGAAAAGCGGCGGAGCCTGGCCACGGTAGCTCCAGGCGAATTTCTGGGCGAAGAGCGCCTGCTCCGAATCGTCGATGCCAAGCGTCGGCCACATCGCCATGCGAACGGCGAAATGCACGAGGAGGTAGGCAAGGATCGCCGCGGCAACGAAGCGCGGCTGTGCCCAGACGGGGACGGCATGCGGCCCGTCCGCCTTGCCGGACGACGCGGCGGTGGCAGCCGTGGTCAAGGCGCGGGGGTCGCTATCGTCCGCTGCTCACGCAGGATAAGGTGCAGGTTGCGCACATAGACGAAGAGGCCAAAGCCCTGCCCGGCGATGAAGACGGGGTCCTTGCGATAGAGCGCGTAGGTGAATAGGAGCACGCCGCCGCCAATCGAGAAGAGCCAGAAGGTGAGAGGCACGACACTTCTGCCCGCGCGCTCGGAGGCAATCCACTGCACGAAGAACCTGGCGCCGAAGAGTATCTGTGCGGCAAAGCCCAACAGAACCCACCAGTCCATATGATGCATGACGTCGAGAAGGTAGCCGCCCACGGCGCGAGACAGATCAACCAGCATTCGCTGCTTCCTCCGAGACGACCGGCACGTGTTTCCGGCGATTAATGAGCCAAACGACACCGAGAAGGTCGGCCACGATGACCCAAAGCCGATCCCAGATGCGGTAGTGCGACCGGCCGAAGCGGCGCGGCCGATCGACGACGTCGACATAGGCGATCTCAAAGCCTTCGCGGCGCACGAGCGGCGGCATGAACCGGTGCAGCCCGTCGAAATAAGGAAGCGCCAGGAAGACGTCACGGCGGAACGCCTTCAAGCCGCAGCCGGTGTCACGGGTGGCGGTGCCGAACACGGCGTTCAGAAGCCGGTTGGCGGTCCGCGAGGTGATGCGCTTCAGGCCGGTATCGGTGCGTCCGAGGCGCTGTCCTGCGACGAGGCCGAGCCGAGGTCCCGCCTTCAGCGTCTCGATGAGCTGCGGCAGGAAGGCAGGATCGTTCTGTCCGTCGCCGTCGAGCGTCGCCACAATTGCACCGCGCGCCCCGACGGCGCCGGTATGCACTGCTGCGGACTGTCCGCATGAGCGGTCGTGCGAGAGCTGGCGCAGCCACGGGCGGTCCCGCATCAGGCCGCGAATCTCCTCGGCGGTCGCATCGGTTGACCCGTCATTGACGAAGATCGCCTCGAACTCCCACCGGCCGTCGAGCGCTGCGGCAATTTCCGCCACCAGCGGCGCCACGTTCCCAGCTTCGTTCTTGACCGGCACGACGACCGACAACTCCGGCCCCCTCCGCTCCGTCATGCACTCCCGCCTCTCGACAAACGCGCCCGCGCGGGCACCGGCAAAACGCGGCGACTAACTGGCACGATGTCTATCGCCGCGTCATCCCCGTTGTTGTGTGCAATCCGGTCGCGGCCGGCTCAACGGCAATCGCCGACCGGGTCGTGCTAGAGCCGGCGGGGCAGGCGGAGGTAGCCGGACCGCTCGAAAATGGCGGCCGCCGTCGTTACATAGAGGTAGACGCCTCCATTCGCCGCTCGCCCCAGCTGCGCCGCGGAAATGCGTCGGGAGCAAGAGTATTGGCAGCGATCTTCAGACGATTCCTCAGCTATGGCGGCCTTGAGCGGTGGATCGATCCGCTCGCGCCGGCGCCGGTCGAGCAGCCGCCCAGTGCGCTTCTCGCAACCTACCGTTACTTCCTGCGCCCACTGCGCGGCCTGATCGCCGCAACGCTTGTCGTCTCGCTCATCGCCTCGGTCACCGAGCTCTCGCTCTTCGCGTTTCTCGGCACGCTGGTCGATCGTATGGGTGCCTCGAGCCAGGAGCGCTTCCTCGCGGACAATTGGCGCATTCTGCTGATCATGACCGGGGTGCTCCTGGTGGTGCGGCCGGTTTTCACCATCTGGTCGCGCGGCCTCGTCAACCTCTCGATCGGGCCGAGCCTTTCCGCGATGGTGCGCTGGCGGAGCTATCGCTACGTGCTGCGCCAGAGCCTCGGCTTCTTCCAGAACGATTACGCCGGCCGGATCAGCCAGAAGGTCATGCAGACCGGAATGGCGGTGCGCGAAAGCGTCGTGAACGTGATCGACGGCGTCTGGTTCCTGCTGGTCTATCTGGTCGGCACGGCCACGGTGCTTATCGGTTTCGACTGGCGGCTGGTGCTGCCGATCCTCGGATGGCTCGTCGCCTATGGCTGCGTCATCGTCACCCTCGTGCCGCCGGTTCGCCAACGATCGATCGCGATGTCGGAAGCGAATTCCGGGCTGACCGGACGCGTGGTGGATGGCTTCACCAATATCCTCTCCGTCAAGCTCTTCGCACATGCGGAGCGCGAGGAGGCCTTCGGCCGCGTGGCGTTCGAGCGACAGCTCGCCGCGGCGCGCGCCATGAACCGCAGCATCACGACGCTCACGGCGGCGCTGACGATTCTGAACTCCATCTTCATCTTCGCCGCGGCGACGCTTTCGATCTGGCTGTGGACGAAGGGCGAGATCACGCTCGGCGCAATCGCCGCCTCGAACGCGCTGATCCTGCGGCTCAACCAGATGTCGGGCTGGGTGCTCCGCTCGATCACCTCGCTCTTCGAAAGCACGGGGACGATCGAGAACGGCATGGAGCTGATCGCGCGGCCGAACGCGCTGATCGACCCGCCCGGTGCCGAGCCTCTCATCGTGACGGAAGGGGCCATTGCGTTCGAGGACGTCACCTTCCGCTACGGCGAGGGCGACCGCGTGATCCGCGACCTGTCGCTCTTCATCCGCCCGGGCGAGAAGGTCGGCGTCGTCGGGCCGTCAGGTGCGGGGAAGTCGACGCTCGTCAACCTCCTGATGCGCTTCTATGTGCTTGAGCAGGGCCGTATCCTGATCGACGGGCAGGATATCGCCGAGGTGACGCAGGATTCGCTGCGCGCGGCAATCGGAATGGTGACGCAGGACACCTCGCTCCTGCATCGCTCCGTCAGCGAGAACATCCGCTACGGGCGCCCCAACGCAGAGGATGCGGCGGTCCGCGAGGCGGCCGCCGTCGCCCGCGCCGAGGGCTTCATCGCGCACCTCGTGGATCCGCGCGGGCGGACCGACTACGAGGCGCATGTCGGCGAACGCGGCGTCAAGCTCTCCGGCGGCCAGCGCCAGCGCATCGCGATCGCCCGCGTCATCCTGAAGGACGCGCCCATCCTGGTGCTGGACGAGGCGACCGCGGCGCTCGATTCGGAGGTCGAGGCGGCGATCCAGGAGAGCCTCAAGGTGCTGATGCGCGACAAGACGGTGATCGCCATCGCGCACCGCCTGTCGACGATCGCCGCGCTCGACCGCCTGGTGGTGATGGACGAAGGCCGTATCGTGGAGGAGGGGACGCACGAGGCGCTGCTCCGCAACCGCGGCCTCTACCATCGGCTTTGGGAGCGCCAGTCGGGAGGCTTCCTGGCGGAGCAGGACCGGGCGCTCAAGATCGCCTGAGCCAGCGCCGGCTCATTCCGTGTCGCGGAGAACGTCTTCCGCGCCTGACATCTCTTCCAGCGCGCCTTGCATCCGGCTCGTAATTTCCTGGCCGATCTCTTCCTCGAGGTGCTGGACATTGATGCCGGCGTCAGCGGCATAGGCGCCAAATTCGGTGGCAAGCCGCGCCGCCTCCTTCGGGATGGAATTGCTCGGAACGGGGCGGACCCACTCGGCTATCCAGCGAGCCAGAGCGTCGACGCTCTGTTTCCTCATGGTCAGTCTCCCGGGCGCGGATTTTTGCGCTGAAACCTCCCTTGCCGCCACAAGTCTCTCACGAAGCAGTGGAAAGGTGTAGCGCTTTGGTGTCGCCGCAGGGCCGGACTCCGCGCAAACTCCCGGAAAAGTGGGCCCTCCGGGAATGTGGCGGCGTTGCGACAAGTTGCCGTCGCGGGAGCGCCCGACTGGACACTCTCAAAGGACGATGACAAAAGGCAATCGGCCGGATTGGCTGGATTTCGGGGGTGACGGTCAGACTGCCGTCCTGCTTTATTGAAGCAGGCAGCATGGGCGGTCACGCCGTTCCAATGCGAGAGGCACGAATTGGCTGACACGACCCATTCCATGGCGACCCCGGGCGGGCACGGCGAATCCGAGGGTGTCACGCGCCGCGACTTCCTGTTGATCGCCACCGGCGCTTTCGCCGCCGTCGGCGCAGCCGCCACGATCTGGCCGTTCGTCGACCAGATGAACCCGGACGCCGCGGCACTGGCGCTCGCCTCGATCGAGGTCGATACGTCGGCCATCGAGCAGGGCCAGTCGATCATCGTCAATTGGCGCGGCAAGCCGGTCGTGATCCGCTATCGCACCGAAAAAGAGATGCAGGAGGCGCAGCAGGTCTCGCTCGACGAGCTCAAGGACCCGCTGGCCCGCAACGCCAATCTCGCTCCCGATGCGCCGGCGATCGACGCCAACCGCACGATCCCGGGCAAGGAAGAGTGGATGGTGATGGTCCAGGTGTGCACGCATCTCGGGTGCATCCCGCTCGGCGAGCAAGGGCAGTTCGGCGGCTGGTACTGCCCCTGTCACGGTTCGCAGTACGACACGGCCGGTCGCATCCGCTTCGGACCGGCGCCGGAGAACATGGCGATCCCCGTGTTCTCCTTCACCAACGACACCACCGTCCGTATCGGCTGAGACTCAAGCGAGGACTGCGATGCAGCACGACTATTTTCCCCGCTATGAGCCGAAGTCCGGGTTCGGAAAGTGGCTCGACGCGCGTCTGCCGGCGACGCGCCTCATGTACGACAGCTTCGTCGCCTATCCGGTGCCGCGCAATCTGAACTACTGGTACACGTTCGGCGGCATCCTCTCCCTCATGCTCGCGGTGCAGATCGTCACCGGCATCGTGCTGGCGATGCACTACGTGGCGAGCGCCGACATGGCGTTCGAGTTGGTCGAGAAGATCATGCGCGACGTCAACTACGGCTGGCTCTTGCGCTATCTTCATTCGAACGGCGCATCGATGTTCTTCCTCGCCGCCTATGTTCACATTTTCCGCGGCCTCTACTACGGGTCCTACAAGGCGCCGCGCGAGGTGTTGTGGATTCTCGGCGTCATCATCCTGCTCTTGATGATGGCGACGGCGTTCATGGGCTACGTGCTGCCGTGGGGCCAGATGAGCTTCTGGGGCGCGACCGTCATCACCAACCTCTTCTCCGCCATCCCGCTCGTCGGCACGTCGATCACGACGTGGCTATGGGGCGGCTTTGCGGTCGGCGATGCGACGCTGAACCGCTTCTTCTCGCTGCACTACCTGCTGCCGTTCATGATCGCCGGCGTCGTGGTGCTGCATGTCTGGGCGTTGCACGTCACCGGGCAGACCAATCCGACCGGCGTTGAGGTGAAGTCGAAGCAGGACGTGGTGCCGTTCTCGCCGCACGCGACGATGAAGGATGGCTTCGCCATGGTGCTCTTCATCATCCTCTTCGCGTATTTCGTCTTCTATCTGCCGAACTATCTCGGGCACGCCGACAACTACATCAAGGCCAACCCGCTGCACACGCCGGACGACATCGTGCCGGAATGGTACCTGCTGCCGTTCTACGCAATTCTGCGAAGCATCCCGAACAAGCTCCTCGGGGTCATCGCGATGTTCGGGTCGATCGGGGTCTTGTTCCTGGTGCCCTGGCTCGACACGTCGCGCGTGCGCTCCGCCGTCTATCGCCCGCTCTACAAGCAGTTCTTCTGGATCCTGATCGCGGTCGCGATCGGGCTCGGCTATCTCGGCTCGCAGCGGCCGGAAGGCGGCTACGTGATCGCGGCGCGCATCCTGACCGCGTATTACTTCATCCACTTCCTGGTGCTGATGCCGCTGCTCGGCCTTTTCGAGACGCCGCGTCCGCGTCCGGCGTCGATTTCGGAGGCGGTGCTTCCGCGGGGCCAGGGCGGCGGACATCCGGCGGGAAGCGCTGCCGCACCCGAGACGCGCGGCTAAGGACGGGGCAAAGTCTAATGAAGACCGCAATCATCCGCCTCGTCGCCGCACTCGCGCTGACGCTGCCGCTCGCGGCAGTCTCCCGCGCGGCCGAGGGGCCCGCCGCCACGCCGCACTACCCGCTCAAGAATCCGCGCTACGCGGAATGGTCGTTTGCCGGGCCGTTCGGGAAATACGATCCGCAGCAATTGCAGCGCGGGTTCCAAATCTACCGCGAGGTCTGTTCGAGCTGTCACTCGCTCAGCATGGTGGCGTTTCGCACGCTGGCGTCCAAAACCGGGCCGCAGTTCACGGACGACGAGGTGAAGGCGCTGGCCGCCACGTACCAGATTCCCGATACGTCAGTTGATTCGGGTGAGCGGCCGGGCCGACCGTCCGACGTCTTTCCCCCGGCGCCGCCCTATCCGAACGCGAATCCGCCCGACCTCTCTCTCATCGCCAAGGCGCGTGCGGTGAAGCGCGGGTTTCCGACTTTCATCTTCGACGCCTTCACGCAGTACGAACAGGCGGCCGGACCGGACTATGTCTACTCGCTGCTGACCGGGTTTCAGGATGCTCCTCCCGGCGTCAAGGTGCCGGACGGAAGCTACTACAATCCCTACTTTATCTCCGGGCCGACGCTGGCCATGCCGCCGCCGCTTTCCGACGGGCAGGTCACCTACGCGCAGAACCAGAACGAAGACACCACGGACGACGTGCCGGAAACCGTCGATCAGTACGCGAAGGATGTCGGGGCGTTTCTGATGTGGGCTGCGGAGCCGCACCTCGTCGAACGCAAGGCGACGGGCCTCAGCGTGATGGTCTTCCTCGTCATCTTCGCGGGCCTCGCCTACTACACGAAGAAGAAAGTCTGGGCGGACGTCGAGCACTAGCGTCGGCGTAGCCAATGCGAGTCGGCTGGAGCCGAGACGCGCGCCGTCCGATGCGCCGCCGCAACCGTCGGGCGTCCAACTCCGGACGAGAATAAGGCCGGCTTTGAAACCTCGTCATTGTGAGCCGGCAACAGGGGCCTGGAATTCGCCGCTTGCAGCCCTCAGGTTGCTTGGCGCGCCCATCGGCCGCCGCTAGCATCGCCAGCAACTGAGCGCTTGGGGGCTCGATGGAAGCGGTGCTGGGCATCATCGGGGGATCGGGCCTCTACGACCTTCCCGGGCTGGAGCGCTCCGAATGGCAGCGCGTCGAGGGTCCCTGGGGTCCCCCTTCCGACGACATCCTCTTCGCCGAGCTGGCCGGTCTGAAGCTGCGCTTTCTGCCGCGCCACGGACGTGGGCATAAGTTCTCGCCGACGCACATCAACTATCGCGCCAACATCGATGCGATGAAACGCGCGGGCGTGACGGATATCGTCTCCGTCTCCGCGGTCGGATCGCTGCGCGAGGACTTCGCGCCCGGCGAGTTCGTTGTCGTCGATCAGTTCATCGACCGGACTTTCGCGCGCGAGAAGAGCTTTTTCGGCGACGGCGTCGTCGCGCATGTCTCGATGGCGCAGCCGGTGAGCCCGCTGCTTGCGGAGCGGATCGGGCTCGCTGCCGAGGCCGAGGGCATCGCGTTCCATCGCGGCGGCACCTACCTCGTGATGGAAGGTCCGCAATTCTCGACGCTCGCGGAGAGCCGGCTCTACCGCTCGTGGGGCTGCGACGTGATCGGCATGACCAACATGCCGGAGGCGAAGCTCGCCCGCGAAGCCGAGATCTCCTACGCGACGATTGCCATGGTCACCGACTACGACAGCTGGCACCACGAGCACGCGCCGGTCGACGTCAAGGAAGTGATCCGCGTCATGCACGAGAACCAGGCGCGCGTGCAGCAATTGCTGCTGCGTCTCGTCCACGATTTCCCCAGCGAACACGAGGCGTGCCCGATCGGCTCCGACAGAGCGCTTGAATTCGCGATCATGACCGCCCCGGATGCCCGGAATCCGGCGCTTCTCAGGAAACTTGACGCCGTCGCCGGACGCGTCCTTGGGGGCTGATGGGGCTGGCGGGCCATTGTCCGCCGGCTTATTATCGGCGTTTGGGGCAACGGGCGCGAACCTATGGTTGTCAGCAACGATGTTGGGCGCGAGCGTCAGCGCGAGAAGACGCGGCGCGGGGCGTCGGCCGATACGGTCTTTCTTGCGGCGCTTGCCGGCACCGGCGACGATCGGCGCGTCGTGGTGCGCAACGACGTCCACCAGAAGGCGCTCGAAGCGTCGCGCAGGGTGCTGCGGCTTTATCATTCTGAACGGAAGCGGCAGATATGAATTTCGTCTCGGAGGAGGTCAACCGCGCCTACGAGCAGCTGGTTTCCGGCGACGACGACCTGATCGGCCTTATCGCCTATGCGCTCTACAAGAAGGACAAGCGCGACTTTCACATCGGCTGGCGCGAGCAGCATGGGAGCCCGCCGCAGGCCGATCACATCAAGGCATTCACCGCATCCGTGTTGACGCTCGGGCAGCAGCTCCGCTACCGCACCGCCGCGCGTGACATGGTCGACGCCTACGCGAAAACGGTCTCCGATGCCGAGAAGCCGCTGATCGAGAAGGGCGCGGTCACGGAGCGCTTCGAGCAGGCGGCGCGGAAGGTGGAGGAATCGATCCGCTGGTATCGGCAGGTGCCGGCCGGCATCGTTGCAGGGCTCGTCCTTGTCGTCGTGCTCGTCGCCGTCGTCGCCGTGCTCGGCTATGCCGACGTCGTCCCGGTTTCCCGATTGCAGGGACTGTCCGAATTCAGCCGCTGATTCTGGCACTTACCGCTTTGCGGCCGATCTCTCGACGCGCTAGGAATTCGGCGCACACAGCCTGTGGGGCGTAAGAGGGATTCTCGGCGATGGCATCTGCGGTCATGGATCTTCAAAAGGCGATCCGCACCATCCCCGACTATCCAAAGGCGGGAAATCCTCTTTCGTGACATTACGACGCTGCTCGGCGATCCGCGCGCCTTTCGCCGCGCCGTCGACGAACTGGTGCATCCCTGGGCCGGCTCCAAGATCGACAAGGTCGCCGGCATCGAGGCGCGCGGCTTCATCATCGGCGGCGCGGTGGCGCATCAGCTCTCCGCCGGCTTCGTGCCGATCCGCAAGCGCGGAAAGCTCCCGCACGAGACGGTCAGAATCGCTTATTCGCTCGAATACGGCATCGACGAGATGGAGATGCATCGCGACGGCATCCGGCCGGGCGAGAAAACGATCCTCGTCGACGATCTGATCGCTACCGGCGGCACGGCCGAGGCGGCGGTGAAGCTTCTGAAGGAGATCGGCGCGGACGTCGTGGCCGCCGTCTTTGTCATCGACCTGCCGGATCTTGGCGGTAAGAAGAAGATTGAAGCGCTCGGCGTTCCGGTCCACGCGCTGGTCGAGTTCTCCGGGCACTGACTCGCGCTTCGCGCGGAGTGCCCGCGGGAGCGCGAAGGCTCCGCGCCTGCTGCCTCTTGGCGCGCGTGACACGGGCCCGGCCCGGGGATAGCGTCGTCGCAGAAGTGTCACAAAAGGAGGCTGCCAGATGAAACCGCGTGGAATGATGCTTGCCGCCGCGGCTGCCGCGGGGCTCTCTTTGCTTGCGGTGCCGACTGCGTTCGCGCAGGAGACGGTGCCGCAGAACGACCTCCTGAACGCCACCCTCTGGGTGTCGAACTCGATCGAGTACAAGGCCAACACCCTGGCCATGTATCAGCTCGCCAAGATGCAGCTCGACGCGGCGCTCGCCGACAAGAGCTGGACGGCGGCGACCGAACAAACGGGCGCCTATCAGGACATGCCGCCGGCGGTCATCCTCGACGCAGACGAGACCGCGATCGACAACGGCGGATATGAATCCTGGCTCATCGTCGCGGACAAGAATTTCAGCGGCAAGACTTGGGATGCGTGGACCAAGGCCGAAGAGGCGAAGGCCGTTCCGGGCGCAGTCGAGTTCACGAAATACGCCGATTCGAAGGGCGTGAAGGTGTTCTACGTGACCAACCGCAATGCCGACCAGGAGGAGGCGACGCGCAAAAACATGGAAGCGCTCGGCTTCCCGATGGGCGGCAATGTGGACACCTTCCTGATGTCGAAAGAAAAGGAGGATTGGACCTCGAAGAAGGGCACGCGCCGCGCCTTCATCGCCAAGGACTATCGCATCCTGCTTCTGATCGGCGACAATTACGGCGACTTCAGCGACGATTACGGCGGCTCGGAAGCGGAGCGGCTCGCCTCTTTTGACAAGAACATGGCGCATATCGGCCATGACTGGATCTTCATCGCCAACCCCGAATACGGCTCGTTCGAGTCGGCGCCGTTCATGGGCGACTACAAGAAGTCGCCGGACGAGCGGAGGAAGCTGAAGATCGACGCGCTGCCGGCGTGGAAAAGCCCGCCCGCGCAATAAGGCAGTCTCTCAACTTGTCGTCATTGCCGGGTCAAGCCCGGGCATGACGACGGTGAGTTAGGTTGCCCTATTTGCCTTCGGGCGTCGCCTTTTCGCGGCATTCGACAAAGACGTGGCCGACGAAGGAAACGGCCTCGTCGCCTGATTGATTGCGGCCGGTCATCTTGAAGGAGACCAGACCCCAGCCGGGCATCGAGCGGCTCGGCCGCTTGGCGACGACCTCGTTGACGAAGCTGATCGTGTCGCCCGCATAAACTGGCCGCAGCCATTTGAGCTGGTCAAATCCGGGGGAGGGGCCGACGCGGGCGATCGGCAGGCCGGCCGCCTCGCGCTCGTTCCGCAGACGCTGCCAGTGGCGGACATTGAGCTTCATCCAGACCGCCTGCGTGTGCCAGCCGGAGGCGAGGAGCCCGCCGAAATGGCTCTTCTTGGCGGCGTCCTCGTCGAGGTGGAAAGGCTGCGGATCGAAGGCGCGTGCAAAGCGCTTGATCTCCTCCGCGGTGAAGGTGTGCGCGCCGATCTCTTCCTGCGCGCCGATCTCGAAATCCTCGAAGAAGATCATGCGTCGCGCCGCAGGAACATGATCGGGTTCTCGCCGACCATCACCGCCTCGCCGCGCGCGTTCGTCACTTCGTGGCGGAAGCGCACGAAGCCGCGGTCGGGGCGGCTGTTCGAGGCGCGCACTTCGAGGACGACGGAGCGTCCGGAAAGCGTGTCGCCGGGCCGGACCGGCCTCAGCCATTTCAGGCTGTCGATGCCGGGCGAGCCCATCGAAGCGGTTTCGCTCAGCCACCCGTGATACATCATGCGCATGAAGAGCGCGCAGGTGTGCCAGCCGGAGGCGGCGAGCCCGCCGAGCAGCGTGTCGGCCGCCGCCGCCTCGTCGAGATGGAAGGGCTGCGGATCGAACTCCGCCGCAAACGCGACGATCTCCGCCCGCGTGACCGTCAGCGGCTGAAGCGGCAGTTCCAGGCCGGGCTCGAAATCCTCAAAATGGCGCATGGCGTATCAGTTAGGGCTGTCGCGCGGGCCTGTCGAGGCTCACACGTTGAACTTGAAGAGCATGACGTCGCCGTCCTGGACGACATATTCCTTGCCTTCGTCGCGGGCCTTTCCGGCCTCCTTGGCGCCGACCTCGCCGCCGTTCGCCACGAAATCCTCGTAGGCGATCGTCTGGGCGCGGATGAAGCCCTTCTCGAAATCGGTATGGATGACGCCGGCGGCCTGCGGCGCCTTGGCGCCGCGCTCGACCGTCCAGGCGCGCGCCTCCTTCGGGCCGACGGTGAAGAAGGTGACGAGGCCGAGGAGCGCGTAGCCGGCGCGGATCAGCCGGTCGAGGCCGGGCTCTTCCAGCCCTATTTCCTTCAGATATTCGGTCGCCTCCTCCGCGGGAAGCTGCGCGATCTCCGCTTCGATCGCGGCGGAGATGGCGATGAAGCCGGCGCCCTGGCTCTCCGCCAGCTCCGCGACGCGCGCGGAGTGCTCGTTGCCGGTCGCGGCGTCGGCCTCCGCGACGTTGGCGACATAGAGCACGGGCTTAGCGGTCAGAAGCTGCAGGCCGTCGAGAATGCGCAGCTCCTCCGGCGCAAGCTCATTGCGCAGCACGCGCGCGGGCTTGCCGTCGGTCAGGACGGCGAGCGCCTTCTCCCAGACGGGAAGCAGCGTCTGCGCTTCCTTGTCCTTCCCCGTCGCCTTCTTGCGCAGCGGCTGGATGCGCCGGTCGAGGCTTTCGAGGTCGGAGAGCATCAGCTCCGTCTCGACCGTCTCGGCGTCGGCGACCGGATCGATCGTGCCCTCGACATGCACGACGTCGGGGTCCTCGAAGCAGCGCAGCACATGCGCGACGGCGTCGACCTCGCGGATGTTGGCGAGGAACTGGTTGCCGAGGCCCTCGCCCTTGGAGGCGCCGCGCACCAGCCCGGCGATGTCGACGAAGGTGATCCGCGTCGGGATGATCTCCTTCGATTTCCCGAGCACGGCGAGCTTGTCGAGACGCGGGTCGGGCACCGCGACCTCGCCCGTGTTCGGCTCGATCGTGCAGAACGGATAGTTGGCCGCCTGCGCGGCCGCCGTTCTGGTCAGCGCGTTGAAAAGGGTCGACTTGCCCACATTCGGCAGGCCGACGATGCCGCAGCGAAATCCCATTTAATGCTCGCGGATGAAGAGCTTCTTGAGGCCGGAAAACGGGCCACCGGTGCTCCGCGCCTTCGGGCGCTCGGCGGATGCCTCACCGCCGGCCGGCGGACGGTCGGACGAAGGCTCGGGCGCCGACCGTTCGTCTTCGCCGGCGGTTGCAAGGTGCACGCGGTTCATGAAGTTCGCGTCGTCGCCCGCGACAAGAAGCTCGGCGTTCGCGGCGATCGCGGCGAGCAGCGGATCGATCCATTCGCGGTCGGCGCGCGCGAAGTCGTGGAGCACGTAGCCGTTCACCAGCTCCTTCGCGCCGGGATGCCCGATGCCGATGCGCATGCGGCGAAAATTCTGTCCGACATGCGCTTCGATCGACTTCAGGCCCTTGTGGCCGGCGGCGCTTCCGCCCTGCTTCATCCTGAGCTTGCCGGGCGGCAGGTCGAGCTCGTCGTAGACAACGACGATGTCGGACGGCGCGAGCTTGTAGAAGCGCATCGCCTGAGAGACCGAGCGGCCGGATTCGTTCATGTAGGTGGCGGGCTTCATCACCAGCGTCTTCTGTCCGCCGAGCAGGCCTTCCGAGATCTCGCCCTCAAAGCGCGCGCGCCAGGGGGCGAAGCGGTGCAGGCGGTGGATTTCGTCCGCCGCCATGAAGCCGATGTTGTGGCGGTTGCCGGCGTAGCGCCGGCCGGGATTGCCAAGACCCACGATGAGAAGCATCCGACAATCCCTGCGGTGGTGCGTTGCCCGCGGGCCCGCTTAAGGGACCCGCCGGTTCAACGCGACAGGGCGGGGCGCGGGCTCAGCCTTTGCCCTTGCCCTCGTCCTTGCCCTTCGCGGCATCGCCGCCTTCGGCTTTCGCCTCGCCCTCGGGCTTGGCTTCGCCTTCCGCACCCGCAACGGCCGAGGTTGCAGCGCCTTCCTCGGCATCCGCCGTCGCCGAAGAAGCGCCGGCAATCGTGGCGACGGTGAAGTCGCGGCCGCGAATGGTCGGCGCGACGCCCTCCGGCAGCGCGATAGCGGAGATGTGCACGGAATCGCCGATCTCAAGGCCCGCTAGGTCGACCGTCAGGAACTCGGGGATCGCATCCGCCGGCACGATCAGTTCGACCGAGTGGCGGACAACGTTCAACACGCCGCCGCGCTTCAGGCCGGGTGAATTGGCGTGGTTGACGAAATGCACTGGGACGTCGAGCGTGAGCTTTGCGCCTTCGCCGACCCGCAGGAAATCGACGTGGATGAGGAAGTCCCGCACCGGATCGAGCTGATAATCCTTGGGGATGACGCGGATCTTCTCGCCTCCCACCTCGATCTCCATGAGATGGGTGAGAAAGCCGCCGGCATTGAGCCGGTGCGTCATCTCGCGCTGGTTCAAGCTGATCGGCAGCGGCGGCTTCTTGTCGCCGTAGATAACGGCCGGGACTTTGTCCTCGCGACGCACAGCACGGGCGGCCCCCTTGCCGACCCGGTCGCGCGTCTCGGCCTTCAGAACGCTCGTCTGAGCCATAAGTCGCACTCCTGATCTATCTGAAAAAGCGAAAAGGCCGCGCATCGCGGCCACGCTTCAGCGCCGCCTCCAAGGGTGTCTGGCGCCGGGGCGGCTTATAGGGGAGGGCGCGGGAAAACGCAAATCTGGCGGGGCGCTAGAACGAAGCCAGCGCCTGTCATAGCCTCCTGGAGGGGGTCGGCAAGGGAATGGGCGACGAACCGACAGCCACGATGCCGCAGACGGAGTCTTCCGAAGCCCGGCCGCCGGGTGGATCGGCGCGTGAGGTGTTCGGCGCGTTCCTGAGGCTCGGCCTCACCTCGTTTGGCGGGCCGATCGCTCATCTGGGCTACTTTCGCCAAGAGTTCGTGGTGCGGCGGCGGTGGATCGACGAGCGCGGCTTTGCCGATCTCGTCGCGCTTTGCCAGTTCCTGCCCGGACCGGCGAGCAGCCAGGTCGGGTTCTCCCTTGGCCTGTTGCGTGGCGGGCCGCTCGGCGCCCTTGCCGCCTGGGTGGCCTTTACGCTGCCCTCGGCCCTGCTTCTCGTCCTTTTCGCGCTGGCGCAGCCTTCGTTGTCGGGGCCGCTCGCGGCGAGCGTGATCCATGGCCTGAAGGTGGTCGCAGTCGCGGTGGTGGCGCAGGCGGTGTTCGGCATGGCGCGAAGCCTTTGTCCGGATCGGACGCGCGCTTCGATCGCGGTTGGCGCGGTGCTCGTAGTTACGCTGCTCGGCGGTGCCGCCGGTCAGGTCGCGGCCATCCTTGCCGGTGGCATTGTCGGTCTTTGGCTGTGCGAAGGCGCGGGCCGCGCTGCGGTCGGACATTTGTCGTTTCCGGTGTCGAGGGGAACGGGCGTGATTCTGCTCGCCGTGTTCGGCATCGTGCTGGTCGGCGCTCCGCTCGCAGCGGCGGCGTCCGGCTCCCATGGATTGATGCTCTTCGATTCCTTCTATCGCTCGGGCGCGCTCGTCTTCGGCGGCGGACATGTCGTGCTGCCGCTTCTCGAGGCGGAGGTGGTGCCGCGCGGATGGATCGGAGAGAGCGCGTTTCTTGCCGGCTACGGCGCTGCGCAGGCGGTGCCGGGACCGCTCTTCACGTTCGGCGCTTTTCTCGGGGCTGCGATGAGGCCCGAACCAAATGGCCTCGCCGGCGCTGCGCTCTGCCTCGCCGCGATCTTCCTGCCGGGGCTTCTGCTCGTTGCCGGCGCGCTCCCGTTCTGGGACAGGCTTCGCGTTAGTCCAAGGGCGCAAGCGGCGATGCGGGGGACGAACGCGGCCGTCGTCGGCGTTCTCGCGGCGGCGCTCTACGATCCGGTTTGGGTTGGCGCGATCGCCGGCCCACGTGACTTTGCGCTCGCGCTTGCCGGGTTCGTGCTGCTCACGGTGTGGAGGATCCCACCGTGGGCTGTCGTGATCGCACTTGTCGCTGGCAGCGTCGCATGAGGGAGCCCGGAACCTACTGTGCGAAGACCATCTGTTCGCTGGTCCTGCGCCAGACCAGGTGGTCGAGCGAGAGCGCACCCGGGCCGCGCGCGACGATCATGAGCAGCGCCGTCGCCCAGAGGATGTGCTCCGGCCAGCCGCTCGGATAGACGAAGGTCTGGATGACCAGCGTCATCCCGAGCAGCGCGAGCGCGGAGAGCCGCGAAGCAAGCCCGACGATCAGGAGGACGGGGAAGACGTGCTCCGCGATCGTCGACATGTAGGCGGCAAGATCGGGCGGCAGCAGCGGGACCTTGTACTCCTCGCGGAACAGGTAGAAGGTCGAATTGGAGATATGCAGGAAGCCATCGACCTTGGTCTGCCCGGATGTCCAGAAGACATTGGCGACTGCAATGCGGGCGACGATTGACAGAAAACCTTGCGGAATGCGCTCGGCAAGAGCGCGGCCGCTTTCCAAGAGCGTGATTGGCGACATTTTCCGTCTCCCAGCAAGTCTTTGCCGGACCGGCCGGCGTTGACCCGAGATCACCACGAGCGCGCCGATTGTTGAAATGCCGGTGTTCCATCGATCTGATAGCGCTCGGCTATTGCGTTTCTGCTGGTATGGCGGGCGCACAGGAACGATGATCGTGTGGCCAGGAGGCCCTTTCGCTTGCGCATCGGTATTCGCCTCGCTCTGTCGCTGTTCGTGCTCGGCGCGATTTTCGTTGCGGCCGTCTCTGTGCATGCGCTCTGGTCGCGGACCGCTGAGGCGAACAGCCGGGCGCTGGTCGGAACCATCAATGACCAGATCGTGCGCACGGTTGAAAAGGAGATCGAGCAGATTGCCGCCCAGGCGCGCGCCGCGCATGCCGCAATCCGCACGCTCTTCTACCAGAACGTCCTCGACACCCGCGAAGCCGACAAGCGCGAGTTCGTCTTCCTCTCCGAGCTGCAGTCGCAGAGTTCGTTGTCGCGCATCGTGTTCGGCTGGCCGAACGGCGACTTCTTCTCCGCGCGCAAGCTCGGCGACGAAGAGATCGAAATGTCGGAGGTCTCCATCATCGACGGCAAGCGCCAGCGCCGGATCGATCGCTACAAGGTGGTGGTGGGCGACATCCAGTTCGAGGAGCGGAACTTCGAGCCGTCGGATTTCTATGCGACGGATCAACCCTGGTACAAGACCGGCTTCGATCTCGACGTGCCGCGCTGGACCTACATCACGCAGCATCCGGACGGCGTTGCTCCGGCGCTCGCTTACACCGGGCCGGTGCAGGTTTACGTCACCAAAGTCGGCGTGCTCGCGATCATGATCCAGCACGAGCGCTTCTCGCGCATTCTTTCGACTCTCTCCGTCGGCCGCACCGGCTCAGCCTTCATCCTCTCCGGCAAGGATGGCCTCTCCGGCAAGGACGGCATCATTGCCGTGCCCGACGCCAAGGCAGACGAGGCGACGCCGATCAGCCTCGCAAATCAGCCGCTGCTGCCGATCGCAGAGGACGCGCTGAACCACGCGCTGCATGGGCCCGCAATGGGCGTCAACACGACCATGTCGATGCGCCATGTGGTCGACAACAAGGCCTACGCGGTGACGCTGACGCCGCTCGCCTTCGATGACTGGGTGCTCGCCACCGTGTTGCCCGAGGCGGAGTTCCTCGGCCCGATCGAGGCGACGACACGACGGCTCGCGATCGGCCTCGGCGTGGCGCTCCTTGCCTTCGCGGCGCTGTCTGTCGTGCTGGCGCGTCAAATGATCGCCGCGCCGCTCGCGCGCGTCGCCGGCGAGCTCCGGCATGTGGAGCATTTCGAGCTCTCGGAGGTGAAGCGGCACCCCTCGCGGCTCACCGAGATCAACGCGCTGTCGGACGCCATCGCCCGCATGGCTTCGGGTCTTGCCGCCTTCGGCAAATATCTGCCGAACGACCTCGTACGTATCCTGATTGCCGAGGGAGTGGAGGCGCGACCCGGGGGCACCAACCGCAATATCACCGTCCTCTTCGCCGATATCGTCGGGTTCACGGGGCTTTCAGAGCGGCTCGGCGACAAGATCGTGCCGCTTCTTGGGAGCTATCTCGACCTTCTGGCGCGCACCGTCGGCAAGCACGACGGCACGGTCGACAAGTTCATCGGCGATGCGGTGATGGCGTTCTGGGGCGCGCCGGGCGAGAACCTGGAGCATGCCGTCGCGGCCTGCCGCGCAGCGCTCGCCTGCGATCGTGCGCTTTCCGCCGCACGTATCTTCGACGACTACGGCCGGCCGATCAAAATGCGGATCGGAATCAATTCGGGGCGTGCGCTGGTCGGCAATATCGGATCCGACAACCGGCTGAACTACACGGCGATCGGCGACACGGTGAACATCGCCAGCCGGCTTGAGAGCGCCGGCAAGATTTTCGGCACCACCATCATCATCGGCGAGGCGACACGGCGCGCGGCAGGCGACAGCATCGTCGTGCGCGAGCTCGACCTCATCGCCGTCTACGGGCGCGTCGAGGGAATTGCCATCTTCGAGCTGATAGGGCTTGCCGAGGAGGGGTCGGCGCCGGGCTGGGTCAAGCTCTACGAAACGGCGCTTCGCGCCTACCGCGCGCGCGAGTTCGAGCGCGCTGAAGCGACCTTCAAGGAAGTGCTCAAGCTGCGCCCCGACGACAAGGCCTCACAGCTTATGGCCGAGCGCTCGCAGCATTTCTGCCGCGAGGCGCCGCCGGCCGACTGGGCAGGAACCACCGCGCTCGACATGAAATGAATTGCCATAGGCAGCTCGCATCGAGCCCATAGGCAAACTATATTTCATCAGGGGAGTGGGCTCAGGAACTATCTGCTACCGCAATCTGGTGGAGCACGAACATGCCCTCGTCGCCTGCACAGCCTTGGCTGCCAAACGTCGTCATTGTCGGCGCAGGCTTTGGTGGACTCTCCGCGGCGAAAGCGCTCGGCGGCGCGCCGTTCAACGTTACCGTCGTCGATCGCCACAATTATCACCTGTTCCAGCCGCTGCTCTACCAGGTGGCGACGGCGGGGCTTTCGCCGGCCGACATTGCCGCGCCGATCCGCGGCATCCTGCGGGATTCCAATACCAGCGTGCACCTCGCCAAGGTCACGGGCGTCGATCCCAAGGAACAGACGGTGATGACCGACCGCGGGACGTTGCACTACGACCACCTGATCCTCGCGACTGGCGCGCGGCACGCCTATTTCGGCCACGACGAGTGGGAGAACGCGGCGCCCGGCTTGAAGAAGATCGACGACGCGACGGAGATCCGGCGCCGCATCCTGATCGCGTTCGAGCGCGCGGAGACGGAGACCGACGAGACCGAGCGCAAGCGACTCCTCACCTTTATCATCGTCGGAGGGGGCGCCACCGGCGTGGAAATGGCCGGGGCCATCGCCGAGCTTGCCAAGCGGGCGCTTGCCGCCGACTTCCGCTCCATCGATCCGCGCGACGCGCGCATCGTGCTGGTGGAGGCAGGGCCACGCCTTCTTCCCGCGTTCGACGCGTCGCTGTCCGACTATGCCAAGAGCGCGCTTGAGAGCCTCGGCGCCGAGGTCGTGCTGAACTGCGCCGTCACCGAATGCGACGCATGCGGCGTCGTGCTCGGCCGCGATCGAATCGAAAGCCGGACCGTGATCTGGGCGGCCGGCGTGCGCGCCTCGGCGGCCGGAAAGTGGCTAGATGTGGAGACCGATCGCGCCGGCCGTACGATCGTGAGCCCGGACCTCTCGGTGCCCGGCTATCCGAACGTCTTCGTCATCGGCGATACGGCGCTCGTGAAGGACGAGAACGGCAAGCCGCTGCCGGGCGTCGCCGCGGTCGCCAAGCAGCAGGGCCAATACGTCGCCAAATTGCTCCAGCTACGAGCCCGCGGGAACAATGTCGTCCCGCCGTTCCGCTATCGCGACTACGGCTCGATGGCGACGATCGGGCGGAGCCGCGCCGTCGCGGAGATCAACGGGCTGAAGCTCACTGGGTTGGTCGCGTGGCTCCTGTGGTCGCTTGCGCATGTCTATTTCCTGATCGGCTTCAGGAGCCGCATCGTGGTGGTTCTGAGCTGGGCCTGGAGTTACCTGACGTTTCAGCGCGGTACGCGGTTGATCACCGGCGCCGACGGCGCCGTGGAGCCGCCGCCGCGCAAATCTGCGAAAATGCGCGACGCGGCCTGAGCGCAACGAGCGGTGCTCGGGCGCGGAAAGAAAAAGCCCGGGCGCGAACGCCCGGGCTCCTAATCTGATCTCGTTTGCGGCGTGTCCTAGAACTTCAGACCAAGACCGCCGTGGATGGTATGCGTGGTGAAGTCGCTGTTCACCGGTCCACCGCCGATCGCGAAATTCTTGTCCTGATAGTCGGAGAAGCGGTACTCGACGCGCGCGGTGATGTTGTTGGTCACCATGCCCTCCACGCCGGCGCCCGCAGTCCAGCCCAAAAGCGTCTTGTCGTCGCTGATGCCGCCCCCGGAAAGCTCGAGATCGGTCAGCGCCGCGCCTGCCGTTCCGTAAAGGAGGAAGCGGTCGAGCGCGATACCGGCGCGCGCACGCAGAGAGCCGTTCAGGCCCTGATCGACCGAAACGCCGCCGCTTGAGCCGTCACGCCACGGAGCGACGATATCGCCCTCGGCGCCGACCACGAAGTTTCCCCACTGGTAGTTGGCGCCGGCATAGCCGCCGACGTCAAAACCATTCGCGTCGACCTTGCCGGCCGTCGACGTTTTGGCCGATCCCCACCCGAAGCCGCCGAGGGCGCCGAGATAGAAGCCGGTCCAGTTGTTGGTCGGCGCAGCCTCGACCAGTTGCGGAGTCGGCAGCGGCTCCGGCGAGCCGAGATCCGCTGCAAAAGCTGGGGCCGTCAAAAACCCTGTCGCCGCCACTCCGAGCAGAATACGAAAACGCATCTAGTCCTCCTGGTGGCCCCCCACATCGCAGTCGAAGAAATGCGCCTTACTCACGCATGTTCCATACCCGGCGAGATCGGCTCGCAGTTTGGTATCGACAGGCCCAAATCATGGAAAAATCACGAATTTTGGCTCTCGACGCCGCGCATTGCCGCCACAATGATTAACCCGCGCTGAAGGCGGCCCGGGGCGGAGGCCGCGAAAGCCGTGCTAAGCTCGAAAACCCTTCGCAGGCGAAGCGATTCCCGCATGAGCGAAAATTCGACCGCACTCGTGACCGGCGGCGCCAAGCGTATCGGCGCGGCGATCGTGCGCGATCTCGCGGCGCACGGATTTGCGGTTGCCATTCACAGCAATACCTCGGTCGGCGAGGCGGAAGCGCTCGCCGCCGAGATCAAGGCCGCGGGCGGGCGGGCCGTTGTCGTTGGCGGCGATCTCTCCGACGCCGACGCCGTCGCCCGCCTGGTTCCGGCCGCCGTTGCCGCGCTTGGGCCGCTGACGCTCCTCGTCAACAACGCCTCGGTCTTTCTGAAGGACAGCTACGGCGGACTGGACATTGGTGTCTGGCAGACCCAATTCGACATCAATCTCCGCGCGCCGGTCTTCCTCGCCGAAGCTTTCGCCGCGCAACTTCCCGAAGGTTTTGACGGCAACATCGTCAACATGATCGACCAGCGCGTGTTGAAGCTCAGGCCCGACATGCCCTCATACACGCTCACCAAGGCGGCGCTCTGGGCGGCGACGCAGACGCTTGCGCAGGCGCTCGCGCCGCGAATCCGCGTGAACGGTATCGGTCCGGGTCCGACCTTCCCGAACATCCATGCGAAGGATCAGGCGATGACCAAGGAGGTTGGCGGCATCCCGCTCAAACGGCCCGTCGATCCTGCGGATTTCGGCCGCGCCATCCGCTTCCTGGTATCGACGCGCTCCATGACCGGCCAATTGCTGCTGCTCGATTCCGGCCAGCATATCGGATGGGAGACGCCCGACATCGTGGGACGGCCGTCGTGAAGACGGTGCGCAACAGCGTGCTAACAGCACTGCCGGCCGATCAGGCGGAGGAGCGACGCGCGGCCTCCGACATTCCGCCGCTCGCCGAAGACAACGTCACGGAGGCAACGCCGCGCCTCGACCTCGAATGGGAGCCCGCTGCACCGGCGGCACCCGGCACCGAGGTGATCGCCGCGGCGGTGAAGAACCTGCCGAACGCGCCCGGCGTCTATCGCATGATCGACGAGAAGGGCGATGTCCTTTACGTCGGCAAGGCGCGCAGCCTGAAGAAGCGCGTCGTCAGTTACACGCGGCTTGCCGGGCAGTCGGGCCGCATCGCCCGCATGATCCGCGCGACGGTGACGATGGACTTCGTGCGCACGCGCACGGAGATCGAAGCGCTGCTTCTCGAAGCGAACCTGATCAAGCGGCTGCGCCCGCGCTTCAACGTCAATTTCCGCGACGACAAGTCGTTTCCCTACATCCTGATCGCCGAGGACCACGATGCGCCGGCGATCATGAAGCATCGCGGCGCGCACCGGCGGAAGGGAAGTTATTTCGGGCCTTTCGCCTCGGCTGGGGCGGTCGGGCGCACTGTCAACACGTTGCAGCGGGCGTTTCTGATCCGCACCTGCTCCGACGCCGTCTATGCGAGCCGTACGCGGCCATGCCTTCTCTATCAGATCAAGCGCTGCTCGGCGCCCTGCACCGGCGAGATCGCGCTCGACGACTATCGCCGTCTCGTCGACGAGGCGAAAGCGTTCCTCTCCGGCGAGAGCCGGCAGGTGCGCGCCGAGCTTGCCGGGGCCATGGAGGCCGCGTCGGGCGAGCTCGATTTCGAGACAGCGGCGCTCTATCGCGACCGGCTTGCCGCGCTCTCCCACATCCAGTCGCATCAGGGCATTAACCCGCAGGGCGTGGAGGAGGCCGACGTCGTCGCCGTGCATCAGGACGGCGGCTACTGGTCGATCCAGGTCTTCTTCTTCCGCACGGGGCAGAACTGGGGGAACCGCGCCTACTTCCCGAAGGCCGACAGAAGCTTCGAAGCCGGCGATGTGCTCGAAGCCTTCCTCGCGCAGTTCTACGATGACAAGCCGGCGCCGAAGCTCATCCTCGTCTCCGACGAGTTCCCCGAGCGTGAGTTGCTTGAGGCGGCGCTCAGCGAGCGCGCCGGCCATCGCATCGCGATCGCCGTGCCGCAGCGCGGGGAGAAGCGCGAGCTCGTCGAACATGCCGCCGCCAATGCGCGCGAGGCGCTGGCGCGGAAGATCGCCGACACGTCGAGCCAGGCGCGGCTTCTTGCCGGCCTCGCCGATGCGTTCGGGCTCCCGGCGCCGCCGCGGCGGGTGGAGGTCTACGACAACAGCCACGTGATGGGGACGAACGCTGTCGGCGCGATGATCGTCGGCGGACCGGAAGGCTTCGCCAAGAACCAGTATCGCAAGTTCAACATCCGCGCCGACGACATCACGCCCGGCGACGACTTCGGCATGATGCGGGAGGTCATGCGCCGCCGCTTCTCCCGCCTTCTGAAGGAGGCCGGGCCGCGCGGCGAGGCTTCCGGCGAGAGCGACGCCCTCGGGCCGTGGCCCGATCTCGTCCTCGTCGACGGCGGGAAGGGGCAGCTCAGCGCCGCGACCGGGATTCTCGCCGAGCTCGGGATCGAAGACGTGCCGATCGTCTCGATCGCCAAGGGTCGCGACCGGGACGCCGGTCGCGAGACCTTCTTCGCCACCGGCCGCGAGCCCTTCATGCTGCCGCACCGCGATCCCGTCCTCTATTTCGTGCAGCGTCTCCGCGACGAGGCGCACCGTTTCGCCATCGGCTCGCACCGCGCGCGGCGGCGGAAGGAAATGCAGCAGAATCCGCTCGACGAGGTCGCCGGCGTCGGACCGAGTTCGCAAGCGGGCGCTGCTTCGCCATTTCGGCACTGCGAAAGCGGTGAGTTGCGCGGGAATTGAGGACCTGATGGCGGTCGAAGGCGTCTCGCGGGCGCTGGCGGAGGCGATCTACGACCATTTCCACGAGCAAGTTCCGTGACTTGCACGGAAAAAAGGCATGCGGCCGTCGTGCTTTCGTCTCAAACCGATCTTAAGTATGTCTTGGGGCTAGGGGCTTGCGTCGCCGGTCAATTGACGCGATCACCCCGGAATTCCAAGGTGGCGACATGGCGGTCCAGACGGACGATGGAATCCGGCGGCCGGTCGAACTCGGTGCGCTGAACCTACCCAACATCCTGACCTACGGTCGGATCGCGGCCGCGCCGCTCGTCGGCCTGACTTACTACATCCCCTATCATTGGGGGCCGTGGATCGCGTTCTCGATCTTCGTCATTGCCTCGATCACCGACTATTTCGACGGGTACCTGGCGCGCGCCTGGCAGCAGCAGTCGGCGCTCGGCCGCATGCTCGATCCGATCGCCGACAAGCTTCTGGTCTCCGTCGCCATCCTGATCCTCGTTGCCGACGGTGTCCTGAACGGCTGGTCGATCTTCGCTGCGATCATCGTGCTGATGCGCGAGATCTTCGTGTCGGGCCTGCGCGAGTTCCTCGCCGAGCTCCGGGTCAGCGTGCCGGTAACGCGGCTCGCCAAATACAAGACCGCGATGCAGCTCGTCGCCATCGCCGCGCTTCTGATCGCGCCGGCAATCGTCGGCAGCAAGCAGGGCGTCGTCATCAATCTCGGGCTCACCTTCTTCTGGGCAGCGGCGATCGTGACGCTGTATACCGGCTACGATTATTTCCGTGCCGGCCTGAAACACATCGTGGGTCCGTAAGATGAAGGTCCGATATTTTGCCTGGGTGCGCGAGCGCGTCGGCCACGCCGAGGAGGAGGTCGATCCTCCCGCCGAGGTCGCCAGCGTCGCCGACCTGATCGCCTGGCTTTCGATGCGCGACGAGGGCTATGCCGCCGCTTTCGCGGAGCCCACCGTCATCCGCGCTGCGCTCGACCAGGAGCACGTCGAGCACGACACGGCGCTGTCCGGCGCGCGCGAGGTGGCTTTCTTCCCGCCGATGACGGGAGGGTGAAGAGCCTGGGACACTCGATGCGGAGGGCCACCAAACTCCCTCATGCTGAGGTGCTCCATTCCGCCCCTTCGAGGCTCGCTTCGCTCGCACCTCAGGATGAGGGCGGAATGGAGCCTCGAAGCACGCAGCGACGTTGAAGCGCATGAAGCCCTGGAACCCCAACATCCGCGTTCAGCGCGAGAGCTTCGATCTTGCGGAAGAGTCACGCCGGCTGACCGCGGGGCGCGCCGATGTCGGCGCGGTCGTCGCCTTTACCGGCTACTGCCGCGACGAGGGCGAAACGCTCGCGGTGCTTGAGCTTGAGCACTATCCCGGCATGGCGGAAGGGGAGATCGCCCGCATTGCCGGCGAGGCGTCAGAGCGTTGGCCGCTGCTCGGGCTGACGGTGATCCATCGCACAGGAAAGATCGCGCCCGGCGAGCCGATCGTGCTCGTGCTGGCGGCGTCAGAGCATCGGCAGGCGGCGTTCGAGGCCGCCTCGTTCCTGATGGATTTCCTGAAGACCCGCGCGCCGTTCTGGAAGAAGGAGCACCGCGCCGACGGGACGACGGGCGATTGGGTCGAGGCGAAAGAGAAAGACGACAGCGCCGCCAAGAAGTGGCGCTGACACGCGCCGTGATCAGGACTTCGCCTTCCAGAACGCCGTTGCTGTCCTGAATAGCGTCTCGTAATCCGTCTTCAGGTCGTTGGCGCCGATGCTCAGTCCGTCGGCGCCGAGTGTCCGGCTGGCTTCGCGCGCCATCCGCGCCAGCCGGGACAGATTGAGCGAGTGCTCGAAGTCGGGATCGACGGCCAGGATCATGATCCGCTGGCTTCGGCTTTGCCATGTGGAGATGTCGCGCACCGCGCTCCACGGGATGAGCTTATCGGAGATGCGGGTGTCGCGGATGCCCGCAGCGTCGAGAGTCAGCACAACGCCCTGCGCGGTGAAAAAGCGCCTGACGATGAGCGCGCTGCAGAGCCCAAAGAAGACGAGCGCGACCCAGCCGATGAACTCCGCATAGCTTCCCGGGCTTACGCCCGGAATAATTCGAAATGCGAGGAGAAAGCCGCCGACGGTCATCACCAGTCCGCCGATCATCAGCACGACCAGTTTGAAACGCGAGGTGCTGATCTCCACCCGTTCCGGCAGGTTTTTCACAATCCTCTCCCGCTGCGAGGAAAGGATGCCCGCGTCGGCGACGACGGGTCAACCCGCCGCGGCGCGCTGCTCTAGTAGAGCGTCTCCTTGTAGACCTCGAGCATCTCCGCCTGCGTCTCCGCTGTCTCCCAGTTGATCTGGTCGCGGATCATCTCGCCGATCGAGGGAAGCGTCGAACGGTCGAAGTGCCTGGTCGCGTCCCAGAGCGCGGAGCGCATCAGCGCCTTGCCGCAGTGGAGATAGGCCTGCTCGACGGCAACGCGGATCACCGCGATCGGCAGCTTTCCGTCGACCGTGCAGAGCGCGCGAAGCTCCGGATCGGTATCGATCGTGGCGCGACCGTTGACGCGCAGCGTCTCGTCGACGCCGGGCACGAAGAAGAGCAGCCCGACGCGGCCGTTCTCCAGGATGTTCTCAAGCGAATCCAGGCGGTTATTGCCGGGAAAATCCGGGATGACGAGCGTGCCGTCGTCGACGATCTTCACAAAACCCGCCAGGCCGCCGCGCGGCGAGACGTCGCCGCCGCCTTCACTGGAGGTGGCGAGGACGGCGAGCGGAGACAGCTCCACGAAGCGCCGGCAATGATGGTCGAGCCGGCTGATCGCCTTGGCGAGAGCGCGCTCTTGCGCCGGCTTGTAGACGCGCCGAAGCGCGTCCTTGTCCTTGATGGTCGTGCCCATAACTCCCGCTTAGGCGGAAGCTCAGCGCGCCGCAACCTTCTTTGCGGCGACGGGGGCGGCCGGCTGGACCGCCGCCATGTAGTCTTCCATCAGCGTCTTGGTGATCTTGCCGACCGTGAACTTATGCGGCCCGATTTCCGAGATCGGAGTGACCTCCGCCGCGGTGCCGGTCAGAAAGCACTCCTCGAAGCTCTCCATCTCCTCCGGCATGATTGCCCGCTCGATGACCTCGATGCCGCGGGCGCGGGCAAGGCCGATCACCGTGCGCCGGGTGATTCCGTCGAGGAAGCAGTCCGGGTCGGGCGTGTGGATCTTGCCGTCCTTGATGAAGAAGATGTTGGCGCCAGTCGCCTCCGCCACGCGGCCGCGCCAGTCGAACATCAGCGCGTCGGCATAGCCCTTGCGCTCCGCCGCATGCTTGGAAAGCGTGCAGATCATGTAGAGGCCGGCAGCCTTCGACTTCGCCGGGATGGTGCGCGGGTCGGGGCGCCGCCACTCGGAGATGTCGATGCGGATGCCCTTCATCCGCTCTTCCGGGCTGAAATAAGAAGGCCATTCCCAGACGGCGACGGAGGCGTTGATGCGGTTGTTCTGCGCCGAGACGCCCATCATCTCGCTGCCGCGCCAAGCGACCGGCCGCACATAGGCGTCGGTCAGGCCATTCAGGACAAGCAGCTCGCGGCAGACGGCGTCGATCTCGTCCACCGAATAGGGGATGGTGAAGTCGAGGAGCCGCGCGCTGTTGAACAGGCGCTCGGTGTGCTCGCGCAGCTTGAAGATCTCGCCGCCATAGGCGCGCTCGCCCTCAAACACGCAGCTCGCATAGTGCAGCCCGTGCGTCAGCACGTGAATCTTGGCGTCGGCCCAATCGACGAAGGCGCCGTTGAGCCAGATCTTGCCGGTCATCTGATCAAAGGGAACGCCTGCCATAGTGTTGTCCTCCAGGGCTGCGACGCTTGCCGCGCCGTCCGACTTGAAAAAGCCTACCGATGCGGCACGATTGCGCCGTTCGTTCAATTCTTGCACAAGTCGGAGACGGCGGTTGAGGCTCGTCTGAGCCGACTGTCGCAGGATAGCAAGACGGTAAGATATGTCAATATGGCTGACATAAATCGTTCGCTCGCTTCGCGGCGGACTCCGGCGCCAGCCGACGAGTCAGTCGTGGATCTGATCGAGCTCTTCTTTTTCGCATACCGCGATTTTATCTCCGATCCGGACGCAATTCTGGCGCGCTCCGACTTCGGCCGCGCACATCATCGTGTTCTGCATTTCGTCGACCGCAATCCCGGTCTGACCGTCGCCGACCTGCTCGACATCCTGAAGATCACCAAGCAGAGCCTCGCGCGGGTGCTGAAGGAACTGGTCGATTCCGGCTTCATCGAGCAGCGCACGGGGCAGGAGGACCGCCGCCAGCGGCTGCTCTACGCGACGGCCGCCGGCCAGGCGCTTTCTGCCAGCCTTTCCGCGCCGCAGGAGCAGCGCATCAAAGAGGCGCTCTCCGGGCTCGGTCCCGATGCGCGCGCGACCGTGACCGCCTTCCTCTTCGGCATGATCAACGCGCCGGAGCGGGCCAAGGCAGCGCAGCTCGTCGACAAGGAGCCGGAGCGTTGAGGGCTTCTCCGATCAATGGCGCGCAACCTTCCGACGACGCGCCGCACCTCCTCGTCGTCGATGACGACATGCGCATCAGGACTCTGCTCAGCCGCTTCCTCGGCGCCAACGGCTTTCGCGTCAGCGCCGCGGCCTCCGCCGCTGAAGCGCGCCGCCAGATCGCGAACATCGCTTTCGATCTTCTTGTCGTCGACGTGATGATGCCGGGCGAGACCGGCCTTGAGTTCACCGAGGCGCTTCGACAGGGCTCGTCCGTCCCGATCCTGATCCTGACGGCGCGCTCCGAGGTGCCGAGCCGCATCCGCGGCCTTGAGGTCGGCGCCGACGACTATCTGGCGAAGCCCTTCGAGCCGCGCGAGCTTCTGCTCAGGATCAACAGCATCCTGCGGCGCGGCGCGAAACCCGAGCCAAAGATCGTCGAGGCGATCAGCTTCGGACCCTTCACCTTCAACGTCGAGCGCGGCGAGTTGAAGCGCGGCGCCGAGCCCGTGCGCATCACCGACCGCGAGCGTGAGCTGCTGCGCATCTTTGCTGCGCGCCCCGGCGAGACCGTCAAGCGGCACGAGTTCCTGAAGGTGTCGAACGGCGGCGGAGAGCGGGCAGTCGACGTCCAGATCAACCGGCTGCGCCGCAAGATCGAGGACGATCCCTCAAATCCCGTGCATCTGCAGACGGCGCGCGGAATTGGCTATCGCCTTCTAGTAGACTAGGTTTCGCACCGGGAAGGATGATCGAACGGCCATGGCCCTGATCGGCGACATCGGCACGCGTCTCCGCCTCCCGCAACCGCTCCGCCAACTGGGCGCGCTTGTGAAGGGCTGGGGGACTGCGATCACCGAGCATTGGCGGCGGTTCGGCCTCGATCGGCTGGGGCTCGCGTTCCGCGACCGCATGCCGAAAGGCCTCTACGTCCGCTCGATCCTGATCGTCGTCCTGCCGATCCTGATCCTGCAGGCGGTCGTCGCCTATGTCTTCATGGAGCGGCACTGGCAGACGGTGACGCGCCGGCTGTCGAGCGCCGTGGTGCGCGACATCGCGGCCGTCATCGACACGATGCAGACTTATCCGCAGGACGCGCGGTTCTCCAACATCACGCGCATCGCCGCGGAAACCTACGACCTCACTATCTCCGTGCTGCCGCCGGCGTCGCTTCCGGAGCCTGGGCCGAGGCCGTTCTTTTCGCTGCTCGAACTCGACGCTGACGCGCGAGGTCAGCCGGCGCATCAATCATCCGTTCTGGATCGACACGCTCGGCAATTCCGACATGGTGGAGATCCGCATCGATCTCGGCGACCATGTGCTTCGCGTGTTCGCGCCGAGGAGCCGCGCCTATGCGTCGAACTCGCAGATCTTCCTGTTCTGGATGGTCGGCACGTCGCTGGTGCTGCTGACGATCGCGCTGCTCTTCCTCAGGAACCAGATCAAGCCGATCCTGAACCTCGCACAGGCGGCGGAGCGGTTCGGCAAGGGGCGGCCCGTCGCCGAGTTTCGTCCACGCGGCGCGCGCGAGGTCAGGCAGGCGGCGCAGGCCTTCGTCGACATGCGCGAAAGGATCGAGCGGCAGGTCGAGCAGCGCACGACGATGCTGTCAGGAGTGAGCCACGATCTTCGCACCGTGCTCACCCGCTTCAAGCTCGAGCTCGCCATGCTGGGCGACACGCCCGACACGGAGGCGCTTCGCGCCGACGTCGACGAGATGAGCAGCATGCTCGAGGACTATCTCGCCTTCGCGCAAGGCGACGCCGGCGAAACGACGGAGATGGTCGATATCGCGACCGTGCTTGAGGAGATCGCGGAGAAGGCGCGACGCGATGGCGATGCGATCGAGACGACGTTCGAAGGCGAGCCACGCGCGCTGCTGCGGGCGCTCGGCTTCCGACGCTGCGTCGGCAACCTGGTCGGCAATGCCGGCAAACACGGCGACCAGATCGTGGTGAAGGCGCGCCACGCCGACGGCTGGCTCACCGTAACCGTCGACGACAACGGGCCTGGAATCCCGCCGGAGGAGCGCGAAGCCGTCTTCCGTCCCTTCTATCGTCTCGATTCCGGCCGCAACGTCGATTCCGGCGGAAGCGGACTTGGCCTCGCCATCACGCGCGACATCGCGATGAGCCACGGCGGCGACGTGATCCTGGCGGAGAGCCCGCTCGGCGGCGTCCGCGCTGTCCTGATGATCCCGGCCTGAGGCTCTCACAATCGTGTCGTCATTGCCGGGCTTGACCGGCAATCCATTCCGTGGCGGTCCAGAATGGCTTCGGGGTTCTGGAATGGATGGCCCGGATCAAGTCCGGGCACGACGACGTTGGAGTGTCGGTGCGAGCGACTGGCTAGAACATCCGGCCGCCGACGGGCACGTCGATCGTCGGGTGGATCAGCACGACCTCGCCGCTCTCATCGGGGACGCCGAGCGTCAGCACCTCCGACATGAAAGGGCCGATTTGCCGCGGCGGGAAATTCACGACCGCGAGCACGAGCCGGCCGATCAGCTCGTCCGGCTCGTAGTGCCTCGTGATCTGCGCGGAGGATTTCTTGCGGCCAAGCACCGGCCCGAAATCGATGACGAGCTTCAGCGCCGGCTTGCGCGCCTCCGGGAATGGCGACGCCTCGACGACGCGCCCCACTCGAATATCGACCTTCAGGAAGTCGTCGAACGCAATGCGCTCGGCGGGCGGGCTCACGTCGGATGCCCCTCGGGAAGATCGCCGTCGCCCGCCGGCGACGCGGGCTTGTGCACCTTGCCCCTGCGGCGCGTAACGATCCGGTCGAGCCAGTCGAGCCGTAATGCGACGCGCTCCGCCTCGCGCAGCCGCTTGTCGAGCGCCGCCATGGTGCGCGCGAGGCCGGGATCGTCATCGTCGAGGATAGACGCGCATCACGCGCGCCCAGACGAGCGCGAGGCCCTGTGCACGCACGAGGCCGCGCCGACCGGCGGAGGGAATGCCGGCAGCGGCCAGCATCCAGGCCATCGACTGCGTGACGAGGCGGTTCAACGCGAGCGCGAGGAGCGGATCGGTGAGGGCGGCCTTCGCGATGCTGCGGAGCGCCGCCTTGTGCGCCGCATGCGCCTCGAAGCGCGCGAAGAGCACGTCGAAGAGCCGCTCGCGCGGCGCCTCCTCGGAAAGCTCGGGATCGATGTCCTTGAGCACCCGCTCGTCGATGCCGCGGATGTAATCGGCAAGGATCGCGAGCCGTCCATCGAATTGCGCGCGGAGCTCCGCGAGGGAGACATCGGCGCTCTCCGCTATCGCGGGGAGGGTCACGTCTTCCCATGCGCGCTCGGCGGCGAGAGTCATGAGCGCTTCGACAATCCGGTCGCGGGTCTTCGGCTTGGGCAAATGGGTCTCCGTTCGGCCAGTACCTGCCTTGAGAATAGTGATCGCAAAGCCGGGAGGCGAATCGCGGCGCTAGGGAAGCCGGCTGGGTAATGGCGAAAGTATCTTAAGATATAACTTGCGATAGGCCGCTAGTTGGCTTATGTGAGATATATCTTACGATACTTTGGAGTTAGAAATGCACCAGAATTCCTGCTTTCATGGGGACCACGACCGCTACTTTTCCGGCCGTCCGCATGGCGGCGGCTCGCATCGCGGCGGTCCGCGCGGCTTCGGCCGGTTCCGATCCGGTGGCCCCGGCGGCTCGGGCGGCCGCGGCTTTCCTTTCGGGCGGTTTGTCGGCGACGGTGAGCTTCGCCTGATCGTCCTCAGCCTCGTCGCGGAGAGCCCTCGGCACGGCTACGAGATCATCAAGTCGCTGGAGGAGCGCTCAGGCGGCTTCTACAGCCCGAGCCCGGGCGTCATCTATCCGACGCTCACGTTTCTCGAAGAGGCGGGGCATGCGGTCTCGTCGGCCGACGGCAACAAGAAGGTCTTCGCCATCACGGACACGGGCCGCGCGTATCTCGAGGAGAACCGGGTCGAGGCAGACGCGATCCTTTCCCGCATTGAGTGGATCGGAGCGCGGCTCGCCCAGGCGCGGAATTTCTTCGAGCGCGGCGAGCAGCCGCGCGACCGCGACATCCCCGAGGCGGTGCCGGAGCTGAACGCGGCGCGGCGCGCCATCAAGGCGGCGATTGCGTCGAAGCTCGGCTCACCTGTCGAGGAGCAACGCCGCATCGCGGAGCTTCTGCTCAAGGCTGCGAAAGAGATCGCCGGCAGCAAGAAGCCGCTCGGCCCCGACGACATCGACCTTTAGTGGGATGTTCGGCGAGCCAGGCCGTCAGCCGAGCTCGATCGAGCGCTTCTTCGCGGCGTCGACGGCGCGGGCCAAAAGCTGGCCCATGCCGTCCTCGGCCATCAGCACCTTGAGCGCGGCCTCCGTCGTCCCGGCGGGGGAGGTGACGTTGCGCCGTAGCACGTCCGGCGCGAGCGGGCTTTCTGCCAGGAGCGCGCCGGCGCCCGCCACGGTCTGCCGCGCGAGCCGCGCGGCAAGGCCGTTCGGAAGGCCCGCCTGCCGGGCGGCCTCGGCGAGCGTCTCGGCGAGAAGAAAGACATAAGCGGGCCCCGAGCCAGAGACGGCGGTCACTGCGTCGAGCAGCGTCTCGTCGTCGATCCATGCGACATCGCCGATCGCCGCCAGCAGCGCATCGACGGCGCCGCGCTCGACCTCCGTGACATGCGCGTTGGGCACCGCGACCGTCATGCTCATGCCGACCTGCGCCGGCGTGTTCGGCATGGCGCGAACGATGGCCTGTCCGGCGGGGAAGGCGGCTTCGAGGGTTGCGATGCGGACGCCCGCGGCGATCGAAAGGATGGTCGTGTCAGGTGCGGCAAGCGTGCACACTTCGGCAAGCGCCTCCGTCATCGACTGCGGCTTCACCGCGAGGACGATGATCTTGTAAGCGCGGTCGCTGGCGCCGGCGATGCTGGTCGCGGTCGCCGTGCCCTTCTTGGCGAGATCCGACCAGCGGTCGCCCTGGAGATAGGGATCGAGAATCGTGACTTCGGCGGCGTCGAGCCGGTGCGACAGCCAGCGTTCGAGCATGGCGCCGCCCATCTTGCCGGCGCCGACAAGCAGCAGCGGCTGGGCTCCCGGGATCATCGGTGTCAGGCTTCGCCGTGCGTCTCGAAGAGGACGGCCGCGAGCGCGTCCTCCGGCGACTTGCCGGCCCAGATGACGAACTGGAACGCCTGATAATAGCGCTCGCATGCCTCAACCGCGGCGGCGAGCATCGCTTCGAGCTGGCCGGCACCTGCCTCCATTCCCTCGGTCAGGAGCAGCGCATTGCGATACATGATGACGCCTTCCGCCTGCCACAGGTCGAAATGGCCGAGCCAGAGCTGCTCGTTGACCAGCGCGAGGAGACGCATCACCTCGTTCTTGCGCCGGTCGTTGACCTTGAAGTCGAAGGCGCAGGCGAGATGCAGCGCTTCGAGCGCACCCATCCACGACATCGAAAGATTGTAGTCGCAGAAGGCGCCGGTCACGGAGATCGTGATCTCGTCGTCGCCCGAACGGTCGAACGCCCAGTCATGCGACGCGGCAATCTGCTCGATCAGATCGACCGGGTTGGTGGAAGCGGCGAGTTCAATGTCGACCAGACTCATGGCTCATATCCTCGCGTCGTTACCCAAGGGAACACAAACGACTCTGACGCGACTCCCGTTGTGCGTGAATCGACAAAGACTGCCAGGCACCTCGAATTGAACCGCCTGGATTGCCTTTCGTTACGCTTGTTGTATCGGAGCAAAACCGAATCTCTTTCCACCTTCACTATAGGTATGGGAGTCCCCTCTGGAAGCGCCGCCAGAGTCGGAGAGGGCTTTTCCACGGGGAAACCGAGCGGCGCTCAGTTTTCGCCTTCCGCAGCGGACTCTCCGGTCGACTTGCGCGCGCCTTGTTTCAACGGTTCGTCCTCTGCCCTTGGCGGGCTCTGGTTCAGATGCGCTTCAAGCGCGGCGATGCGTTTCTTCAGCGCCTCGTTCTCTTCGCGCGCCTTGACCGCCATTTCGCGCACGGCCTCGAACTCCTCGCGCTGAACGAGATCCATCTCGCCAACGAAGCGCTCGGCCTGGCCCTTCACTGCCGTCTCCACCTCGCGGCGAACGCCCTGGGCGACGCCGGCCATATCGGTCATGAGCTTGGCGAACTCGTCGAGAAGCCGGCTTGAGGTCTGCGTCATGTCACCTCCCTCCGGGGCGCCATTCCCGGCGTGGAGGCCGGAAACTGGGCGAATCAAGGGCGCTACGCCCAAACGCTACCATTGACAGATGGCATATATGCTTCAGTGGCGGCGGCGCAAGACGGCGGGTTGACCCAGAATCGCGGCAGGGCGAAGGTCCGCCGCCTTTCTTGCCCATATCCTGCCGCTGAGCCGCGCCATGCTCGTCATCCCTTACCCTTCGATCGACCCGATCGCTGTGTCGTTCGGGCCGCTCGCGATCCGCTGGTACGGGCTCGCCTATTTCGCCGGCATCCTGATCGGCTGGTGGTATGCGCGCCGGCTGGTCTCCAACCCGCGCCTTTGGGGCGGGACGGCGCCGATGACGCTTACCGACATCGACGACTTCCTGCTCTGGCTCGTGGTCGGCATCGTGGGCGGCGGCCGCATCGGCTATGCGCTGTTCTACCAGCCCGACCACTTCCTCGACGATCCACTCGGCTTCTTCCGGCTCTGGGAAGGCGGCATGTCATTCCATGGCGGCCTTACAGGCACGATCCTCGCGATGACCGTGTTTTCGCTCAGGCGGAAGATCCCGATGCTCTCGCTCTTCGATGTCGCCGCCGCCTCGGTGACATTCGGGCTCTTCTTCGGGCGGATCGCCAACTTCATCAACGGCGAGCTCTGGGGGAGGACGACGGACGTCCCTTGGGCAATGGTCTTTCCGAGCGGCGGGCCGCTGCCGCGTCACCCAAGCCAGCTCTACGAGGCGGGGCTTGAAGGCATTCTCCTCTTCATCGTGCTTCGCATCCTGACGCACCGCTATCTGAGCCTGGAACGGCCCGGCCTGACCGGCGGGGCGTTCATCGCCGGCTACGGCATCGCACGCATCCTGGTGGAATTCGTGCGCGAGCCCGACCCGCAGCTCGGATTCCTTTTTGGCGGTCTCACCATGGGCATGATCCTGTCGATCCCAATGGTGCTGGTCGGGGCGGGCGCTATCGTCTTTGCCCTGCGGCGGAAAGCGTGAGCGACACGCCGCTCGGCCGCAGGATCAAGAGCCTCATCGAAGCGAACGGCCCGATGAGCGTCGCCGACTACATGGCGCTGTGCCTCGGCGATCCACAGCACGGCTACTACGCGACGCGCGATCCGTTCGGCGTTGAAGGCGACTTCATCACCGCGCCGGAGGTGAGCCAGATGTTCGGCGAGATCATCGGCGCGTGGCTTGTCCATGTTTGGCGCCTGATAGGTGCTCCGTCGCAGGTCGCGCTCGTGGAACTCGGCCCCGGGCGTGGAACACTGATGGCCGACATCCTTCGCGTCGCGGGGAAGATTCCGGCCTTTAACGAAGCGCTCCACGTACATCTGGTCGAGACGAGTCCTGCCCTGATCGCGCGTCAGAAAGAGGCGCTGGCCGGCGTTCTGCCGGAGGTCACTTGGCACGAACTCGTTCTCCGACGTCGCGTTGGGCCCGCTTCTTCTCGTCGCCAACGAGTTCTTCGACGCGCTTCCGGTGCGCCAGTTCGTGCGCGTCGGAGAGAAGTGGCGAGAGCGTGTCGTCGGCCTCGACGATTCCAGGAAGCTCGCTTTCGGAATCGGCGCGAGCGGGCTCGACCGGGGACCCGTCGCGCCGGAGGGCGCGCTCTTTGAGGTCCGCCCGGCGGCCGACGCGATCGTCGCGAAGGTCGCTCGCCGAATCGCAGAGGAAAATGGTGCGGCGCTCATCGTGGACTATGGCCATGCCAAGACCGCCGCCGGCGACACTTTGCAGGCGGTGCGCGGCCATCGCTTCGCCGAAGCGCTGGCCGCGCCAGGTGCCGCCGACCTGACCGCGCATGTAGACTTCGCCGCGCTTCGGCGGAGCGCTGCGGCCGAAGGCGCCGCTGCGCATGGCCCCATGCCGCAAGGCGCGTTCCTGAACGCGCTCGGGCTCGTGGAGCGCGCCGGGAAGCTTGGCGCGAATGCCGATGCGGCAACGCGCGCCTCGCTCGATGCGGCGGTCGAAAGGCTCGCCGGGTCCGGCCGCCATGGGCACGCTTTTCAAGGTGCTGGCGCTGACGCGGCCCGCCATCGCCCCGCCGCCGTTCTGATCACTCCGCGTCGGCTGCCACTGCCTTTCGACCGGCGATTTCCGCCCCGGCGTCAGGGTGGAGGCGCGTGAAGAAGAGCGAAGACGCGACAGCCATCGCGGCCATGATCGCGAATGTCAGCATGAAGGCACCATGTGGCGGCACCGTTCCGATTGTCGCGGCATGCAATACGAACGCCGCGACCGCCACGCCCATGCTTTGCGAGAGGCGCTGCGACATCGTCAAGAAACTCGTCGCGTGGCTCATCTGCACGCGCGTGAGGTCGGCGAAGGTCAGCGCATTCAGGCTGACCATCTGCAGCGAGCGGAAGAATCCGCCGAGGAAGAGCACGAGAATCATGACGAGGTAAGGCGTGTCCGGTCTGAAGAATGCACAGGCGCCGGTGAAGACCGCTGCTATCAGTCCGTCCCATCGGAGCACCGATCGGAATCCGAAGTGCGTGAGCACGCGGCTCGATATCGTGCGCATGCCGAACGAGCCCACTGCGGCGACGAAGGTGACGAGCCCCGATTGGAATGGCGTGTAGCCGAAGAGTTCCTGCAGGAGCAGCGGCAGTACGAACGGCATCGCGCCAACGCCGATGCGGAAAATCGAGCCGCCGACCAGGCTCGCTCTGAACGTCGCGATACGGAAAAGGCGGAGGTCGAGAATCGGCGTCGCCGCGCGACGTGCGTAGAAGGCATAGGCGGTCAGCGCGACGGCGCCGGATACAAGGCACGCTGCCGACAAGGGGCTGAGCGCATCGCCGGTGGTCGCCGCGTCGATGCCAAAGAGGAGGGTCGACAGCCCGAAGCTGGAAAGAAAAGCGCCGACGAAGTCGAAACGTTGCGCCTCTTCGCGAACGTCGTCGATGAATGCAGTCACCAGCAGAATGCCGATGATGCCGACGGGGACGTTGATCCAGAAGATCCAGCGCCAGGACGCATATGACGTGAGGAAGCCGCCGACCAGCGGACCGAGCATGGGTCCCACAAGCGCCGGCATGCTCATCACCGCGAGCGCGCGGACGAGTTGTGCCTTCTCCACCGTGCGCACGAGAATCAGCCTGGCGACCGGAACCATCATGGCGCCCCCGATTCCCTGGACGATGCGCGCACCGATCAGCCACTCGAAGCTCGTTGCAAGCCCGCACCCGACCGACGCGATTGCAAAGATCGCGATCGCGACCCGGAACACAGTGCGCGCGCCAAAGCGGTCGGCCACCCAGCCGCTGATCGGCAGAAAGGCAGCCAGGCTGAACATATAAACGGTGATGGCGAGATGCAGCTTCACCGGCGGCTCGCCGAGCGCGGCCGAGATGGCAGGGAGCGACGTAGCAAGCGCGGTCGCGTCAAGCTGTTGCATGAACAGCGCGCATGCGACGATCAGCGGCACGAGGATGTGCTTGGGCAATTCGCTTCCGGCGGAAGATGTCGGGAAGATGAACCCGACGGCTCTTTCTTGGGTGCCGAGACGCGGTGCGTCAATAGCCCGGTCGACTGTGCCGCGGTGGCGAGGAGCTTTTCCACGGTTTGACTTTGACTGAGGCGCGGTCCTACCTCCGGCACATGAACGAGGCCTCGCCCCAGCTCGCGCCGATCGAGGCGCCCTTGCTCAAGCTCCCCGGCGTTGCGCACGCTTTCTTCACGCGCGAGGGCGGCGTTTCCACGGGTCTCTATCGCGGGCTCAACACCGGCATCGGCTCGAAGGATTCGCGCGAGGCGGTGCTTGAGAACCGCGCCCGCGCCGCGCGCCACATTGGCGCTGCGCCGGAGAATCTCGCGACGCCGTACCAGGTGCATAGCGCGGACGCCCTCGTGGTCGAAACTGTCTGGGCGCCCGGCGACGGCCCCAGGGCCGATGCGCTGGTAACCGACCGCCCGGGTGTCGCAGTCGGCGCAGGTGCTGCCGATTGCGGGCCGGTCCTCTTCGCCGAGGCCGATGCGCGCGTCGTTGCGGCTGCGCATGCCGGATGGAAGGGCGCATTCACCGGCATTCTCGAATCGACGATCGCGACGATGGAGCGCCTCGGCGCGAAGCGGGAGAGGATTGTCGGTGTGCTCGGGCCGACGATCTCGGCGAAGGCCTACGAAGTCGGGCCGGAGTTTTCGGCGCGCTTTGTCGACGCCGACGCGGCGAACGCCCGCTTCTTTACGCCCTCGTCGCGCGAAGGGCATTCGATGTTCGATCTTCCGGCCTACATTGTCGCGCGACTTCTGGCGGCGGGGATCGGTTCGATCGGCAATCTCGGCCTTTGCACCTATTCTGACGAGGCGCGCTTCTTTTCCTACCGCCGCGCCACGCATCGCGGCGAGCCCGATTATGGGCGGCTCCTCTCTGCGATCACGCTTCACGGAGACTGATGTGGCATTGCATTTCGAGGCAGGGGAGTTCGAGGCGCGGCGCATCCGCGTCATCGAGGAGATGGCGCGCCGCAAGCTCGACGTGCTCCTCATGTTCGCGCCGGAGAGCCACTATTGGCTGACTGGCTACGACACGTTCGGCTATTGCTTCTTCCAGTGCCTGATCTTTACGAGCGACGGCGCTTTCACCCTTCTGACGCGTTCCGCCGATCTTCGCCAGGCACGGCACACCTCGCTGATCGAGAACATCGTCGTGTGGGCTGACGAAGCGGGCGCCGGCCCGGCCAATCAGCTTCGCGATCTCCTGAACGAGCTCGGGCTCCTCGGTAAGCGGATCGGCGTGGAATACGAGACGCAGGGGCTCACGGCCGCGAACGGCCGCGCGCTCGACGAGGCGCTCAGGAGTTTCGGCACCGTCGAAGACGCCTCCGATCTCGTTGCGGGGCTGCGCGTCGTGAAGAGCGGGGCGGAGCTCACCTACGTCCGCCGCGCCGCGGAGCTTGCGGACGACGCACTCGATGCCGCGCTCGCGTTGATCCGCCCCGGCGCCGACGAGGGCGACATCCTTGCCGCGATGCAGGGTGCGATCTTCAAGGGCGGCGGCGACTACCCGGCGAACCCCTTTATCATCGGTTCGGGAGACGATGCGCTTCTCTGCCGCATCAAGAGCGGCCGGCGGACGCTCGACGCGAACGACCAGCTAACGCTCGAATTCGCCGGGACCTATCGGCTCTACCACGTGGCACTGATGCGGACCGTGATCGTGGGGACGCCGAGCCCACGGCATCTGGAGCTGCACGCCGCCTGCGCGGAGGCGCTCACTGCCTGCGAGGAGGCGATGCGGCCGGGCCGCAGCTTCGGCGAAGTGTTCGATGCCCACGCCGCCGTGATGGAGGCGCACGGCATGACGCGCCATCGGCTGAACGCCTGCGGTTACTCGCTCGGCGCGCGCTACGCCCCGTCCTGGATGGACTGGCCGATGTTCTTTCGCGGCAACCCGGCGGTCATCGCGCCCGGCATGGTGCTCTTCGCCCACATGATTCTGATGGACTCCGATGCCGGCGCGGCGATGTGCCTCGGCCGCACCTACCTCACGACCGAAGCCGCGCCGGAGCCGCTATCGCGCCACGGCACCGAGATGGCGGTCCGGTAGCGGGAAGGCTAAGCCGTTGAGGATTGCGGCCAAAGCGCGGTTGTGAAGCTTTTGTGCCGTTGCTAAAAGGCCCCGCGCCCCCAGCTTTCCGGGGCGTCGCGCGACGGGCCCGCAGGTGCCCGAGGGCTCCTCGAGAGATGAAGATCGTCGCCGGGAACTCCAACGAGACGCTCGCCCGGGCGATCGCCCATTATCTCAACATCGAGCTTGCGCAGGCTGCCGTCCGCCGTTTCGCCGATCAGGAAGTGTTCGTCGAAATCCAGGAGAACGTGCGCGGCGAGGACGTTTTCGTCGTCCAGTCGACGAGCTTTCCGGCCAACGACAATCTGATGGAGCTCCTGATCATCATCGATGCGCTCCACCGCGCGTCGGCGCGCCGGATCACCGCCGTCATCCCCTATTACGGCTATGCGCGGCAGGACCGGAAGTCGCTGGCGCGCACGCCGATCTCGGCGAAGCTCGTTGCCAACATGATCGCTACCGCTGGCGCCGACCGCGTGCTTACCGTCGACCTGCACGCAGGGCAGATCCAGGGCTTCTTCGATATCCCGACCGACAATCTCTTCGCCGCGCCCGTTTTTACCCGCGATATCGCCGAGCGTTACGACAACAACCATCTGATGGTGGTTTCCCCTGACGTGGGCGGCGTGGTGCGCGCCAGGACCGTCGCGAAGCGCATCGATGCGCCGCTCGCCATCGTCGACAAGCGGCGCGAGCGGCCAGGCGAGTTGGAGATCATGAACATCATCGGCCACGTGCGGGGCCGCGCCTGCCTTCTCGTCGACGACATCGTCGATTCCGGCGGAACGCTGTGCAATGCCGCCGAGGAACTGCTCAATCAAGGCGCCACCTCGGTCGCCGCCTACATCACGCACGGCGTGCTTTCCGGTGGCGCCGTGGCGCGCATCACGGCCTCCAAACTGACGGAGCTCGTCATCACCGATTCGATTGAGCCGACAAGCGCGGTGGTCTCGGCCCGGAACATCCGCATCGTGTCGATCGCGACTCTGCTTGGGGAGGCGGTGAGCCGGACAGCGCTGGAGAAGTCCGTGTCGAGCCTGTTCGACTGATGAGCATTGCGGCGCGTTGGCGCTCTGCTTCGCTTGCGAAGCTTCGGCGCGCCTGTTACATCAACGGATCGGCAGGAAAACAGATTTAGAATCAACGGTGTATCGGGGAGCCCTCTGACAAACATTCGCGTTCATGAAGGCGATCTGCACGATCTCTCCGCTTACAGCGGCTCGGTCGCCGTCGACACCGAGGCGATGGGGTTGAAGCCCGCCCGCGACCGCCTGTGCGTGGTGCAGCTTTCGCCGGGCGACGGCAGCGTGGACGTGGTCCACATCGCCAAGGGGCAGACCAGCGCACCGAACCTCGGTCTGCTCCTGACCGACCCGGATATCGTCAAGATCTTCCATTTCGCCCGTTTCGACGTGGCAATGCTCAAGCAGTGGCTCGACATCGATGTGAAGCCGATCTGGTGCACGAAGATCGCTTCGCGGCTCGTGCGCACCTACACCGACCGGCACGGGCTCAAGGAACTGGTGCGCGAAGTCCTCGGATTCGAGATTTCCAAACAGCAGCAGTCGTCGGACTGGGGGGCCGAGGCGCTGACCGATGCGCAGCTCGAATATGCGGCCTCCGACGTGCTGCACCTTCACGCGATCAAGGCGGCGCTGGAGGCGCGGCTTGTCCGCGAAGGGAGGCTCGATCTTGCCGAAACCTGCTTCCGCTTCGTGCCGACCCGGGCGGAGCTCGACCTTCTTGGGTGGGGGGACGAGGACATTTTCTCGCATTCCTGACCCGGCGCCCGCCGCCGGGCTTGCGGGCGCCCGCAAATCACCACACTCTCGCGCCCAAACCGCGTTGTCATGACGGATCTGAACATGGCCCTTGCGGCCTCCTGGCAGGCGCCGACCGCGGATCGCGGCGCGCGCAAGAGGGTTTTTGCCGCGGCAAGGCGGCACAGTCGCATGGTGCGCGTGCTGCGCACGCTGCTGCCGCTTCTCGGTGCCGGAGGTATCGTGGGCTTCGTCGTGATTGCGCGGCTCGCCTTTCCGGGGGCCCTCGATTTCGGCGCAGCGGGTCTCAGCGTCACCCGCAATTCCATCATCATGGACCGCCCGCATCTCACCGGCTTCGACCGCAACCATCGCGAATATTCGATCATTGCGAGCCGCGCTATTCAGCCTTTGAGCAATCCCGGACAGGTGCGGCTTGAGGACATCCAGGCGAAGATCGAGTTGGCGGACGGGATGACGACCATCAACGCGGAAGCCGGCGACTATGACCACAACAAGAAGACTATAAAGCTGCTGGGCGCGGTCGTCGCCAACACGGCGACCGGCTACGTGCTGCATCTGACCGACGTCGACGTCGACCTTGCCGCCAACACGCTCGACACGGAAAATCCGGTCGCGATCGGATACGGCGACAGCAGCGTGACCGGAAACCATTTCTCCGTCAGCGAAGGCGGCAAGGTCATCGTCATCGAAGGAAACGTTCGCACAATGCTGCTGCCGCCCAAACGCAAGCCTGCAGAGACGGTCCCTGCGGCGACGGTGGAAGCGGAGTAGGGCGGCGATGCGCACCGTCATTCGGCTCATGATCGCGCTTGTCTGCGTCTTCGCAGTTCGCGCTGCGATGGCGCAGGACTTCGGCGCTGCTTTCTCCGGCTTCAACAGCGGCTCCAACGAGCCGATCCAGATCGAGGCGGACCGGCTGGAGGTTCGCGACGCGGAGAAGCTCGCGATCTATAGCGGTCATGTGCGCGTGCTTCAGGGCGAAACGCTGCTTCAGACGCCTGTGCTTCGCGTCTTCTACAAGAACGAAGAGGAGGCCGGAAAGACCGGGGCGCCGACTGGCGCGACGACTGGCGCAACGTCCGGCGGCGTCACAGGGTCGAAGGTGTCGCGGATCGAGGCCGGGCCGGGCGTAACCGTGCATTCCAAAGACCAGGATGCCAGCGCCGACCGGGCGGTCTTCGACATGGCGAAGGATCTCGTCACGATGAGCGGCAACGTGTTGTTGACGCAAGGCGGCAATGTTGTCCGAGGCGAGCGACTCATCGTGAACCTGACGACGAAGGAGGGGCGCGTCGAAGGCGGCCGGGTGCAGACGCTGATCACGCCGTCGAGCGGAGCGGGGAGCGCGAAGAAATGAGGGCGCCCCCGCAAAGGATTGCTTCTTGAACAAGCACGACGCAGCCGCCCTTCAAGAACAGGAAGCCGTCAATCCCGGCGAAGGCTGGCTCGTGGGGCGCGGGCTGAGGCGCTCGTTCAAGGGGCGGCTCGTGGTGGAGGACGTGTCGCTCGCGCTTCGCCGCGGCGAGGTGGTTGGCCTCCTTGGCCCGAACGGCGCCGGCAAGACGACCGTCTTCTATATGATCACCGGGTTGATCCGCCCCGACGGCGGCCGCATCGAGCTCGACGGCTTCGACATCACGCACTTGCCGATGTATCAGCGCGCGCGTCTCGGCGTTGGATATCTGCCGCAGGAGGCTTCGATCTTCCGCGGGCTTTCGGTCGAGGACAACATCCGCGCCGTGCTCGAGATCGTGGAGCCGGACCGCGCGATCAGGGACTCCGACCTCGACGCGCTGCTTGAGGAATTCCACATTTCGCATCTCAGGAAGGCGCCGGCGATCTCGCTCTCCGGCGGCGAGCGGCGACGCTGCGAGATTGCCCGCGCGCTTGCTTCCCGCCCACTCTTTATGCTGCTCGACGAGCCTCTCGCCGGTATCGATCCGATCGCTGTCGCCGACATCCAGGGCCTCGTGCGCCACCTGAAGCGACGCGGCATCGGCGTCCTCATCACCGACCATAATGTCCGCGAAACACTCGGGCTGATTGACCGCGCCTACATCCTCCACGCGGGTCGCGTCATGAGCGAGGGAACGCCGGCAGAAATCGTCGACGACCCGGAAGTGCGACGCGTTTATCTTGGTGAACGCTTCAGGCTTTGACTCCCACGCGGGGCGCGCTAAGTTGCACTGCAATATGACGGGTTCGTGAAGGGGCCGGGGAAGCCTGGAGCCTGTCAGGGTGGGGCAGCGTCATGGCTTTAGTGGCCAAACTTCAGCTTCGGCAGACCCAGTCTCTGGTCATCACGCCGCAGCTTATGCAGGCAATCCGGCTCCTCCAGATGTCGGGGCTGGAGCTTGAGCGTTTCGTGGCGGGCGAGCTTGAGCAGAATCCGCTTCTGGAGCCGGTGGACGGCGATCCCGGAGAGCCTGAGAGGCCCGAGCCGTCGCCGGCGGAAGAACCTGCGGAGCCGGCTCCCGTCGCGGAGCTCGATGCCGAGCCGGCCGACGCCTTTCCGGAAGATGCTGCGCCGTCGATGGCCCCGGGAGGGTCTTACACGGGACACGGCGCTTCCGGCGGTGCTGGCTTCAACGAGCTCGGCGTTGACCAGAGCGTGGCCGCCACCGAAAGCCTTGAGGCATTACTGTCGCGCACCATCGACGCGGTGTTCGCGGCCGCGCCGTTGGACAGGGCGATCGCCATCACGCTTGCTCGCGACGATCGACGCGGCCGGCTATCTGACGGACTCGCTCGCCGATGTCGCGTCGCGCCTTGGCGCCGCGCCGGCGGACGTCGAACGCGTTCTGCGTCGTTGCCAGGACCTTGCGCCGACCGGGATATTCGCCCGCTCGCTCGCCGAGTGTCTCGAACTGCAGCTCGTCGAGCGCAATCGCTACTCGCCCGCAATGCAGACGCTCGTCGCCAATCTTGAGCGTCTGGCGGCGGGCGACCGTTCGGGCCTTGCTGCGCTTTGCGGGGTTGGACGCGACGGCATCGACACGCTGATCGCCGAGTTGCGCGGCCTCGATCCGAAGCCCGGCCTTGCCTTCGCGCATGAGCCGGTGCGCACGCTCATCCCGGATGTCTTCGTGCGCTCCGCGCCGTCGGGCGGCTGGATCGTGGAGCTGAACGACGAGGTGCTGCCGCGGCTTCTCGTCAACCGCACCTACTATGCCAAGGTGGCCGGCAAGCTTTCGGGCGACGCGGAGAAGAAGTACCTGACCGATTGCCTGCAGAAGGCGAGCTGGCTTGAGAAGAGTCTCGACCAGCGCGCTCGCACGGTGCTGAAGGTCGCGACCGAGATCGTGCGGCGCCAGGAGGGCTTCCTGAAAGATGGCGTCGCTCACCTGAAGCCGCTCAACCTGCGCATGGTCGCCGACGCGCTCGGCATCCACGAATCGACGGTCAGCCGCGCCGCCGCGAACAAGACCATCGCGACGCAGCGCGGCATCTTCGAGTTCCGCTATTTCTTCACCGGCTCGATCGCCGCCACCTCCGGAAGCGAGGCGCATTCGGCGGAAGCGGTGAAGCATCGCATCCGCAAGCTGATCCTGGGGGAGTCGCCCGATGCCGTGCTCTCTGACGACGCCATCGTTGCGATCCTGTCGCGCGAGGGGGTCGACATTGCACGTCGCACGGTCGCCAAATACCGCGAGATCATGCGCATCGGCTCCTCGGTGGAGCGCCGCCGCGAGCGGCGGCTCAAGCAGGCCTCCTGAGGCGGCTTGCCCGCGCCGTTTCCGGCGATGGAACAATCACGATCCAATTCGGTTTGACACAACCGAAGGACGCGCGTACAGGTCCGCCGCGCTGAACGATCCGGCCGTCGGAAGCACGCAATGAGTTCTTAGGATAGCCGGCAAGAATTTCGATATCGGACAGGCTCTTCGTTCTCGCATCGACGAGACTGTGACCGGCACCGTGCAGAAATATTTCGGTCGCGGCTTTTCCGGGCAAATCACGATGGCGAAGAGCGGGCACGTGTTTGAAACCGAGCTCGCATTGCATCTCAATTCAGGGGTGGTACTGGAGGTCCACGGATCCGATCCGGACGCGCATCTCAGCTTTGACCAGGCGGCGGAACGGCTTGCGAAGCGGCTCCGGCGCTATAAGCGCAAACTTAAAGATCATTAATGCGGCGCGCTTTGCGCTCCTGGCGTAGTTTCTAGGGAAGTATGATGGATCTCAGGGATCTCGTGACTGCCGAAGCCGTGCTGCCTTCGCTGCATGTGCAGTCGAAGAAACAGGTGCTGCAGGAGGTCTCCACGATCGCCGCGCGTCTGACCGGACTGCCGGAGCGCGAGATATTCGACACACTCCTGCAACGTGAGCGGCTCGGCTCCACCGGGGTCGGGCAGGGCGTCGCCATCCCGCACGGGAAATCGGCCGCGCTCGGCCGTCTGTTCGGTGTTTTCGCGCGGCTCGCGCGCCCGGTCGATTTCGATTCGGTCGACGACCAGCCGGTCGACCTCGTCTTCGTGCTGCTCGCGCCCGAAAGCGCGGGCGCCGATCATCTGAAGGCGCTGGCGCGCGTGGCGCGCGTGCTGCGCGACCCGGACATGGCGGAAAAGCTTCGCGGCGCGGCGAACGCCGACGCCATCTACGCGATCCTCGCTGCGCCAGCCGAAGCCTCGCACGCGGCATAAGCCCGGCGGACAGGCCGCATAAACGAATGGGGCCCCGAAGGGCCCCAGTTCAATCTGCCTTCGTCCCCATTCCGGAACGGATGCCCGGACCCCAGGTCCGGGCATGAGAACGCCGTGGAAGGCGCTTAGTGTACGCTCACCGTCTCTAGGTCGTTCTCGTGGGCGCTGGCGATCGCCGCGGCTCGTGAGTTGGTCAGCATGATCGGCTGGCCGGCTGCGGAGAGGAGGGCCCAGAGGTTAAGGCCCGGCGTAAGTTCGGGCGCCTGCGGAAAGAGCGCCTTCACCTCATCCGAGCGCACTGGCCTAAGATAGGCGATTTCACCGCCGCCGAGCGCGGCGAATGCGTCCTGCGGCATTGTCTTGACGGCTTCTTGGCTGGTCATCTCTGTTTCTCCTTCGTTAGCCGCGGGACGTGATCGGAATGCGCCGGATCGTACGCGCCGCCTCAGGCCGCACGAGCTCGATCGAAAGCAATCCGTCCTTCAGCTCTGCGCCCGTCACCTCCATGCCGTCAGCAAGCACGAACGTCCGCCGGAACTGGCGCGCTGCGATTCCCCGATGCAGGTAATCGCGGCTGTCGTCGTCCGACTGCCGGCCGCCGACGCTGAGCTCATTCTCCTCCACAGTCACTTCGATATCGTTAGGGTCGAAGCCGGCGACCGCCAGCGTGATCCGGATCTTCGCCGGCGCTTCGCCGCTCGGCGCGATTCGTTCGATATTATAGGGCGGGTAACCGTCAGCCGTCTTGGACACGCGGTCCAAAAGGCGTTCGATATCCTCGAACCCGAGGAGGAGCGGACTCGAAAAGGCAAGCGTGCGCGTCATGTTTCGCAAAGTCCTTTCCTTCAAGCGACTTCGCCCAACCGGACCCGACGAAGCGGCATCCGTTCAGTTGTTGGAAATATGGGGCCCTGCGGAGCGGCCTTCAAGGCGGCGCAATTCGACCGAGCAGCCGCCCAAATGTGGCGCGGGCCTTGCATTTCGCCGGAGTGCCGCCTAGTTAACCCCGCCCGCGGGAGCCCAACGCCCGCGACGCCTGGACGGGGCCGTAGCTCAGTTGGGAGAGCGCGTGAATGGCATTCACGAGGTCAGCGGTTCGATCCCGCTCGGCTCCACCAATCAGCGCCTGAACTCACTTATATCGCCGCGCAAGCCTCTTCTGGCGAAGCGAAAGTGTGCGTATTCCGAGCGTGCGGGGTTGCGTAGCTGGAGTTCAGGGCTGTGATGAAAGACCCTTTCGTGGCCATTTCTCCGGCTCGCCGAGACATCGTGCTTTCAGTCGCCGATGCGGCCTTTGGGGCCGTGTCCATTGACGCCATCACTCCCGTTAGGGGCGGTGCCTCGGGTGCTTCCACTTTTCTGGTCGAGCTAAAGGAGCGGCGACACCTGCTCCGTCTCGAAGGAGCCGAAAGTCCGCTACGCAATCCCCATCAGTATCAGTCGATGCGAATTGCGGCGGAGGCTGGTATCGCGCCCGCGATCCATTACATCGATGAGACGGCGCGCGCCGTCGTCATGGATTTCATCGAGGCGCGGCCCCTCGATGCATTTCCGGGCGGGCCTTCGGCGTTGGCGCGAGCCCAGGGAGAAATGGTCAGGCGGCTACAAGAAGCGCCGATCTTTCCTCGATTTGTCGAGTACCCGGATATCGTCACCCGGCTTTGGAACTATGTCTGCGGGACGGGGCTCTTTGCACAGGGCGTCCTCGACGAGTACACGGAGCATCTCGAAGCAATTCGAGAAGACTATGTCTGGCAGCCAGAGAAAACTGTCTCCAGCCACAACGATCCCATTCCGAGCAACATCCTTTTCGATGGTGAGCGCCTGTGGATGATCGATTGGGAATTGGCCTATCGAAACGATCCGCTCGTCGATGTGGCGATCATGCTGGACAATCTGCCGACCTCAACAGAGGGGGACTTCTTGCGATCATGGTCCGGCGGCAAGCTCAAAGATGACTTCTTCTTGCGTCTTGAGCAGGCGCGGGCACTCTCGCGATTGGACTATGCTGGAGTGATGCTCAGCGCTTCCGTGGCAGCTTCCTGGATCACAGGTGACACTGACACCTCGACACCCACTCTAACTGAATTTGAAAATGCGGTTCGCGATGGGCGGTTCAAGCCTGGAGCGCCTGAGACAAAACATATGTTGGGCAAGATGTTTCTTGCTTCGTTTCTTCGCGGCTCTCCGCCTCCTGGCTTCCGGGCCGCCGTTTAGTAATGGAACGGGACAGAGGCGATAGACGCCAAGGTTGCGCGGCCGAGCAGGCGACGACCCGTCGTGACACGTGAGGCCGCCAAGTCTCGGACTTGCGCCGCGCATGAGGCGGCGCGAGCGAACGCTCAGCGCTCCTCCTCATCCTCTTCGTCGACGTCGAGAAGCCCGGCGACGTCGTCGCCTTCCTCCTCCTCTTCCTCGATGAAGGGATCGGGCACGGTATCGTCGTCCTCCTCCACCTCGATCTCGGCGTCGGGGATGTCGACCGTCTCCTCGTCCTCGTCGGTGTCAGGGCCGACATCGGGCTCGGCCTCTTCCTCCACCTCCTCCAGCGAGACGACGCCCTCTTCGCGCTCGACCTCCGCTGCAGGCGCGGGCTCCGGCTTCGCCACGGGCTCGGGCTTGGCGGCGCGCGTCGGCGCCGCCACCTCAAAAACGGTGCCGCAATTCGGGCAGATAATCGGGCTGCGATTCAGGTCGTAATATTTGGTGCCGCAGGAGGGACAAGCGCGCTTCGTGCCGAGTTCTGGTTTCGCCACGTCTCTTCAGCCTCTATTTTGAACGCGCCGCGTGCCTAGCGACGGGTCTAACCCCTGTCAAACACCTTCTTCCGCCCGCCGCCAGCGCAAATCGCTGGCCCGCTCGAATGGTGACCTCCGGTAGGGGCTGTGCTACCAAGCCGCCGTTTTCCGAGGTCCTGCCCCGCCGGGCTCGCAACTTTCATGCCGAAGCGATGACGCACGCCTTCAAAAAGCCGCTGAGCGCGCTGCCTTCCGGGCCGCTCAGGGGCCGCATCGCCATCCCCGGCGACAAGTCGATCTCGCACCGCTCGCTGATGTTCGGCGCGCTCGCCGAGGGCGAGACGAAGATTTCCGGCCTGCTCGAATCCGAGGACGTGATGGCGACCGCTTCCGCCATGCGCGCCTATGGAGCAACGGTGGAGAAGGGGCGCGACGCAGTCTGGCATGTCGGTGGGCTGGGGACGGGAGGACTCAAGGAGCCGGAGGGCGCGATCGATTTCGGCAACGCCGGAACCGGTGTTCGGCTGACCATTGGCATCGCGGGAGCGCATCCCTTCGCCTCGACCTTCGTCGGCGATCCTTCGCTGTCGAAGCGGCCGATGGGGCGCGTGCTCGATCCGCTGCGAAAGATGGGCGCTGAGGTCATCGCGCGCGCCGGCGACCGCCTGCCGCTTTCCATCAAGGCCGGCACGAAGATGACGCCGATCGAATACCGCGTGCCGGTGCCCGTCCGCGCAGGTGAAGTCGGCTGTGCTGCTTGCCGGGCTCAACATCGGTGGCGTGACGACCGTGATCGAGCCGGTCGCGACACGCGACCACACCGAGCGGATGCTGAAGGGCTTTGGCGCCGACATCTCGACCGTCGCAAATGCCTGACGGCGCGACGGCGATCCGTCTGGTCGGCCGCCCGGCGCTGAAGCCGCAGGCGATCACGGTGCCGGCCGATCCGAGTTCCGCCGCTTTCCTGATCGTCGCCGGGCTGCTCGTCGCCGGCTCGGATGTGACGATCGAAAGCGTGCTTCTCAATCCTGCCCGCACCGGCCTGATCGCCACCTTGAATGAGATGGGCGCCGACCTTGCAATCGAGAACGAGCGACTCTCTGGCGGCGAGACGATCGGCGACGTGCATGTGCGCGCCTCGAAGCTGAAAGGCGTCACGGTGCCGCCCGAGCGCGCGCCTTCGATGATCGACGAATATCCGGTGCTCGCCGTCGCCGCCGCCTTTGCCGAAGGGCGCACGGTGATGGAGGGCCTCGAAGAACTGCGGGTGAAGGAGTCCGACCGGCTTGCCGCCGTCGCGCGCGGGCTTGAGGCGAACGGCGTCGAATGCCGCGAGGGGAAGGCGAGCCTGGTCGTCGAGGGTGGGCGCGTGAAGGGCGGCGGAACGGTGCCGACGCATCTCGACCACCGCATCGCGATGAGCTTCCTCGTCATGGGCCTGGCCGCCGAGCGGCCGGTCACGGTGGACGACAGCGCCACGATCGCCACGTCCTTCCCGAGCTTCGTCGCGCTCTTGAAGAGCCTTGGCGCGGGCTTTGCCGACGACGCGGAAGCGGCGTGACGGACATCGCCGTCGTTGCGATCGACGGTCCGGCGGCGAGCGGCAAGGGGACGCTCGCACGACGGCTGGCACGGCATTTCGGACTCCGCCACCTCGACACGGGCCTGACCTACCGCGCGGTCGCCGACCGGCTCATTGCGGAGGGCGCCGATCTCGACGACGAGGATGCCGCCGTCGCCACGGCGGCGACGATCGACCTCGGCGCGCTCGACGCGAAGCGGCTTGCGGACCATGCGATCGGCGAGGCGGCCTCGCGGGTCGCAGTGATGCCGAGGCTTCGGACCATACTGCGTGAGAAGCAGCGCGCCTTCGCCGCCGCACCGCCCGGTGCGGTGCTCGACGGGCGCGACATCGGCACGGTGGTCTTCCCGGACGCGCCGGCGAAGCTTTACGTCACCGCCTCGCCGGAGACCCGCGCACGCCGCCGCACGCTTGAAATGCGCCAGGGTGGCGCCGATATCTCGGAAGACGAGGTTCTTGAGGACCTCAGGCGGCGTGACGAGCGCGATATCGCGCGCACGGATTCGCCGCTTCGACCCGCCCCGGACGCTTACTTGCTCGATACCACCGATTTGGATATAGAAGCCGCGTTCCGGGCGGCCGTAGACTACGTGGGCCGCAAAATCGCGAGAGAATGAAGGGCGCGCCCTCTTTGGGGTGCGCTTCTCTTTCGTTCGCAGGCCACGCCGCTCTCGGAACCAAGAATCGTCGCCCTCGGCCTCGCGGTGCGCCGGCCCTCTCGATGAGGGGGAGGCAGAAGGCGACAAACGCAACGCTAACGCCCGGCGCAGGGCAGGGTCATGTTGACCCGGCTGTCAGGAGTTTTGATGCAAGTCGCAGAAATGCAACCGACCCGGGAGGATTTCGCCGCTCTCCTGGAAGAGTCCTTCGCCACGAGCGATCTCGCCGAAGGCAATGTCGTCAAAGGCAGGGTCATCGCGATCGAGAAGGACGTCGCAATCATCGACGTCGGCCTCAAGGTCGAGGGGCGGGTGCCGCTCAAGGAGTTCGGCGTTCGCGGTCGTGACGGCGAGCTGAAGCCGGGCGACGAGGTGGAAGTCTATCTGGAGCGGGTCGAGAACGCGCTCGGGGAGGCGATGCTCTCCCGCGAGAAGGCGCGCCGCGAGGAGAGCTGGGTCCGTCTCGAAGAAATGTTCGAGAAGAACGAGACCGTCACCGGTCAGATTTTCAATCAGGTCAAGGGCGGCTTCACCGTCGATCTCGACGGCGCCGTGGCCTTCCTGCCGCGCAGCCAGGTGGACGTGCGCCCGGTGCGCGACGTCGGCCCGCTGATGAACTCGCCGCAGCCGTTCCGCATCCTCAAGATGGACAAGCGGCGCGGCAACATCGTCGTCTCGCGCCGCTCGGTGCTGGAGGACACGCTCGCCGAGCAGCGCTCCGAGCTGGTGCAGCGTCTGCACGAGGGCCAGGTGGTCGACGGTGTCGTCAAGAACATCACCGAATACGGTGCGTTCGTTGATCTCGGCGGCATCGATGGACTGTTGCACGTCACCGACATGGCATGGCGGCGCGTCAACCATCCGTCCGAGATCCTCAATATCGGCGAGACGGTGAAGGTGCAGATCGTCCGTATCAACCCGGAGACCTTCCGCATCTCGCTCGGCATGAAGCAGCTCGAGGCGGATCCGTGGGAAGGCATCGAGGCGAAGTACCCGATCGGCGCGCGCTTCACCGGCCGCGTCACCAACATCACCGACTACGGCGCCTTCGTGGAGCTGGAGCCTGGCATCGAGGGCCTGATCCACGTCTCGGAAATGAGCTGGACGAAGAAGAACGTCCATCCGGGCAAGATCGTCTCCACCTCGCAGGAGGTTGAGGTCGTGATCCTGGAAGTCGACGCCGCCAAGCGCCGCGTCTCGCTTGGCCTGAAGCAGACCATGCGCAATCCGTGGGAAGAGTTCGCGGAGAAGCATCCGGTCGGCTCGAGCATCGAGGGCGAGGTCAAGAACAAGACCGAGTTCGGCCTCTTCCTCGGGCTGGAGAACGACGTCGACGGCATGGTTCACCTCTCCGACCTCGACTGGAACCGTTCCGGCGAGGAGGCGATGGAGGACTACAAGAAGGGCGACATGGTCCAGGCCAAGGTGCTCGACGTCGACATCGAGAAGGAGCGCATCTCACTCGGCGTCAAGCAGGTCGGCGGCGATCCGATGGAGGCCGTCAGCGGTCTCAAGAAGGGCGCCATCGTTACCGGCGAGGTGACGCAGGTCACGGATTCCGGCATCGAGGTGAAGATCGCGGATTCCGACATGACCGCCTTCATCCGTCGCGCCGAGCTGTCGCGCGAGCGCTCCGAGCAGCGGCCCGACCGCTTCGCCCCCGGCGAGAAGGTCGACGCCCGCGTCACCAACATCGACAAGAAGAGCCGCAAGATCTCGCTCTCCATCAAGGCGCTTGAGATCGCCGAGGAGAAGGAGGCGGTCGCCCAGTACGGGTCGACCGATTCCGGCGCCTCGCTCGGCGACATCCTCGGCGCTGCCTTGAAGAAGCAGCAGAACGATGACGATGAGCCCGAGGGCGAAGATGAGCCCGAGAGCGAAGAGGCGACCGGGGACGCAAGCGAGGAAGCGACGGAGGAATAGCGGCCCGCTCCTCATAGAGACATTCAAGGCCCGCGGCACATGCCGCGGGCCTTTTCTTTTGGGGCTTCTCAGAGACGCTCCAGGAAGTCCGCGATGGCGTCCGCGATCGCCGTCGTGCGCCAGCGCGCGATCCGTGCCCTCAGGGTCGTCGCAGACCGGGTCGTCGTGTTCCTCGATCAGGAGGTCGTGGCCGGCCGGCTTGCAAACGGCGAGGAAGGTGAAGTGGTGTCCCGGCGCGACCACGGCATAGTGCGCGTTCGGCAAGTGCCCCAAGAGGTTGCTGCCCCCGGCGCTCACGTCGGCGGCGTGGAAGAGCGTCTCGCGGCCAAGGTTGATCAGTAGCACCGGAATCGTCGTCGCCGCGGCGCTCTCGGCGGTGGCCGCATAGGTGAAGCCGGGGTCGATCGCGACGGTGGCGTCGATGCGCGGGTCACGCATGTCCGCGGCGAAGCCTTCGGGAAGGTTGGCGAAATCCACGCCGCCCTTGGCAAAGAACACGCAGTCCGCCTGCACGTGGTTTGGCCCGGCGCAATAGTCGGCGTAGGCCTCCCGGTCGAACCTGAGCCCGGCCAGATTGAGCGCGGTCGCGCCACCAAGCGAGAAGCCGATCGAGACGATACGCGACCGGTCGACGTGCGGCCCGAAGGTCGGATCGGCCAGGAACACGTCGAGCGCGGCGGAGAGGTCCTTCGCCCGCTCATCGAGGCGGAGCGAGCGCCGCGGCGAGGAATTGCCCGAAGTGCTGCCGGGGTGATTAACCGCGAGCACCATGGCGCCGGCGAGCGCTAGCTTCGACGCCAGCCAGGAGAGGTTGTCCATGTTGCCCCCCGATCCATGCGACAGCACGAATAGCGGGTGTTGCCCATCGGCGATTGAGGCGCCGACATAGGCGGATGTGCCCTTGAAGACGGCGTTGTCGCCGACCAGGCCGCGATAGGTCGGCGTGCCGACCGGGTACCACACCGAGGCTGCCAGCGGCTCGGGGCGGTGCGACGCTGCGACCGTCAGTCTGTCGTATCCGGCGATTGGCTCTGCAAGCGCGGCCGTGCTCAGAACTGCCGCGAGGCTGGCGGCGAGAAGTATCTGTTTCATTTGTCAGCTCCGTTTTATGGGGAATGCGGCCTCGTCCTGAGGCAGGGCGCGGATTTCCGCGTCCTCGAACCGGTTTCAGGTCGCGCCGAACCGGATGTCGGAGCTTTCCAATCGGGGAGAGGCTGAAGAACCCGTGATGCTCGCCCTGCCGATTCCGATGATCGTGGCGCTCGTACTGGGCTTTTTGTTCCTGCGCACGCGGCTCGCCGGGGAGTATCCTTGGCTCTTTTCGGCGCTGCTCCTGTTTGGCGGGCTGCAGGGGGTGATCGTCGCGCTCACCCAATATTACGCCGTGGGCGTACTGCACCCGGTGCAACCGATCACCGCAACGGTGCTCCCGCCGCTGGCTTGGGTGGCTTTCCGGTCAAGCGCGATCCGCCCGGCCGACCGGCGGGACCTCTTTCATCTCGCCGTCCCGGCCTTCACCGCCTTCTGCGTCTTCTTCGCGCCCGCCACCCTCGACGTGGTCGTGTCAGCGATTTTCGTGGCCTATGGCGCGGCGATCCTGGTGACGCTGAGGCGGAGCGGGGGCGGCCTGCCGCTCGTGCGGCTGGAGACCGGCCGCATCCCGGGCCTGATCTGGTGTGTCATCGCGCTCGCCCTCATCCTGTCCGCGCTCAGCGACGGGCTGATCGCTCTGGCGGTTGCGCTCGACCTCAGCTTCTGGCGGCCCTGGATCATCAGCGTCTTCTCTTCGATGGCACTTCTGAGCATCGGCCTGCTCGCAGTGTCGAGCGATCTTATCGGTGAGGCCGAACCCGCTGCCCCGGACGCCGCATCGCTGCCGGCCGTGGACAGCGCTGGGGATGAGGCGCTGATGCAGCGGCTCGACAAGTTGGTGCGCGAGGACCAGCTCTACCTCGACCCCGATCTGACGCTAGCCCGCCTTGCCCGGCGCCTGCACGTCCCCGTCAAGCAGCTCTCCGCGGCGATCAACCGACGCACCGGCGAGAACGTCTCGCGCTACATCAATAATTTTCGGATAGCGCATGCGTGCGAACGCTTGCGGGCCGGCGACAACGTGACGGCCGCCATGCTGGCAAGCGGGTTCAACACCAAATCCAACTTCAATCGCGAGTTCGCCCGCGTGACCGGCAAGGCTCCGAGTGAGTGGAAGGCCGCGGGCTGATATCGCGTTTGCGGTGCTAGTCCTTCGCGCGCTCCACGTAGCTGCCGTCCGCCGTCATCACCACGATGCGCGTTCCTGCCGCAATATGCGGCGGCACCATCGTGCGCGCGCCGTTTGAAAGGATCGCTGGCTTGTAGGACGAGGAGGCGGTCTGGCCCTTCACCGTCGGCTCGGTCTCGGTCACTTCGAGCGTCACCTTCTGCGGCAGGTCGATCGCGACTGCCGTTCCCTCAAACAGCGAGATCATGCAGGGCATGCCCTCCTGCAGAAAGGTGGCCTGGTCGCCGATCACGTCAGCGGGCACCGAGACCTGCTCGAAGCTTTCCGGGTTCATGAAGACGTAGCTTTCCCCGTCCTGGTAGAGGTAGGTATGTTCGCGGTCCTCCACGTAGGCGCGCTCGACCTGCTCTGTGGTCTTGTAGCGCTGCACCGTCTTCACGCCGTCGGATAGCCGGCGCATTTCGACCTGTGTGGTCGGCGTGCCTTTTCCCGGGAAGAAGCTCTCTGCCGTCAGCACGCTATAGAGCTGCCCGTCGACTTCGAGGATATTGCCCTTGCGCACCGAGCTTGCGATGACCTTCACGTCTAAACCTCTTTCCGGCGATTGATGCGGCCCTTGCCGCTTTTCGCCCCCGCAGCTAGCCGATCCGTGTGGCAATGAACAGCCTCCTCGCCAAAGCGCCGAAATCTGCCCCCGCTGCCTCCGCCCGTGTCTGGTGGTCGCCGGAAGCGCACGCCGTGCGCCGGCCGTTTCTCGCCGCTCGGGGCCGGATCGTGGCGGCGCTGCGCCGCTGGTTCGAGGCCGAGGGCTTCACGGAAGTCGAGGCCGGGGCGTTGCAGGTCTCGCCCGGCAACGAGACGCATCTCAGCGCCTTCGCAACCGAGCTTGTGGAGACAACCGGCGCGAGAACCCGCCGCTATCTCCATACGTCGCCGGAATTCGCCATGAAGAAGCTCATCGCGGCGGGCGAGGAGCGGATCGTCGATTTTGCGCGGGTTTTCCGGAATCGCGAGCGGAGCGCGTTGCACCATCCGGAATTCACGCTGATCGAGTGGTATCGGGCGCGTGAGCCCTACGAGCGGGTGATGGCGGACTGCGCCGCGATCCTCACCACGACGGCGCGGGTAGCGGGAGCCGAGGCCTTCAAGTTCCGTGGCCGGGAAGCGGACCCGTTCGCCGAGCCTGAGCGGCTGACGGTCGCGGACGCCTTCGCCCGGCATGCCGGCATCGCGCTGATGGCGACGCTTCCGGACGACCCGGAGACCCTTCCGTCCGCCTGGTCGGCTTGCCGTCGAGGCGCAGGCCGCGGGCATCCGCGTTGCGGCGGACGACACATGGTCCGACATCTTCAGCAAGATTCATGACAGAGCGGGTCGAGCCGCATCTGGGAATCGGCCGTCCTGCCATCCTCTACGACTATCCTGCGAGCGAGGCAGCGCTGGCGCGCCGAAAACCGTCCGAACCACGCCTTGCCGAACGCTTCGAGCTCTATGCCTGCGGCGTGGAACTGGCGAATGCCTTCGGCGAGCTGACCGACCCGGTCGAGCAGCGACGGCGCTTCGAGGCCGACATGGACGAGAAGGAGCGCATCTACGGCGAGCGCTATCCGATCGACGAAGATTTTCTGGCCGCGCTTGCCGTCATGCCACCGGCAAGCGGCGCGGCGCTTGGCCTCGACCGGCTGGTGATGCTCGCGACCGGCGCGGAGCGCATCGAGGACGTGATCTGGACGCCGATGCCGGAGGAGGTACCTTCGCCATGAGCTTTGTCCGAACGCTTCGAAGGGCCGCCGATATTGTCGAAGCCGGTTCCCCGGCGGGCGACCGCCTCGTCGACCTGGAGCGCGTTGCCGCGCGCTACTCTGTTGCGGTTACGCCGGATATGGCGGAGCTGATCGACGCCTCCGATCCGCACGACCCGATCGCCCGCCAGTTCCTTCCCGATCCGGCGGAGCTTCAATCGGTGCCGGAAGAGAGCGCCGACCCGATCGGCGACGATGCGCACGAGGCGGTGCCTGGGCTTGTGCATCGCTACCCCGATCGCGTGCTCCTGAAGCTTGCGAATATCTGCGCCGTCTATTGCCGCTTCTGCTTCCGCCGCGAGATGGTCGGGCCGGGCCGGCCAGCGCATCTTTCCGAGGCGGAGATCGAAGCCGCGCTCGACTACATTTCGGCGCATCCTGAAATCTGGGAGGTGATCGTCAGCGGTGGCGATCCGCTGGTGCTGAGCCCGAGGCGGCTCGCGGCGGTGACGACGGCGACTCGCCGCGATCGAACACGTGAAAGTGCTTCGCTGGCACACGCGCGTACCGCTCGTTGCGCCGGAGCGTGTCGATGCGGCGCTGGTTGCGGCGCTCAAGGCGGACGGTGTGACGACATGGCTTGCCATCCACGCGAACCATCCGCGCGAATTCACCCCGGCCGGCCGGGCGGCGCTCGCGCGGCTTGCCGATGCCGGCGTTCCGCTGGTGAGCCAGACGGTGCTTCTGAAGGGGGTCAACGATGACGCTCCGACGCTCGCTGCGCTGATGCGCGCCTTCGTCGAGAACCGCGTGAAGCCCTATTATCTGCATCAGGGCGATCTCGCGCCGGGCACGGCGCCACTTCCGCACCACGATCGGTGAAGGACAGGCGCTGATGCGGTCGCTCCGCGGCGCGGTTTCCGGCCTTTGCCAGCCGACCTATGTGCTCGACATTCCGGGCGGCCACGGCAAGGTGCCGGTCGGGCCGTGCTACGCTCACGCGGTCGATGACGAGGTCCTGGCGCATCGACGATCCCGGCGGGGAAGCGCACGCTTATCCGCCCGGCTGGCCAGCAAGGAGCCGGCATCGTGACGCATCCCTTCCTCGCTCATCTCAGCACCGAGCTTTCGGGCATCGAGGCCGACGGCCTCACCAAGCGCGAGCGGCTGATCACCACGCCGCAGTCGGCCCATATCCGCATCAGGGACCCGCGCGCGCAGGGCGGCGAGCGAGAGATGCTCAACCTTTGTGCCAACAATTATCTCGGCCTCGCCGACCACCCGGAGGTGATCGCGGCAGCCCGAGACGCGCTCGATGCGTTTGGCTTCGGCATGGCCTCGGTGCGTTTCATCTGTGGGACGCAGACGCTGCACCGTCAGCTCGAGGAGCGCATCGCGCGCTGGCTCGGCAAGGACGACGCCATCCTCTTCGCCGCCTGCTTCGATGCAAATGGTGGCGTGTTCGAGCCGCTGCTTTCGGCCGAGGACGCGGTGATCTCGGACAGCCTCAATCACGCTTCCATCATCGACGGCATCAGGCTCTGCAAGGCGAAGCGCTATCGCTTCGCCAATTCCGACATGGGCGATCTCGAAGCGCAACTGAAGCAGGCCGAGGCCGACGGTGCACGCTTCAAGCTGATCGCCACAGACGGCGTCTTCTCGATGGACGGCTACGTGGCGAAGCTGCCGGAGGTCTGCGACCTCGCGGAGCGCTACGGCGCTTTCGTCATGGTCGACGATTGTCACGCGCACGGGCATCTCGGCGAAGGGGGACGCGGCTCGCCGGCGCTGACCGGCGCGGGCGAGCGCGTCCAGATCGTCACCGGCACGCTGGGCAAGACGCTCGGCGGCGGGATGGGTGGCTTCGTCGCCGCGCCGCAACTGGTCATCGACATGCTGCGTCAGCGCGCACGGCCCTACCTCTTCTCAAACTCGCTCAGCCCCCCGGTCGCCGCCGGTTCGCTGAAAGCGATCGACATCGCCGAGAAGGCGGACGACCGCCGCGCGCATCTGGCGAAGCTCGTTGCGCGGTTCCGCGAGGGACTGGAGGCGGCGGGCTTCGAATGCCTGCCGGGGAAGACGCCCATTATCCCGGTAATGCTGCACGAGGCGCGGCGTGCGCAGGACATGGCGGCGGCGCTCGACGAGCGCGGCGTCTATGTCGCAGGCTTCTTTTTTCCCGTCGTGCCAAAGGGAAAAGCCCGCATCCGCACGCAGATGTCCGCCGCGCTCTCCGAGGCCGACGTCGATTTTGCCATCCAGGCGTTCAAGGACGCGGGGAAGGAATTGGGGATCGTCTGATGCGCAATGACATGAAGGCGCTGGTCAAGGCGAAGGCCGAACCGGGCCTGTGGCTGCAGAACGAGCCGGTGCCGGAGATCGGTCCGGACGAGATCCTGGTCAAGGTCGCAAAGACCGGCATCTGCGGCACCGACATCCACATCTGGAACTGGGATGAGTGGGCGAAGAAGACCATCCCCGTCCCTATGGTCGTCGGCCACGAATATGCCGGCGTGATCGTCGAGGTCGGTTCGGCCGTGCGCGGGCTGAAGCCCGGACAGCGCGTATCGGGCGAGGGGCACGTCATCGGCATGCACAGCCGCGCCTCGCGCGGCGGGCGCTATCACCTCGACCCCGAAACCCGCGGCATCGGCGTCAACATCCCCGGCGCCTTCGCGAATTACGTGAAGATTCCCGCCTTCAACGCCGTGCCGCTTCCCGACGACGTCGATGACGAGCTTGGCGCGATCCTCGATCCGCTCGGCAATGCGGTCCACACGGCCCTCTCCTTCGATCTCGTGGGCGAGGACGTGCTCGTCACCGGCGCCGGGCCGATCGGCATCATGGCGGCCGCCGTCGCCCGCCATGTCGGCGCGCGCCATGTCGTCATCACCGACGTCAACCAATATCGGTTGGAGCTTGCCGGCAAGGTCGCCGACGTCGTGCCGGTGAACGTTGCGGAAGAAGATCTGAAGTCGGTCATCGCGCGGCTCGGAATGCGCGAGGGGTTCGACGTCGGGCTTGAAATGAGCGGTGCGGAAGCGGCGCTGAACCAGATGCTCGACACGATCATCATGGGCGGCAAGATTGCCATGCTCGGCATCCCCTCGCGGCCGTTCCCGGTCGACTGGACGAAGATTGTCTTCCACATGCTCACGCTCAAAGGCATCTACGGCCGCGAGATGTTCGAGACCTGGCACAAGATGATCGCCATGCTGCAATCCGGCCTCGACATCCGCCGCGTCATCACCCACCGCTTCTCCGCGAACGCGTTCCGCCAGGGCTTCGAGATCATGGCGAAGGGCGAAAGCGGAAAAGTGGTGCTCGACTGGAGCGGGTAGGGGAGGCCCCACGCTCCTCCTCTTTCTTTGAAACTTCCTGTCTCGTCAGCCCTCAGCGATGTCCCTTCGCGATTTTATCGTCTTCGTGTTCATCTGCCTGGTCTGGGCGCTGAACATGATCGCAGCCAAGGTTCTGGTCGGCCAATTGCATGTGCCGCCGCTCTTCTTCGCCACGGCACGCTCGGCGCTGATCGCGATCGCGGTGTCACCCTGGCTCCTGCCCGTACCGCGTCCGCCCTGGCGGGCCTTCGTCGTCGGCGTGCTGATGGGTGGCGGCGGCTTCGGGCTGATGTTCGTGGGGTTGCAGACCGCGAGCCCGTCGTCAGCCGCCGTCGTGCTTCAGCTTGGCGTCCCAATGGTGACGGTCCTTTCGATCCTGATGCTTGGCGAGCGCATCCGCTGGCGTCGCGGCATTGGCATCGCGCTTGCCGTCTCCGGTGTCATCCTTGTCATGTGGGACCCGAACGGCTTCGATCTCTCGACCGGCCTTTTGTTCGTGGCGGGCGGAGCCTTCTCGGGTGCGCTCGGGGCAGTCATGATGAAGCAGCTCGAAATCGTGCGTCCGCTTCGCATTCAGGCGTGGGTCGGCTTTGCCTCGGTGATCGTGCTGACGCCGCTCACGGTGGCTCTGGAGAAGGACCAGTTCAGCGCGGCACTGAATGCCGGCTGGCCGTTTCTTTTGATTTTGCTCTTTTCGGCGCTGATCGTCTCGGTCGTGGCCCATACGATGTACTACGGGCTCATTCAGCGCTACGAGGCGAACCTCGTGGCGCCGCTGACGCTGATGTCGCCGTTGATGGCGATCGGCTTCGGTATCTGGCTGACAGGCGACCGTTTCGACAGCCGCATGGCGCTCGGGACCATAATCGCGCTGATCGGCGTTTTCATCATCGCGGTCCGGCAGAAGGTCTCGCCCGAGAAGGCGGTTCTGCTCAGGACGCGCGTCTAGGCGGTTACTCTTCGGCGAGTTGCAGAGTGCGCTCCGGCTCGGCAGGCGTGCCGATATCCATCGCGGTGCCGCGCCACACGAACTCGTTGCCGCTCATCGCCGTCGCCCAAAGACACGGCAGCATCGCATCGCGCAGGACCGCGAGGAACGGCGTGCGCCACGTCAGCGGCCAGCCGAGCGCCGCGGCAAGCGCGCATTCGGCGCCGTACCAGATGGCCACGCATCCGAGCGCGGCGAGCACCGGAACCGCGCCCTCGGCGGTCAGGAACAAGAGGCCAAGGAGAGGCAGAAAGCCGCCCGAAAGAATTTCGGGAAGGAAGAATCCCTTGAACGAGGCGCGCCGCAACCTCGCCCAGCGAAGCTGGCGCCGCCAGACTTCGCCGAAGCGGCGATGGCCGAGCGGCTGTGGGAACGGGCGCGTGACCAGATGCACCTTGAGCCCGCGTGCGCGCACGATCTTGGTGCCGGCGGCGTCCTCCGCGGGCTCGGTGCCGAGCGCGCGTATGCCGCCGGCGGCGTCCAGCACCTCGCGCCGCCAGAGCATGTTCTTTCCATGTGCGAAGCCGATGCCGACCGCATCGGCGGCAAGCTGCCAGCGCGCCTGGTAGGTGTTCAGGAAGGCGCATTCGAGCTCCGCCCAGAGGCCTTCCGGGTCGCTCGCGACGGGCGGCGCGCTGGCGATCGCCGTCTGTGGATCCGTGCGGCCCAGGAGCTGCTCCACGTAGTCGCGCGGCATCAGCACGTTGCTGTCGGTCATCGCGATCCAATCGAAGGACGCGGCCTCCCAGCCCTTGACGACATTGTTCAGCTTCGGATTGACGCTGACCCGGTCGTCGCCGACGAGAAGGCGCGCCGGAACCTCCGGGTGTTCGGCGATCAGCGAGCGGACCAGAGGCACGACCGGATCGCGCTCCGCGGCGACGCAGAAGAGAATCTCATAGCGCGGATAGGTGAGCGCGAAGGTGGTGCGAAGCGTCGCCTCGATATTGTTCTCAAGCCCGCAGACGGGGCGCACGATCGTGACGCCGGGCGCGTCGGGCGGCTGAGGCCGCAACGCGTGGCTCGCCCGAGCGCGTATGCCTACGACGAGAATGCTCGTCCAGTGGAAGATCGCGGTGACGACACAGAGCGCTTCGACGAATCGGACAAAATCGACCATCGCGCCTGTCTGGTACATATAGCCGACAGGATTATGACAGCGCCTGCGGCGGTTTAACCGAGGCAGAACCCTCGGCTTCGAGCACGGCCTTCAATCCCTCGCGGTAGGTCGGAAAGGCAAGGTGGACGCCGAGCTCGCGCTTGATCCTGTCGTTCCGGACGCGCTTCGACTCGCCGTAGAAGCTCCGCGCCATGTCGGAAAGTTTCGCCGTCTCGAACGGCACCTCCGGGGGGAGGGGCAGCCCAAGAAGGCCCGCCGCATAGGCGAGCACGTCCTGCGGCGGCGCGGGCTCGTCGTCGCTGCCGTTGAAGACGCCGTCGGCGCGCTGCGTAAACGCCGCGTTAACCATATTCGCAATGTCTTCGACGTGGATGCGGTTGAAGACCTGGCCGGGCTTCACGATCCGCCGCGCAGTGCCGCGCCTGATCTTCTCGAACGGCCCGCGCCCCGGTCCGTAGATTCCGGCAAGGCGGACGATCGCGAGCGGCGCGCCGGTCTTGTCTGCAAAGCGCCTCCACGCTTCTTCCGCTGCTACACGCTCGCGCGAGCGTGTCGAGACCGGGCGGCATTCGCTCGCCTCGTCGACCCAGGCGCCGCCGTGGTCGCCATAGACGCCGACGGTGGAGAGATAGACGAGCACCTTCGGCTTCGCCGCCGCGATGTCTTCCGCAAAATGCCGGAGCACCGGGTCGCCGGCTTCACCAGGGGCGATTGAGAGCAAGATGTGGTCGCAACTGAAAAGCGGCGGCCTTTCTCCGCTCGGACGCGCGTTCCCGTCAAAAAGGAGCGGCGTCACCCCAAGCGCCGCAATCTCCTCGATCTTGTCCGGATCGCGCGTCGTGCCCCACACGGCGTCGAGTTGCGGGCGCATGCGCGCGGCGACGGCGCGCGCCGAATAGCCGAAGCCGAAGACGAAGAGGCGAATGGCCGGCCTCAGCTTTCTTCGCTTGGGTCGCCGTGCTCGCGGACGATGAGCCGGTCGACTTCGAGCGTGCCGATCGAGAGCCGCTCGATGCGCGCGCGTTTGATTGCGAGCCGGCCGATGGCGAGGGCACCGATTGCCAGCGCACCGATCGGCCAGCGCGCCGACCATGACGCTGCCGATCCCGACCGTGCCGGCTCCGATCGCGCCGGCGCCTCCTGCGCCAAGCGCGCCCCGCTTGACGGCCACCTGGTGTCTGCGTTCGAGCGAAGGGAGCCTGAGGTGCGGGCGGTGCAGCGACTTGAGAGCTGCGCGATGTCGTCTCATCGTGTCTCGCTTTCTGCCGCATGCCACTCGGCGCGGACGTTATTGTCAGGTTCGTTCTTCAGGTATTCCGTAGCCAGATTGGCAACGCGCGTCGGTGCCAAGCGTTGCAGCGCCCACACCGCCGCGCCGCGCACCTGCTGGTGCATCGTCGGCAAGAAGTCGCTCGGCCTCGGCGCCGAGTCCGGGCTCATCCGAGTTGCCGATTGCGATCAGCACATTTCTGACAAAGCGATTGCGCCCGATGCGCTTCACCGGCGATCCGGAAAAGAGCTTTCTGAAAGCACTGTCGTCAAGCCGCGCCAAATCCTTCAGCCGCGGCGCGTTCAGGTCTTCGCGCGCGGCGAGCTTCACCTGCCGTCCCTCCCTAGCGAACTTGTTCCAGGGACAGACGGCGAGGCAATCGTCGCAGCCGAAGATGCGATTCCCCATCGAGGCGCGAAGCTCGCGCGGGATCGGTCCGTCATGCTCGATCGTGAGATACGAGATGCAGCGTCGTGCATCGAGACGGTAGGGCGCAGGGAAGGCGTCTGTCGGACAGATGTCGAGGCAGGCGCGGCAGTTGCCGCAATGGTCGGCCTCGGCATCGTCGGGCTTGAGCGGAGCGTCGGTGAAGATCGCGCCGAGGAAGAGCCACGAGCCGTAGTCGCGACTGACGAGGTTGGTGTGCTTGCCCTGCCAGCCGAGACCGGCGGCTTCGGCGAGCGGCTTCTCCATGACCGGCGCCGTGTCGACGAAGACCTTTACATCGGCGCCGGCGCGCGCCGCGAATTCGGATGCGATGCGCTTCAGCGCGCCTTTGATGAGATCGTGGTAGTCGCGGTTCCGCGCATAGACGGAGATGGTTCCCGCCTGCCGGTCGGCAAGCGTCGCAAGCGGATCGCCGTCAGGCCCGTAGTTCATGCCGAGCATGATGACGGAGCGCACCTCTGGCCAGAGCGTCGCCGGGCTGCCGCGCCGCTCCGCCGTTTCGGCGAGCCAGCGCATCGTGCCATGGTGGCCGTCGTCTACGGCTTGTCGAAGCCGTCCTGCGGCCTGCGGAATGGCATCGGGCGCGGCGACGCCGATCGCGTCGAAGCCTTCTCTCGCGCGCCAGCGCCTCGATCAGCGCGCGCAGCTTTGCCGGCGTCAGAAGTCGAGATTGGCGTAGTGCGCCGGGGGCATGTGCCCGCGTACCTGATCGGCCCGCAGCGGTCGGAACGCCGGGCGCGACTTCAGGCGCATGTACCAGTCCTTTGCCTCCGAGGCGTCCTGCCATGGGACCTCGCCCAGATAATCGGCGACCGAAAGGGCGGCCGCCGCCGCCAGATCGGCATAGCTCATCCGCTCCCCGGCGAGCCAGTTCTTCGCCGAGATCAGATGCTCGATATAGTGAAGATGGGTGCGGATGTTGGCCCTGGCGGCCCTTAACAGCGAGGAATCCGGCGCGCCGCCGTTGCCGCCGAGCTTGGCGCGCTCGCGCTTCGCGACCTTTTCCTCCACGAGGTAGGACGTCACTTCCTCGTCGAACTTGTAGAGGAACCATTCGCAAAGCCGGCGCACCTCGGCGCGCTGGTTGGCGTTGGCGGGAAGGAGCCGCCGCTCGTTCAGCGCGAAACCGCGCGTTTCGTCGAGATATTCGGAGATCGCCCAAACGCCGGCGATCGGCGGATCGTCGTTCTCGATCAGCACAGGGAGCGTCCCGGCCGGATTGATGAGCAGGAACTCCTCCCGCCGCTCCCACATCCGCTCCTCGACCAGCTCCGGCGTCTCCTCGCACTCACCGAGCACCAGCCGCACGAAGCGGGAGGGGACCGATAGAGCGTGGTGGAAAAGCGTGATCATGCAGGGGACCGTTGGGTTGCGTCAGAGTGTCGACGGATTCTGTCGCATGAAGATGCTAAGCCGCGCCTCGACGAGCGATTCGGTCGGGGTAGCGCGGGATGGGTCTCCAGTCCATATTCGATGCAGTGGTCCTTGGGATCATCGAGGGCATCACAGAGTTCATCCCGGTCTCCTCGACGGCGCATCTCCTTCTCGCGACTGAGCTTTTTGGGATCGGCACGGGCCGCGAGAAGGCCTTCTGGGACACCTTCAACGTTCTGATCCAGCTCGGCGCAATCCTCGCCGTTGTCTTCGTCTATTTCGGGCGGCTTTGGGGCGTCCTCGTGGCGCTGCCCAGCGACCCGGCGGCGCGACGCTTCGTCCTGTCGATCGTGGTCGCCTTCCTGCCTGCGGCGGTTGTCGGGCTCGCGCTCCACGATTTCATCAAGAACGTGCTCTTCAATTCGCCGGCGCTGATCTGCGTGGTGCTGATCGTCGGTGGTCTGGCGCTCGCCGCGCTCGACTGGCTCGATACGGAGACGCACCACGAAGACGCCATGCATTTTCCGCTCTGGGTGGCCTTCGTGATCGGGCTCTTCCAGTGCCTTGCCATCGTGCCGGGCGTTTCGCGCTCCGGCGCCACCATTGCCGGCGCGCTTCTGATGAAATGCGACAAGAAGTCGGCGGCGGAATTCTCGTTCTTCCTCGCGATACCCACGATGCTCGGCGCATTCGTGCTCGACTTCTACAAGAACCGAGCCGTGCTCACAGGCGGCGATATCGGCCTCGTCGCAATCGGCTTCGTCGTGGCGTTCGTGGCAGCGCTTTTCGTCGTGAAGACGCTCGTAGGCTTCGTCACGCGCCACGGCTTCGCGCCTTTCGCCTGGTGGCGCGCGGTCGTCGGCGTCGCCGGGCTGATCGGCCTCTGGCTGATCGCGTAGGGACTAAGGCGCGGTGCGGGTTTCGGCGAACTCGCCGTATTCGCGGAAGCGGCTCAGATAGGTCGGGAGCACGATCTCAAGCGCCGTCGGCTCGATGCCGAGCCCCGCGAGCGTCCGCCGCTCGCGTTCCGCCTCGGCCGAAACGACGTTGTCGAACCTCAGCATGCGGACCTGATCGAGCGTGATCGGCGCGCCCGGGACGATGTCGCCGATGCGGCCCATCATCCGCGCCGCGACCCACGGAACCGGCAAGAGCACGCGTTTCCGCTTCGTGACCTGAAGCAGCCGCTCCATGCATTCGCGGAAGGTCAGAACCTCGGGTCCGCCGAGCTCGTAGATTGCGCCCTGCTCAGCTCCACCGTCGACGGCGCGCGCGATCGCCTCACCGACGTCGCCGGCGAAGACCGGCTGAAAGCGCGTCTTGCCGCCGCCGATCAGCGGCAGCATCGGCGAGACGCGCGCCATCGCCGCGAAGCGGTTGAAGAAGCTGTCCTCCGGGCCGAAGATGATGGAGGGCCGCATGATGACGGCCTCCGGCAACGTCTCGCGAATGCCCGCCTCGCCCTCCGCCTTGGTGCGCAGATAGCCGACGGTCGACGGCTGGTCGGCGCCGATGGCGGAGACATGGACGAGGCTTGAAATGCCTTGCGCGCGGGCCGCCTCACCAATCGCCCGGGGCCCGAAAGCCTGGACGGCGTCGAAGGTCTGCCGTCCGCCTTCAGCCAGAATGCCGACGAGGTTCACGACGGCGTCGGCGCCCTCGATGGCGCGGTCGATGGACCACCGGTAGCGCAGATTCGCCTGGATCGCCTTGATCTGCCCGACCATGCCAAGTGGCTGCAGGTGGCCTGCGAGGTCGGGGCGCCGGACGGCGACGCGGATCCTGTGGCCGCGACGCGCCAGCGCCTGCACGACGTAGCGGCCCACGAATCCGGAGCCGCCGAACACGGTCACGAGCTTCGCGGAGGATTTCGGCACCTGCATCAGACGCTCCCGCGTACCTGCGGATTTGGTGAGTTGTCCGCGGATTTCTTAGAGCCTGCGCTCAAGGCTGTATAGGCCCGGATCAGCGTAGCTCCAGCCTTAAGGCCTCGTAGATCATAAGACCCGTCGAGACGGCGAGATTCAGGGAATCCGCCTTGCCGCGCATCGGGATGCGAACGAGCGCGTCGCAGGCCGCGGCGAGCGCCTCGGTCAGGCCTTGCTGCTCGTTTCCCATGAGAAGGATGAGCGGCTGGCGATAATTCGCCTCGCGGTAGCCGATCGTCCCGGAAAGATGCGTCCCGACAAGGCGCGCGCCATGCCGTTTGGCTGCGGCCGCGAGGCCGTCCTCGCTCGTTCTTGCCAGCGGCACATGGAAGATCGAGCCCATGGTGGCGCGCACCGCCTCCAGCCCGAATGGATCGCAGGTGGCGCCGACGAGCGCTACGCCGGCAATGCCCGCTGCGTCGGCAGTGCGCAAGATCGTGCCAAGATTGCCGGGATCGCGCACGCGGTCGAGCGCCACCCAGACGCCCTCGCGCCCGATCGACGCCTCCGGCGCGAAATGCTGCTTGAAGATTCCGACCACGTTCTGCGGGTTCTCCCGCCGCGTGATCTTTTCGAGCACCGGCGCGGAGACTTCGAGCACCGTGCCGCCGGCAGTCTTGGCTTCCGCCGCGATTGCGCCGATCCCGGCCTCGTGCGCGCTTGCCGCCGCGTAGGCCAGCATCTCGACCCGCCAGCCGCCGTCGAGAGCGTCGCGCACGAGCTTCTGCCCTTCGGCGATGAAGAGCCCGGTCGCGTCGCGATGCTTTTTCTGTTGCAGCGCGCGGATGTCCTTCACCAGCGGATTTGCAAGGCTGGTGATCTTCTTGAAGCTTCCGGCCCGCGGCGGCCCGTTCGTCATGGCGCGTTCCAGCGGGCAAAGAGCGACGTCGCGACGAGCCCGCCCCCCTGATCGACCAGCGCCAGCTCACCCGCTTCGACGCCCGGCCCAAGGGCTTCTTCGGCCAGGCGCTGGAGCGACAGGAACGACGAGCGGATTGCATAAGCGGTCAGGATCACGAAGCCATGCGGCTTCACGAGCTGGCGGCAGAGCGCCAGCATCTCCGGCAGGCTCTGGAAAAGCTCCCACACCTCGCCCTTCGGCCCGCGCCCGAATTTCGGGGGATCGAGGAGGATGCCGTGGTAGCTGCGCTCGCGCCGGACTTCGCGTGCCGCGAACTTCGTCGCATCGTCGAGGATCCAGCGGATCGGGCGCTCCTCCATGTTCGAGAGCTTCTGGTTGTCGCGCGCCCAGGCGATCGCCTTCTTCGACGCATCGACATGCGTTACTTCCGCGCCGGCCTCCGCCGCGACTAGCGAGGCAAGCCCCGTGTAACCGAAGAGATTCAGGAGCGACGGTGCTGTGCCGGCCTCCGCCAGCCGTGTCCGCATGAAGGAGAAATGCGCCTCCTGCTCGGGGAAGGCGCCGACATGGCGAAACGACGTGAAGCGGCATTCGTAGCGCAGCGCGCCGTGTTTGCAGGTCCAGGATTCGGGAACGCCTGCGCGCCGTTTCCAGCGTCCGGCGCCTTCCTCGTCGACATCGCCGGTGAAGATGGCGTCGGCTTTCTCCCATTCCGCGCGCGGAAGCTTGGGGCTCCACATCGCCTGCTCCTCGGGGCGTTCGAGGAGAAGGGCGCCGAAGCGCTCAAGCTTGCGGCCGTGGCCGGAATCGACGAGCGCGTAGTCCTCAAGCCCCTTCGAGGAGAGGACGAGCGGCGAGCTCATCTCGTGTTGTTGGATCCGAGCGCGGCGAGGTCGAGTCTGGAAAGAAGAGCCTCGTCGCCCACGGCGAAGAAGTGCGGATTTTCGAAAGGCCGCATCTTGGCGATGTCGCGCTTACCGTAGGGGAGCGGCGCGCCGTCGAGCATCACGACCGAACCGCCGGCGGCGCGAAGCACCGCGTCGCCCGCTGCCGTATCCCACTCCATCGTGGGCCCAAGGCGTGGATAGAAATCGGCCGCGCCCTCGGCGATAAGGCCGAATTTCAGCGACGACCCGATCGAGCGATGCTCGCCGCAGGAGACCTGGGCGAGGGTGCTGGCGGTCGCCGAGTTCATGTGCGAGCGGCTGACCACGGCGACGGGGTGCGCGTTGCTGCTTCGCGCGTGGATCGGCGTCCATGCGTCGATACCGGAAAGGTCGGCGGCGATGGTCCCCTTCCACGCTCCGTGGCGGTTTGCCGCGTAGGCGATCCCGAGGGCAGGCGCGAGGACAATCCCCGAAACCGGCACGTCGTCCTCGATCAGCGCGATGTTGACCGTGAACTCGCCGTTTCGGCTGATGAACTCCTTGGTGCCGTCGAGCGGATCGACAAGCAGAAAGGTGCGTCCGACTTGCGGAGGGCCGGCGGCCGAGGCGGCTTCCTCGGCGATGATCGGAAGATCCGGCAGGGCGGCGCCGAGAATCTCGCTGATCGCCTGTTCCGAGCCGACATCCGCCTCGCTTACAGGTGTATCGTCAATCTTGTAGGAGACGGAGAAGTCAGAGCCGTAGACGGACATCACCACCCTGGCTCCAGCGAGTGCGGCGTCTATCATGTGGCTGAGCAGCGGGTCGTCACTCGGTACAATGGGCATGGGAGCTTCTTAACCTGTCGGGCGCGCAACGCCAACGCGGTTATTGCGTCGCAACACCGGCTTGGAAATTCAGTTGTCCGCGGTTATGCCCCTGTGCACAATCCGCGTCGGGGAGGTCGGGTCATGGAGCTAAAGGGCGAGTATCGCATCCCGGCGTCGCGCGAGCACGTCTGGGCCATGCTGAACGACCCGGCCATCCTCAAAGAGTGCATCCCCGGCTGCGAGTCGCTCGAGGGAAGCCCGTCGGAGGGATTCGCCGCGCGCGTGACGACCAAGGTGGGGCCGGTCAAGGCGACCTTCAACGGCCAAGTCACGTTCTCCAACGTGAACCCGCCGGAGAGCTACACGATCTCCGGCGAAGGGAAGGGCGGCGTCGCCGGCTTCGCCAAGGGCGGAGCCGACGTTCACCTCGCGGAAGACGGCGGGGAGACGGTGCTTACCTATTCCGTAAATGCGCAGGTCGGCGGCAAGCTCGCGCAGCTCGGCGCCCGGCTGATCGATTCCACGGCGAAAAAGCTCGCCGACGAGTTCTTCTCCTGCTTTGCCACCAAGGCTGGGGCCGGCGCTGTCGCCGCGCCCACAGCCCATCACGCGGAAGGCCTTGTGGAAGAGGTAGAGGAAGTTGCGCGCGAGGTTGAGGAGGAGGTCGAGGCGAAGGCCGCCGTTGGCTTCCTCGGCGGGCCCTATGTCTGGGGCCTGCTTGTCATCCTGGCGTTGCTTCTGGTCTATGTCATAGCAACATGATCGCGGCGTCAGCCGCAGAGAGAGTACGGAAGGGGAGGACGTAAATGTCGAAGGTCACCATCACCGTAAACGGCCGGTCGGAGACCCGCGATGTCGAGGATCGCACGCTGCTGGTGCAGTTCCTGCGCGACGATCTCGGACTGACCGGAACGCATGTCGGCTGCGATACGTCGCAGTGCGGTGCCTGCGTGGTGCATCTGGACGGCGTGGCGGTGAAGTCGTGCACGGTGCTCGCTGCGGCCGCGAACGGATCCTCGGTCACCACCATTGAGGGTCTCGCGAGCGGTGACGAGCTGCATCCCGTGCAGGCCGCGTTCCGCGAGCATCACGGCCTGCAGTGCGGGTTTTGCACGCCGGGCATGATCATGACCGCCGTCGACATGATTCGCCGCTACGGCGGGAACCTCGACGAGGCGACCGTACGCCACGAGCTCGACGGCAACATCTGCCGCTGCACCGGCTACCACAACATCGTCAAAGCCATCCTCGCCGCCGCTGGCGAGATGAAGGGTGGAGCGAAGAAAGCGGCTTAGGCAGAACGAAGAAACAATACGCCCTTACTGGCCCGCTCCGCGGGCACTCCCTTTCCACGTGGAAGGGGGTGGGCGCACAACAATCAAGGGAGATGAAGATGGGCGTTGAGGGAATTGGCGCACGCGCTACCCGCAAGGAAGACAAGCGCTTCATCACGGGCCACGGCCGCTACACCGACGACATGACCGTGCCCGGCATGTGCCATGCGGCCTTCGTTCGCTCGCCGCATGCACACGCGAAGGTCGGCAAGATCGACGCGTCCGCTGCTTTGAAGATGCCGGGCGTGATCAAGGTGCTCTCCGGCGCGGAGCTCGCCGCCGACGGCATCGGCAACCTCATCTGTGGCTGGGCAATCACGTCGAAGGACGGGACGCCGATGAAGATGGGCGCCTATCCGGCGCTCGCCGTCGATACCGTGCGCTATGTCGGACAGCCGGTCGCGATCGTCGTTGCGCGGACGCGTGGCGAGGCGCGCGACGCCGCCGATGCCGTCTCCATCGACTGGCAGGAGCTTCCCGCCGTCGTCGACGCGGTAAAGGCGCTTGAGAAGGGCGCTCCGCAGCTTCACCCCGAGGCGCCCGGCAACCTCATCTACGATTGGGAGCTTGGCGACGGCGCTGCCGTCGATGCTGCTTTCGCCAAGGCCAAGCACGTCACCAAGCTCGACGTCGTCAACAACCGGCTCATCCCGAATGCGATCGAGCCGCGCGCGGCGCTTGGCGTCTACGATGCTTCCGAGGAGCACTACACGCTGTGGACGACGAGCCAGAATCCGCACGTTGCGCGGCTGGTTCTTTCCGCGTTTTACAACGTCGCGCCGGAGAACAAGCTGCGTGTGATCGCGCCAGACGTCGGCGGCGGCTTCGGCTCCAAGATCTACATCTATCCGGAGGAAATCGTCTGCCTCTGGGCGTCGAAGAAGTCGGGCGTGCCGGTGAAATGGGTCGCGGACCGCACCGAGTCGTTCCTCGCCGATGCGCACGGACGTGACCATCATACGCACGCCGAGATGGCGTTCGACGCCGACAACAAGATGATCGGTTTCAAGGTCGACACGATCGCCAATTTCGGCGGCTACATGTCGCTCTTCTCATCGTGCGTGCCGACCTACCTCTACGCGACGCTGCTCTCCGGGCAATACGCGATACCGGCGATCCATGCGAACGTGCGCGCCGTCTACACCAACACTTCGCCGGTCGACGCCTATCGCGGCGCGGGACGGCCGGAGGCGACCTTCCTGATCGAGCGCGTCGTCGAGACTGCGGCGCGTGAGCTTGGCGTGTCGCCGGCGGAGCTTCGGCGAAAGAACTTCGTTACGGAGTTCCCGCACCAAACGCCGGTGATCATGACCTACGACGCCGGCGGCTACGAGGCTTCGCTCGACGCGGCGATGAAGGCGTCGGACTACGCCGGTTTCGGCAAGCGCAAGGCGGAAGCTGAGAAGCACGGCAAGCTGCGCGGCATCGGCATGAGCTGCTACATCGAGGCTTGCGGCATTGCGCCGTCGCAGGCTGTCGGCTCGCTCGGCGCCGGCGTCGGTCTTTGGGAATCGGCCGAGGTCCGCGTCAATCCGATCGGCACGATCGAAGTCCTGACCGGCGCGCACAGCCACGGCCAGGGCCACGAGACGAGCTTCGCGCAGATCGTGTCGGAGCGCTTCGGCGTGCCGATCGAGAGCGTGTCGATCGTGCACGGCGACACCGACAAGGTGCAGTTCGGCATGGGCACCTACGGTTCGCGCACGGCGGTTTCCATGTCGGCGATCGTGAAGGCGCTCGACAAGGTGGAGGCCAAGGCGAAGAAGCTCGCCGCGCATCTGATGGAGGCCTCGGAGGGCGACATCGAGATCAAGAACGGCGAGGTGGTGGTCGCCGGCACCGACAAGAAGCTCCCCTGGTTCCAGGTGTGCCTCGCCGCCTACACGGCGCACAACATGCCGGAGGGCATGGAGCCTGGCCTCAAGGAAACCTCGTTCTACGATCCGACCAACTTCACCTTCCCGGCCGGGTGCTACATCTGCGAGGTGGAGATCGACCCGGCGACCGGCCACACGGATATCGTGCAGTTCGTCGCCGCCGACGATTTCGGCAACATCATCAATCCGATGATCGTGGAGGGCCAGGTGCACGGCGGCATCGCGCAGGGCGTCGGGCAGGCGCTCCTCGAAGGCTGCACCTACGATCCGTCGAGCGGTCAGCTGATCACGGCGAGCTACAACGACTACACGATGCCGCGTGCGGAGAACCTTCCGTCCTTCGTCGTCTCGACCACGGTGACGCCCTGTCCGGGCAATCCGCTCGGGGTGAAGGGTTGCGGCGAGGCGGGAGCCATCGGCTCTCCGCCGGCGGTGATCAACGCGCTGACGGATGCGCTCGGCGACAACAGCCTGACGATGCCGGCGACGGCGGAGAAAGTGTGGCGGCTCGCGCAGAAGGCGACGATGCGCCAGGCAGCGGAATAGGGAGAGCGAAGAATGTACCAGACCAGCTATCACCGGCCGACGAGCCTCGCCGAAGCGGCAAAGCTCTTCTCCGGCTCGGGCGACGCCACTTACATCTCAGGCGGCCACACTCTGCTGCCGACAATGAAGGCGCGTCTTGCGGCCCCGAAGAATCTCATCGACCTACGCTCCGTCCCGGAGCTGAAGGGCATCCAGGTTTCCGGCGATGCGGTGACGATCGGCGGCGCCACGACGCACTTTGACGTCGCGAACTCCGCCGACATCAAGAAGGCGATCGCAACGCTTTCAGCGCTTGCCGGGACGATCGGCGATCCCGCCGTCCGCCATCTCGGCACGATCGGCGGCTCCGTCGCGAACAACGACCCGGCGGCCGACTATCCGTCGGCGGTGATGGCGCTCGCCGGCACCGTCCACACCGACAAGCGGCAGATAGCGGCCGACGACTATTTCGCCGGCCTCTTCTCGACGGCGCTGAACGAGGGCGAGATCGTCACCAAGGTCTCCTTCAAGGTGCCGGCGGAATCGGCTTACGCGAAATTCCGCAATCCGGCGTCGCTTTATCCGATGGCTGGCGTCTTCATCGCCAAGCACAAGGACGGCTCGGTGCGCGTCGGCGTGACGGGCGCCGGCAACAACGGCGTCTTCCGCTGGAAGGCGGCGGAGGAGGCGCTCGCCAAGAGCTTCTCCGCCGATGCGCTGAAGGGGCTCAAGGTCGATGCCTCGGACATGATGGGCGACATCCATGGCTCGGCCGAATACCGCGCCAACCTCGTCGCCGTCATGGCGCGGCGGGCGATGGAAAACCTCGGCAAGGTGACGGTAGTCTAGGGATTCTCCGCTCTCATCACCGAACTGTTCATTGCCTTTGATCGGCGCGCTTCGTCATTTCACTGTGATGAAGTGCGCCGTTCAATTCTTAGCTGCAGTTCTTGCCGTGTTCGCGTCGCTTTCCGCGGCGCGCGCGGAGATGCCGGACTCTGCCAACTGGGACGCGGTGCTCAAGGCGGCGAAGGGCGAGACCGTCTACTTCCACGCCTGGGGCGGCGAGCCGCGCATCAACGACTACATCGCCTGGGCGGGGCGCATGGTGCAGGAGCGCTACGGCGTCCGCGTCATCCATGTGAAGGTGAGCGATACGGCCGAGGTCGTCTCGCGTGTCCTGACGGAGAAAGCCGCCGGCCGCGATCACGGCGGCGCTGTCGATCTCGTCTGGATCAACGGCGAGAATTTTGCGGCCATGAAGCGGCAGGGGCTGCTGCTTCCGTCCGCCTGGTCGATCGGGCTCCCGAACTATCGCTTTGTCGATGCGACGCGCCCGAGCGTGGCGCGCGATTTCACGGTGCCCGTCGATGGCCTTGAGGCGCCGTGGGGAATGGCGAAGCTTGTCTTCTTCTACGACGGCGCGCGTTTGCAGGACCCACCGGACTCAGCGGCGGCGCTCGGAGCGTGGATCGCCAAGAATCCCGGTCGCTTCACGTATCCGCAGCCGCCCGATTTCCTCGGCACGACTTTTCTGAAGCAGCTCCTGGTCGAGCTTGCGCCAGATCCGTCCGTGCTTCAGTCGGCGGCGACCGCGGAGAATTTCGAGAGCACCAGCGCGCCGCTTTTCGCCTGGCTCGACGCGGCGCATCCCAATCTCTGGCGCGGCGGGCGCGCCTTCCCGCGCGATACAGGAAGCATGCGGCGCTTGCTCGCCGACAACGAGGTCGACATCACCTTCGCCTTCAATCCGGCCGACGCCTCCAGCGCGATCGAGAACGGCGAGTTTCCGGATACCGTGCGGAGCTTCGTCTTCCGGAACGGCACGCTCGGCAACACGCATTTCGTGGCGATCCCGTTCAACGCCAATGCGTCGGCAGGCGCGATGGTGTTTGCGAATTTCCTGATGTCGCCGGAAGCGCAGGCGCGCAAGCAGGACCCGAAGATCTGGGGCGACCCGACGGTGCTTGCGGTCGACCGGCTGCCGCCGGAAGACCGCGAGCGTTTCGCCGCGCTCGATCTCGGCCCCGCGACGCTTCGCCCGGAGGCACTCGGTCCCACTCTTGCCGAGCCGCATCCGTCCTGGGTGGAGATGATCGAGCATGAATGGGCGCGCCGCTACGGCGTGAACCAGTAGGTCCGCCTTGTTGCGGCTCTTCCCCGCGGCCGCGCTCGCTCTCTTGATCGTGCCGGTGGCGGCCGGACTTCTCGGGATCGCGCTTCCCGCTTTCGGCTATTTTCCGGCGCTCGGCGGCAACGAGATCTCGCTGGCGCCTTTCCGCGCGCTCTTTGCCATGCCGGGGCTTTGGCATTCCGCGTTCCTCAGCCTTTCTACCGGGCTTCTTGCAACGGCGCTGGCGTTTGCCGTGGTCATGCTCTTTGTGGCCGGCTGGCGCGGCACGCGGCTCTTCCGCAGGTTTGAGCGTCTCGTTTCGCCGCTGTTGAGCGTGCCGCACGCGGCCGCAGCCTTCGGGCTGGCATTCCTGATCGCGCCGTCCGGATTCCTCTTCCGCCTCGCAGCGTCGTTTCTCGGCTTCGAGCGGCCGCCGGATCTTCTGATCGTGCAGGACGAGCACGGCCTCGCCATGGTCGTCGGCCTCGTCGTGAAGGAGATCCCGTTCCTCTTCCTGATGACGCTTTCCGTCCTGCCGCAGACGCGCGCGGCGGAAATGGCGCGCATGATCGCGACGCTCGGCTATGGGCGGATCGTGGGATTCGCCGGCGCGGTGCTGCCGTTGCTCTACCGGCAGCTCAGGCTCCCGATCCTCGCCGTGCTTGCCTTCGCCACCTCGGTTGTCGATGTGGCGCTGATCCTCGGACCGACAACGCCGGCGCCGCTCGCCGTCCGCGTCATCGAGTGGCAGAGCGACCCGGACCTCTCGCGAAGCTTCGTCGCGGCTGCCGGCGCGGTGCTGCAGGTTGGAGTGACAGGCGTCGCGCTCCTTCTCTGGCTCGTTGCGGAGCGGATCGGCGCTTTCCTTTGCCGCAGCCTCGTCCGTTCCGGATGGCGTGCGCGACGTGACGCCTGGCTTCGCCATGCCGGGGCTCTGGCGATGGCGCTCTCAACGGCGATCGTGCTCGCCGGCCTTGTCGTGCTCGCACTCTGGTCGATCGCCGGCTCCTGGCGTTTCCCTGCAGTCCTTCCGCACGGGTTTAGCTTCACGACCTGGATGCGGCTTGCGGAGGGCTTCGGCACGGCGCTCCGCAATACGTTCGCGCTCGCCGTCGCCTCGAGCCTTGTCGCGACGGCGCTTGCGCTCGGCGCACTGGAAAGCGCCGCGCGCGCCGGTTTGCGCGGCTCAGGAAGGGCACTTCGCGCGCTCTATGTGCCGCTGATCGCGCCGCAGGTCGCCTTTCTCTTCGGTTTGCAGGTCCTCTTCGCCTTTGCTGGCATCGACGGCACCTTCCCGGCCGTGGCGCTCGTCCATCTCGTCTTTGTCTTCCCTTATGTGCTTCTCTCGCTCTCCGATCCGTGGAGCGCGTGGGATCCGCGTTATGGGATTGCGATCCGTGCGCTCGGCCACGGCGAAAATACGGTGTTCTGGCGCGTGCGGCTTCCGATGCTGATGCGCCCGGTGCTCGTCGCCACGGCGCTGGGCTTTGCCGTCTCGGTGGCGCTTTATCTGCCGACGCTTCTTATCGGCGGCGGGCGCTGGCCCTCGGTCACGACGGAGGCGGTGGCGCTCGCTTCGGGCGGCGATTATCGCCTGATCGGCGCGACGGCACTGACCCAGGCGCTGCTGCCGTTCCTCGGCTTCGCGGTTGCGGCGATCGTGCCGGCGCTTCTCTTCCGCCAACGGCGCGCCATGCGGGTCTCCGCATGAGCGGCGACGGCGCCCGCGGACTCGCTCTCCGCAACATCTCGATCGACCTAAACGGCGAGCGTTTGGTGCGGCTCGATGCGTGCGTTGGACCCGGCGAGGTGCTGACGGTGATGGGGCCGTCAGGCGTGGGCAAGTCGACGTTGCTGGCCTTCGTCGGCGGTTTCCTTGGCCATGATTTCCGCGCCAGCGGCAGCATCGTCCTGAACGGCCGCGACGTGACCGCGCTGCCGCCGGAGAAACGCGGTATCGGCCTGCTCTTCCAGGATGCGCTCCTGCTTCCGCATCTTTCCGTCGAAGGCAATCTCCTCATCGGACTGACCGCAGAGGTCAGGGGACGCGCTGTGCGGCGACGCGCGGTCGAAGACGCGCTTGCCGAAGTCGGGCTTGAGGGATTCCTCGAGCGCGATCCCGCCACGCTGTCCGGCGGGCAGGCGGCGCGCGTGGCGCTGATGCGCACGCTTCTCGCGCGGCCGCAGGCCCTCGTCCTCGATGAGCCGTTCTCGCGCCTCGACGTGGCGCTGCGCGGACAGGTGCGCGCGCTCGTCTTCGCCGAGGCTCAGAAATACGCGCTGCCGGTGCTCCTCGTCACGCACGACCCAGCCGACGCAGAAGCCGCCGGCGGTCCTATCGTGGAGCTCGCGCCCGCCGGCTAGCCTTGGCCCGAGGCTTCGGTTCCTCGTGCGGCGCCTCCTCGGCGCGCTGCTGCGCCGGGCCTTGCGCCGAGATCAGGTTGTTCGCCGTGTTGACCAGACCGACATGCGAGAATGCTTGCGGGAAGTTGCCGAGCTGTCGTTTGCGGATCGGATCGTACTCCTCGGCGAGAAGGCCGAGATCGTTCCTGAGCGAAAGCAGGCGCTCGAAGAGCTCCGTCGCTTCGTCGATCCGCCCGATCAGGGCAAGCGCGTCGGCGAGCCAGAACGTGCAGACCAGGAATGTGCCCTCCTCGCCGGAGACGCCGTCCTCCGTCGCGTCGGTGCGGTAGCGAAGAAGCAGGCCGTCTTGGGTGAGGTCGCGCTGGATCGCCTCTACGGTTGAGATGAGGCGCGGATCGTCGGCCGGCAGGAAGCCGACGGTCGGCATCATCAGAAGCGCGGCATCGAGCGCCTCGCCGCCATAATACTGCACGAAGCTTTTTCGCTTTTCGCTCCAGGCCTGTTCGAGGATTTCCTTTTTGATCGCGTCGCGCTCGCGCTTCCATTCCTCCACCGGACCGGAGAGGCCGAAATCCTCGACGCCCTTCACCCCGCGGTCGTAGGCGACCCACGCCATGAGCTTGGAATGCGTGAAATGCTTGGCGCCGGAGCGCACCTCCCAAATCCCCTTGTCGGCGCGTGTCCATTTCTTCTTCAGGTTCTTCAGAAGCACGCGCTGGAATTTCCACGATTCCTGCGACGGCTCGAGCTGGAACTTGCGGCCGACATGCAGCGCGTCCATCAGCTCGCCGTAGACGTCGATCTGCAGCTGATCGTAGGCGGCGTTGCCGACCCGGACGGGCTGCGATCCTTCATAGCCGGTGAGCCAGTCGAGCGTGGTCTCGTGCAGACGCCGCTCACCCGAAAGCCCGTACATGATCTGCAGCTGCGAGGGATGGCCCGCCGCGGCGCGCAGCATCCATTGACGCCAGGCGCGCGCCTCCTCGCGATAGCCGGAAGTCAGAAGCGCATAGAGCGTCAGCGTGGCGTCGCGGATCCAGCAGAAACGATAGTCCCAGTTGCGCTCGCCGCCGATCTCTTCGGGAAGCGAAGTCGTCGCCGCGGCAAGGATGCCCCCGGTCGGCTGGTAGCTGAGACCCTTCAGCGTGGCCAGCGAGCGCACCACCGCTTCGCGCCAGGGATGCGGCTGGTGATCGCCGAAGCGGCAACGCCCCGACCATTCGCTCCACCAGGCATCGGTCTCCGCAAGCCGTGCCTCGGGATCGATGCGCGTCTCGCGCTCCCGATGCGAGGGGTGCCAGCAAAGAGCGAACGGCACAGAGGCGTCTTCTCCGACTGAAAACTCCGCGACGGTGCGGTAGTTCTCGCCCTTCAACTCCACCTGCGTGTGAAGCTCGACGGCATCGGGGCCGGCGACTGCGCGAAGACCGAAATCGGTGCTCCGCACCCAGGGCACTGTCGCGCCGTAGCCGAAGCGGAGTGCGATCTCCATGCGCATCGGGACGCGGCCCTTATCGCCGTGTACGATGCGGAAGAGATCGACATGCTCCTCGTCGGGCGAGAGCGGCATGAAGTCGACGAGGGTGACGGTCCCGCTCTTCGTCTCGAACGTCGTCTCCAGGATCATGGAGCCGTCGCGATAGCGGCGTGTGACCTTGACGACCTCTTCGGCCGGCGCGATGCGCCAATAGCCATTGTCCTCGGTTCCAAGGAGCGCGGCGAAGCACGCGTCGGAATCGAAGCGCGGCAGGCAGAGCCAGTCGATCGACCCGTCCTTCGCAACAAGCGCGCAGGAAAGCAGGTTCCCGATGAACCCGTAGTCCTCAATTCTCTTGCCGGCACCAAGCGCGCGCTGCCCGCTGCGAGAGGGTGGTTTTGTCACTCTTTGCCCTCGTTGGTTCGTTTCCGTCCCTGGTTATTTCAGCCAACGTCTTCCTGAAAGGTTCACGCCGAAGCGTTCAGGAGCGCGCGCGAAAGCCGCGAGGCCCTGAAGGGCCGGATTGTCGCTGACGATTACGTAAGCGGGAATCGTCGCCATCACCTCCTGATGCGGCGCTTTTGCTTCGAAAGCGCTGCGAAATTCGCCGCTCGTCAGGAACGGAAGAATGCGTGGTGGAATGCCGCCGCCGACATAAGCGCCGCCGCGCGCCATGAAGACCAGCGCCATGTCGCCGGCGAGCCGGCCGAGGAGGCGCGCATAGAGCGTCAGCGTACGGACCGCGAGCGGGTCCGACTTGTCGAGCGCCGCCTTGGTCACCTCCGCCGGCGTTGCGTGCACCGGCGTCTGTCCTTCCGTCTTCACCATGGCGCGATAGAGGGCAACGATGCCGCGGCCCGACAGGACCACCTCGGCGGAGATGCGGCCGTGCTCCGGCGTGACGTTCGGCCAGAGCTTGAACTCATCCTCTGCGGTCGGCCCGAATGCGACGTGTCCGCCTTCGCCGGGCACAGGCGCCCATTGGCCGTCGGGGCCGCCGGAATTGACAAGCCCTCCGACGCCAAGGCCCGTCCCCGGTCCGATGACCACCTTTGCGCCGGTCGGCGAGGGCTCGCCGCCGCCGATCTTCACGACGTCCTTCGGCCCAAGCGCCGTCAACGCCAGCGCCAGCGCCTCGAAGTCGTTCAGAAGCACGACGTCGACGAGCCCAAGGCTCGCGATCATGTCGGGCGGGCGGACGACCCAGTCGGCGTTTGTGAGATCGACGGCATCGCCGACGATCGGGCCGGCGAGGTCGATCAGCGCGGAGCGGGGCCTATGCTTCGAGTGGGCGAGGACGGATGCCTCGACCGCCGACTGGATGTCGGGGAAGTCGCCGGTCGGGACAGACTTGAAGACCTCGATCGGCGTATCGCGGTCGGGAACGATGGCAAAGCGGGCATTGGTGCCGCCGATATCACCGATCAGGACCGGGAAGGGCAGGGCGGCCGTGGCAGCGCGCGTCGAGGATGCACCGGGAATGACGTTACTCCTTGATATAGGGCTGGCCATCGGCGGCCGGCGGCCGGGCGCGCCCGACGATACCCGCAACGAGCACGATTGTCGCCACATAGGGCGCCATCGCCAGAAACTCCGAGGGGATCGGGGTTTGCAGGATGGCGAGCTTCTGTTGCAGCGAGTCGGCGAAGCCGAAGACGAGAGCGGCGAGCAACGCGCCGACAGGATGCCAGCGCCCGAAGATCATCGCGGCAAGGCCGATGAAGCCGCGCCCGTTGGTCATGTTGTCGTCGAACCGACCGACCGAGCCGAGCGTGAACCAGGCGCCGCCGAAGCCTGCCACCATGCCGCCGATCGTCACGTTGATGTAGCGGATGCTGTAAACGTTGAGGCCGAGCGAGTCGGCCGCCGCCGGGTGCTCGCCGACGGCGCGCGCGCGCAGCCCGTGCCGCGTGTGGAAGAGATAATACGTCGCGATGGCGACGAGTATGAGCGCGCCATAAACGAAGATGTTGTGCTGGAAGAGCACCGGTCCGATCAACGGCAGGTCGCTCAGACCCGGTATGTCGATGGCGCGGAAGACGGGCGCATTGTTGAGGCTGCGGTGGGCGGTCAATACCTGGCTGGAGATGTAGGACGTAAGCCCGAGCACAAAGAGGTTGATCGCAACGCCGGCGATGATCTGGTCGACGCGGTGCGTCACCACAAGGAAAGCCAGGAGGAGGCCGAAGAGCCCGCCGACCGCCACCGCTGCGACAAGCCCGCCGACATTGCCGATCAGCGAGCCGACCACCGCGCCTGTGAAGGCGCCGGAGAGAAGCATCCCCTCGATGCCGATATTGACGACCGCCACGCGCTCGCAGAGCACGCCGGACAGACCGCCGAGGGCGATCGGGATGGCGCGCACCAGCGTCGCCTGCAGCATGCCGGTCAACGAGAAGGATTTGCCGGCGGTCGCCCAGACGAGGAACGCCGTCACCATCAGGAAGAGTCCGACGCCGAGGAAGAGCGCCGACCAGCGCGCGCCGCCGCGCATGAAGAGCCGGACGCCGAAGAAGGCGAGGATCGCCGCGATCAGATAGCAATAGGGCGCGGCCGGGACGATGAGATTTGGAAGCTTGAAAAGGTCGCCCGGAAAGGTCAGGCGGAACGATGCCTCGCCCGTCGCCTCGAGTCCGAACGCCCCGGCGACGATGACGGCAAGGATCATCAGCGTCCAGGCCGTGATCAGGGTCTGCCGGCGGCGGCTTAGCTCGACGTCCTGTGTCCGCCCAACGATGCCCGTATCGGTTACCGCCATCGCATGTCCTAGCGTGCGCTCTGTTTGCGGAAGAACCAGGGGAAGACGGAGCGCACAAGCATCGGCGCGGCCATGAAGATGATGATCAGCGCCTGGATGATGGAGATCAGGTCGAGGCTGACGCCGGCATCGATCTGCATCTGCCTGCCGCCGGCCTGGAGCGCGCCGAACAACAGCCCCGCGAGCAGCACGCCGAACGGATGCGAGCGTCCGAGAAGCGCGACGGCGATGGCGTCGAAGCCGGCGCCGCCGGAGAAGCCCGGCGAGGCGCGGCCGAGCACGCCGAGCACCTGGTTCGCGCCCGCGAGCCCGGCGAGCGCTCCGGCACATGCCATCACGAGGACGATAATCAGCCCGGAGCGCATGCCGGCGTAGCGCGCCGCGTCGGGATTTGCGCCGGCGGAGCGGAACTCGAACCCGATCGTCGTGCGGAAGAGCAGCCAGTAGACAACGAGCACGGCCACGATCACGAGGATGATCCCGGCATGCACGCGAAGGTTCGGATCGAGCCACGTCAGAAGCTTCGGCAGCACGGCGGAGGGCAGAACGGATTCGGAGATCGGATCGGAGCGGCCGGCCTTCTGTATCAGCGGATTCTTGAGCAGATAGTCGGTGAGGCGGAGCGCGATCAGGTTGAGCATGATCGTGGTGATGACTTCGTGCGCTCCGGTCGCGGCGCGCAGCCAGCCCGCGATCGATGCCCACAGCGCGCCGGCAAGGGCGCCGGCAAGAAGCGCCAGCGGTAGATGAACGTAGGCTGGCAGTCCCTTGAAGGCGAAGCCGACGACGACGGCCGCCATGCCGCCGAGGATGAGTTGCCCCTCGGCGCCGATATTGAAGAGGCCGGCGCGGAACGCGAGCGCGATGCCAAGCCCGGCAAGGGTCAGCGGCGCGGCGGCGGTCAGCGTCTCGGAAAACGCCGAGAGCGAGCCGAGCGAGCCCTCGAAAAGCGCGAGATAGGATATTCCGATCGCCGAAAAGCTGACGCCCGTCGCGATCATGGTGATCGCTCCGATCACGAGCGCCATCACGACCGCCAGGATCGGAACGAGAACGATCTCGCCCATGTCGGAGCGCGTGGCGCCGGCGCGCTTCAGGAGTCCGGCTGAGAGCTTGTCGGCGGAGCTCTCCTCGCTCATGCGGCGGCCCCGGCCATCGCGAGGCCGATCTCCTTGACCCCGGCCTTGGCGCCCTCGAACGAGGCAACGACCTTGCCGCGGTACATCACCAGGATGCGGTCGGACACCGACATGATCTCGTCGAGCTCGGTCGATACGACGAGCACGCCGACTCCGGAATCGCGTTCCTCGACCATGCGCGCGTGAATGTATTCGATCGAGCCGACGTCGACGCCGCGCGTCGGCTGCGAGGCGATGACGAGCTTCACGTCGCGCGACAGCTCGCGCGCCACGACGAGCTTCTGCTGGTTGCCGCCGGAGAGATGGTCGGCGGTCTCGAAGATGGAGGAGGTACGCACGTCGAAATCGGTGACGATGCGGCCGGCCGCTGCGTAGACGTCGCTCCAGTGCATGCTGATGCCGTTGGAGAAGCGGTCCTCGTAGTAGCTGTCGAGCACGGCGTTCTCGGCGACGGTGAAGGAGCCGACGATGCCCGAGCGCTGACGGTCCTCCGGTATGTGGGCGATGCCGCGGCGATGCCGCTCGCGCGTCGAGGCCTTGGTGATGTCGTCGCCGAGAAAGCTGACCGAGCCGGCGGCGAGCGGCCTTAAGCCGGTCAGCGCCTCGACAAGTTCGGTCTGGCCATTGCCCTGTACGCCTGCGATGCCGACGATCTCTCCGGCGCGGATGGTGAGATCGACGCCGTCGAGCGCCATCTCGTCGCGCTCGTTCAGCGCCTTCAGGCCCTTTGCGACGAGCAGCGGCTCGCCTCGCGGAACGTGCCGCTTCTCGACCTCGAAGCGCACCTGCCGGCCGACCATCATCTCGGCAAGATCAGCCTCGGTCGCGGTCTTCGGATCGCCGTGGCCGACGATCTTGCCGCCGCGCAGGACGCTGATGCGGTCGGCGACTTCGAGTACCTCGCGCAGCTTGTGCGTGATGAAGACCAGCGCCTTTCCGGCGTCGCGCAGCGAGCGGACGATGCCGAAGAAGTCGGTCACCTCCTGCGGCGTCAGAACCGCCGTCGGCTCGTCGAAGATCAGGACGTCGGCGGAGCGGAACAGCACCTTCAGGATTTCGACGCGCTGCTGCGTGCCGACCGGAATCTCTTCGATGATTGCGTCGGGGTCGACATGCAGGCCGTGCGCGGCGCTGATCGCGCTCACCTGCTCGCGCGCCTTCGCCATGTCGAGCCGGTCGAGCGCGCCGGTCGGCTCGACGCCGAGGACGACGTTCTCCGCAACGGTGAAAACCGGCACCAGCATGAAGTGCTGGTGCACCATGCCGATGCCGGCATGGATGGCGTCCTTGGCGCTTTCGAAATAGGTGGGCTTGCCGTCGATGAGGATCTCACCCTCGTCCGGGCGATAGAGCCCGGAGAGGATGTTCATGAGCGTTGTCTTGCCGGCACCGTTCTCGCCGAGCAGGCCGAGTATCTCGCCGGCCCGGATTTCCAGGTTGACGTTTGAGTTTGCGACGACCTCGCCGAAACGCTTGGTGATGCCGCGTAGCTCGATGTCCAAAACCGGAAGCCCCGCCCGCGCCCCTTGGACTCCGCCGCACCGCGAGGCGCGCGGCGGAGCAATTCACGTGTCGGGCGTTACATGCCCTTCACGTTGATCGAGCCGTCCTTGATCCCGGCGCTGATCTTGTCGAGCTCAGCCTTCAGATCGGCGGGGACCGCGGAGTCCAGATCGTGGAAGGGGGCAAGGCCGACGCCGCCCGAGGCCAGCGTGCCGACGATGACGCCGCCCTTGAAGCTGCCGTCCTGGGCTTCCTTGATCGCCTCGACGACGGTCGAATCCATGCGCTTCAGGATCGAGGTCAGGAACACGCCCTTGTGCTCCGGATCGGTGTCGTACTGATCGACGTCGACGCCGATGATCTTGAGCTTGTCGGCGCCCATCTCTGCGGCGAGGGCGGCGGAGCCCTGGCCCACCGGGCCGGCGACGGGAACGACGATGTCGGCGCCCTCGTCAACGAGGTTCTTGGCGAAGGTTCGGCCGTCGTCGAGCGAGTCGAAGTTGTTGGTGAAGAGGCCTTCCTTCTTCACCGGATCCCAGCCGAGTACCTTGACGTCCTTGCCCATCTGCTTGTTGTAGTACTGAACGCCCCAATAGAGGCCGTCCATGAAGATCGTCACCGGCGGGATGTTGATGCCGCCGAACGTGCCGATGACGCCGGACTTCGAGACGCCCGCGGCGAGATAACCGGCAAGGAACGCCGCTTCGTCGGTGGCATAGACTTGGCCGAGGACGTTCGGAATGGTCGGGTCATAGGCGTAGTCGACGATCGAGAACTTGAGGTCGGGATTCGCCTCAGCCGCCGCCTTGGTGGCGTCGCCGAGCAGGAAGCCGACGGTGATGATGATGTCGCATTTCTCGGCGACGAACGAATTGATGTTCGGCACGTAGTCGGTCTCGGCCTTCGACTCGAGCAGCTTGCCCTCGACGCCGAGCGAGGCCTTGGCATCTTCGACGCCCTTCCAGGCCGTTTGGTTGAAGCCCTTGTCGTCGACGCCGCCGAGGTCGGTGACCTGGCAGGCGGTGAAGGCTGACGCCGATGCCGTCATGGCGCCGAAAGCGGCGGCGGCCAGAAGCGCGGCAAAGGACGTGGTGATGGCTCTGTGTTTCAACGCTACCTCCTGTTTGGATGGCAAGTACTGTTCCCCCGTCGCACAGCACCGCCGGCAATTTGGGGGCGTGCTCTCCCCGGAAGCTTTGCATTTTCGCGTGTGATCGCCAAGGCCAGTTCGCCTCGCGGGTTGCTACCGGGACGGGCTGACGTGACCTTGCAAAGCCGCTACAAACAGGCCCCCGCGCACCGCTGTCCCGGCCCGTTTCGATGACGTCCACAATCTTCCGCGCCGCTATCCTGAGCCTCGGACTTTGGCTTGCCGGCTGCACCCCGAGCGTCGTGCGGCCGGTGACGCCAATCCCCGTCGATGCGGCGAGTACGGCGCGTCTGATCTCGGCCTATCGCGCGGCGAATGGGCTTGGACCGGTCAGCGTCGATGAACGCTTGATGCGGGCGGCCGCGAGCTACGCCGTGGTCATGGGCGAGCGCGACCAGATCGGGCACCGGCTCGGCGCCTCGCTTCCGAAGCGTGTTTCGTCGGTCGGATATCAATGGGGCTACGTCGCGGAGAACCTCGCGGCGGGCTACGCGTCGCTCGACGACGCAATGAAAGGCTGGAAGGCCTCGCCCGGACATCGGCGAAATCTCCTGAGCCCCTATGCGATGGAGATCGGGGTCGCTGCAGTATCCACGCCCCCGGGCTCCAAGCATCGCACCTACTGGGCCCTGATCCTCGCGGCGCCGCAGCCCACGCGCGGACAGACGCTTGCTTTCGGGCATATCCAGTGAGCGCGGCGTCCAAGCTCTTCGATGCGGCGCGCGCGGCGATGCGGAACGCACACGCGCCTTATTCGAAGTTCCCGGTGGGCGCGGCAATCCTCACCGACGAGGGTGCGGTCTTCCCCGGCTGTAATGTCGAGAACGCCAGCTATCCCGAAGGCTGGTGCGCGGAGACGACGGCGATCGCAGCGATGGTGATGGGTGGTGGCAGGAGGATCGCTGAGGTCGCCGTGGTGGCGGAGAAGCTGCCGCTGATCACGCCATGCGGCGGCTGTCGCCAGCGCCTGAAGGAGTTCGGCACGGAGGCGACCCTCGTGCATCTTTGCGACGACAAGGGTGTCGTCGAGACGCTCACGCTCGGCGATCTTCTCCCGAAGGCGTTCAGCTCGAAGTCGCTCGGATGACTGAGGTCGCGGAAAGAACCGCGGCGTTGATCCGCGCACGCACGAAGGTCAGCCCGCGCGTCGGCATCGTGCTCGGCTCCGGCCTGGGCGGCTTCGCCAGGGAGCTTGCGGACGCCGTTACGGTCCCCTACGGCGAGCTCGAAGGCTTCCCGACGCCCTCCGTCTCGGGCCACGGCGGCGCGCTCGTCGTCGGCACGCTCGGCGGGGAGGCCGTGGCGGTCCTTTCGGGCCGCGCGCATTACTACGAGCACGGCCGCGCCGACGTGATGCGTGCGCCGCTCGAAACGCTGAAGGCGCTCGGCGTCAGCGATCTCGTGCTGACCAACGCCGCGGGGAGCCTGCGTGAGGAACATCCGCCCGGCGCGGTCATGCTCATCACCGACCACATCAACTTTTCCGGCACCAATCCGCTGATCGGAGAGAGGTCCGATGCGCGCTTCGTGGGGCTGACGCAGGCCTACGACGCCACCCTTCGCGCCGCGGCGCTGGCCGCTGCCGACGCGGAAGCCATCACGCTTCACGAAGGCGTCTACATGTGGTTCTCCGGGCCGACATTCGAGACGCCGGCGGAGATCCGGGCCGCCCGCACCCTCGGCGCCGACGCGGTCGGAATGTCGACGGTGCCGGAGGTGATCCTCGCGCGCTTCCTGTCGCTTCGGGCGGTCGCGTTCTCGGCGATCACCAACTACGCTGCGGGAATGACGGGGGCGGAGCTTTCGCACGGCGAAACGAAGGACGTCGCGCCGCTGGGCGGCGCCAAGCTGGCGCGCATCCTGAAGCGGATGCTCTCCGCGTGGCCGGGATGAGCCGCTATCTGCCGCAGGAGCTGATCCGCAAGAAACGTGACGGCGGCGCGCTGTCGAAGGACGAGATCGCCTTTCTGATCGAAGGTCTGACCGACGGCAGCGTCAGTGAAGGGCAGGTGGCGGCGTTCGCGATGGCCGTCTTCTTCCAGGGCATGGACATGGACGAGCGCGTGGCCCTGACGCTGGCCATGCGCGATTCCGGCGACGTGCTCGACTGGCCGAACGCCGGGGCGCCGGTCGTCGACAAGCACTCGACCGGCGGCGTCGGCGACAACGTCTCGCTGATGCTCGCGCCGATCGTCGCCGCTTGCGGCGGCGTGGTGCCGATGATCTCCGGCCGCGGCCTCGGCCACACGGGTGGCACGCTCGACAAGCTCGATTCGATTCCAGGCTACATGACGCAGCCCGACGAGACGCTCTTCCGGCGCGCCATCGACGTCGCCGGCTGCGCCATCATCGGCCAGACCGGCGACCTCGCGCCGGCCGACAAGCGGCTCTACGCGATCCGCGACGTCACGGCGACGGTCGAATCCGTGCCGCTCATCACCGCCTCGATCCTCTCCAAGAAGCTGGCGGCGGGGCTCGGGGGCCTCGTTCTCGACGTGAAGACCGGCTCAGGTGCATTCATGGCGGAGACGGAGTCCGCGCGGGAGCTCGCCACAAGCCTCGTCACCGTCGCGAACGGCGCCGGGCTCAAGACGAGCGCGCTCATCACCGACATGAACGAGCCGCTCGCTTCCGCCGCCGGCAATGCCGTCGAGGTGCTGAACGCGGTCGAATTCCTGACTGGCGCGCATCGCGACAAGCGGCTCAAGCTGGTTACGCTGGCGCTCGCGACCGAGCTGCTCGTCCTTGGCGGAAAGGCCGACTCAATCGAGTGGGCCAGCGCGTTGGCGCAGGCCGCGCTGGAAAATGGCCAGGCGGCGACGATCTTCCAGAAGATGGTGACGGCGCTCGGCGGCCCTCCCGATTTCGTCGAGAACCCGCGGAAGCATCTCCCCAGGGCGCCGGTCGAGAAGGCCGCGCTGCCGGCGGAGAAGGGCGTTGTCGCCTCGGTCGATGTGCGTGCGCTCGGCCTTGCCGTCGTCGCCCTCGGCGGCGGGCGGACCCGGGCGGAGGATTCGATCGACCATGCGGTCGGGCTGACGGCGCTTGCGGGAATCGGCGATGAGGTTGGGCCGCATCGCCCGTTGGCGCTCGTTCACGCGCGCGACGAGACCACGGCGGATGCCGCGGTGAGGGCGGTCCAGGCCGCCTACAGGCTTGGCGAGCCTCCGGAGAACCGCCGCCTCATCTACGAGCGCATCGGCGGAAAGGCTCACTGAACAATGGCGCGCGCGATGCTCCTCGTCATGGATTCCGTCGGTATCGGCGGTGCGGAAGACGCCGATAAATTCGGCGACGCGGGCGCCGACACGATCGGCCATATCGCCGCCGCCTGCGCCTCCGGCGCGGCCGACGTGAAAGGCGGCCGCTCCGGTCCGCTCAAGATCCCGGTCATGAACCGCCTCGGGCTCGGCCGCGCTGCCGAAGCCTCGACGGGACAGCATCCGGCCGGCATCGAGCGCATCGAGGAGCCAGAGGCGATCTGGGCCTATGCGAGCGAAGTTTCAAAAGGCAAGGACACGCAGTCCGGCCATTGGGAGCTCGCCGGCCTGCCGGTACCCTTCGAATGGGGCTATTTCCCGCAGACCATTCCGGCTTTCCCGAAAGAGCTCACCGACGCGCTGATCGCCAAGGCGAAGCTTCCCGGCATCCTCGGCAACAAGCACGCGTCGGGCACGGACGTTATCGAGGAGCTTGCCGAGGAGCACATCCGCTCGGGCAAGCCGATCTGCTACACCTCGCAGGACTCCGTCTTCCAGATCTGTGCGCACGAAGAGCATTTCGGGCTGGAGCGCCTCTACGAGGTCTGCACGATCGCCCGGAAGCTCTGCGATCCCTTGCGCATCGGGCGCGTGATCGCGCGTCCCTTCGCGGGCGAGAAGCGCGGCGAGTTCGTGCGCACCGGACATCGCCGGGATTTTGCCATACCGCCGCCCGACCAGACGCTGCTCGACCTTTGCGTCGCCATGAAGCGCGACGTGTTCGGCGTCGGCAAGATCTCCGACATCTTCACCGGGCGCGGCGTCACCAAGGTGCTGAAGGCGCCGGAGAACGAGAGTCAGTTCGCCCGCACGATGGAGGCGATCTCGGAAGCCAAGGACGGCGACCTGGTCTTCACGAACTTCATCGACTTCGACCAGCTCTATGGCCACCGCCGCGACGTTGCAGGCTACGCCGCGTGCCTGGAGGAATTCGACCGGCGGCTGCCGGAGCTCATCGCCGTCCTGAAACCGGGAGACCTCGTGATCCTCACGGCCGACCACGGCAACGACCCGACCTTCAAGGGCACCGACCATACGCGCGAGCACATTCCGGTGCTCGCCTTCGGCCCGAAGATCGAAGGCCGCGACGCCGGGCATCGGCGCACCTACGCGGATGTGGCGCAGACCATCGCCAGCCACCTCGCGCTGCCGCCGATGCTCCTCGGCAAGCCGATGATGTGAAGGTTTGGCGCTCGCCTTCGCCGCGTGTATGAACTTTGCAGAACAGGAGGCCGGATGACCCAAGACCAGAAAGGCGTGACCGTCATCGACCACCCGCTGGTTGAGCACAAGCTGACGATCATGCGCGACAAGGAAACTTCTACGCGCGGCTTCAGGCAGCTGTTGCGCGAGATCGCGGGCCTCATCTGCTACGAGGCGACGCGCGACCTGCCGCTCGAAGAGGTGCAGATCGAAACGCCGCTCACATCGATGACGGGACGCAAGATCGCCGGCAAGAAGCTCGTCTTCGCCTCCATCCTGCGTGCCGGGAACGGGCTGCTCGAAGGCATGCTCGACCTCGTGCCGTCGGCGCGCGTCGCTCATATCGGGCTTTATCGCGACCCGAAGACGCTGCAGCCGGTCGAATACTACTTCAAGGCGCCGGAGGACCTTTCGGAGCGCACGGTCATCTGCGTCGACCCGATGCTGGCGACCGCCAATTCGGCCGTCGCGGCCATCGACAAGCTCAAGGGACGCGGAGCAAGAGATATCCGCTTCGTCTGTCTGCTCGCCGTGCCGGAGGGGATCGAGCGCTTCCGCGCCGCACATCCCGACGTGCCGATTTTCACCGCCGCGATTGATGACCATCTGAACGACCACGGTTATATTGTTCCGGGACTCGGCGATGCCGGCGACCGCATGTATGGGACAAAGTAACAGGGGAGGGAGATGAGCCTGCTGTTGAGCGGCGTATTCGCGCTCGTTGCCGCCCTTTACATGGGCTGGCTCGGAGTCACTGCGAGCGATCCCGAGTTCCTCATCTATGCGGCGCTGCTCGTGATCACGGCCGTGGGCCTCCTCTTCAAACGGCGCTGGTCGCAATGGGCGGTGATCGGCTACACGGCGCTGACGATCGCCGGCTGGGTCATCGCGGTCACGCGTCTCGCCATGACAAGCTGGCCCTACCCGGATGCGACCGCTTCAGCCTACGGCCTGTCGGTCGGCGTGCTCTGGATGGCTGTGTGGATCATGATTTCCATGGCCGTGCGGCGCTCGTTCCAAGAGCCTGCCTGATAGCACTTTCAGCGCTTTCTGAACGTCACGACCTTGGAGAAGAAGGCGTTGGTCGCGTCTTCGAGCGCAAGGCCTGCTTCGCCGAATAGCGCTCCCAGATCCTCTTCGAGGTAGCTCGCGAAATACGGCTCGTGGAAGAGCGCTGGGAAGTTCTCAAGCAGCCCGTCATAGTCCGGCGCGTCGCCGGGTTGCAGCGACTCGACGAAGACGAAGAGCCCGCCAGGCTTCATCACGCGGCCGATCTCGCGCGCAGCGGCACGGCGTATCTCGGGCGGCAGTTCGTGGAAGAGGAAGATGCACGTCGCGAGGTCGAGGCTCGCGTCGGGAAGCGGCAGCGCCTCCGCCTTGGCGACGACCGGCTGGATCATCGGCCTGCGCGCAAGCCGCCGTCGCGCTTCGACAAGATAGGCTTCCGAAAGATCGATCGCGAAGGCGGGAAGGCGTGGAAAGGCCTGCCGCGTCTGACGCAGGAAACTGCCAGTGCCGCAGGCGATGTCGGCATAGGCGACACGGCGCTGGTCGCGGCCCTTCAATGCCTCCGCCATCGGCACGAGCGCCTGCCGGCGCATGGCGTTCGCGGCGCCTGAGAAGAGCACCTCCACCTGCATGTCGTAGAGGCGCGCCGAATCCTCCGTCAGCCAGCCGCCCGACTGGAAATGGAAATTCTGGAGGTAATAGTCCGGCCGCTTGCCGCCGTTCTCTTCGGCCACCTCGCGGGAGATCGCCTGGCCGCGGCGGCGCACGACCTCCGGCACGTCGCGGAAGAACTCGCGGCTTCGCGCCAGGATGCCTGCGAGCCCGCCATCCTCGTTCTCCGGCACGGGGTAGGCGCCGGCTTCGGCGTTGGCGAGGTCGCGCTGAAGCAGCGCGGCAACGTCGGCCAGCAGCCGGCGCATGCCGGGCACGGGCTTCGACGGCCGCACCGGAACGCGCTTCGGCGCGCCGGATTCCGCTTCGAGCCGCCGGACCATGCGGCGCATGACGACGCCGTGCCCCGCGTACCAGGCGACGCGGCTCGTCTGCCGGACGGCAAAGGCGGCGCGGTTGGCGAAGCGTTCGAGCGGGGTCTCGGGCATCGAAGGATCCTTGCCGGATAAGGTCGTATCGATCGGCCCGTTCGTCCAGGCCGCTTTCAGTCGCGCCTGAAAAGGCCGACCACCTCCGTTTCGGCCGAGTAGACGAACTGGTCGACCGGCACAACACGCTCAAGGGCATAGCCGCCGTCGACCAGAATGCGGGCGTCGCGCGCGAAGGTAGCGGGATTGCAGGAGACAGCGACAATTCTTGCCACCTTCGAGGTGGCAAGCGCTTCCGCCTGCGTCTTCGCACCGGCATGCGGCGGATCGAAGACCACGCCGTCGAACCTTTCCAGTTCCTTCGACGCGAGCGGATCGGCGAAAAGATCGCGGCGCTCGGTCTCGACGGGCTTCAGGCCGGCGGCACCGCGGGCGGCTTGCGCAAGCGCGCGCAACGCTGGCTCGTCCGCCTCCACGGCGCGCACAGGGGCGCGCCGGGCAAGAGCGAGGGTGAACGTGCCGATGCCGGCGAAAAGATCAGCAACGCGCTTCGCACCGGTAAGGTGCTCGGTGACGAGCGCCGTCATCGCCGCCTCCGCCTCCGCGGAGGCCTGCACGAAGGCGCCGGGCGGCGGGGTCAACGCGACGCCGGCAATGTTGAGCGCAGGCTCGGCCAGCGTCATGAAAGGCTCGCCGTTCACCGAGAGCCGCGCCAGGCCGTGCGCCGCGGCAAGCCCTGAAATCGCGGCGATGCCGGGCGGCTGCACGTCGGCAAGATCGATATCGGGGCCGGCGTCGGTCAGGAGTACGGTCAGCCGCGCCGGTCTCCTGGCTTGAACCAGTGGCGCGACGAGCACGCGAATATCCGCAAGCCGCACCTGGAGCGCCGGTGTCAGCACCGGGCATTCTTCGATGTCGACGATCTTGTGCGAGAGCCGTTCGTGGTAGCCGAGGACGAGCTTTTTGCCGGCGCGAACGGCCGTCAGCACAACGCGGCGGCGGCTTGCCGGCGCAACGCCGACGGTTTCCGCAACGTCGGGCGACAGCCCGCGCTGCTTAAGCGCCGCGACGACGAAGTCGCGCTTTAACGTCCGCGTCGCCTCGAGCGACATCATCTGCAGCGCACAGCCGCCGCAGCGTCCGAAATGCCGGCAGATCGGCGTGACGCGCCCCGGGCTCGGTTGAAGGATTTCGACGATCCGCGCCCGCGCGCCGTCATGCTCGATCGCCATTTGCTCGCCCGGAAGCGCGAAGGGCACGTAGAGCGGTCCGTTGGGTGTCGTAACGATGCCGTCGCCGCGATGCCCGATCAACTCGATCGTCACCACGTCACGCATGCCATGCGCCGATCAGGAATTCGCGATTGCCAGAGCCGCCGGCAATCGGCGAGGGGAGATTTGCGACGACGCGCCAGCGCGGCTCGGATTCAAGCCAGGCGGCGATGTCCTCAACGACCAGCCGCGCTGCCTGTTCGTCACGCACGATGCCGCCCTTGCCGAGCGCTTCTCGCCCGACCTCGAACTGTGGCTTCACCAGGAACACGCCCCATGCGCCGGATTCCGCAAGCGCAAGCGCCTGCGGCAACGCGAGTTTCAGCGAGATGAAGCTCAGATCGGCAACGATCGCGCCGATCCTGCGTCCGCCAAGATGGGCGCGCTTCACATCGCGCGCGTTCAGGCCTTCGATCAGCGTGATGCGCGGGTCGCTGGCGAGCGTCGGATGAAGCTGACCGTGGCCGACATCGACTGCGACGACGTGCTCCGCGCCGCGCTCGAGCAGCACTTGCGTGAACCCGCCGGTCGAGGCGCCGAGATCGAGCGCCGTCAGACCGTTTGGGTCGAAGCCGAATCGATCGAGCGCTGCGACAAGCTTCAGCGCTGCGCGTGAGACGTAGCCGCCGGCCGGATCGTCGACGGCAAGTGCCGCATCTACCGTCACCATCCGTCCGGGCTTCGTCTCCGGCGCACCCGCGACGCTGACGGCGCCGCGCAGAATCGCATCGCGCGCGCGGGCGCGGCTTGGCGCGAGCCCGCGTTCGACCAGCGCCGTGTCGAGGCGCATGCGGTTCGCATCGCTCATGCAGGAACCCGGACCGTCAGAAGCCGCAATAAGCAAGGCCCGACATGATCGTCGTCAGGAAGATGTCGGTGCCGAAATAGGCCCAGCCGGCGCCGGCCAGGAAGAACAGCAATCCGGCGCCGGCGAGCGCCGTCTTGGCGACCGGGTCGAGCCTCATGGGCTCTATCCTGCCACAAGACGCTTCAGCTTGGCCAATCCCGTCTCGTGCGTTTCGCTCGGATCGATGGTGCCGACGAAGTTCCCGTTGGCGTCCTGCAGGATCATCGAAGCCGTGTGGTCCATCGAATAGTCGCCGTCGGCGAGCGGCACCTTGCGGCTGAAGACCTTGTAGTCCTTGGTCATCGCATGCACGGCGTCGGGCGCGCCTGTGATGCCGATAATCTGGGCGGAGAAGACGCTGACGTAATCATGCATCGCCGCCTGCGTGTCGCGCTCCGGGTCGACCGTGACGAAGACGAAGCGCAGCTTGTCGGCGTCGCTCCCGAGGTCGTCGACCCAACGCGACATCTCGGTCAGCCCGGTCGGGCAGATATCCGGGCAATGCGTATAGCCGAAGAGCGTGACGGAGGGTTTGCCGCGGAAGATCGCTTCGGTGACCGGCTTGCCGCTATCGTCGACGAGCTTGAACGGCCCGCCGAGCGGCGCGCCGGCGCTCGGCGCGTTTGCCGTCGCCGTCTTGCCGAGGAACCCGGTCCCGGTTACGGCCAATGCGCCGAGCGCGAAGAGCGCTACGGCAACAACGCCCCAAAGCACGATTCGAATCGTCGTCATGTTCAAATCCGCGCTGCGGTCCCATGGGGCCGCAGCCTTCCTAATTCATCGATGGGCGGTGGCAGCCCGCATGGCGTCCGGTGCCGTCAATTCCGCGCCGTGCAGGAAATAGAACCCCGCAACCAAGGTCAGCGCCACCGCGAAAACGGCCGGCATCAGTATCCGCATCTTCATGCACGAAGCTTGCCGCTATCGCTGTCTGCATCGGATTGCGCATATCGCCGCGCGCTCTGCGCCCGATCGTCACGCGTTCTCAAGCGAAGACGGGCCGTTCCTGATCACGACCTTGAGAGCTTCCTTGCGGATCATGCTTTGAAGCGCGTCGACGACGCCTGAGATCGGCTTGGTGCCGGAGATCAGGAAATCCGCCTGGAAGGCCGGGTCGGCGAGAAGCGCGACTGCCCGGCGGAATGTTTCCGGGCGGTGATGGTAAACGCCCTTCAGCGTCAGCTCGCTGTAGTGGATCAGGTGCGTGTCGAGCGGTATCGACGTGCCCGGCGCGCAGCCGCCGAAAAGATTGACCAGCCCACCGGGCCGAAGCGATTCGATGGCGTCGGACCAGACGCCGGGCTGGCCGGTCGCTTCGATCGTGACCCAATATCCTTTGCCGCCTTCGGTTTCCGCGCGCACGCGCTCCGCCTGGCCGCCGCCGCGCGAGATCTCGATCGTGCGGGTCGCGCCGAGTTTCCTGCCCACGTCGAGACGCGCGGGATTCGGGTCGGCGAGGACGACTTTCTGGCCCATCTTGGCCAGCGCTGCGACGAAGAGCAGCCCGATGGGCCCGCCGCCGAAAAGCAGGATCTCGAACGGCCCGCCGGCGGCGTAGCGATCGATCTCGCAGGCGTCGATGCCGTGCAGCACGCAGGCAAGCGGCTCGGCGAGCGCGGCGCGCTCGAAGGAGAGGCCGGCCGGGATCGCGTGGATGTTGCGCTCCACGAAGCGCCGCGGCACGAGCAGATATTCGGCGAAGGCGCCGTTCAGATAGTGCAAGTCCTCGCAGAGATTCTCGCGCCCGCGCCGGCACGGCTCGCATTCCAGGCACGGCGCGGAATTGGCGACGACGATCGCGTCGCCTTCCTTCACCGCCGTGACGCCCGCGCCGATGGCGGCGACCACGCCCGCCATCTCGTGGCCGAAGAGCGTCGGCGCTTTCAGCATGCGCGGGTGGCCGCCGCGGCGAAACACCTTCACGTCCGTGCCGCAGGTGGTTGCCGCCTCGATCTTCAGGAGAATCTCGCCGGGGCCGGGCCGTGGCACCGGCACGTCGCGCACCTCGATCTCCTCCGGACCGAGCAGCATCGCGCCCTGCATCGTCTTCGGAAGCGCGGTGGTCATGCGCCGCCCGCGCGCGACGGCGTGAACAGAACTTTCAGCGCTTTTCTCTGCACGACCAGCCCGACGCCCTCGGCGAAATCGTCGAGGGGCATCGTATGCGTCACAAGCGGTGCGGGATCGAGCGCGCCGGAGACCAGAAGATCGAAGACCTTCTGCTGTTCGCGGAGCGCGCCGGAATAGGTGGCGATGATGCGTCGCTCGCTCTTGAAGACGGCATTCAGGTCGACGCCAGCACTTTGTCCATCCGGCGCATGCGCAAAGAGCACGACCGAGCCGCCGGCGCGCGTCAGCGCTACGCCCGCGGCGAGCGCTTTCTCACCGCCGACCGTGTCAAACACCGCATCGGCGCCGACGCCTTCGGAGAGCGCGCGTACCGCAGCGGTCGCCTCGTCGCCGGGCGCGGCGGTTCGCGCTGCGCCAAGCTCGACCGCGAGCGCCAGCCGACCCGCGTCGAAGTCCACCATCACGACATCGACCTTCGGAAAGACCGCCTTCAGCACGAGCAGATGCAGGAGCCCCATGCTGCCTGCGCCGAGCACGACGGCGATGCCTTCGCCCTGGAGCCCCGAGCGCTCGATGCCGCGCAGCACGCAGGCGGCGGGCTCCATGAAGACGGCGGCGGCGTCGGAAAGCGACGCCGGCACCTTGCGCGCCGCGAGCGCCGTTGCGCGCGGACGGATCAGGATCGCGTCGGCGAAGCCGCCCGGCTCCATCAGGTTCTCCTTGAAGACTTCGCACATCGTCTCGTTGCCGCGGCGGCAATAGATGCAGGTGCCGCAGGGCACGTGGTGCGGGACGACGACGCGGTCGCCGATCGCAAGCCAGGTGACGCCGTCGCCGAGCGCGAGCACGTCGCCGACCAGCTCGTGCCCGAGCACCGTTCCCGGCTTGGCGCTACCGGTCTTCAGCTTGAAGAGGTCGGTGCCGCAGAAGCCGACAACCCGGAGGCCAAGCAGTATTTCCCCTGGTCCCGGATCGGGAAGCGCGCGCGTCTCAAGCCGCGTCGCCTCGCCGCCGGTGCAGGCGACGACGACATTGGTGCGGGCAGGGCTGGTGGCGCGGACGGCTTCCATGTCCGAACTTCTAACGGGCTCTCGTCGAGGAATCCAGCCGGTAGCCGTGGCTACTTCGGCGCGGCGGCGGCCGTCTCGCCGGGCGGGAGGATGCGGAACAGGAAGGTGGTCACGGTCTCGCCCGGGCCGAACGGGCCGGGGACCTGATGGCTCACCGCCGGCACGCTCTGGAGAAATGCGGCGATCGCCGTGACGTCGTCCTGCGTGAAGTTGGCAAAAGCATGCCACGGCATGATCGGTGCAAGCATGCGCCCGTCCGGCCTTTCGCCGGTCTGCAGCGCGTGAACGATCTCTTCGGTGCTCCATTTCCCGATGCCGGTCTCGGGGTCGGGCGTGATGTTCCGACCGGCGAAGGCGCCGAGGCCCGGAATCTCGAAAGCCACGTCCGAGCCGCCGAGAAAGCGCTCCATGTCCGGCTTGCCGAAGAAATAGCCGGGGGTGTGGCAGTCGTTGCACCCGGCGATCGTCACGAGATATTTGCCGCGCGCGAGTTGCGCGTCGTCGGCCCTGGCGGGGAACGAGAGCGTAACGGCGGCGAGGGCGGCAAGGAAGCCGAGATAGGCGTTGCGGATCATGTGTTCCTCCCATTCTTGCGCCGGAAATTCACCGCAAAACGGCAGGCCGATCTTACGGCGCCAATCGATCCTGCATTGTCTGATTATAGCGAATTGGACGCGAAGGGTCGGCCGAAATCTCTACGCTTGCGGCGAACGAAGCGCCCTTGGCGCGCCTTCGCCGCCGTGCCGGAAGTCGGCCCGCGGTCAGTTTTCCTGGGCGTCAAGCGCCCGTAGCGCCCCTATGAGATCGCGGAAACCCTTCGCGCCGAGCTTCGCGCGGTATTCGTCCTCCAGCGCCAGCTTCACGAGGTTGGCGTCGGAGAGCATCGACAGGCCGACGCGGGTGAAGACGACGATATTGCCGCGCTTGTCGGCCGGGTCGGGGCGGCGTTCCACGAGGCCGTCGGCGGCCAGCTCGTCGACCAGCTGCTGAACAGCCTGTTTGCTCAGCCCCATCCGCCTGACCAGCTCCTTCTGGCGGAGGCCGTCGCGATCGAGGTGGGCGATGACGTTGGAGCGCGCGTCGCCGAACCAGGAATAGCCGCGTGCGCGCATTCCTGCCTCGAATGCATCTTTCCACTGTCGGCTGACACGCCACAGCCGCCAGCCCACATGGTCCAGCAGGGCCGGTTGAATATCGTCAAGATGCTTGACCATCGTCACAAGCCGCTATAGTCAAGAAAACGGACTATCTGACCTTATGGCCGTGCGCAATGCGGTCGGCCCCAAGCGATGCGAAGGAACTGCCATGCCTGTCATCCCCGCCTCCGAAGCTCCGCGCTTCGATATCTCCGGCGTCCGCTTCACCGGCTTGGCTTCGCCAAGTCGCGGTGCGCGGGAAACCGCCGTCTGGCGCATCTCGATGGCGCCGGCCACCGAACCAGTCACGCATCGCCTGACGCGTGAGGAGATATTCGTTGCGATCGCCGGGACGGCGCGCTTCAGGATCGGCGCGGAAGAGTTCGACGTTGCGGCCGGCGGCGCGGTGATCGTGCCGAAGGATACCGACTTCGCGCTCTCAAATCCGAACGACGTGCCGTTCGAAGCCGTCGCCGTGTTGCCGGTGGGTGGAAAGGCGCGAATGGGTGACGATCCGGCGTTCACGCCGCCCTGGGCGGAATGAATGGTCTTCCTACTTCGCGTCGAACGGCTCCGTGCCGACGGCCTTGCCTTCCTGCGCGCGGATTTTCTCCACGCGCTCCTCGGCCTGCGCCAGCAGGGCCTCGCAGCGCTTCTTCAGGGCTTCGCCGCGCTCGTAGATGGCGATCGATTCCTCCAGCGCCACGTCCCCGCGCTCGAGCTTCGCGACGATCCCTTCAAGCTCCTTCAGCGCCGCCTCGAAGGTAAGCTTGTTCACGTCGGGCAGGTTCTCCGCCAAATTCTTGTCTCCCTAAGCCGCCATCAACTGGCGGATATGCGCGGCCGCCGAGACCGCGAGTCCGCGAAGATCATACCCCCCTTCGAGCATCGCGACGACCCGGCCGCCCGCGGTCTCGTCTGCGATCTGCATGAGCTCGTCCGTCGCCCAGGCGAAATCCTCCTCGTCGAGATTGATCTCCGCGAGCGGATCGCGCCGATGCGCGTCGAAGCCGGCGGATATCAGCAGGAGCTCGGGCTCGAACGCGCGGACCGCCGGCAGAATTACTTCGCGGAACGCCTGCTTGAACTCCGCCGCGCCGTCGCCCGGCGAAAGCGGCGCGTTGAAGATGTTGCCGACGCCGGTCTCCGACGCGGCCCCTGTCCCGGGAAAGAGCGGCATCTGATGGGTCGAGGCATAGAGCACGCTCGGATCGGACCAGAAAATCTCCTGCGTCCCGTTGCCGTGGTGTACGTCCCAGTCGACGATCGCGACCCGTCCCATGCCGTGCCTCGTCTGCGCGTAGCGCGCGACGATGGCGATGTTGTCGAAGAGGCAGAAGCCGAAGGCGCGTTCGGTTTCGGCGTGATGGCCGGGCGGGCGCACGGCGCAGAAGGTGTTCGCGGCCTCGCCGTTCACGACAGCGTCGACTGCGTGGAGCCCGGCGCCGATCCCCCGCATCGCGGCTTCCCAGGAGCCGGGCGACACGGTCGTATCCATGTCGATGCGCGCGAGCCCTTCGGCGGGAATCGCCTGGCGGATCGCTTCGACGTACCGCTCGGTGTGGCAGAGAAGCGCGACCTCCGGGTCCGCCAGCGGTGCTTCCACGCGCTGCAGCGCGGCGAAATCGGGATTGTCGAGCGCGGCATGGATCGCGCGCAACCGGTCCGGCCGCTCGGGGTGCCCGATCGGAGTCAGATGTTCCAGGAATGCCGCGTGATGCAGAAGAAGGGTGGTCAAAAGGAATCCGCCGCGCTTTGCCGGGGCATGTGCCCGCGCCCGGCGCGCCACGTCAATCCCGAACTCCGCGTCGTTCTGGAGCAGGGGCGCCCGCCGGGCGCGGAGCGGCGGCGCGCTTCAGGCGGTCGTTGATCGCTTCGCCGAGGCCTTCGGACGGGATCGGCGCAACGGCGATTCCTGCGGCGCCACTTGCATCGAGCTCGGCGAGGAAGGTGAAGAGATTCGCCGCCGCCTCGACGAGATCGCCTGTCCGGCTGAGATTCCTCATCCCGACGGCTTGTTCCGCGCCCGGCACGTGCGCTTGCCCGAAGGCGAGCAGCGACTCGTCCGGCGCGACGGATTTCGCGCCAAGTCGGAGCGGTAGGCGCGGCGCGTAATGGCTCTGGAGCATGCCCGGCGCGGTAACCGGATCGCCCGTTGACGCGCGCGTCAGCTTTTCCCCAAGCGCTGTCTCGATGGCCTCGGCAGGAACGCCGCCCGGGCGAAGCAGCACGGGTTTTTCTCCGGCCAGCGAGACAATGGTCGATTCAAGCCCGACCGTGCACGGACCCGCGTCGAGCACCAGCGCGACCTTGCCGCCGAGCTGCTCAATCACGTGCTCGGCGCGTGTGGCGCTCAAGCGGCCGGAAAGGTTGGCGGAGGGAGCGGCGAGCGCGCCGCCCAAGGCTGCGATCACATCATGTGCGGGTCCGCGCGGCATACGCAGTGCGATCGTCGGAAGCCCGGCGGTGACAAGGGGATGCACCGGCGCGCCCCCCGCGAGCGGCACGACAAGAGTCAGCGGCCCCGGCCAGAATTCCTCCGCCAGCTTTTCCGCACCGCGCGTCGAGCCGGCCATAGCGCCGGGCCATCGCGATATCCGTCACGTGGCAGATCAACGGGTTGAAGCGCGGCCGGCCCTTGGCCTCAAAGATGCGCGCCACCGCTTCGCCATTGGCGGCATCCGCCGCAAGGCCGTAAACCGTCTCTGTCGGCAGCGCGACGAGCTGCCCGGCGCGAAGCGCTTCGACCGCCGCGGCAATGGCTTCGGAGGCGTTCGCGTCGTTGAGGATAAGATGGCGCACGCGCGCCTTTCGCCCGCAGGCGACGGGGCGTCAAGCGCTGGTATAAGGAGCGTGGGGAGAGAAACTCATGTATCGCGCGCCGGTTTCCGATATCGCCTTCACGCTGAAACACGTCGCCGGGCTTTCCGAGGCGATGACCGCCGGCGCCTTTCCGGAGCTCGGCGGGGACCTTGTCGATGCGGTCGTGGCGGAGGCCGGGCGCTTCGCCTCCGAGGAACTTTCGCCTCTGAACCGCGTCGGCGACCGCGAGGGCACGCGGCTTGCCGACGGCGCGGTCTCCACTGCGACCGGCTGGCGGCAGGCCTACCAAGACTGGTGCGCCGGCGGCTGGAACGGTCTTGCCGCGTCGGAGGATTTCGGCGGGCAGGGGCTGCCGCACGTGCTCTCGACGGCGGTGCACGAGATCTGGAACGGGGCGTGCATGGCCTTCGCGCTCTGCCCGCTTCTGACGTCGGGCGCCATCGAGGCGCTGATGCGGCACGGCAGCGACGCGCTGAAGTCGCTCTACCTGCCGCGCCTGATCTCGGGCGAATGGACGGCGACCATGAATCTGACGGAGCCGCAGGCCGGCTCCGATCTCGGCGCGCTGACAACGCGGGCGGAGCCGCGCGGCGACGGGACCTACCGTCTTTTCGGGCAGAAGATCTTCATCACCTACGGCGAGCACGACCTCGCGGAGAACATCGTTCATCTCGTGCTCGCGCGCCTCCCCGACGCGCCGCCGGGGTCGAGAGGCATCTCGCTTTTCCTCGTGCCGAAGTTCCTCGTCGGCGAGGATGGCGCGCTCGGTGCGCGGAATGATGTCGTCTGTGCGGGGCTCGAACACAAGCTCGGCATCCATGGCTCGCCGACCTGCACGATGCACTATGGCGACGGCCGCTTCGGCGACGCGCCGGGTGCAATCGGCTGGCTCGTCGGCGAGGAGCATCGCGGGCTCCACTGCATGTTCACGATGATGAACGCGGCGCGGCTGGCGGTCGGCATCCAGGGCGTGGGGCAGGCTGAGCTCGCGTTGCAGCAGGCGAGCGCCTATGCGCTCGAGCGCCGGCAGGGCAGGGCGCCCGGCGCGACGGGTGCCGGCATGAGCGCGATCGTCGAGCACCCGGACGTGCGCCGCATGCTGATGACGATGCGTGCGCTGACCGAGGCGTCGCGCGCGCTCTGCTACTCCTGTGCGCTTGCCGCCGATCTCGGCGATCAGGCGCGCGTCGACCTGCTTACGCCCATCGCCAAGGCGTTCTCCACCGACGCGGGCTGCGAGGTCGCATCGCTCGGCATCCAGGTGCACGGCGGCGCCGGCTTCATCGAGCAAACGGGGGCGGCGCAGACGCTGCGCGATTCGCGCATAGCGCCGATCTACGAGGGCACCAACGGCATCCAGGCGATCGACCTCGTCATGCGCAAGCTGCCGCTCGAAGAGGGCGCGGTCGCAAGGAAATTCATCGCGGAGCTCGGCGCAATCGCGGAGCGGGCGCGCGGCGCAAATCGCCCGGATTTCGGGACGCTCGGGCCGCGAATCCTCGATAGCCTCGCCGATCTTGAGGCCGCGAGCGATCACCTTCTGGCGCTGCTTGCCGCTGGCAAACAGGCGGAGGCGCTCGCCGGAGCGACGCCGTATCTCAAGCTCTTCGGGCTGGCGGCGGGTGGCGCGTATCTGGCGAAGGGCGCGCTCGCCGCGCTCGACGACACGACGCCGCACGGAAAACTCCGCATCGCCACCGCCCGCTTCATGGCCGAGCGCCTCCTGCCGGAGACAGCGGGACTGAGAGCCGCAATCGTCGACGGCGCGGACTCCTTAATCGGCGTCGATGCCGCGCTCTTTGCCGAGCGCCAATGAGCCTCGCGGGCAAGACGCTTTTCATCACCGGCGCATCACGCGGCATCGGGCTCGCGATCGCACTGCGCGCCGCGCGGGACGGCGCCAACATCGCCATCGCCGCCAAGACGGTGACGCCGCACCCGACGCTCGGGGGCACAATCTACACGGCGGCGGAAGAGATCGAGCGGGCCGGCGGAAGGGCGCTGCCGCTTTGCGTCGACATTCGTGACGACGCGGCGGTCGCCGACGCGATTGCGAAAACGGTGCAGGAATTCGGCGGCATCGACATCGTCGTGAACAACGCTTCGGCGATCAACCTCGCCAATACCGCCGGTATCGACATGAAGCGCTTCGATCTGATGCATCAGATCAACACGCGCGGCACGTTCCTGGTGACGAAGCTCGCGCTGCCGCATCTGGAAAAGGCGGCGAACCCGCACGTGCTGATGCTGTCGCCGCCGCTCGACATGCAGGCAAAATGGTTCGCGCCGCATGTCGGCTATACGATGGCGAAGTTCGGCATGAGCCTTTGCGTGCTCGGCTTCGCCGAAGAGTTTCGCGGGCGCGGCATCGCGGTCAACGCGCTTTGGCCGCGCACGACAATCGCGACGGCGGCGATAAGGAACCTGCTCGGTGGCGAAGCGATCATGCGTGCCTCGCGCAAGCCGGAGATCCTCGCTGACGCGGCCTGGCTGATCTTCAACAAGCCGGCGCGGGAATTTTCGGGAAATTTCCTCATCGACGACACGTTCCTCGCCTCCGAGGGCGTCGCGGACCTGGCGAAGTATCGGGTCGATCCGAGCGTGGAACTGCAGCCGGATTTCTTCGTGCCGGAGGGGTGATCCGCGCAAGGCGTTTGCCGCGCTCGGTTTCTCAAGACGGCGGACGGTCGGGTTAGGGAACCGTTAGCCGCGAAAGTCAGAAGTGGATCAACCTTTGAGCGTTACCCTTTAGATTGAAGCTCAAGATTGAAGCTATTTTGAGGGGACGCCATGTTTCGGTTGGCATCGGGGCTCGTCTTCGCCCTGCTCATCAATATTGGTGCAGCCGGCGCGATGGCGCAGGATTGGCAAGTTGTACGCGTCGCTGGGGTCGTTTGGGTCGTCAAGGCCGACATGGAGCCGATGCGCGCGACTGCCGGCATGATCCTGCCCGACAACGCCACGCTCGCTACCATGGGTCAGTCGCGCGCCATGCTCCGCCACGGTGAGGACATTCTGAATGTTGGGCCGTCGACACGTGTTGCGCCGCAGGCACGCAAGATCCACGGGTTGACAACCGTACTCATGCCCGAGGGCAATCTCGATCTCAACATCGAGAAGCTCGGCGCACCGCATTTCGCCGTCGAGACTCCGGTCCTCGCCGCCGTGGTCAAGGGCACGCAATTCTCCGTGGCCGTTTCACCCGGCAATGGAGTCGTCTCGGTGAAGGTCGGCCGGGTGCAGGTGAAGGCGCTTGCCGCTGGGCAAGCCGTCGATGTGACCAACGGACAGACCGCGAAGCTTTCGGGCGGGTCGTTGCAGGTCTCCGGCGCTGGCCCCCATTCTGTGATTCAAAGCGTCGCACCGCAGACACCGATGGTGGGAGCCGCGGTCGCTGCGGATGACGCGAGCGGTAGTGCAGGCGTGAGTGCGAGCGGTAGTGCAGGCGTGAGCGCGAGCGGTAGTGCAGGCGTGAGCGCGAGCGGAAAAGCTGCGAGCAATGCCGGCGGTAACAGCGCCGCCCACGCAAGCGCCAACAGCAATGCCGGCGGCAACAGCGCCAACAGCAACGCCGGTGGCAACAGCGCCAACAGCAACGCGGGCGGCAACGGGAACGGCAATGGAAATGCTGGCGGCAACAGCGCCAACAGCAACGCGGGCGGCAACGGAAAAGGCGTCGGCGTGGGCCTCGGCGTCGGCGGCGTAGGTGTCGGCGTCAACGTCGGCAGCGGCGGCATCGGCATCAGCATCAACTAGCGCGCCCTCGCCACAATCCGCCTGTCGGGCCCGGAATGCTGACGTCGCTGTCGAAACTCCTGCGCTCCCGCCGCTTTTATGCGGCGGTGGCCGTGCTCGTCGTGGCCGCCGTCGCGCAGATCGCCGGCGTTCTCGATCCGCTCGACCGGTGGCTCGGCGACAAGCGCTTCGAGATCGCCCGGCGCGACCCAAGCGGCACGATCGCGATTGTCGACATCGACGCGCGCAGCCTGCAGCAAATCGGCACTTGGCCGTGGCCCCGGCAGATCCATGCATCGCTGATCGACAAGCTTCGCGCGCTCGGCGCGGAGGAGATCGCTTTCGACGTCGATTTCAGCACGAAGTCGAATGCTGCCGACGATGCCGCGCTTGCCGCGGCGCTCGAACGCGCCGGAGGCACGGTGGTGCTCGCAAGCTTCGTGCAGGCGGCAAGCGGACGGTCCGGAGACAGCGAGCGCGTCTACAACGTTCCGATTGCACCGTTCCTGACCAATTCCTGGACGGCGACCGTCAATGTCGTACCCGACCGCGACGGAGCGATCCGGAAGCTCGGCTACGGCGGCACCATCGCCGGCACTCCGACGCAGTCTCTGTCCGCGACACTCGCAGGCTATGCGGCCCCGCCGCGTGGCGAGTTTCCCGTCGATTTCTCCATCCGCGCCGAGCAGGTGGACCGCATTCCGGTAATCGACGTCCTGAACGGCGTCGTCGACAGGGTCCGCGTGGCCGGCAAGAAGATTGTGATCGGCGCCAGCGCGATCGAACTCCGCGATCTCTTCCAGGCGCCGGCTTACGGCGTCGTATCGGGCTCGCTGTTGCAGGTGCTCGGCGCGGAGACGCTGCTTCAGGATCGCGTGCTTCCGCCTGGCGGGAACCTGCTCCACTACGGCGGACTCGTGCTCCTCGCGATGTCGATCGCCTTCGTGCTCCGTCGACTGCGCTGGACGGTGCTCCTCGGCATGCTGGCATTTCTTTCGCTTTGCATCGAGGCTGGCGCGACGTTCGCCCAGGTGCGTGGCATCCTCCATGTCGATACGGCGATGTGGCAGTTCTGCCTTGCCTGTTTCGCGGCCGGCACGGTTGCGAGCGAGATCGACTTTCGCCGCATCCTGCTTCTCATTTCGCGCACCGAGACGCGCAACATGCGCACCGTGCTCGACCAGGTGATCGCCGATAATTTTGCGGGGGTCATCGTGGCCGGCACCGACGGGACGATCCGTAACGCGAGCCATTCGGCTTCGCGCATTCTTGGAATCGACGCGCGCCCGCTGGTCGGTGAGCGCATCGACGATGTCGTCCCGCCGCAGTTGGTGGCCGCCACGTACGCGGCGCTCCGGTCCGACGAGCCGACGCAGCGGGAGGAGGAGCTCCGATACAGACGCCCCGATGGCGCAACGTGTATCCTCGAATACGTGGTGACGCCTTCGCGGCTCTCCGGCGGCTTGAGCACGGAGGGCGCGGCGCTCCCCGACCGAATCGTCGCAACGTTGACGTTCGTCGACGTGACCGCGCGCCGCAGCGCGGAAGAGCGGATCGCCTATCTCGCGCGTTTCGACACACAGTCCGGACTGCCGAACCGCAACCATTTCGAAGAGAAGCTGGAGGTGGCGCTGGCGCGCTACCGCGCGGACGGAGTGCGCTGCGCGGTGCTCTTCCTCGATCTCGATCGGTTCAAGGCGGTCAACGACACGCTCGGCCACGACTACGGCGATCGGCTGCTGACGGCGGTCGCGCGGCGGATGCAGGATGTCGTTCGGTCACGCATTCCCGGAGACACAGTCGCGCGTTTCGGCGGCGACGAATATGCGGTGCTGATGGCGGGACCTGCGACGGCGGTTGAAGCGGCGTTGCTGGCGGAGCGGCTGATCGCGGTGGTCGGCGAGCCGTTCGAACTCGACGGGCACCGGCTGATCGTGGGCCTGAGCGTCGGAATCGCGCTGCCGCAAGACGCCGAGACGACTGTCGGCACGTTGATGAAGAACGCCGACGCTGCTCTCTATCGCGCCAAAGCATTGGGCGGCGCTGCGCACCAGGTCTTCGACGCAAGCATTGAGACCGCCATCCGTTCGCGCCGCGAACTTGAGGTTCAGCTTTGGGATGCGTTTGACCGCGGGGAGTTCGAAGTCTTCTACCAGCCGCAGGTGGATCTTTCCGACCGCCGGATCACCGGCGTCGAGGCGCTGTTGCGGTGGAAGCATGCGGAGCGCGGTTACGTATCGCCGGCGGAGTTCATACCTGTGGCCGAGGCGGTCGGGCTCATCGAACCCCTCGGGCTGTGGATTCTCGAGCACGCCGCGATAGAGGTCGCGCGCTGGCCTTTGCCGGTGAAGGTCGCCGTCAATGTCTCGCCGGTGCAATTTGCAAAAGGCGATCTCGCCGCAAGCGTGGAAGCCGCCCTGGCGCGTTCCGGTCTCCCGGCGGACCGCCTCAACCTGGAGATCACCGAATCGCTTTTCCTGCGCGAGGATCAGGCGATCGGCGAGACCATCGCGCGGCTCCGCGCGCTCGGCGTGACTTTCGCGATCGACGATTTCGGCACCGGTTACTCGTCGCTCTCCTATATCCGCAAGTTTCCGGTGCAGAAGATCAAGATCGACCAGTCCTTCGTCCGCGAGCTTCCACACGACGGCGAGTGCGCCGCGATCGTGCGGGCGGTGTGCACTCTGGCGGAAGGCATGGGGATGTCTGTCAACGCGGAGGGAATCGAGACGGAGGAGCAGGCGCTGGCGCTGCGTCTCTCCGGCTGCGATGAGGGGCAGGGCTATCTGTTCGGCAGGCCGCAACCCGCCGCGCGGATCGTCGAGATGCTGGAGGCGCAGGCGAACCTGCTCAGGCGCTCCGCCTAGAGGTTTCGCGCGGCCCGGAGCGCGCGTGCGCTGCACGCGACCCTCGCATGGCCGGTCACCTCGGATCGGCTAGTGAGAAATCGGGGCCAGTCCGAAAACCGTCTCGGCATTCTGATAGGCGACCAATCGGGCGACGGGCGGCGGCAGCTGCTGGACGATCTTTGGCCCTAGCGCCGTCGCCTGCGTCCTGCGCCGGAGCGGCTGCTGCGGCTGGTAGAACGTGTCGGTTCCGACCAAGAAGCGGTCGGGGAACTTCATGACCAGCGCGCGCCAGACGGGATTGATGCCGCGCCCCTTCTGCATGAACCAGTTCGGGCCGGGCGTCCGCGGCTTCGGCGAGATCCCGATGTAGAGGTTGGGATGCGCCTGCAGAAGCCGGCGCATGAGTTCGGGCGTGCGCTCGTTCGTCGTGTCCATGCCGAGGTGATCCCAGACGATCCTGGCTTTCGGATTGTGCGCGAGAAGCCGCTCGAACGCGGCGATGTTCTCGGAGACCTGCGGCGGATTCCGCTCGCTCTTGTCGCGCATATCCTGCGGCACATCGAAGGGCTCGGTGACCGCCTCCATGTGCAGATCGATCGGCACGCCGTGGCGCGCGGCGATGTCCGCGAGCAGCAGGAAGAGCGGATGGTCGGGCGGGACCTCTTCAAAGGGATGCTGGGGGAAGAAGGAGAAATGCAGCGCCGCCATCTCGCCGAACCCGATCGCGCCCTGGTGCAGGAGGTCTTCCGCCGTCGCCTCGAATTTCTGCCGCAGCTCGGCGCTGACATCGCCATCCTTCGCCGCCGCCTGGATCATCGGGTTGAGAGTTCGAGCCGCCACCCAGGACCGCAAAGCGGCCGGGGTATCGCTTCGCGATCGCCAGAAGCTCGGAGAGCGGGAAACGATCGGTGCCGCTCGGCAGGTTGGGCGGCGACATGATGATGGAGAGCCGTATGCCGACCTTGTCCATCGTCGAGATCGCCGACTTCGCCGCGCCCTGCCAGTCCATCCGGACATTCTGACGCTCGCCAGCGAGCGGGAAGATGTGGGTGTGGACGTCGATGATCGGCAAAGACAGGCGGCCGCCCGGTTGCGGCCCGCTTTGCGCCAAGGCCGCCGCGAAGGCTTGGGGACCGCCCGCGGCCGCGGCGATCGCGACGAGCGATGCGCAGAGCGCGGAGCGGAGTTTCATGGCGGCATGCTCCTATTTGAAGCGCGCGAGCGTGAGGTCTCCGGTGCAGCCGGCCTTGAGGCCGTTCAGCTTGCCGGTGCCGGCATCGCCGTCGAGCTTGCCGGTGAGCGTCCCGCGCAAAGTTCCGTTGGAATTGAGCATGCGGATCTCGAACGCGCCGTCGGCGGAGACTTCGCCGCTCTTCGGAACCTCCTGCGCCGGTTCGTCGATCTTGCCGTGGGCGATCGTCAGGGGGAAGGACCGGTCGGAATTGTCGAGGCAGCCGGTGATGCCCGCGATCGCCACGCGCCACGCACCGTCGAACGGGTAGTCGGCGGCGGGACCGCCCGACATGAGCACGACCGCCACCACTGCGAGGATCACCACGGCCGCCAGGACGGCGCTCGCGACCATGAGCCGCCGCTGCGGCGCGCGCACCGCCGGAGCGCGCTCGCCGTGTCCCGCCACCGATACCTTGCCCGGCACCACGCGAAACGCCTGGATTGGATCCGGGATATTCTTGACGCTCTGCGGGCCGATATCGTTGAAGGCGATCGAGAGCTTGTTCTTCACCTGGTCGAAGGTGCTGCCGGAGATGCAGATGCCGCCCTTTTCAGCGAGGCCCTCAAGGCGCGCTGCAACATTCACCCCGTCGCCGAACAGGTCGTCGCCCTCGACCATCACGTCGCCGATATTGATGCCGATGCGGAACCACATCTGCCGATCCTCGGGCAGCTCAGAGTTTCGCACCGCCAGGTCCTCCTGGATCGAAATCGCGCAGCGCACGGCTTCGACGGCGCTGCCGAACTCGATCAGGAGCGCGTCGCCCGCGGTCTTGAAGACGCGGCCGCGATGTTTTTCCGCGAGGTCGCGGATGACGGTGCTGAAGGTGCGGAGCGTGCGAAGCGTCGCCTCTTCGTCCGTCGACATCATCTTACTGTAGCCGACCACGTCGGACGCCAGGATGGTGGTCAGTCTGCGCGTGGTCTCTGCGGCGGTCATCCGTCCATATTGGCAAGCGGCAGGGCGAAAGGCCATCCTGGACTGCGCCTCACGGCCGTCAGGACAGTCCGTGCCGCCGGCGCGCCATCTTGCAATCCTCGCCGCCGGGCACACAGGCGCGACAGACCTGTGGCCGCACCGCGTAGATGCTGCAAGCGGTCGCCCGGCCGACCTCGCCGGTCAGCGCGCTGCAGCGCACGCCGTTGCAGCGCATTCCGCTTTCGTCGGCCGCGATGAGCCGGCTCGGGATGAGAGCGATCTCGGCGTCGGTCTCCAGGCTGAAGCGCGGCCAGTCCGCGGAATAGGCGCAGCAGGCGCCGCAGGCCTGGCAGCCGCCCTCGTAGCCGCCATCTTCCGGGGCGTCGTCTTCCAATGCCGCCGTGTTCGTCATGCGCGCCTGCCGCGCGGCGCGTCGGCGGGGGTGGCGAACCAGATGACGCTGCGCGCGCCGCCGCCCATGCTTGCACCAATTCTGATCTGCTCGGCGCGAAATCCGGATGCGCGCAGGCGATCGGTGAAGGGCTTGTTCGGGGTCGACGACCAGACGGCGAGGATGCCGTTCGGCTTCAGCGCGGCCCGCGCGCAGCTCAGCCCTTTCAGATCGTAGAGCCGATCGTTTGTCTTGCGCGTCAATCCTTCGGGTCCATTGTCGACGTCGAGGAGGATGGCGTCGTAAATCGGCTTGCTGGAGGCGATCAGCCGCACGACGTCGCCCTCGTAGGTTTTCACACGCGGATCGTCGAGCGAGCCCTTGAACAGCCCGGCCAGCGGACCGCGCGCCCATGCCACGACCGCCGGCACCAGCTCCGCGACCGTGATCTTCGCGTCAGGCCCCAGCACGGTGAGGGCGGCGCGCAGCGTGAAGCCCATCCCGAGCCCGCCGATCAGGATATGCGGCCGTTTGCGGCCGCCGAGCCGATCGCAGGCGAGGGTGGCGAGCGCGATCTCCGAGCCGGCGCCGCGACTGTTCATCAGCTGGATCGCTCCGAGCTTGATCGAGAACTCGTCGCCCCGCTGCATCAGGCGCAATTCGCCTCCGCCGGGGATTTCGGCCCGGTCGAGAAGAACCCAGGGGATCATGCGGAATGCCCGCCGGCTTGCGTCACGCGCACGCGGCCGTCTCAGCGCCTCTTGCCGAGCTCGGCGGCGATGTCTTTCACCATGCGGCCGACTTTTCGATGCGCCGTCACGATCTGATCGCGCGTCACGCCCCAGCGCTTCATCCAATGTTCCACCGCCTGCCGCTCGGAGAGATCGAGCCGCTCCTTGTCGATCGTCCCACGCCCCTTGCCCTTCAGCCCCGCCATCGTCTCGCCTTTCCGCCGCTCGCCCGGCGACCGCCTGCGAGGGAACCGCACGCCAAGGAACCGCCCTCCGGTAACATGCAAACGGGCCCGAAGGCCCGTTTTGATTGTCGCGGGCGGAAATGGCCCATCGGCGCGATGCAAGAGGACAGACGTCGACGCCGGCAATCCGCCGCCTGTCCGATCTTCAAAAAGGAGGCGCGGGTGTCCGCTCCTGACCCATATAAGACATTCGCCGGCTTGACCGAGTTGTTCATGGCCGGGACTTAGGCCAGCGATGCATGGTGCGGGACGTGTGACGACGGGTCCGAGACTGTGGCCGGTCTTGAGGCCGGGTGGCTGGCACTAGCTACGGATGATGATTTGGCGACCGTTCTCTCCCTCAAGGCAACGCCGGCGGCCAGCCGCGTCGTCAACTCGGTGAAGAACGACTTGCCAGAGTGCATCGTGCCGCGTCAGTCATGAAGAACGCGACGGACCTCGGTCTGTCGCCGGCCTGGACAGGGCGCCACTCGCGAATTTCATCTTCGCAATCGTAACCACGAAGCACCACGTATTGATGCATCGTCGGCAACCGAAACAGGAGCCGATGACTGAGAGAGGCGATATCGCGCTCCCCTCTGAAATGGAGGCGGAGTTCTTGTGATGAGCGTCAGCTCGCGCTGACCGCTCTCCGCTAGGAGAAATCCATTTCGGGGAAGGCCAAGACTTGCGCGCGCTTTCAGCGGCAGGTCAGCCCAAGACGATGGTCCGAGCTTGCCTACACACAGCCATGGCCGCAAAATACTTGAGCAAGCCGGTCAGCCAGTGGCTGTTGGTCGAAGAAGCCGCGAGCCTTCAGATGTGGAAGATCATCGTCATTGTCACCCTGTTCACGGGCCATGTGGAGACAGCTCGTATTGCGCCGCTGGAGCATCTCACGACGAAGAAGGAATGTGCGCCCTACCTCGCGGAGCACGGCGTAGAGGTGGGTACGGGCGCGATGATCTTCGCGCAGCAATTCGTGAACGTGGGTGGCGTGGTCTCCCTGAAGGTTACTTGCGCGCGCTTATAGGCCGCTCGGCGCGGGCCACCGGCCGCTTCTATGCTGATGCGCTTTGGGCATGCGGCTATTTCGTTGGCGTCACCGGCAGCGCGAGTTCAACGGAGGAGCGGCCGCAAGAAAACATAATCGGTGTTGATCGGGATCAAAAAGAATCGCCGGAGCCTAGCTATTTTTCATTTGAAGTCAGCTCATGGCGCGGCTTGTGGAGGAAGAACGATGGATAAGGATCGTGTCGCCGGGTCGGCGAAGGTTGTCAAAGGCAAGATCAAGGAGGCCGTCGGCAAGGCAGTAGGTGACACCAAGCTGGAGTCGCAGGGCAAGGTCGACAAGATCGAGGGCAAGGTTCAGAACGCCGTCGGCGGCCTTAAGGACACGCTCAGAGGCAAATAGGCGTTTGTGGGAGCGTGTCCATTTGTTGCGTGCACGGAGCCCTGGTCGCGGTTCGCTTTTCAGCGCTTCCTTGGAACGGGAAGTGGATCAATCGGAGCGCGCTTTCATGATCCCGACTAAGACGAGCAGAGCATGAGTTCGCAACGGTCTCTATCTCCTGCTCGGCGCTTTGGTCATCGCAATCGTCGTTATCGGCTACCTGCTCTACCAGGAGCGACAGAAGACAAGCGGTATAGACATCAACGTCGGCAAGGGGGGTATTTCGGTCGAGACGAAGTAGTCGGCTCCAATGAAAAGGTCTTCTCGCTTGGAGCGCAAACAGGCCAAGTGTTCGATTAGGTGCTGCAACGGGAGATGGTCATGTCACTGGGGCTCATTCTTGTCGTCATCCTCATAATCTTCCTGCTTGGCGGCTTCAGTGGCCGCTTCGGCGGCTACGGTTACGGCTTCGGTCACGGTGGCGTCGGGGTCATCGGCATCATACTGATCATAGTCGTCGTGCTGGTTCTCATGGGCCGGCTTTGATGTGACGGGCCAAATGCCGGATGAGCCGTCTTCGCCCGCATCCTGAAAATCATCTGGTTTCACGCATCGGGTGGCTGAGGGCGGCGGTTCTGGGAGCCAACGATGGCATCGTCTCGACCTGGGCCGCTATCGTTGAGAATTTTGCGCTCAACCGATTTCGTCATTGAGTACTAACCTGTCGCCGAAACAACAGCGAGCTAGGTCCTACCTCGAACCATTCGCGCGGCGCCGTTTCCACTCGTCAGCCTGGCTGTCGAGAACCAGATATAGCAGCTTCATCGCGGCCTCGTCGCTGGGAAGTGGCCGCGGGTTCGAACCGCGCGCCGCAGCTTGCAGTTCAGCGCCTCGATGGCGTTGGTGGTGTAGATGATCCGGCGCACGCCTTCCGGGAAGGCGAAGAACGGCACCACGTGCTCCCAGTTTCGCCGCCAGCTCATGCGCGATGGCGGGATATCTCTGGCCCAAGGGCCCCGCTTCGAACGCCTCCAGCGCTTGCCAGGCCGTCCTCTTCTCGGCGGCCCTGTAGATCGCCCGCAGCTCCGGCATCGATCGGCTTGCTGTCCTTCCACGACACGTAGCTCATGCTTGGCGGATCAGGTGCACGATGCAGGTCTGCACCATCGTCTCTGGGAACACGGCCGTCGATCGCTTCCGGTAACCCCTTCAGCCGTCCACGACCGCGATCAGGATGTCGCCCACGCCGCGTTCTTGAGCTCGTTCATGACCCTGAGCCAGAACTTCGCGCCTTCGGTCTGCTCGATCCACATGCCGAGGATCTCCTTCGTGCCTCGGCCATGATGCCGAGGCGATGTAGACGGCCTTGTTCCTGACGAAGCCCTCGTCGCTGATCTTCACCCAGATCGCGTCGAAGAAGACCAGCGGATAGCAGGCATCCAGCGGACGGTTCTGCCACTCGGCCACCTCCTCCAGCACGGCATCGGTGACGTCGAGATCAGGTCCGGCGACACGTCGATGCCGTAGATTCCTCCAGATGGCCTCGGATCTCGCGCACCGCTCATGCCGCGCGCATACATGTCGACTATCTTGTCATCGAATCTTTTTATCTTCTCTTTTTTTTTTCTTTCATCTTCGATCGTCGCGGCCGGCCTGTTCGCAGGCGATCTTTGCCTTTATCCTCGGTTCCTGTCTACCGGCGTTTCCGGCGTCTTCACGGCGTTTGTCTTTGCCTTCGTTGCTATCTTGTCGGGGTGCTCGATGGTGCTCTTCTTTCAGAATCCTCTCCCACATCTCCTTCTTCATCTCCTCAATCTAACCCTTCCTTCTCTCACACCTCCTTTACATCCTCTCTTACCAACAACTCTTCCAAAACTTCCTTCTCCATAACCATACTATCATTTTCCTCTTTCTATCAACATGTTGTATTATCTTTTCGACAATCTGCACCCAATGCGCGCTCGCGCGAGGGGCTATAGCGGGAGGTACCTTTTATGGCAAATTTGATACCCTGGAGTACCGTCGAGATTGGCGACCTCAATATCTTCACGCCCATGCTCCCGTCCTTGGTCGTCTACACTTGGTATGTTGACGATCAACCAGAGAGCACCATCACCTACTTTTGGCGCGACGAGGACACTGGTATGATTCATCAAGAGCACCTCGTCGTTGCTCCCCTGACCTTTGAAGAGGCGGTGACCAAAGCTCAGGAGGAGGCGCCCAAGCGCAGCGTTGACCGAATTCATGTCAAACACGCCCGATCATCCACGAAGCCAGTAGCCAAAGCGAAGCGGGCGACCAAAGCGGGCGCGACACGACTTAAGAAACGAGTTCCCGCCAAGCGCAAGCCGGCAAAGCGTTCGCGCTCTGCCTGACGTTGCGACAAGCTGGAATTAAGTAAGATAGCCTAGTGGACTCGGGCACTCTTCGGTCGCCAATTTGACTCCGATCGAGGCCGTCGCGGCCTTCCGCCGGGCACCCTCCCGCGGAGGTCCGCGCAGACGGGATTATCCTGTTCTGATAGGTTCCAGAAGCGGTGGAACGACAACTGCACGGGGAAAACGACGATGAATCTATACGCACCGTCGCTGGCAATTTTTGTAGTCTCGCTGGTGTTTGCCGGTCTCGCCTTGATCGGGCATGTCATACTGCTTCCGTTTGTCACGCTCTATGGTTTTTGGGTCGCGATAATCGCTTATGCAATCCTCGCCCTCGGTGTCGTTATGAAAACCTAGTGCCTCCGAATAGATCGCGATCGTAACGAGTACTTTCGATTGGGTGCTGTGTCCCGCCGCTGTGACAGGGGATCGTCATGATTACACTCGTAATTGGAATTCTGATCATAGTCGTCGTCGGTGCGATCTTGTTTTGGGTCATTGAAAAATTCTGCCCGGACGCCCGCCTGGCAAAACTCTTGAAGCTGCTCGTTATCCTGGTGTGCTTGGCGGCTATCGTGGCGCGAGTGCTTCCGATGCTCGGGTATCCGGCCTTACTCTAGATCCGGAGCGAATCGAACCCAGCTTCGTTAAAGTCGATGCGGCAAGTCGAGCCGTTTTTGTCGGTTGACCCAGATCGCAGCCGAGCAACGGCTGTTGTGACCGGCAGGATTGGTCACAGTCGGTGGCGCGGGTGAATTTGGCGTGTTAATTGTTGAAACCCGACATTTCTCGGAGGCTTGAGATGGTTCTCACTGCCAAATCACATAGCGCCGATCGTCGCCCTATTGGTGGAAGGCCGAGTTGACCCGAAGCTGCCATCATACGACCCCAGCCTGAGTCACTGATGAGATTCTTCAAGCGAGCGTCGATCGCCGCCCATTGATCTGAGTCAACGCCCAATACGCGCCGTGCTGCTAGCCATTTCTCTCGCCGTCATAGGAGAGAGCTATGTCGAAATTCTCATGGAGAACGCTCGGTTTGGCCGCCATTGTAGCAGGCGGGGCGCTTGCAACTGCGAGCGGCGCGGCATCAGCCGTGACTCTGCCGATGATCGGCGCGCCTGTCACGACTTCGGCGGGCTTCGTGCAAGAGGTCGCCAGCCGACAGTCGCGCCTTTACAGCCAGCATTCGTATTACCGCCAGCGACACTATTCGCATCGCCGGCCGGGGTTCACCTTTTATTTCGGCGGCTGGTGGTACGATCAGCCCTGGTGGCGGACGACACCGCCGCCGCTCTTGCCGCAAGCTAGGGGCAACACGCACGTCAGCTGGTGCCTGAACCGCTACCGGTCTTACAATCCGACAACCGATATGTATTTCGGTTTCGACGGCATGCATCACCGGTGCCGCAGCCCCTACCGCCGGTGACGTAGGCTTGCCCGCAGACGCGGCGGGTTGAGACCACGGGAATGATACAGCCACGGCGGACCACCGCCGTGGCTGTTGGCGCCAGTTCGTACCCCTCAGCCATCACTCCGTGGGAGAGGGGGTATCCAACTCCGGTCGCGAAATTTCTCATCGCCTGGTCAATGCGACGCGCGAAAGCGGCGGTCGTCTGCTTGACCGACCAGTCGGCTGTTGGCGGATTTTGTTGAAAAAGTCGGCGGTTGAGACGGCGGAAGTTCGCTGATTCAGTCCTGCAGAGGAGCAGGAGCTGAGTCGATGATGGGACCGCGGCAAGTCGAACAGGGTGCGCTGTTCTACGAGTTCTCGCTTGACGCGCACGTGCCGGGAGATCATCTCCTGAGGTCGATGGACCGCTTCGTCGATCTATCAGCGGTGCGGCCGGAGCTGGCGCCGTTCTACAGTTCCATGGGGCGTCCGTCGGTCGACCCCGAGCTGATGATCCGGATGCTGATTGTCGGCTACTGCTTCGGCATCCGCTCCGAGCGTCGGCTCTGCGAGGAGGTGCATCTGAACCTCGCCTATCGCTGGTTCTGCCGACTTGGCCTCGACGGCGACGTGCCGGACCATTCGACCTTCTCCAAGAACCGGCATGGCCGCTTCCGCGACAGCGACTTGCTGCGGAAGGTGTTCGAGATGGTCGTGCGGCGCTGCATGGATGAGGGCCTTGTCGGTGGCGAAGGCTTCGCCGTCGATGCCAGCCTGATCAAAGCCGATGCCAACAAGCAGCGCTCCGCCGAAGCCTCGGAAGACGTCGACTGGGAAGCGATGGCGCTCACGCGCCGATCGGTCCGAGAGTATCTCGATACGCTTGATGAGGCAGCCTGGGGCGCGGCCAGCCAGACCCAGCCGAAGTTCATCTCCCGATCGGACCCGGCGGCGCAATGGACAGGCGCCCTCAAGGGACATGCGTTCTTTGCCTACGCCACGAACTATCTGATCGATCTCGACCACGCCATCATCGTCGATGTCGAGGCAACGCGGGCGATCAGGCAGGCCGAAGTCGGCGCGGCACGCACGATGATCGGACGCGCCGAAGAGCGCTTCGGGCTCTACCCGGAACGGCTCGCCGCCGACAGCGCCTACGGCTCGGCCGAGATGCTCGGGTGGCTTGTCTACGAGCGCGGGATCGAGCCGCACATTCCTGTCTTCGACAAGTCGGCGAGAACCGACGGGACATTCGAACGCGAGGACTTCACCTACGATCACCGGAGCGACGTCTATATCTGTCCTGCTGGCAAGAGGCTCACCTGCACCGGGACGCTGGTCAATGACGGCGCGACACTGCTCTATCACGCCAGCAAGCACGATTGTGATGCCTGCGAACTCAAACCGCGCTGCTGTCCGAAAGCGCCGGCGCGCAAGGTGCCGCGGTCGATCCACGAGGGCGCGCGGGACATGGCCCGCGACATCGCCAAGAGCGAGGAAGGCCTGACCTCACGGCGCCAGCGAAAGAAGATCGAGATGCTCTTCGCCCATCTCAAACGCATCCTGCGTCTCGACAGGCTCCGATTACGAGGCCCGAATGGTGCGCGTGACGAGTTCCACCTCGCAGCCACTGCCCAGAACCTCAGGAAGCTCGCAAAGCTCATTCCGATGCCGGCACCTCAGGTAGCGTGAGGCGGCTGAGTGTCCCGGCTGATCGTCGTTCGCCTCGCTATACGCCGCAGTCACGCCGACTTCTTCAACAAAATCGGCGCTAGGCGGACCTACTCGAAACCCCGCTCCCCTCACACTCCTTCCTCCCGCCTCTTTCCACTTCTTCATCAGCGCTTCCAATTCCCCGTCCGCGCCATCCGGCAGGACAATGCGCGGGGTCACCAGCAAGTCTCCGTGTCCGCTGGCCTTCGGAAGGCCCTTGCCCTTCAGCCTGAGCGTTCGGCCGCTCGAAGAATGCGGTGGGATCGTCACCTGAATTCTTCCCGATAGCGTCGGCACCGGGATCTTCGCGCCGAGCACCGCCTCGTCGAGGCTGATCGGCAGATCGAGGCGCAGGTCCGCGCCCTCCGCCTTGAAGAGAGGATGCGGCACGAAGCGCACGGTGACGAGCGCGGCGCCGGGCTTGCCGCCGGTCGGCGACGCCTGGCCCTGGCCCTGCAGGCGGATCACCTGGCCGTCCTGCACGCCGAGAGGAAGCGTCAGCGCCACGGTCTTGCCGCTTGGCAGCGCGACCTTCGGCTTTATGCCGCCGGCAATATCCTCAAGCGTGACGGCGACGTCGGCGCGGATGTCGGCGCCGGGCGTCGGGGCCTGCGCACGGGCGCGCCCGCGTCCGCCCCCGCCGAACATCGAGCTCAAGATTTCCTCGTCGCTGCCGCCCGCCTCAAACGGGCGTCCGCCGCCGGGGCCGCCCGTCGTGAAGCGGAAGGTGCGCGCGCCGCCCCCTGGTCCACCAGGGCCTCCGGCGCCGCCCGCCTGGCTGCGCCGCAGCGCCTCGAAAATGTCGTCGAAGGCGGCCGGGTCGACGTTCTCGAAGCCGCCCGGGCCGCCCCCCGGGCCGCCGTGGAAGCCCTCAAAACCCTGGAATTTTGGCTTGCCTTCGGCGTCGATCTCGCCGCGGTCGAATTTTCCACGCTTCTCCTTGTCGCCGACGATCTCGTTGGCGGCGCTGATCTCCGAGAATTTCGCCTGCGCGCGCTTGTCGCCCTGGTGCTTGTCGGGGTGGTACTGCTTGGCGAGCTTGCGGTAGGCCTTCTTGATCTCCGCTTCGCTGGCGGAGCGGCCGACACCGAGCACTTCATAGGGATCGCGCATTACGAAACTCCGGCCGATCTTGTCCGGCCGGCTCTATCCGGAGTGAGTCCTGGGAGAAATTCCACACCCCGAGATATGGGAGGAATCGCCTCAAAATGCCAGCCTCGACGGCGGCTTCGGGCATTGGCCACCCAGCTTTGTCGTCATGCCCGGACTTGATCCGGGCATCCATCTCGGGGCGCGCCATGCAGACTTCGGCCGGGTCGGAATGGATTGCCGGGTCGAGCCCGGCAATGACGACGGAGAAGCGGCGTGCTCTTGCCGGAACCCTCAGGTCCGCTCGCTCGGGCTGCGCTCGTCGATCCTGACGCGCGGGCGGCCGCCCGCCGTGTCGCAGATCGCTCCGGCATATTCGTGCACGCCGCCGATCGAGGTCACGGTGGTGGAAAACGGCCGGCAGCCGACGCTCGGCGGGTTCGGCAGGTCGACCGTCTCCACCGTGCCGGAGGAGCCGGTCGCCGCGTTCTCCCAGTCGCCGGTGGCGCTGCTGGAGGCCATCATCAGGGTGGCGTTCGCGGCCTCGCCGATCTTGTTGGCGTCGGAAAAGGCGAGCGAGGAGGGAAGCGGGCCCTCCACCTGCACCGGCGGGGCGATCGAGCCTGTCGTGCTTGGCGCGTTGTCGCCGATGATCGACATCGAGCAGCCGGCGAGGAGCACCGGAATAGCAAGCGCTGCCGCCAACCGGCTGGCGGCGGCAAGGGTGCGGGTTGTATAAGGAATAAGGGACATCAACGCGGGTACCACTGATGACCGACGGCGAGATCACCGCCAAATCCGACCATGGCGAGGAGGGGTTAACAAGCAGTAACCTCGCGCACACTACAGACCCGTTTCAGCTTTTCTCCGAATGGCTTGCGGAGGCGACGGCGAGCGAACCGAACGATCCGAACGCGATGGCGCTCGCCACGGTTGACGATTCCGGCATGCCGGACGTGCGCATGGTTCTTTTGAAGGGATTCGATCCGGCCGGCTTCGTCTTCTACACGAACCTGACGAGCGCCAAGGGGCGCGAGCTCGCCGCAAATCCGAAGGCGGCGCTGCTCTTTCACTGGAAGACCTTGCGGCGGCAGGTGCGGGTGCGCGGCGACGTGACGCCGGTCAGCGACGCGGAGGCCGACGCCTATTTCGCCACCCGTCCGCGGCTCTCGCGGATCGGTGCGTGGGCGAGCAACCAGTCGGCGCCGGTCGAGAGCCGCTTCGCCTTGGAGAAGGCCGTGGCGCTCTACACCGCGAAATTTGCGGTGGGCGACGTCCCGCGTCCGCCGCACTGGTCCGGCTTCCGCATCGCGGCGGAGGAGATCGAGTTCTGGCGCGACGGCGCCTTCCGTCTGCATCATCGCCTGCGCTTCGTCTCGTCCGGTGCCGGATGGTCGCGGACGATGCTCCAGCCGTGAGCGGGACGGGACGCGCGGCCGAACGGGAGCGGATGGTCGCGGAGCAGCTCGTCGCGAGGGGAATCGCCGACGAGCAGGTGCTTGACGCGTTTCGCAAGGTTCCGCGCGAAGCCTTTGTCCCGCAAGAACTTTCCGCCGCCGCCTACGAGGACAATCCGCTGCCGATCGGCGAGGGGCAGACGATCTCGCAGCCCTATGTCGTTGCATTGATGACGGAATCGGCGGAAATCGCCACCAGGCGCGCGCGTCCTCGAAGTCGGCGCCGGCTCCGGCTATGCCGCTGCAATCCTTGCGGAAATCGCGAACGAAGTGGTAACGATCGAGCGCCACGCGGCGCTCGCCGAAAGCGCCAGGCAGGCGCTCGCGCGCCTTGGCTACCAGAACGTCACAGTGCTCCACGGCGACGGTTCGCGCGGCGTACCCGAACGCGCGCCTTTTGCCGCAATACTTGTCGCAGCCGGAGCGCCAGCAGCGCCCGCTTCCCTCAAGGAACAGCTCGCCGAGGCCGGCCGCCTGGTCATCCCGGTCAGCGTGAACTCGCATCAGGACCTGAAGGTCATCACGCGTCGGGGCGGCGGTTTCGAAGAGGAGAATCTTGGCGCCGTTCGCTTCGTGCCGTTGCTCGGCAAGGAAGGCTGGATCGACGAGTAGCAGAGTCCCTTGATAAGCGCTTGGAAAGCCGGCGTAATTCTTTCTTAGCTCGTCATTTGAAATCGATTGCTTTTCCTGTCCGCTTCGCGTCCTTTCGCCGGCACCGGAGGTGGCGAAGCAAAATGGCGAGGTACGGGGTTCAGAGCAGCAAGGCTCTGGATGCTGTGGGCGACGTACTGAGCGGCGTGGAACTGGCCGAGGGTGGCCTGCGCTTCACCTCAGAGGCGATATTCCAGCTCTTCGAGAACATTCCGGTCGGAATCGGCGTGACCACCGGGCCGCGCCATCGCTTCGTCTACGCAAACCGGCACTACCGCAACTCGCTCATTCCGGGCTCCGCGGATCCTGTCGGGCGCGAGATGCGAGATGTGCTCGGGTTCTCGCTCAGACCGGAGACCTATGCGCTGCGCGATCGCGTGCTTTCCGAGGCGCGTGTGCTGCAGGCACTTGAAGAGCCCATACCGCCGGAAGCTGAGGCGCCGTCGATGTACTGGGATATCACCTACTATCCGCTGCTCGACGCGAAGGGGATGGCTGCGGGCATCCTGGCCTTCGCGGTCGACGTGACGCGCCGCGTCAAGGCGCGGAAGGAAGCGGAGCAGCGGGCGGAAGCAGAGCAGAAACGCGCCGAGGAGGCGACGCTCGACCGGGCGCGGCTTGCCCTCGCCCTTGAGGCGACGGAGCTTGGCATCTGGGAATGGAACGTCGAGACCGGCGAAACGATCTGGTCGGACCGGCAGAAGGCGATCTGGGGTCTCGATCCAGAGCATCCGGCTTCCTACGACCATTGGCGCGACAGCATCCATCCGGAGGATCGCGAAGCTGTCCTCGGCCGCATAGAGCAAACGCTCGACCCAAGCTCGGGGGGCGGTCAAATACTCGAGCACAGGATCGTCCGCCCTGGTGGGGCGGTGCGATGGATCTCCTCGCATGGGCGCATGATCTACGACGAGACGACGAAGCGTCCGCTTCGGCTGATCGGGACGGTGCTCGACATAACGCGGCGGAAGAAGGCCGACGCGGTGCTCCGGCAGGCACTCGAAACGCAGGAGATCCTGCTGCGCGAGGTGAACCACCGCACGAAGAACAGCCTGCAACTCGTTTCCTCCATGCTCTCGCTGCAGAGCGGTCGGCTGGAAGACCCAGACATGCGCGCGTTGATCCACGAAGCGCAGCTGCGGGTGCGCGCGGTCGCCGCCGTGCATGAGCGCCTCTATCGCAGCCAGGATTTCAACTCGGTCGATCTCGACGTTTTCCTGGAGACGCTCTGCCGCGACCTTGAAGCGAGCGTCGCTGGCGACGACGGAGACGCGATCGCGATTGAGGTCACCGCGGTGCCGGTGACGATTACCAACGACCGCGCCGTTCCGATCGCGCTCATTCTGAACGAGCTTCTGACCAACGCCATCAAATATGCCTATCCGGAAAAGCGCGGCACTGTCGCCGTCACCCTTGAAAAACCTGACGAGGGGAGGGTGAGCCTGACTGTCGCCGACGACGGTGTGGGCCTGCCGGAGGGATTTGCCGAACGGCAGCACGCGTCGCTCGGCTTCCGGATCATCGAAGGGCTGACGCGTCAGATCGACGGCGAGGTGACAATCGCAGACCGCCAGCCGGGCACGGCGATCACGGTGAGCTTCGATGTCGCGTCTGGCGAGGACGAGTAGGGCGGACGGCGATCAGGTCTTGAGCACCACGCAGCTCCCGCCTGCCTTCTTCAGCTTCGTGCAGAGCGCTTCTCCCTCCGCCCGTGTGTCGACGCCGACGCGGACCCGATAGAAGGCACGCGTGCCGCGCCCAGGCGCGCGCCCGCCGATGATCATGGGCAGACGCTCGGCGAACAGCGAGGCAAAGCGTTTGGTGAGCTGCGCGTAGGCGTCGATCGCGCGCGCCTTTGAGAAGCCGCCCGCCACCTGTACGCCCCAGGGCGCATCCGCCGTCTCAATGTCCGGCGTCAGCGGCAGGCCGGGGCCTTTCAGAAGCGCGGCGAGTTGAAGGCAGTCCTTACCCTCGTCTGTGTCGGCGGGGAGCTTGGCGGCGCTATCCGGGTCCGCCCAGGTCTCCGCCGAGACGCCGGTGATCGCGAGGACGTAGTTTTGGGTCTCGGCGGGGAGCGTTCCGGTGTCGTCGAGCCATTTGCTCACCCGATCCTTCCCCGCGTTGTAGGCCGCCGCGGCGAGCCCAAGATTGCCGAAGTCGCGCTTCAGGTCAGCAAGGAGGCTTGCGGACGCCGGAACCGCCGCCGTGGCGTCGAACGGATCGTCGAGGCCGCGCTCAAGCGCCGTACCCGGCATGAACTGCGCGATGCCCTGCGCGCCCTTGGGGCTGACGGCGTCGTGGCGGAAGCGGCTCTCCTTCCAGATCAGCCGCGTGAAGAAGCTTATGGGAAGGCCGTTGTCCGTCGCGGCCGTCTCGATCAGGGTGCAAAGCGCTTTTTCCGCCTCTTCGCGGCCGACTTCTTCCGCATCCGCCACCGTGGGCTCGGCTGACGCGGCGGAAGGCTCCGCCTCGAGAATATCCCCCGCGAATGCCGTCGTCCGCAAAGCCAGCAGCACGGCTGCAAGAGCCAGTTGGGCTAGGCGAATACAGGGACGTGAAATCATGCGGGGTCTTTTACCCCGCATCATGACATTTCCTAAGACGTCAGATCAGAGCGCCACCCAGCCGGCGTTCTTCTTCGAAGAGCGCACGCAGGCATCGACGAAGGCAACGCCTTTCACGCCGTCCTCGACGGTCGGGAAGATCACGGCCTTGTCGGGCTTCTTGTTGGTGCGCGCCGCGAGGATCGCGCGCGCCGCCTCCTGATAGATGTTGGCGAAGCCTTCGAGATAGCCTTCCGGATGACCCGGCGGAACGCGGGTCACGCGGGCCGCCGCAGCACCCGCGCCGGCGCCGCCGCGCGTGATCAGGCGCTTCGGCTCGCCGAACGGCGCGAACCAGAGATAGTTCGGGTCTTCCTGCGCCCATTCGAGCCCGCCCTTGGTGCCGTGCACGCGAAGCACGAGGCGGTTCTCGTTGCCAGGCGCCACCTGGCTCGCCCAGATCATGCCGCGCGCGCCGTTCTTGTAGCGAAGCATCACGTGGACGTTATCGTCGAGCTTTCTGCCCTTCACGAAGCTCGTCAGGTCGGCGGAGATTTCCGACGCGTCGGTGCCGGAGACGAAGCAGGCAAGGTTATAGGCGTGCGTGCCGATATCGCCGACCGCGCCGCCGGCACCGGAACGCGCCGGGTCGGTGCGCCATTCGGCCTGCTTTTGGCCGGTCTTCTCGATGTTGGTGGTAAGCCAGTCCTGCACATATTCGGCATGGATGAGCTGGATCGTCCCAAGCTCACCCTTCTGCACCATCTCGCGCGCCTGCCGCACCATCGGGTAGCCGGTGTAATTGTGAGTCAGCGCAAAGACCTTGCCGGATTTCTTCGCAAGCTCGGCGAGCTTCTTCGCCTCCCGCAGCTTCGCGGTCAGCGGCTTGTCGCAGATGACGTGGATGCCCTTCTGGAGGAACGCCTTGGCGACGGGGAAGTGCATGTGGTTCGGCGTGACGATGGCGACGGCTTCGATGCCATCCTTCAGACGCGCTTCACGCCGCGCCATCTCTTCGAAGGAGCCGTAAGAGCGGTCTTCGCGAAGACCGAGCTCAAGGCCTGAGGCGATCGCCCGCGCCGGGTCGGAGGCAAGCGCGCCCGCCACAAGCTCGTACTGATCGTCGAGCCGCGCGGCGATCCTGTGCACCCCGCCGATGAAGGCGCCCTGTCCACCGCCCACCATGCCGAGGCGGATGCGCCCCGAAAACTCTTCGCTGCGTCCTGTGATTGCCATCAAATTCTCCCGCGGGCTCAGCTGATCCCGAGCGCTTTCTTGTTGGCCTTCACGTCCATCGTGCCGCCGGCGAAATCGTCGAAGGCATGTGCCGTCACGTTGATAATGTGTGCGGCGATGAAGGGAGCGCCTTCCGCTGCGCCGGTCGCGGCGTCCTTCAACGCACACTCCCATTCGAGTACGGCCCAGCGGTCGTAATCGTATTCAGCGAGCTTGGAGAAGATCGCCGAGAAATCGACCTGCCCATCTCCCAGAGAACGGAAGCGGCCGGCGCGCTTCACCCAGCCCTGGAAGCCGGAATAGACGCCCTGCTTGCCGGTCGGGTTGAACTCCGCGTCCTTCACATGGAAGGCGAAGATGCGCTCATGGTAGAAGTCGATGAACTCGACGTAGTCGAGCTGCTGCAACACGAAGTGCGACGGGTCGTAGTTGATGCCGCAGCGCGGATGGTTGTCGAGGCGCTCCAGGAACATCTCGAAGGTCGCACCGTCCATCACGTCTTCGCCCGGATGCAGCTCGAAGCCGACATCGACGCCGTTGTCCTCGTAAACATCGAGGATCGGCTTCCAGCGCTTCGCCAGTTCGTCGAACGCGGTCTCGATCAGACCGGGAGAGCGGGGCGGCCAGGGATAGAGATAGGGCCACGCGAGCGCGCCGGTAAACGAGACGCACGCCTTGAGTCCGAGATTGCGCGACGCCTTCGCGCCCTTCTTCATCTGGTCGACGGCCCAGCGCTGGCGTGCCTTCGGATTGTTGTGCACGTCCTTCGGCGCGAAGGCGTCGAAGCCATTGTCGTATGCCGGATGCACGGCGACGAGCTGGCCCTGCAGATGCGTCGAAAGCTCGGTGATCTCGACGCCGGCTTCGGCGCAGACGCCCTTCACCTCATCGCAATAGGTCTTGGAGCTGGCCGCCTTGGCAAGGTCGAAGAAGCGGCCGTCCCAGCTCGGGATCTGGATTCCCTCATAGCCGAGCGAGGCGGCCCATTCGGCGATCGCCTTCAGTGAATTGAACGGCGCATTGTCGCCGGCGAACTGGGCAAGAAAGATCGCCGGACCCTTCATCGTCTTCATGTTGATTCTGTCCTCCCTCGGCCGCTTTTCTCGCCCGCTCTCGGGGCGGCGCTAGCGAATACTGATAGCCGGAAGGTCGGCGGCCCCGCAATCGACGAGGCCTTGCGCCGCGCCGCAGGGTGTGTCCGAAATACGAAGCTTCTATACGGCTTTTGTGTAGACCCCCGAACTAAATCGACGCTATCTTCCCTGGCCCATGAGCGTCAAGAGTGCCACACGATCGCCCGGCGTGATCGCAACGCTGGAGCCACATCCAACAGGAAGGGGCGTCAACTCCGCGTGGGTGCGGCGGGTCAACGCTGTGCTCCTAATGCAGGCACTGCGGCGTCATCCCGGCAGTTCGCAGCGCGAGCTCGCGGTGCTGACAGGTCTCGACAAGGCGACTGTCTCCGCCGTCACATCACAGCTTGTGGAGGCGGGGCTGGTGGCGCGCTCTGCTGCCAGCTCCGGCGTTCGCAGGCTCGGCCGGCCGGCCGTCGCGCTCGCCATCCCGCGCTCTGCCGGCTTCGTCCTGGGCGTCCGGCTCGAGCCGGACGGTATTGCGGTTGTCGCCGCCGACCTCGGCGGGCGGATCGTCGATCGCGAAGTGCGGCCGGGCTCGAAATCGCCGCGTGAGGGGATGCGCTCACTCGAACAGGCGGTGACGAAACTGCGCCAGCGGCTTGCGCCGGTGCCGCTCAAGGCGATCGGTATCGGCGTCCCCGGCCTGATCGACCGCAACGGACATTTGATTTTCGGCCCGAATCTCGGCTGGCGCGACGTAGCGCTGCCGGAGATCGCGGCAGCGCTTCTTCCGGCGCCAGTGCTGATCGACAATGACACGAATGCGGCGGCGATCGCGGAGCGCGAGTTCGGAAGCTGCGTCGGCGTCGACGACTTCATTTATGTCAGTGGCCATTCGGGCGTGGGCGGCGCGATCTTCCTGGCCGGGCGGCTCTATCGCGGCGCGGAGGGGCTTGCCGGCGAGTTCGGCCATATCCGCATCGTGCCGGGCGGGCGCGCCTGTGCCTGTGGGGGAAAGGGCTGCCTTGAAACCTATGCGTCGGTGCCCGGCCTGATCGAAAGCCTTGCGGAGCGAGGCGCTCCGGCCGCCGATATCGGCGAAGTGGCCATGCGCGCCGAAGCCGGCGATCCGATCGTGCTCAAGCTCCTGGTCGAGACCGGCGACATGATCGGGCGGGCGCTGGCGGGGAGCGTCAATGCGCTCAATCCGAGCCATCTGGTGCTCGGCGGCAACGTCGCCGTCGTCGCGCCGTGGATGCTGACGGCGCTTCGCAACGCGCTTGCCCGCGCGGCGATGGAGCAGCTTGCCGCGCGGCTCAATATCGAGCTTTCGCCGCTCGGCTCCGACGCCGTGCCGATGGGCGGCGTGGCGCTTGCGTTGCAGCAGGTCGACGCGGAGCTGATGGAGGCGGGCGCCGCCTAGAAGCCGACCGCACACCCGTCGCGGCGGCTTTCGGATGCCGCGATGTAGCCGTGGTCGACGCGAAAAATCGTCTGCGCTGCGCCAAAATCGAGAATCGTTCCCTCCGACAGCCGGTGCCCGCGCGCTTCGAGTCCGGCCCGCGTGTCGGCGGCCATCGACGGCTCGATCCATACGTCTTCGCCTTCGACCCGCCAGCGCGGCGCGTCGATTGCCGTCTGTGGATTCTGTCCGCATTCGAGCATGCGGACCGACATCTGCGTATGCCCCTGCGGCTGCATGGTGCCGCCCATCACGCCGAATGCGGCGACCGGTGCGCCGTCCTTGGTCATGAAGCCGGGGATGATCGTGTTGAGCGGGCGCTTCTTCGGGCCGACGCAGTTCGGATGCGCCGTGTCGGTGACGAAGCAGGAGGCGCGGTTGTTGAGCGCGATCCCCGTGCCCGGCACGACCACGCCCGAGCCGAAGCCGTGATAGTTCGACTGGATGAGCGAAACCATCATGCCGTCCTGGTCGGCGGTGGAGAGATAGACGGTGGCGCCGCGATTTATCGAGCGGGGCGCCGGGACCGCGATATGGTCGGGCGCGATGCCGCGCGCGAGCTCGTCGAGTCGCGCCGGGTCGAGCAACTCCTCCGGTGTGACGACCATGTGGGCGGCATCGGCGACATGCTCGCGCACGTCGGCGACGCCGAACTTCAGCGCCTCGATCTGGTAATGCAGCATCTCGGGGCTGTCCGGCGCGAGGCCCTGGATCGGGCAGCGCTCCAGCACACCGAGCGCGACGAGGGCGGCGATGCCTTGGCCGTTCGGCGGGATCTCGTGGATACGATGGCCGCGGAACTCGACGTCGATCGTTTCGAGGAAGTCGCACCGTGTGCGAAGCCAGGTCGTCCTCGCTGATGTGGCCGCCGCCGTCCTTCGCCGCGCGCGCGATCTTCGCCGCGATCTCGCCGCGATAGAAATCTTCGCCTTCCGTCTCGGCGATCTTCGTCAGCGTCTCGGCCTGGTGCTCCACGCGAAAATGCTGGCCCGGTTCGACGAGGCGCCCGTGCGGCATGAAGGCTTCGGCAAAGCCCGGCTGGTTCTTCAGCCTTCCGGCGTTGGCCTCCCAGATTTGCGAGATGATCGGCGAGATGAGGAAGCCGTCGCTCGCATAGCGGATCGCCGGTTCGACCAGGGTGGCGAAGGGCAGCTTTCCGTAACGGCGGCTGAGCTCGACCCAGGCGGCGACGGCTCCCGGAACGGTGGCGGAGTTCCAGCCCTCGTGCGGCATTGCCGGCCCGGTGAAGAGCGACGGGCTCCAGGCGGCGGGCGAGCGGCCGGAGGCGTTGAGGCCGACGAGCTTCGAGCCGTCCCAAAGGATGGCGAAGAGGTCGCTGCCGAGGCCGTTCCCGGTCGGTTCCACGACGGTCAGAGTGATCGCCGTCGCGATTGCGGCGTCGACGGCATTGCCGCCCTTGGCCAGCATCGTGAGCCCGGCCTGCGCTGCCAGCGGCTGGGACGTCGCGACGCAATTCCGTGCGAGCACCGGCATACGGCGCGAAGGGTAGGGGAAATCCCAGTAGGAGGTTCTCGTCGTTGTAGCGTCGCCCATTGGCCGTTCGCGATCCTTGCTGATATGACGCAGCCCTTATGCCAGAGCGTCTTACCATCGGGATAGACGGCGGCGGGACGAGTTGTCGCGCACGGATTCGCGACGCCCGCGGCGCGCTGCTCGGCGAAGGCACGGGAGGGCCGGCGAATGTGCGGCTCGACCCACGGCTGGTGATGCAGTCCATCTTGACGGCGAGCCGAGAGGCGACGGCGAAAGCCGGGCTCTCCGAGGCCGACCTGCGGCGCGCGGATGCGGGCTTTGGGCTCGCCGGCGCGGCGCTGAAAAGCGCCCACCCGAAGCTCCTTGCGGAGCCTCATCCGTTTCCCTCGGTGGTCATCGAGACAGATGCCTATGCCGCCTGGCTTGGCGCGACCGGAGGCGCCGACGGGGCGATCCTGATTCTCGGCACTGGGTCGTGCGGGCTCGCCGTGGTCGGTGGCCGGCAGTTCTACGTGAGCGGCTACGGCTCGGAGGTCTCCGACGAGGGGAGCGGCCAGCGGCTCGGGCGTGGGGCGATCCGCCGCGCGCTTTGGGCCTATGACGGCCGTGCTCCGACGACGCCGCTGTCGGCCGCGATCCTCGCCCGCTTCAACGACAGTGTTGGGGAGATCGTCGAGTTCACGACCGTGGCGCGGCCCGCCGACTACGGGCGCTTCGTGCCGTTGGTGCTTGAACATGCCGAGCGGCTCGATCCGCTCGGCCTTGCGCTGGTGAGCGAAGCAGCGGCCGACGCGGTCCGCATCATCGCGCGGCTGATCGAGGTCGGTGCGCCCTCCGTCTGCCTGATCGGCGGGCTCGCCGGGCCGCTTTCCGCCTGGTTTCCTCCGGCGATCCGGAGACACCTCTCGGAACCGAAAGGCGATGCGCTCGACGGCGCGATCCTGATGGCGCGCCGCGCCGTCGCGGCGGCGTCCGGTGCAAAGGAAAGACGCAGTTGAAGAAGCCTCGTGGCGCGGCATCGAGCCTGATGCTCGCGGAAGCCCGTGCCGCGCCGGCGGCGGTGGCGCACCTTCTTGAGGCTAACGCCGCGCTTTCCCGCGACCTGGGCAAGCGACTGCGAAAATCCGCGCCGCTCTTCGCGGTCACGTGCGCACGCGGCAGCTCCGACAACGCGGCGACATTCGCGAAATACCTCTTTGAGATCAGGCTCGGTGTCGTCACCGCCTCGGTCGGGCCTTCGGTGCAGTCGGTCTATCGCGCCGCCCCGAATGTCTCCGGCGCGCTCTTCGTCGCTATCTCGCAATCGGGCCGCAGTCCCGATCTGCTCAATCTCGCCGAGGCGGCGCGGGCAGGCGGCGCCATCACCGTCGCGCTGGTCAACGACATCGAGTCGCCGCTTGCGGCGATCTGCGAGCATCCGATCCCGCTCCATGCTTGGCCGGAGAACAGCATCGCAGCCACGAAATCGTGGATCTGCTCGCTCGCCGCGATCCTGCAGCTTGCGGCCGACTGGGCGGAAGATGGGGCGCTGCATCGGGCCCTGAAGCGGCTTCCCGACGATCTCGCGAAGGCGGCGGAGCTGGATTGGCAAGCGGCGGCGCAGCCGCTCGCGAAGGCCGAAAATCTCTTCGTGGTGGGGCGCGGAATCGGGCTGGCGCTGGCGCAGGAGGCGGCGCTCAAGCTCAAGGAGACGTGCGGCATCCACGCCGAGGCGCTTTCCGCCGCGGAGCTTCTGCACGGCCCGGCGACGCTCGTCGGTCCCGACTTCCCGGTGCTCCTCTTCAGCCAGCACGACGAGGCGTTTCAAAGCGTCGCCGACCTGATCGCGCGCTTCTCGGATCGCGGCGTGCCGGTGATCGCGGCCGGGCCTCCGGCCATCGGCGGCCTGGCGCTCTCCTGCGACGCTGCGCTCAACCCGTTCGCGATGCCGATCGCGCTGGCGCAAAGCTTCTATCCGCTGGTCGAAAGCGTCGCGCGGCTGCGCGGCCGCGATCCCGACGCGCCGCCGCATCTCACGAAGGTGACGGAGACGCTCTGATGGCTTTCGCGATCACCGGGGCGACGATCTTCGACGGCGCACGCATGCTCGAAGGCCGCGCTGTCGTGGTCGAGAAGCGGGCGGATCGCGCGGATCCAGACGCTCGAGAAACTGCCGGCGCGGATCGAGCGGCGCGAGGTCGAGGGGCTGATCGCTCCGGGCTTCATCGACGTGCAGGTGAACGGCGGCGGGGGCGTGCTCTTCAACGATGAGCCGACGGTCGAAGGCATTCGCGCGATCGGCGCGGCGCACCGGCGTTTCGGCACGACCGGCTTCCTGCCGACGCTGATCAGCGATACGCGCGACAAGATGCGGGTCGCGGTCGGGGCCGTACATGATGCGATGAAGGCCGGCGTGCCCGGCCTCCTCGGCGTTCACCTTGAGGGACCGTTCTTCAATCCGGCGCGGAAGGGCGTGCACGATCCGCGCTTCATCCGGCCGATCGAGGACGAGGACATCCGCGAGATGAACTCCCTCGGCACCGGCCGCACGTTGGTGACGCTGGCGCCGGAGATGGTGCCAACCACGGCAATCGGGCGGCTTGCGGAGGCCGGCGTGATTGTCTCTGCCGGACACACCGAAGCTTCCTTCGAGGTGCTTCGAGAGGCGCGGAAGAACGGCCTTCGCGGCTTCACGCATCTTTATAACGCCATGCCGCCACTGCAAGGCCGCGCGCCCGGGCCGGTTGGCGCTGCGCTCGACAACCGCGATGCCTTCGCGAGCGCCATCGTCGACATGCATCATGTCTCAGCTCCTTCGCTCAGGGTCGCGTTGCAGGCGAAGGGCGCCGACCGACTCGATGCTCGATCACCGACGCGATGCCGACCGTCGGCACCGAGCTTCAGAGTTTTGATTTGCAGGGCCGTACGATCCTCCGCCGCGATGGGCGGCTGACCATGCAGGACGGCACGCTTGCCGGCTCCGACCTCGACATGGCGACGGCGGTCAGAAATGCCGTCGCGCATCTCGGTGTCGATGTTGCGACCGCGCTTCGCATGGCTTCGCTGGTGCCGGCGATGTTCCTTCGCCTCGATGGCGAGCTCGGGTCGGATCAAGCGCGGCTATCGGGCGAGCATGGTGCTCCTCGATGCCGATATGCGGGTGCGCCGCACCTGGATCGACGGGGAAGAAGAGGTCGCCGTCTGACGCCGTGAGCGTTGGACTGGCGCTTTATCCAGACTGATGGCAGCGACCTCGAAGCTCATGAGGATTGTGGTGGTTTCCGCCTGTTCAGGTGAGAAGGAGGCCGCTCTCGCCTAACGGAACGCCGGCTCGTCGAAGCCGCGGAGCTTTCTGGAGTGCAGCCGGTTGACGCCTTCCTCGCGCAGCATCCGCATCGTCTCGAGCCCCACCTTCAGATGCTGGCTGACGCGCTCGCGGTAGAAGGCGTTGGCCATGCCGGAAAGCTTCAGCTCGCCGTGCAGCGGCTTGTCGGAGACGCAGAGGAACGTGCCGTAGGGAACGCGGAAGCGCAGCCCGTTGGCGGCGACCGTCGCCGATTCCATGTCGATGGCGATGGCGCGCGACAGGTTCAGGCGGCTGAAGAGCTCGTCGAAGCGAAGCTCCCAGTTGCGGTTGTCGGTGGTGGCGACGGTGCCGGTTCTGAGCCGCGTCTTCAGGTCCTGGCCGCGCAGGCCGGTCACTGCCGCAGTCGCCTGCTGCAACGCCACCTGCACCTCGGCGATCGGCGGCACCGGCACCCAGGTCGGCAGATCCTGGTCGAGCACGTGGTCGTCGCGCACATAGCCATGGGCAAGCACGTAGTCGCCGAGAAGCTGGCTCCGCCTTAGTCCGGCGCAATGCCCAAGCATCAGCCAGCAGTCGGGACGCAGCACCGCGATGTGGTCGGTGATCGTCTTGGCGTTCGACGGCCCGACGCCGATGTTGACGAGCGTGATGCCGTCGGCGTTCTCCCGCTTCAGATGATAGGCGGGCATTTGCGGAAGATAGCGCGGCGATTCCGGCTCCGGCCCGCCCGAGGCACGCGGCGTCGCCGGGAAGATCAGATTGCCCGGCGCGACGAAGCCCGTGTAGCCGTCCTTGCCCACGTTCTCGCGGCCGAACTCGATGAACGCGTCCACATAGCGCTGATAGTTGGTGAGAAGCACGAAGTTCTGGAAATGCTCGGCTGACGAGCCCGTGTAGTGTTGAAGGCGGGCGAGCGAATAGTCGACGCGCTCGGCGGTGAAGAGCGCCAGCGGCTGCGGCTGTCCGGGCGCCGCAACGAACGTGCCGTTGGCGATTGAATCGTCGGTCGCCGAGAGATCGGGCAGCGAGAAATGCGCCTGCAGCGCGCGCAGGTCCGCCTCGGTGATGTCGGTGACGCTCTCCTCGATGACGAAGGGAAGGGGGATCGGCCGGTTGGAGACCCCGACATGCACCGGCACTTCGTGGTGCTTCAGGATGTAGGTGATCTGCTCTTCATAATAGCGCGCGAAGAGATCGGGGCGGGTCAGCGTCGTGCCGTAGGTGCCCGCCTCAAGCAGCACACCCCAGGAGAGCCGCGCGTCGACGTGAAGATCGGAGCGCTCGATCGGCACGACCAGGTAGGGATAGTTGGCGTCGACGCGGTGCGCTTCGCCGCCGCGCGCGGCGGATGTGAAGGCCTCTCGGATCGTCGTCGACGCTGCGATCGTAGATTTCCGTGATCCGCGCGAGCGCCGCCGCCGGATCGTCGAACGCCGTGAAGTCGCGTCCAAACTCGCCGGCGAGGGATTCGCGTTCCGGAGGGGTGAAGGTCTTCATGCGGTCTTAGGGTCGCTGCGTCCGGCGCTTTCCGCGCGACCTTGCACGAATCCGCGCCGGAGGAAAGCATATGGCCCGCCAGGCAAACGCCGGCGCCATCGATCTCGCCGGCCAGCGAGATCGACGAAATATCCGCTCGATCCGGCTTGACCGTGCGAATGCGGCCGACGACAGATTACGCACGCGCACATAGAGAATCGCGAACGGGGGAGACACGGCATGAACAGCTATATGGACGCGATGCGGCGCTACGTCGATTTTAGCGGCCGTAGCGGCAGGAAGGACTATTGGATCTACGTCCTCGTCTATCTGATCATCTACATCGTGGCGACGGTGATCGACTCGACCGTGTTCGGACTCCACATGGGCCCGGCTGGCCACATGAGCCCGAACATCGGAATTCTGAGCGGCATCGTCGCCCTGGTTCACCTCATACCCGGCATCGCCGTCAGCGTGCGCCGGCTGCACGACACAGACCGAAGCGGCTGGTGGCTCCTGATTGTGTTCGTGCCGTTTATCGGCTGGATCTGGCTGATCGTGCTCTACTGCTTCGCCGGGACGCCGGGCTCCAACCGCTTCGGCGCGCCGTACACGGCGTAAGTCTCAAATGCAGGTTCGCGTACCGGCGCCGTAGCGCCGATACGCCGATTTCCGTCGCGCGGCTTACTTGTAGTCGGCCGCGTTGTCCTTGGTCACGAGCACGGTGCCGGTGTCGATGACCGGGTCGATCTTCTCGCCGTGCTTCAGCTTCAACGCGTTCTCAACGCCGAACGCGCCGATGTTCTTCGGATTCTGTGCAACCGTGGCGGCCATGTCGCCGGCGAGAACCGCAGCCGCGGCGTTCGGATTGGCGTCGAAGCCGACCACGATAATCTTGCCCGACAGGCCGGCCGACTTGATCGCCTGCACTGCGCCGAGCGCCATGTTGTCGTTCGATGCGAAGACCGCCTTGATTCCCGGGTTGCCGGTCAGGATGTTCTCCATCGCCGACTGCGCCTTGGCCGTGTCCCAATCGGCGGGCTGCTCTGCGACGACGTTGAGGCCGCAGGCGGTCAGGCCGTCATGGGCGCCGGTGGCCCGCGCCTGGCCGGTCGATTGCGTGATGATGCCCTGCAGGATGGCGACGTCGCTGCCCTTATCGACGTTCTTGCAGATGTAATCGGCGGCGAGCGCAGCACCGACCTGATTATTGGTGCCGATGAAGGTCACACCGTCGTTCACGCCCTTGGTGTCGATGAACACCACGCCGACGCCCTGCTTGCGCGCTTCCTCAACGACCGGCGCGAGCGCGTTCGGATCGGTCGGCGCGATGGCGAGGCCGTCGATATTCTTGGCGAGCTGATCTTCGACGAGCGCGATCTGCCCCTGGATGTCGCTTTCCTGCGGCGGTGCGACGACCACGACATCGACGCCGAGCTTCTTGCCCGCCTCTTCGGCGCCGGCCTGCACCGCGGCCCAGAACGGATTGCCGGAGCCCGGGCCCTTCATTGCCACGACGACCGTCTCGGCATGGGCAAAAGCAGTCGACAGCATCAGCGCCGCTGCAAGTGTGAGGTACTCGTTTCATTACTTCCTCCTGTGTTTCTTACGTCCTGTCTCCCGTCGAACTCGGCGATGCCGGCAGCGGAGACGCCCGCCGGGCGCGTTCCCGAATTGCTATTTGCGCACCGCGGCGCGGCGCCTCAGCACGTCGATGTAGACGGCGAGAATGATGATCACGCCGATCAGGAGCTGCTGCCAGAAGACGCTGACGTTCATCAGGTTCAGGCCGTTCCGGAGCAGGCCCATGATGAGTACGCCGGCGAACACGCCGAGCACCGTGCCACGCCCGCCGAAGAAGCTGGCGCCGCCGATGATCACGGCCGCGATGGCGTCGAGTTCGGCGCCGATGCCGGCATTCGGGAAACCAGAATCGGTGCGCCCGGCAAGGAGCAGTGCCGCGAGGCCGGCGAAGAAACCGGACAGTGCGTAGACAAGCACCAGGATGCGGTCGACGCCGATGCCGCTGACGCGCGCCGCCTGCGGATTGCCGCCGACCGCGACAACATGGCGGCCGACCGATGTCTTCCGCAGGAAGAAGGCGACGCCGCCATAAGCGATAAGCAGCACGATGGCGCTCACCGGGATCGCGCCGAACTGGCCGAGGAAGGGGACCGGAATCTGCACTGCGCCGAGGAACTTCACGGGCTCGGAGAGCCCGGAGATCGGACGGCCGCCGGAGATCAGATTGGTCAGGCCGCGCGCCGCGTTCAACGTGCCGAGCGTCATGATGAAGGGATGCGGCAGCCTGAGCAGCGTCAGGCCGAGGCCGTTGACGATTCCGACTGCGAGCCCGACCAGTGGCCCGAGCAGGACGACGACCGGCCACGGCCAGCCGGCAACGTCGGCCATGGTCAGCGACATCATGGCGAGCGCCAGCACCGAGCCGACGGAAAGATCGATGCCGGCGGTCAGGATGACGAGATACATCCCGATCGAAAGCAGCGCGTTCATCGCGATCTGCTTCAGGATGTTGGTCAGGTTGCGGGCAGTGAGGAAATATTCCGGCTGCAGCGCGTAGAGCAGCAGCATCATTGCGATGACGACGAGGAGGATGCCGTAGCGCTCGAGGAAGCGCGCGAGGTTGATCTGCCGGGCGGAGATGTCGGTCGCCGCCATCTCAGTGCACCAAATCGTGGGCGAGCGCCTCGGTGTGGCCCTTGGTTCCCATGATCCAGCCGATGACTTCGTTGCGGTTCGTCTCGTGGATCGGCGCGTCGGCGAAGTTGCGACCGTGGAAGAGCGCCATGACGCGGTCGGAGACGTAAAACACGTCGTCCATGCGGTGGCTGATGAGGATGACTCCGACGCCGCGATCCTTGAGGCGCTTGATCAGGTCGAGCACCTTGCCGACCTCCTTGACCGCGAGCGCCGCGGTCGGCTCGTCCATGATGACCACGCGGGCGTCGAAGGCGGTGGCGCGGGCGATGGCGACCGCCTGCTGCTGCCCGCCCGACAGCTCCTCGACGTTCTGATCGACCGATTTCACCTCGATATGCAGGCGATCGAGATGCTCCGCCGCCATGATGCGGCTCTTCTTCGCGTCGACGACAGTGATGCCGGCGATCTTCCGTCCCGGCTCGCGGCCGAGATAGATGTTCTCGTGGATCGACATGTTTCCGGCGAGCGCCAGGTCCTGGTAGACCATCTCGATGCCGATCGCGCGTGCGTCGCGCGGGCTGCCGAAGCGCACCGTTCTTCCTTCGAAAACGATCTCGCCCTCGCTCGGCACATAGAGGCCGGAGAGGATCTTCATCAGCGTCGACTTGCCGGCCCCATTGTCGCCGACGACCCCGAGGACCTCGCCGGGCATCAGTTCGAAGTTCACGTCGGCGAGCGCCGTGATCGAGCCGAAATATTTCGAGATGCCGCGCGCTACGAGGAGCGGCGCAGTCGCGGAATTGCTGGCGCGAGCAGCCATTCTTTCCTCCTCCCCGGCTCGTCTCTCTCTTCGGAATGAACGAGCTAATCGAATTTTCTTTTGGAATTTTTATTCCATTTCTGGCAGCATCCGTCAAGCTAGGCAGCATCCGTCAAGCAAGAAAGAACTCGGGACGGAGTGCCGAGGATGGAGAGCGAAACGCCACGGGATTTTGCGGGACTGCGCGCCGAAATTGTGGCGCGACGCGAGCGCCTGCCGAAGCGTCTGGCGCAGGTGGCGACCTTCGCCGTCTGCAATCCCGATGAGATCGCGTTTGGGACCGCAGCGTCCGTGGCGGCCAAAGCAGACGTTCAGCCTTCCACCCTGATCCGCTTCTCGCAAGCCATGGGCTATCAAGGCTTCACCGATCTGCAGGCTGTGTTCCGCCAGCATTTCCGCGAGCGGGTTCCGGATTACGAGATGCGCCTCAAGGCGCTTTCGGAGACCCGCTCGGCGTCGAAGCTCGCGCTTCTTTTCGAAGGCTTTTGCGAGGCGGGCGAGCGGTCGATCGCTGCCTTCCGCCGCCGCGTCGACTACCGCAAACTCGAAGCGGCGGTGGAAGTCCTGTCGGGTGCGGAGACGATCTATCTGATCGGGCTCCGACGCTCGTTCCCCGTCGTCGGCTACATGGCTTATGCCTTCGGCAAGCTCGGCGTCCGGAACGTGCTCGTGGACTCGGTCGGCGGGCTGGCGGTGGAGGAGATCGGGTTCGCCAAGAGCGCCGATGCGGTGTTCGGCATCAGCTTCGCGCCTTATGCGAGCGACACCGTGGCGCTGGTCGATCGCGCGGCGGAGCGCGGCGTGCCGATCGTGGCCGTCACCGACAGCCCTTTCAGTCCGCTCGCGAAGGACGCCGCCGTGTGGTTCGAGGTCGTGGAGGCGGACGTCCAAGGGTTCCGCTCGCTCTCGGCGAGCTTCGCCCTTGCGATGACCTTGACGGTGGCGATCGCCGAGCGCCGCCGCGAGACATGAGCGCGCTAGCCGACCTTCACCGCGACCGGCTTGCCGGTCTCACGCGACTTCGTCGCCGCGTCGGCGAGGCGCTGCGCCTGAAGGCCGTCGCGGCCGGAAGGCGAGGGGGCCTTGCCCTTGGCGACGGCGGCGATGAAGGCCGCGAGCTCAAGCCGGTAGGCCTCGGCGTAGCGCTCCAGGAAGAAGTTCTGCGCCGGGTCCTTGGCGAAGCCGCCTTTGCCGGCGATCTCCACGGTCGTCTCCAGGATGTTGTCGGCGCGCGCCATGCCGGTCGAGCCGTGTACCTCGATCCGCTGGTCGTAGCCGTAGGCGGCGCGGCGCGAGTTCGAAATCTGCGCGAGCTTGCCGGATGCCGTCTTCAGGATAACGACGGCGGTGTCGACGTCGCCGGCCTTGCCGATGGCCGGATCGACCAGCGACGAGCCGTAGGCGGTGACCTCGACCGGCTCTTCGGCGAGCATGAAGCGTGCGATGTCGAAATCGTGGATCATCATGTCGCGATAGAGGCCGCCCGAGCGCTCGATATAGGAGACCGGCGGCGGGGCAGGATCGCGCGAGACGACGGTGACGATCTCGACCGCGCCGATTGCGCCCTTGGCGATACGCTGCTTGAGGGCTGCGAAGTTCGGATCGAAGCGGCGGTTGAAGCCGATCATCAGCGGCGTTCCCGCCGCCTCCACGATCTTGATGCAGCGCTCGACCCGTTGCGAGGCGAGCGCGACCGGCTTCTCGCAGAACACGGCCTTGCCGGCCCTGGCGCCGGCCTCGATCAGGTCGGCGTGGGTGTCGGTCGGCGTGCCGATCAGAATCGCGTCGATGTCGCCCGCCGCGACGATCGCCTTGGCGTCGCGCACTTCGGCGCCCGTCGCCGTGGCAAGCTGTCTTCGCGGCGCGGCTTGTCGACGTCCGCGAGCGCGACCAGGGTCGCGTCGGGCGATGCCGCGATGTTCTTTCCGTGAATCTGGCCGATGCGCCCGGCGCCAAGCAGGCCGAAACGAAGCATGTTATCCCCCCTCTTGCCGGATCGCTGGATTGGTCCGGGCTTTCCGCACCATGATAGGTTGCCGGCAAGAGGCCAACAACGGGAGCCGGGAGGAAATGGCTCAAAGCGACGCAGATGCAACGTCTCTCGACGTGATCACGATCGGGCGCTCCTCGGTCGACCTCTATGGGCAGCAGATCGGTTCGCGGCTGGAAGACGTGGCGAGCTTCGCGAAATCGGTCGGTGGCTCGCCCACCAACATCGCCATCGGGGCATCGCGGCTCGGGCTGAAAGCGGGGCTCATCACCGGGGTCGGTGACGAGCAGCTCGGCCGCTTCATCCGCGAGCAGCTTTCCCGCGAAGGCGTCTCGCTTGAGGGCGTGAAGGTCGATCCGGTGCGGCTCACCGCGCTCGCGATCCTCTCGGTCGAAGACGACCGCACCTTCCCGCTGCTTTTCTATCGCGAGAACTGCGCCGACATGGGGCTCACGGAAGCGGACATCGACGAAGGCTTCATCCGCTCCGCCGCCGCGGTCGTTGTGACGGGCACGCATTTCTCGCAAGTCGGTCCGGCTGCGGCGCTGAAGAAGGCGATCCGCATCGCACGCGCCGCCGGACGCAAGGTCGGCTTCGACATCGACTACCGCCCGAACCTTTGGGGACTCGGCGGCCATGCGGCGGGTGAGAACCGCTACATCCGCTCCGACCGCGTATCGGAGCATCTCCAGGAAGTGCTCGCCGATTGCGACCTGATCGTCGGTACGGAGGAGGAGCTTCACATCGCCGCCGGCGAAGAGGACGACCTTCAAGCGCTCAGGAAGATCCGCGCGCTCTCTGAAGCGACGATCGTCCTGAAGCGCGGGCCGATGGGCTGCGTGGTCTTTCCGCGCGATATTCCCGACAGCATCGAGGACGGCATCGTCGGGCGCGGCTTTCCGATCGAGGTTTTCAACGTTCTCGGCGCGGGCGACGCCTTCATGGGCGGATTCCTGCGCGGGTGGCTGCGCGGCGAATCCTATGAGACGTGCGCCACCTGGGCGAATGCCTGCGGCGCCTTCGCCGTGTCGCGGCTCCTCTGCTCGCCGGAATATCCGACGTTCGTCGAGCTACAGACGTTCCTCGAAAAGGGCAGCCCGCAGCACGCGCTGCGGCGCGACGAGGGCCTCAACCATATCCATTGGGCAACGACGCGGCGGGCGCAGCCGGAAACACTCTTCGCGCTCGCCATCGATCATCGCGCGCAACTGCAAAAGCTCGCGGACCAATCCGGTGCGCCGCGCGAGAAGATTGCAGACTTCAAGCGGCTCGCGGTCAAGGCAGCGGCGAAGGTCGCGGGCGGCCGCCCCGGCTTCGGTATCCTCCTCGACGAGATGCATGGCCGCGAAGCGCTTTTCGATGCCGAAAAGCTGCCATTCTGGATCGGGCGGCCGGTGGAGGAGCCGGGCTCGCGCCCACTGCGCTTCGAGCAGGGCGCCGACATCGGCTCGCGACTCATCGAATGGCCGGTGACGCAGACGGTGAAATGCCTTGCCTTCTACCATCCCGACGACGACGCGAACCTGAAGGCGGAACAGCTGCGCACGCTCCGCGGCCTCTACGACGCGACGCGGCGGCTCGGGCGCGAGCTGCTCGTGGAAATCGTCGCGAGCGCGCACGGGCCCGTCGACAAAACGACTGCGGCGCGCGCGCTCGGCGACCTCTATGCCGGCGGGATCAAGCCGGACTGGTGGAAGCTTGAGCCGCAGGCCTCGAGCGAGGCCTGGGATGCTGTCGGCGAGGTTATCGCGCGGGAGGATTCCTGGTGCCGCGGAGTCCTGCTTCTTGGGCTCGAGGCACCGGAGGCGGAGCTTGAGCAGGCGTTCCGTATCGCGGCTAAGGCGCCGGTGGTGCGCGGCTTCGCTGTCGGGCGCACGATCTTTGCCGATGCGGCGAAGGCGTGGCTTGCCGGCAAGATGCGTGACACGGATGCGGTCGACGACATGGCGGAGCGGTTCGGGCGACTGGTGCGGCTCTTCGAAAATGCGCGTTCGGCGCGGGCCGCCTGAAGACAGGGAGGGGAGGGCCAATGGCAAATCTCAAGATCAGGCCGAGCGAGCCTGACGAAAAGCAGCGCCTCATCCACATAACGCCGGCGCGCGCCGAATGGACCTATGTCGGGTTCGACCTCTGCAAGATCAAAGCAGGCGAGAGCGTGCGGGCGAGGACCAAGAATCGCGAGGTCTGCCTCGTGCTCATTTCCGGGCGCGCTGCGATCGGCGCGGACGGCCAGTATTTCGGGGTGATCGGCGAGCGGATGAGCCCGTTCGAGGGCAAGCCGTGGTCGGTCTACGTGCCGGCGGAGGGCGAATGGATGGCGACGGCGGCGACCGACGTCGAGCTCGCGATCTGCTCGGCGCCCGGCGTTGCGGGCGAGCTTCTGGCGCGCGTGATCGCGCCGGAGGGTCTGCATCAGGAGACGCGCGGCAAAGGCTCCAACGTCCGCCACGTGACCAACATCCTGCCCGAATGGGAGCCGGCGGCGAGCCTGCTCGTCGTGGAGGTCATCACGCCGGGCGGCAACACCTCGTCCTATCCGCCGCACAAGCACGACACCGACAACCTGCCGAACGAGTCGCAGCTCGAAGAGGTCTATTATCACCGCATCAACCCGCCGCAGGGCTATGCCTTCCAGCGCGTCTACACGGAGGACCGCTCGCTCGACGAGACGATGACGGTGGAGGACGGCGACGTGACGCTGGTGCCACGCGGCTATCACCCCTGCGCCACGTTGCACGGCTACGATCTCTATTATCTCAATGTGATGGCCGGCCCGAAGCGGGTCTGGAAATTCCACAACGAGGCGGCACACGAGTGGCTGTTGAAGGGGTAGCAGCTCTTATTGTATATACATAAAGGTTGACCGGAGCCTGTCCGAGGCGCTATTTATGAACGTTGTATTCGATCCCGCCAAGGATGAAGCCAACAAGGCGAAGCATGGGCTATCTCTGGCGCAGGCGAGAGACTTCGAGATTAGAGCAGTGATAGAAGACGACCGGTTTGACTACGGCGAGCGGCGATATCGCGCCTTTGGATTCATCGACGATGTCGCATGTTGCCTAGTGTTCGCGGCGCGCGGGAGAGTCGTTCGAGCGATCAGTCTTCGCCGAGCGCACAGGAAGGAGATGCGGCGCTATGTCCGCTAAGAAGAAGATCGAGCCGCAGTTCGATGAGGAGAATCCGGAATGGACGGAGGAAGATTTCGCGCGCGCCAAGCCGGCATCCGAAGTCCTTCGCCGCGCGTTCTATCCGCCTTCAAGAAGACGCGGGGCCGCAGAAGACTCCGACTAAAGTCCCCGTCTCGATCCGGCTGAGTGCTGAAGTCGTTGATCATTTCCGCGCAACTGGCCCGGGCTGGCAGGCTCGGATCGACGAGACGCTGAAGAAGGCCATGGCACGAAAGCAATGAGCTTTCCTACTTCCTGCCCTCGCCGCGAACGTCTCCCACAGAATCTCCACGAAACGCTTGCCGTCCGCATCGAACGCGACGTCGCATTGCGGCGTGCCGACGCCGCGGAAGTGCGTGTCGATCACCGTTCGGCCGACGGTGAGCGTGCCGTTCGTCTCCACCGCCACGTGATGCCGCCGCGTCTTGATGAGCGACGGCTCGACCAGGAAACCGACGCAGAGCGCATCGTGCACCGGCGTGGTGTGCGGCACGTCCATCTGCTGCGACTGGTCGTGGGCGGCGATCCGGTGGCCGATCAGATCGGCGGCGGCTTCGCCCGCGGGTGTGCCGAGCGCGCGCAGCTTTTCGCAGTCGGCGCGCGAGACGAGCGCGCGATGCGTCGCGTCGAGCGGCACCAGCGTCAGCTTGCGGAAGCCGGCGGAAAAGACGCTCGCGGCGGCTTCCGGATCGCCCCAGATGTTGAATTCCGCCGAGGGCGTGACATTGCCGATCGCGTGGCCGCCGCCCATGATCACGACTTCCGGCACATGCTCGACAAGCTTCGGGTAGAGCGCCAACGCCGCCGCGATGTTGGAGAGCGGCGCGACGGGGACGAGCACGATCTCGTCGGTTGCGTTCCGGTAAGTCTCGATCAGGAATTCCACCGCACCCTTGTCGGCCTTCTTCCGCTTCGAAGGCGGCAGGGGCAGCGTCTTCCCGTGGAATTTCCCGGCACGGTCTTCCTTGGATCGCGGAATCGGGAAATCGGGGCGGACGAGCGGGCGGGAGAGGCCCTCGTAGACAGGCACGTCGCTTCGCCCGACATGGTCGAGCACGCGCAGCGTGTTGTCGGTGCAATGCTCGACCTCGACGTTGCCGTTGACCGTCGTGCAGGCGACGAGGTCGAGCCCGGGGTGAAGGGCGGCGAGCATCACCGCGACGGCGTCGTCAGTGCCGGTATCGACGTCGAGAATGAGCTTCCTGCGCTTCACTTGCCTTCCGCCTCGGACTGTCTCTAGGGTCGCGACCGCTTCTTGAAGAACGGCCCGGCGGCGAGCCGTAGCATGAGAGGTCGGGTGGGGAGGAATCGAAAAATGGCGAAGCAGTTCTCAGGCAAAGTGGCGATCGTGACTGGCGGCACGCAGGGGCTGGGCGAGGCGATCGCGCGGCTTTTCGCGGATCGCGGCGCAGCCGGTCTCGTCGTCGTCGGGCGCGACAAGAAGCGCGGGAAGGCGGTCGCAGACGACATCACCAAGAAGGGCTGCAAGACAGTTTTCGTGGCGGCCGATCTCGCCGACCTCGCGGCGGCGCGGAAGGTGGTGCCTGCCGCCGAGAAGGCGTTCGGCAAGGTCGATGTTCTCGTTAACGCCGCCGCCATCACCGACCGCGGCACCATCCTCGACACGAAGCCGGAGCTCTTCGACGCGATGTTCGACGTCAACGTGCGCGCGCCCTTCTTCCTCATGCAGGACACGGCGAAGCTGATGATCGAGACGAAGATCAAGGGCGCGATGGTCAACATCCTCTCGATGTCGGGCCACGGCGGTCAGCCCTTCATCATCGCCTATTGCGGCTCGAAGGGGGCGCTCGCGACGCTCACCAAGAACGCCGCCTTCTCGCTGATGCGCAACAACATCCGCATCAACGGCCTGAACATCGGCTGGATGGATACGCCGGGCGAGGCCCGCATCCAGAAGGTCTATCACGACGCGCCGGACGACTGGCTGAAGAAGGCGGAGGCGGCGGCGCCGTTCGGCAGGCTCCTGAAGCCGACGGAGGTGGCGCGCGCCGTCGCCTATCTGGCAAGCGACGAGTCCGGCCTGATGACCGGCTCGATCATCGACTTCGATCAGCAGGTGCTCGGCTCGGCCGAAAGCTCCGTTCAGCCGGCGAAAGCGATGGTGCTATGAAAAAGACCCGCCGAAGCGGGCCTCATTCTGACGCCGTGTCGATCGCTCAGCTCTGATTGAGCGCAAGCTGTGTGACGCGCGCGGTCGGACCGCCCGGCGCGACTTTGTCCGTGACGGTGATCGCCAGCCGGCCGTTGCCGCTGTTTGAGATCGTCATCGTCGCCTTGGTGTCGCCGTTTACCAGCTTCGGCCAGGTGATGGTCAGCACCACCGCGTTGCCCTCGCGTTTGCCGGAGAGGCGGGCAGGCCCGATGGCCGAACCTTCGTAGACCCCGGTGTAACGGCCCGAGGCGGCGTCGTAGCGGATATCGGCGTGGATCGCGCGCGAGAAAATGAAGGCGCCGCATTGGCCGCTCATCGACACGCCGGTCTTCGACGGCGAGCCGGTCAGCGTGCAGCTTACCTGGTTCGGGCGCTCACCAGCGTTGCGCTGGACGAGGCCTCCCCCCGAGAAAGAGCCCTGGAAGCGGCTCAGGAAATCCCATTCGGCAGCATAGCTGGAACCCGCAAAGGAAGCCGCAGCGACGCCGAGAGCCAGCGCCGCGAAGCGCGAAGTAAATTTCATCATGGACTCCTCAAGTCTCCTCCACACAACGGCCGGACGAAGAAAAACGATCCCGCCGAATCTTGCCGTGGAGAAGCGAACCGCCCCTTAACCGGCACGTAGACGCGAAAGTGGTGGCGTCATCGGGCCGTCAATGGGGCGAGATAGCGGCACGCGCGCTATTCTGGCGTGCGATTTTCATTAAGGTTTCCAAGGGCGATGTTGCGACGAACCAGCCATTTCTTCGAATTCCATCGGGCCACGCACGATATTGTGCGCGCTCCTTCAAGCGTGGGGACCCGCAAGCCGTCGGCCTGAGGCATCGAACGCGTGAAGCTCCGCCAGCCGAAGGTGTGCGGTGACCTGGTTTCCTTCGACGGCTGAGGGATGTCCGCGAACGGAGGCGATCAGTAGGGTGTCGCCTCCGCGGAGATGTACGTGGCTTTCCGATCCGATCGGCTCGATCAGCGCTACGCCCATCGGAAGCGGGAGCGAGGGCGTCTCGGGCGCCAGCGTGACGTGCTCCGGCCGGATGCCGACTGTCACCGTGCCGGACGGCAGGCTGCCGGCCAATGCGCTTCGATGGTCAGGCAAGGCGTCGAGGCGGATGAAGTTCATCGGCGGCGAACCGATGAACCCCGCCACGAAGATTGACTGCGGCCGCGCAAAGAGCTCCGACGGCGTGCCCACCTGCTCGATGCGCCCGGAGTGCATGACCACCAGACGGTCGGCGAGCGTCATGGCCTCGAGCTGGTCGTGCGTGACATAGACGCTTGTGGTTGCGAGTCGCCGTTGCAACTGGCGGATTTCGACGCGCATCTGACCGCGGAGCTTGGCGTCGAGATTTGAGAGAGGCTCGTCGAAGAGAAATGCTTTCGGCTGCCGGACGATGGCGCGGCCCATCGCGACCCGCTGCCGCTGTCCGCCGGAGAGCTGGCGCGGCTTGCGCTCAAGGAACGGCTCGATCTCCAGAAGCTTCGCCGCCTCCGCCACCCGGCGGGCGATTTCCGGGCTCGGCGTGCGACGGTTCCTGAGGCCATACTCAAGGTTCCGGCGCACCGTCATATGCGGATAGAGCGCATAGTTCTGGAAGACCATTGCGATGTCGCGTTCGGCCGGCTCCTTGTCGTTGGCGACCGCACCATCAATGGCGATCGTACCCGAGCTGATCGTCTCCAGGCCGGCGATCATCCTGAGGAGCGTGGACTTACCGCATCCCGAGGGGCCGACCAGCACGACGAATTCGCCGTCGCCGATCGACAGATCGATGCCCTGAACCGCCTGCACTTTTCCCGAATAGACCTTGGTCACGTCGCGGAGCTCGATGCTCGCCATGGATCACTTCTCCGTTTCGACCAGCCCCTTGACGAAGAGCCGCTGCATGCCGACCACCACCAGCACCGGCGGCAAAAGGGCAAGCACTGCTGTCGCCATCACAACGTTCCACTGGGGTATCGCGTCGGTGACGTCGGCCATGCGCTTGATGTCCATGACGATGGTGTAGTAGCGCGCGTCGGTAACCACCATCAGCGGCCACAGATACTGGTTCCAGCCATAGATGAAGAGGATGACGAAGAGCGCAGCGATATTCGTGCGCGACAAAGGGAGCAGGATGTCGCGAAAGAACTTGAGCGGCCCGGCGCCGTCGACCCGCGCCGCTTCCAGAAGCTCGTCGGGGACGGTCAAGAAGAACTGGCGGAACAGGAAGGTCGCCGTCGCCGAGGCGATCAAGGGGATCGAGAGACCGGCGTAGCTGTTGAGCATGTGCAGGTCCGCGACCACCTTGAAGGTCGGGACGATGCGCACTTCCACCGGAAGCATCAGCGTGATGAAGATCGTCCAGAACGCCAACGCTCGAAACGGAAAGCGGAAGTAGACGATGGCATAGGCCGAGAGGATCGAGATTGCGATCTTGCCGATGGCAATCGACAGCGCCATGACCATCGAATTGAAGAGCATCTGCCCGATCGGAGGTACGCCGGAGCTCGAAACGCCGGCCGAAATCATCGACCAGTAGTTTTCGAAGGCGTGCGGCCCGGGCAGAAGCGGCACGACGCCGGACATGAAGTCGTCGGGTCCGCGCGTCGAGGCGATGATCGCGATGTAGACCGGGAAAGCGATCACGACCACGCCGACAATCAGTATCAGATGTGAGAGGAAATTCAGGAAGGGCCGATTCTCGACCATCGTCGGCTCTCCTAGTAGTTCACCCTGCGCTCGACCCACTGGAACTGGATCACGGTGAGCGCGATGACGATGACCATCAAAATGACGGACTGGGCCGACGACGAGCCGAGGTTGAGCCCGACGAAGCCGTCGTTATAGACCTTGAAGACGAGGATGTTGGTGGAGCGCGCCGGATTGCCCCCGGTGGTGGCGTGAATCACCGGGAACGTGTTGAACATCGCGTAAACCAGGTTCACGACCATCAGGAAGAACGTGGTGGGCGACAGGAGCGGAAGCACGATGGTGAGGAACCGCTTCACCGGCCCGGCGCCGTCGATGGCGGCGGCCTCCGTCAGCGAATGCGGGATCGATTGCAGGCCGGCGAGGAAGAACAGGAAGTTATAGGAGATCTGATTCCAGCTCGCCGCCACGACCACGAGGATCATTGCGTCGCGCGGATTGAGCGAGTGGTTCCAGTCGTAGCCGGCGAAACGCAGGAGGTAGGGCAGGATGCCGATCGTGGGATTGAACAGAAACCACCACATGATGCCGCCCACGGCCGGCGCCACCGCATAGGGCCACACAAGCAGCGTGGTGTAGACCTGCCCGCCCTTGATTACCCGGTCGACCGCCACCGCGAAGAGCAGGCCGAGACCGACCGATAGCAGCACCACGCTGATCGAAAAGACGACCGTAACCTTCAGCGAGTTGATGTAGTCCGGATTGCCGAACAGGGCGGTGTAGTTCTTGAGGCCGATAAAGGTGGTCTTCAACCCGAAGGCGTCCTCGCGCTCGAACGATTGTACGAACGCCTGCCAGGCAGGCCAGATGAAGAAGATTGCCGTGACGGCAAGCTGCGGCAGGAGCAGCGCGTAAGGTAAGGCGCGATTTTGAAAGATCGTACGCTTGGTCTGCATCGGCTCTACGCCGCTATGTGAGTCCCGAGCCGCAGGGCCCGGGACTCACATGCGCATGCGCTAACTGTTGCGCGCCACGAAGTCCTGGATGAGCGCGTTGCCGCGCTCAACCACGGAGTCCAGTGCCTGTTGCGCCGTCTTCGAGCCGTTCAGGAGGTTCTGGAACTCCTCGTCGATGACGTCGCGGATCTGGACGTAGTTGCCGAAGCGCAGGCCCTTCGAGTTTGCAGTCGGCGGGTTGAGGGTGATCTGCTTGATGCCGACATCGGTGCCGGGGTTCTTTGCGTAGAAGCCTTGGCTCTTGCCGAGGTCGTAGGCGGCCTGGGTGATCGGGAGGTAGCCGGAGAACTGGTGCCACTCGGCCTGAACCTCGGGCGAGCTCAGATAGTGGAAGAAGTCAGCTACGCCCTTGTACTCCTCCGGCGTGTGGCCTTGGAGCACCCAAAGCGTCGCGCCGCCGATGATCGAGTTCTGTGGGGCGCCCTGAACGTCGGAATAGTAAGGCAGCATGCCGTAGCCGACCTCGAAATCCTTGGCATTGGCGACGACACCCGCGCGCGATGCCGACGAGTTCATGTACATCGCGCATTCCTGGGAATAGAATTTCGGTGGTGCGTCGTTGCCGCCGACCGGGCCGCCGTACTCAAAGATGCCGGCATCCTGCCACTTCTTGAGGTTCTCCCAGTGGCGAACCTGAACCGAGCCGTTGACGGTCAGCTTGGAGTCCATGCTGCCGAATCCGTTCTCGTTGGTGCCGATCGACTGATTGTGCCAGGCCGAGAAGTTCTCGAGCTGAACCCATGAGATCCAGCCGCTGGTAAAGCCGCACTTGGCCGCGCCTGAAGACATGATCTTCTTGGAGAAGGATTCGACATCCTCCCAGGTCTTGGGCGGCGTCTCCGGATCAAGCCCGGCCTTCTTGAACACATCCTTGTTGTAATAAAGGATCGGCGTCGACGAGTTGAACGGCATCGACAGCATGTTGCCGTCGGTGTCGGTGTAATAGCCGACGACGGCCGGCAGGAATGCCTTGGGATCGAACTCCGTGCCGGTGTCCTTCATCATTTCGTAGACAGGGTAGATCGCCCCCTTCGCCGCCATCATGGTGCCGGTGCCGACTTCGAAGACCTGCACGATGTCCGGTTGCTCGTTGGCGCGGAAAGCGGCGATAGCCGCTGTCATGGTCTCCGGATAGGAGCCCTTGTAGGTCGGCGTGACGTGATACTCGGACTGGCTCGCGTTGTAGTTCTGGACAATCTCTTCCAGCTTCTTGCCGAGCTCGCCACCCATGGCGTGCCACCACTGGATCTCGGTGGCAGCGAACGCGCCGGATGCGGTACCGGCCGCGAGCGCAAGCCCGAGCGCGGCTGAGAGTGGAAATTTCATCGGAGCCTCCGTTCTGAGTGAACGGACTTTTGCTACGCTCGCCGTTTGACGGTTCCGTATCTCTTCTGTGAAGGCAGGATTGCGGTCCTCCACTTTTCGCGTGGCCGGATGGGCGACGGCGGAGAAGGCCGGGCGAGGCGCGTGTCCTCGCCGCCGGCGCTATTCCCCGAGCGCCTTCTTGATCGCCGCGTTACCGCGCTGGACGGCATGATCGAGCGCATCGCGCGCGCTTTCCTGACCTGCGAGGAGCGCTTCGAACTCTTCGTTCTGGATGTCACGCAGCTCGGGAAGGTTGATGGCCCGGACGCCGCGTGAGTTCTCCGTCGGCGGCTTTCCGATCATCTGCAGCATCGGCTGCTCGCGGCCCGGATGGGCGGCGTAGAAGCCCGATTTCTTCGTCTGCTCGTAGGCCGCCATCGTGACCGGCAGGTAGCCGGAGACTTGATGCAGGCGCGACTGAACGTCGGTCCCGGAAAGAAAATTGAAGAACGCGGCAACCCCGACATAGTCGCTTTCGGGGTGCCCGGCGAAGACCCAAAGGCTCGCCCCACCCGGAATGGTGTTTTGCGGCGCGCCGGGGGCCGAAGGATCGTAGGGGAGAGGGCCGGTCCCGAACTCGATGCCGGAGTTCACGGCATCGCCGATTCCGGCCGACGAGTCGGTCAGCATGGCGCACTCGCCGGAGAGGAAAAGCTGCTTCGCTTCGGATGTGCGTCCGGCGTAGCGAAAGACGTTGTCGCGGGCGAGCGCTGCAAGCTCCTCAAAGTGACGAACATAGATCGGCGCGTTGATCTTGAGCTCGATGTCGCTGCCACCGAGCCCGTTCTCCTTCGTGGCGTAAGGGACGTTATTCCAGGCGGCGAAGTTCTCAAGGTGAATCCAGGTGAGCCAGGACGAGGTGTAGCCGCACGATGCCGCGCGCGTTCTGACGATCCGCCGCGCCGCCACCCATACCTCCGGCCAGGTCTTAGGCGGGTTTGCGACGTCGAGGCCGGCACGCCGGAAGACATCTTTGTTGAAGAAGAGGATCGGCGAGGAGGAATTGAACGGGAACGAGAGCATCGTTCCGTCGGGCCGCGAGTAATAAGAAACGATGCCGGGAAGATACTGGCTCTTGTCGAAGGCGCTGCCTGCCTTCTCCAGGACCTCCGCGACGGGAACGAAAGCGTCTTCAGCATGCATCATGACGCCGGTGCCGACGTCGAAGACCTGGATGATATGCGGGGGATGGCCCTGCCTGAACGCATCGAGCCCGGCCTGCAGCGTTTCGGGATAGGTTCCCTTGAAGACGGGGACGATGCGGTAATCGGTCTGGCTGCGGTTGAACTCCCGGGCGAGGTCTTCGACCGCCTGCGCGTTGGCGCCGCTCAGCCCGAACCAGAACTCAAGATCGGTCGCGGCAACGGCGCGCGGGATCGCGGCGCTGGCCAAAGCCAGGCCGAGAAAGGCAAAAGCCGACGATCTCAGGAACGCCCACGCCATCAGGTCGCAGCATACCGCGCGGCACCCCCCGCGTCGCGTGACAATTCCGTCGCTGAATTGTGACAAGAGGCGCACTCCGTCCATACTCTGGCCAACCGAGGGCGAGCGACGTTTCTTGGCGCCCGAAAGCGGAGGAAGCTCAGATGATCACCGTCTTCGGCTCGATCAATCTCGATCTCATTGGCGTTGTGGATCGCCTGCCACGGCCGGGCGAGACGGTGCCGGGCACCATGTTCGCAACCGCGCCCGGCGGCAAAGGCGCGAACCAGGCGCTTGCGGCGCGGCGGGCCGGGGCGGCGGTCCGCATGGTGGGCGCCGTCGGGAGGGACAGCTTCGCGGAGGCGGCGCTTTCGCTGCTGCGTGCCGACGGGCTCGATCTTTCGCTGGTGAAGTGGGTGGACGGGCCGACGGGCGTCGCGCTGATCCTGGTCGACAGCGTGGGCGAGAACGTCATCGTCGTCATCGCCGGCGCGAACGGAACGGTGGCTGAAAGCGAAGCGCAGAGCCTGGAATTTTCTGCCGCCGACGTGCTGCTTCTGCAGCTCGAAGTGCCGATCGAGGCGATCAGGGTCGCAGCGCGGCGGGCGCGCGCGGGCGGTGCGCGCGTGCTCCTGAACTTCGCCCCGTTTCGCGCCGGAGCGCTCGGGCTTGTCGAGGAAGCCACGCATGTCGTCGTCAACGAGACGGAGTGCGCGCTGATGGCGGAAGCGCTCGGCTTCAAGGAGGAAGCGCTCGATGCGCAGGCGCAGAGACTCGCGGAGCGATTTGGCGCTGCGGTCGTGGTGACGCTCGGGAAAGACGGCGTGCTTGCCGTCGAGGGCGGGCGTACGCTTCGGGTCCCGGCCATCTCCGTCGATCCGGTCGACACGGTCGGCGCTGGCGATACGTTCTGCGGCTATCTCGCCGCGAGCCTCGCGGAGGGGCGGCCGCTCAATGCGGCGCTCGCGCTCGCGGCGGTGGCGGGAAGCCTCGCATGCGTCAAGTCCGGCGCGCAGCCTTCCATTCCGAGGCGCTCGGAGGTCGAGGCGGCGCTGCCCAAGGTCTAAGGGCGCGCAAACGGGAAGACCAAAGCGATCAGCGGCACGCCGACCACGACGACCAGAATCGAAAGCGGCAGGCCGAGCCGCCAGTAGTCGCCGAAGCGATAGCCTCCGGGGCCCATGACCAGCGTGTTCGACTGGTGTCCGATCGGGGTCAGGAAATCCGACGCGGCGCCAAGCGCCACCGCCATCAGGAACGGATCGGGGTTGTAGCCGAGCCCGTTCGCGAACTGCGCGGCGATCGGCGCCATGACGAGAACTGTCGCGGCGTTGTTCAGAAACGGCGTGACGGCCATGCCGGCAATCAGGATCACGGCGAGCGCGCCATGCGGCGGGAGCGGCGCCGCGACCGCCGAAAGCCATGACGCGAGAAGGTCCGTCGCGCCGGTCGTCTGCATGGCCTGGCTGACCGGGATCAAAGAACCGATAAGAACGAGGAGCGGCCAGTCGACCGCGTCGTAGGCTTCACGCAGGCTGATCGAGCGCGCCAGCATGAGGACCAGCGCCGCACCAAAGAAGCCGAAAGCCACCGGCACGACCTGAAACGCGACCAGCAGCATCGCGACGGCGAGAACGATGATGGGGAGATAGCGCCAGCGCTCGCGGCCGAGCCCGATATTGCGCCCGGCGAGCGGCAGGCATCCGAGCTCGGCGAGCGTCTCCGGCATCAGCGTCACGTTGCCTTGCAGGACGACGACGTCGCCGGGCTGGAAGCGGACGGTCCGCAGCCTTCGCGTCAGACGCTCGCCGCTGCGGCTGACGGCGAGAACCGCGATCTCGTAGCGCTCCGCAAGCCTTGCTTGCGTGGAGGTGCGGTCGACGAGGCGCGAGCCGGCGGTGACGACCGCTTCCATCACGCCGAAATCCTCGGCGCTGGTGTCAGATTCCCGTTCCCGCTCTTCGCTGCCGCTCAGCTTCAGCTTGCCCGCCGCGACCGTCTGCTCGAGCGCCCCGGAGTCCCCTTCCAGAAGCAGAGTGTCGTCGGCATTGAGCGTCCACCCCGGCGACGGCGTGAAGCGGCGGAAGCGCTCGCGGATGATGGTCACGACCTGGACCTCGCCGTCGGAGCGCTTTTCGAGGTCCGCCACCGTGGTCCCGACGAAAGGCGAATCCTCCGGAATCGTCACCTCGGTCGTGTAATTCTGAATGCTGAAAGCGGCGTCGAGCGAGGCCGCGCCTTTGCGGCCGGCTGGGAGCAGCTTGTAGCCGAACGCCAGAAAGGCGACGCCGACGACCGCGATCGAGAATCCGACCGGCGTGAAATCGAACATGTGGAAGGGCTCGCCCTCAAGCTCGCTGCGAAGCCGCGACACGATGATGTTGGGCGAGGTCCCGATCATGGTCATCGTGCCGCCGAGGAGCGAGCCGAAGGCCATCGGCATCAGGAAATAGGACGGCGAGGTCTTGGTGCGCCGCGCGAGCTGGAAGGCGACCGGCATCAGCATCGCGAGCGCGCCGATATTCTTCACGAAGCCCGCCATCAAAGTGACGGAGCCGACAAGCAGCAGGATCACCCGGCGCGGCGAGGTCAGATAAGGCCCGAGCCTCTGCAACGCGGCCTCGATGATGCCGGAGCGCGCGACGGCAGAGCTGACCAGAAGCGCCGATCCGACGATGATGACGATGTCGTCGCTGAAGCCCTTGAACGCGTCCGCAGGCGGAACGATGCCGATCAACACGGAGACGGCGAGGGCAAGCATTCCCACCACGTCGTAGCGCAGGCGTCCCCACACGAAGAGGACCATCATGCCGACGATCACTGCGAAGGCGAGGCTCTGCTGAAGCGTCATGAAGTGTGGCGTGGGTCGGCGGGACGGCGCCGTCTAGGCGCGCATCGCGTCAGGCTCGGCTTCTTCGCCGTCTTCGTCCGGCTCGGCCGATTTTTCTGTCGCCCCGCGCTGGCGATGCGGCTCGGAGATTTCCCGCAGAGTTTCTGTCACCCCTTCGGGGCTCCCCACGTGCTTGGCAAGATCGCTCATCGTGACGACGCCGACCGGCTCGCCCTCCTCGCCGAAGACCGGCATGCGGCGGAACTGTCCTTCGCGCATTCCGGCGAAGGCTACCTCGATCGGATCGTCGACGCCGCAGCCGACGACGTTGCGCGTCATCACCTCGGCGACCGTCACATAGGCCGGGTTCTTTCCCTCCACGACAACGCGGACGAGAATATCGCGGTCGGTGAGAATACCGACCACGCCCGCGTCGCTGCCGACCAGGACCGCGCCCACGTCGAGCTCCGCCATCTGGGTAGCAGCCGCTTGCACCGTCGCCGAAGGATCGACGAAATCGATGCCGCGCGTCATCACGTCAGCCACTCTCATCGATCCCGCTTCCCTTGATCGCTGCCCGCTCTGCAACAGCGGGAAAACGTGTGCCCGGCGATCCGGGTTCCTCCACGCCATTTTGGCCGCCGGCAGGCCGCCCCCGCCCCGACTCATTTCTTGAGCGGGCGACCGACCTTGCTCGCTTCCTTCACCTCGTTCAACCGGCCGGAGGCAACGTCGTAGACGAACCCGTAAATCGGGATATAGCCGGGGACCAGCGGATGGGTGCGGATGCGCTTCACGTCGGCGACGACGCTCGACGCCTGGTCGGCGATCGTCAGCCAGGGGATGAAGTGGCCATGCGGCGCGCCGCCGCCGTGCTTCGGGTTGGACCAGGCTTTTCCGTCGAACGACGCCGTCTGCAGGTTGTCGTCGAGAAGGTCGGCCATCACCGTGTCGGTGAAGAGCTCCATGCCGCAATTCGTGTGATGCACGACGAACCATTCGCGCGTGCCGAGGAGCTTGTGGGAGATGACGAGCGAGCGGATCGCGTCATCGGAGGCGCGTCCGCCGGCATTGCGGATGACGTGAGCATCGCCCTCTGCGAGGCCGGCGTACTTCGCCGGGTCGAGCCGCGCGTCCATGCAGGTCAGGATGGCGAAGCGGCGCGCCGGAGGGATGGTGAGCTTCCCCTTGTCGCCGAAGTCGGCGACGTAGGCTTTGTTCGCGTTCAGGACTTCGCCATAGACCTTGCTGGGTTTTCGCCGTCGTCTTTGCCGGGCTCCTGGCCATCGTAGCCCTCCTCGATTGCATCCGCGGGGCGAACCGCATGTCGCCACGCGCGAAAGTTACTGCCGGCACGATGCCGGCGCGAGGCGAAGAATTGCTATTAATTGCGGTCGGATAGGGAAAATCAGGCCCGAAGCAGGTCCTCAAGATCGAGGCGCTTCGTCCCCATGGTGAGCGAGCCGTCGGCGCTCCTGGGCCATTCCGCCTCCGGCCGGTCGCGATAGAGCTCAACGCCGTTCTGGTCCGGATCGCGCAGATAAAGCGCCTCGCTGACGCCGTGGTCGCTGGCGCCGTCGAGCTGTATGCCGGCCTTGATCAACCGCCGCAACGAGTCGGCGAGCGCGGCGCGCGTCGGGTAGAGGATGGCGACATGATAGAGCCCGGTGGCGCCGGGCGGGGGCGGGGGGCCGCCCTTGCTCTCCCAGGTGTTGAGCCCGATGTGATGATGATAGCCGCCGGCCGAAATAAAGGCGGCGCTATCGCCGTAGCGCTGTGTCAGTTCGAAGCCGAGCACGCCGCAATAGAAGGCAAGCGCGCGTTCGATGTCGGCGACTTTCAGGTGGACGTGACCAATGCGTGTGCCGGAGTCGATCGGCCGATCGAGCGCGGTCTCCGCAATGCGGTCCTGGGTGGGTTTGTCGAGCATCGGCGAAATCTAGGACGGCGACGAACTCGCCGCTAGTGTCGCGGAGGTAACCATTGGCGGGGAGGGGCCGGAAAAACCGGCCGCAGATGTAGTTGTCAGCTTCGACGGATTTTGAGCCGCGGCATATGTCAGCAGCACGACGCGATCACAGTTGTGGCGGTTCTCCCTTGAACTTTCGTTTTTTCAGCACTGTCAAAGAGATGTCTTGGCAAGGGTTGTCGTTCGTAAGTCGACTCACTTTTTTCACGTCGATGCCGGCCGCTGCAAGGAATTTCTTAACCGTATTGGATGTGCCCCACTGTGTTGCTCCCATGGTCTTATTGCTGAAACTCGTGTTGTCGTCGGATGGTTCAATTTCGAGTACATCGAGAACCCTGCTGCACCTCAAGCAACAAGCTTTGTCCGGGCAGTTAACGAGCTTATTTCGCAGTCTGCGGAATTTCTCATATATGCCAGTGATAGCGTCATCTTCCTTCTCATCTTGTCGTGATCTTAATTCCGACTCAATATATGCTCGCAACGCATCCATTTCGGCGTGTCCAGCTTCGTTCTGCGTGTGGCCGCGGTACCAAGTTCTGCCGATCTTTAGGGCCGCATTGCAGTCCTGTTTTCCGTCGTTCTTGGCTTTTTCTGCCGCTCCCGCGGCCCGGGCTCCTCGCGTAGAGGCTCCTCGTTTCGACGCCCCTCGCCTCGAGGCACTTCGCCTCGCGGCACTTCGCGCCGGGGCACTTCGCGCCGGGGCATTTGGCGCCGAGGACGGCGTGCTTTTTGTTGGTGGCTTTCTCCTTCTCCGCTTGCGAGAACGGGGGGCGGTGTCGAGGTCCGACTCTGGCTCTGGCTCTGGCGTTGTCTCTCTCTTTCTCTTCGCGTCTTGGGCCGCGCTCGGGTTGTCTGTTGTCGTCAGGCTAGTTTGCGTCCTTCTTCGTCTTGGTCTTCCTCTCAGCATAATGCGTCCGCCGTTACTGGCCGTGACCGGACGATGTCTCGATCTTGAGCGGCTCGACAGTGCTGGCAAGAAGATCCATCAGCTTGGCCATTCCCTCGGTCGGGTCCTGCTGCGCCGCGTGCACAGTGATGTCGTATTTCGCCGTCTTGTCGGTGGAGCGCGTGTTCTCCCGTTGGGCCGACACCTTTCCGGTTACGGTGACGCTGCCGCCGTAGATGCCGAGATCCGCATGCGCCTCGGCCTTGGCTTCTACCGACGCGCTGTCGGTCGCCTTCTCGGCCGTCACGGCATGGATCTCCATCGAGAAATTGACGTCGACGGTTTCGATCAGGAGGGACGGGATCGGCACGAGCCCGAGGATCGGCGGCGCGACCGTGACGGTGTTGGTGGTGATCTTGCCGTCGGCGTCGATCACCGGGCGCTCGAGCTTCATCCGTAAGGTCTTGACCTCTTCGCTCTCGCCGCCGGGAGCGACGGCCATGCCCTCCTTGCCGTAAGCGAGGAGGTTGATGAACTCGATCATGGCTTTGCCAAGCTGAATCTGCGCCTTGGTGGATGCGGCGAACGGCGCGGCGATCAGGTACTCGAGAGGCAGGCCCTGGAGCTCGTCGCCGATCTCGGTGCCGCCACCGCCGGCAGCCGCGCCGCCGCCCTCGCCACTCCCGCCGTTTCCGTTGCCACCGGCGGTCGTTGGAGTCCTTGCCATGTGTAGCCCTCCTTGCTCGCGTTGCGTCGTCGACTAGGTTCTCAGGTAATCGAGCAGTTGTTCCTGGATCAGGGAAATGCCCTCAGGGGGATCCTTGAGCCTGAAGGTGATCTTGACCTTGACCGGTGAGGCCGCCGAATCCATCGCCTCGCCCTTCATCATGATCTCGACTTCGCCCGCCGCGTGGCGCAGCTCGTCGAACGTTCTCCTGAGGACTCCGGGCTCTTCCGGCTTCTTGCCTTCCTCGCCGTCCTCTTCCGCGGGCGGCTTGGCCAGCTCCTCGAAATTGGAGATCTTGGCCTCGAACTCCATCTCCAGCGTTTCGATTGCCAACGTCGAAAGCGGAATAAGAGCGGCCTGTGGCGCCTCGTAGACGTCGAATTTCTCCTCGCCGTTTTCGATCTTCGAATAGGCCATCGCGATGAGGCGCGGCACATAGACTTCCGTCCGTCCGAGGACCTCGTCCTGGATCGTCCGACGCTCGAAATAGGATTCGAACATCTTGAAATGCTGTGCGGTGACGAAGTTGCCGGCCTGGATGACGGCGGAGTAGATCCCCTCCAGCAATGTCTGCAGTGTCAACGCCATCGTCACCTGCTCCCTCAGGTAGCAAAACAGCCTATTGAGGCGAGCGGGTCAAATCAAAACAGCAATTTAAAGATGAATTTAAGGATGCGCGGGCGGCAAGCGGCCGCGAATTCGCATTCGTTGAGCCGCTGTCCGCCTATGCCTTGCGCGAGATCACGTAGGATTCGTCGAGGAACCAAAGGCCGCCATGCTTCTTCAGGACGGCGTCGGTCGCCTCGAGGAAGCGGCTTCCCTTGAAGGCCTCGGCGACGCGGCGGTCCTCGATCTGCGCGACGTAGATCGCGGCGTTCCAGGCGGCGAGCAGCGTCGATGTCCCGATCGAGCCGGAAAGCTCGTTCGGCAGCGTGTGCATATCGTAGCGGAAGACGGAGCGTGCGTCGGAAAGCGCGTCGAATTTCAGGTCGTGCGCTTCGGTACGGAGCATCTTTCGCGCGGCGCCGACGATATCGTGCCGGCTTGTCACGAAGGGATCCTCGCCGGGCCAGACATTCCTGACGATCTCAAGGCCAGGATCGCCACTGCGCGAATGGATACCGATCAGCCGGCCGCCCGGTCCGACGGCGCGGGCGAGCGGCGCTACGACGTTCTGGACCTTGAACTCGACGGGCGTTCGAGCGCGATAGGGCTGCGATGCGATGACGAGGTCGAAATCGGCGACGGCGTGTCCGCGCCGCGGAATCACCGAATCGAGCATGAACTTGTGGTCTTCGCGATAAAGCACGAGCACGACCGGCTGGTCGTAGAGGGGATTGCCAGTCCTCTCGCTCGCATGCGCGGTCCACACCTTCGACAGGAATGGCTGCAGCGCGGTGATCTGCTCGCCGAAGGCGTGGCCGGAATTGCCGCGAAGCGCGACCTCCTTCCAGACGAGCCTCTTCGCCCCATGGTCGGCGCTCGGCCGAAGCCAGGGCGCTTCGGAATAATAGAGGTTCGTGAGGACCAGAACTGTTGCGGGATGTTCGAAGAAGCGGTCGGGCATGCGCTCAAGCGTCAGCCGGATATCCTCAAGGCTGATCTCCTTGCCGGTGACGTAGAAGGGCATCGTCGGAAAGCGCGCGTGCATCGCCCGCATGACGCGCGCAAGCACTGTGCCGTCGCCGACGCCGGCGTCGAAGAGCCTGACCGCAGGCGGACGCGGGTCGATGTTCTTGAGCTCGCGCGCCACGCGCTCGGCGATCACCCATTTCTCGCTGCAGGTATTGACGAAGAGCAGATACTTCTGCCGGTTGTCGAAGAAGCGGAAATTGGTCTTGCCTCCGCCCTGCGGCTCCAGACCAACGGAAGCTGCCGCCGGCCGCGATCGGCCATTGCCTGCACTTGCCTTGCGTTTTGCCACGGACGATTGTCCCCGCGCTTGCTTCGACCGAACGCTACACGATCGGCGAAGTTGCAAGCCAGCCCGAACGGACCGCGGGATCTAGCGCTGCTGCGACCTTCCCGGCGGGAGCGGGACGACGGAGGGTAGGGGGACATCGGACGCAGCGGCGAGCACGCCTGAGCGCACAAGCTCGGCGACGGCGCCGATTTCGTCTTCGCCTGCCTCGGAAGCCACCTTGCGCACAAGACTGAGCGCATCCGAGAGCCCTTCCTCGCCGACGTCTCCGACGCGTTTCGCCGCGACGAGCTCGATCGCCACGAGTTCTGACGCCGTTTCGACAAGTGGGCGAAGCCGCGCGATGCCTGCCGGATCGAGGGACGGCGCGCCGGCACGCTCCTGAAGAGCCGCCGACAGCACCGCTGCCTTCGTGGCTGGACCCTCCGGATCGCGATCCGACGCCGCCGCTGCAACACGCGCCGCGACGAGAGCGCCGAGCGTGCCGAGCGCCATCGCGATAAGATCGGCGGCGAGCGCGAGGGAGGTCATGTCATCGGCGCCGGAGACCATCTCCTCGCTTTGCCAAAGAACCAATCGATCTTCGGAAATGCCGTTCCCGGCGCGCTCAAGCAGCACCGCGGCCTGTCGCAGGAGGTCCAACACCGCGCCGGCGCGAAAGATTGCGCTGCGGTCGGCATTCGTGCCGGCGGGGGCGCTCGGCGACTCGCGTTCGCCTTGCGGGCGCAAATGCATGAAGCGCAGCTGCAACGTCCATCTGGCCGCGCTGCCGGTAGAACCTGTGGACATTCAAATGAAGCGTCGCATCGGGGTGATCGCCGGAAAGCGCGGACAGCGCGCCTGCGACGAGCGCCGACTGGAACACGCGCTCGGCGGTGAAGAGCGCGCCGAGCATCAAGGCGAGCGTCAGCTCGCTTCCCGAAAGAAGCGCGCTTCGCTCGCGCGGATCGAGCGAAAGCGGCTTCATTTCCGCGTCGCGGAGCATCTCGGCGGCTGGGCAGACACGCCCGCCCGCAAGAACCTCGCCGGCGCCGGTCAGCATGGCGAAGAGATGCGACAGCGCCGGCCGGTCGCTGGCGCCTTCCGGCACGGCGGGGAGAAGATCATGGCCGAGGAGTGTGGCGAGCGCGTCGACGACTTCCCAGCGCACACCGGAGACGCCCTGCGCCAACGCGGAGAGCTTGAGCGCCGCGAAGAGCCGCAGCTCGCCCTTCGGCAGGAGCTTGCCGCGCGCCTCGACAAGCTCGGCGACGGAAGGCGCGTCTTTGGCAGAATCCTGCGGCAGCGAGGAAGCGTTCTTCGCGAGGATCGCCGAAAGCGCCGCGCGGCCCGCCTCGACGTCAACCCGCGCGAAAGGGTCGAGCGCGATCGCCGCGCCGCCAAAGACCGCACGCCAGTCGACGAGCGGTGTGCGGCCTGGCCGAAGCACGATGCTGTTGTTCACGCCCGCCCCCGTAGGGCCACGAACGACCATCGTGCACGCGGAATACGTGCGCGAAGGGGCTCCGAGGCCGCAGGCGATCGGCGGCTGAGCCAGGCTCGTTCGAGCATGGTTTTCTCCTGCCGGTCCGCCGCAAATAATCATAACGCATTGTGAATGCGGGATGTCCACGCAAGTCGCGGAGTTTGGTTGACGGCGGCGGAGACCGCCGGTTTGTGACTGTTCAGAGCGACCGTGCGGCGAAGCTCGCGCTCATTGAGGTGGTCGCACCCGGCGCGAGCACCCTCAGGCCGTTCGCCTCCGGCGTGCCCGGCTTGCCGAAGGCATTGTTCGGGTGGGTGACCGGCTCGAAACAGAAGACCCCGTGGTTCTTGTCGAGCGAATAGACATGATAGTAGCGGGTGCCGGAATCGGCCTCCACGTCGACGGCAATCCCGCGGTCCGTCCACGCGATGCGCGCGCGGCCGTCCCAGCCGGCATAACCGTTGTCGATGAAATCGTCGGGGAGCGGGCGAGGCGTGTTGAAATTCCACTTCTCCGGTATCGGCGCCGGTTCGGTCTTCGCCGGGAAGGCCGGCGGCTGCTCAAGCCACATTCCGGTTGCCTTGGCTTCGAGCGTGACACCCGGCGTGCGTACAAACCAGGGATGGTGGCCGAGGCCGTAGGGGAGGGGCGTCTGGCCGAGGTGGCGGAGCGAAAGGTCCATATGGAGGGTCGCGTTGACGAGCGAGAGCGTCTGCGTCGCCTCGTAGTCGAACGGTGGGATCGCCTTGCTCCTCAGGCGGAGAACGACGCGGTTCGTCGTTTCTTCTACGATTTCCCAGGGGGAGATCCAGCCGTCGCCGTGGATCGGCACAGGCTCGAGCGAATCGTTCGGCTCGATCGGGTAGAACTTGCCGCCGAAATTGATGCCGCCGCCGGATATCCGGTTGAACCACGGTACCATGGGGCTTGAGGAAAGCACCCGCGGGTTCTCTGAGTCCGCGGTCCAGCGGCGGAAGATCGGCAGCGTCTCCTTGCCGCGCTTGAAGTCAAAAGCCGCGAGGGACCCGCCGAGTCTCGGCACGATCTCGACAAGCGCTTCATCCGTTTCGATCGTGATCCGGTCGCCGCTCATGTTCCCTCCTTACCGCTGCTTCTCTTGACGCAGGATTGGCCAGCCGAAATAGATCATAGAAGACATGCCAGCGCATCCGGCCGGCGCGTTTCGCCACCGGATTTGCTCAAGGCAACATGACAGCCGCCGCCGGCGCAAAAAAAGCGCGTCTTTTCAAAAAAGCGCGTCTTTTCAATGGGGACGGCGGGTGAGCGAGTGGGGAGGAAGAATGCGCCTGATACAATTCGCCGGCCCGGACGGGGCCCGCGCCGTAGCCGCGATCACCGGGGGCGGCGCGCCGAAGATCGTGCGCGGCGCCACGAGCGTCCGCGATCTTGCGCTTGAGGCGCATCGCGGCAAGCGGTCGCTCGCCGCTTCCGTCGAGGCGCATGGGCTCGGCGAGGAGGTCGATTACGACCGTCTGATTGCCGAGAAGCGGCTGCTTCTGCCGCTCGATCATCCGGAGCCGTCGCGGATCGTCGTCGCGCTGACGGGCTTGACCCATCTCGGCAGCGCGCAGTCGCGCAATTCCATGCACGCGAAGCTCGAAGGCGCCGACCTCACCAACTCCATGAAGATGTTCAAGCTCGGGATCGAGGGCGGCAAGCCAAAGAAGGGCGCGATCGGCGTGCAGCCGGAATGGGCCTACAAGGGCGACGGCTCGTGGCTCGTCGCGCCGGAGCAGCCGATCGAGCTCCCGGGCTACGCGGATGACGGCGGCGAGGAGGGCGAGGTCGTCGGCCTCTACGTCATCGGCGACGACGGCACCGTTCTGCGGGTCGGCTTCGCCATCGGAAACGAGTATTCCGACCACGTCATGGAGCGGCGGAACTACCTTTATCTCGCGCATTCGAAACTGCGCCAGTCCTCGTTCGGCCCGGAGCTTTACGTCGGCGCGCTGCCGGAGGAAGTGAAGGGAAGCGTGCGCATCCTGCGCAACGGCGTCGAGGCGTGGCGTGGCGAGCTTCTCTCCGGCGAGGAGAATATGTGCCACTCGATCGCCAACCTCGAGCAGCATCATTTCAAATATGCCGGCTTCAGACGGCCGGGCGACGTGCACATCTATTACTACGGCGCGAGCGCGCTCTCCTGCGCGGAAGGCTTCGCGACCAAGCCCGGCGACCTTTTCGAGGTCGATGTGCCGGTTTTCGGGCGCCCGCTCCGCAATCCGCTCGTTGCGGGCAAGCCCGATAGGCCTATATCGGTCGCGTCCCTCTGAATTCTCCCCAATCCAAGCAGTCCACGAGGCCAGGAATGACCGATCTTCATCGCAATCTCGTTGCCGGCGAATGGGTCGAAGGCGAAGACGCAACCGACGACATCAACCCGTCGAATACCGACGAGGTGGTCGGTCGCTATGCCCGCGGCTCGAAGGCCGATGCCGAGCGCGCCATCGCCGCGGCGAAGGCTGCGTTCCCGGCCTGGTCGCGCTCCGGCGTGCAGCAGCGCTACGAGATCCTGAAGAAGGCGTCGGACGAGATTCTGGCGCGCAAGGATGAGCTCGGACGGCTGCTCTCGCTCGAGGAGGGGAAGACGCTGGCCGAGGGGATCGGCGAAACCGTGCGCGCCGGCCAGATTTTCGCGTTCTTCGCCGGTGAGGCGCTGCGCATGGCGGGCGAACTGGTGCCGAGCGTCCGGCCCGGCGTCGAGGTGATGATCGAGCGCGAGGCGGTCGGCGTCGTCGGACTGATCACACCGTGGAATTTCCCGATCGCGATTCCGGCCTGGAAGCTCGCTCCGGCGCTCGCCTTCGGCAACACTGTGGTGATGAAGCCGGCGGACCTGGTGCCGGGATGCGCCTGGGCGCTCGCCGATATCCTCGACCGCGCCGGTCTGCCGAAGGGCGTCCTGAACCTCGTGATGGGCAGGGGCTCCGTCGTCGGGCAGGCGATTCTCGACAGTCCTGACGTGAACGCCATCTCGTTCACCGGCTCGGTCGATACGGGAAAGCGCGTCGCGAAGGCCTCGGCGGAGCATCTGCGCCGCTTCCAGCTTGAGATGGGCGGCAAGAACCCGCTTGTCGTCCTCGACGACGCCGACCTCAAGATCGCGGTCGAATGCGCAGCGAACGGCGCGTTCTTCTCCACCGGCCAGCGCTGCACTGCCTCCTCGCGCCTCGTCGTCACAGAAGGCATCCACGACCGCTTCGTCGACGCGCTGATCGAGCGGATGAAGGGGCTCAACGTCGACGATGCGGTGAAGGAGGGAACGCACATTGGTCCCGTGGTCGACGCCACGCAATTGAAGCAGGACCAGGACTACATCGAGATTGGCCGCAAGGAAGGCGCGAAGATCGCCTGGGGCGGCGAGCGGTTGAACCGCTCGACGCCGGGCTTCTATCTGCAGCCGGCGCTCCTGACCGAAACGACGAACGCCATGCGCGTCAATCGCGAGGAGATTTTCGGCCCCGTCGCGACGGTCGTCCGCGTGAAGGACTACGACGAGGCGCTCGCCGTCGCGAACGATACGACCTTCGGGCTTTCCTCGGGCATCTGCACGGCGAGCCTCAAATACGCGACGCATTTCCGCAAGAACAGCGAGGCGGGGATGGTGATGATCAACCTGCCGACAGCGGGCGTCGACTATCACGTGCCGTTCGGGGGCCGCAAAGGTTCCTCTTTCGGCACGCGAGAGCAGGGCCGCTATGCGATCGAGTTCTATACGATCGTGAAGACGACCTACGAGCTCGCGGTTTGAGAGGGTGCCCGGCGCGGCCGCACTGATCGGCATCGATTGGGGCACCAGCAACCTTCGCGCGTTTCTGCTCGACAGTGAGGGTCATATCCTCGACCGGCGGGCCGGGGCGCACGGCATCATGACGGTATCGGACGGGAGGTTCGGGCCAGTGCTCGCCGCCCGGATCGGCGAATGGCTCGCCGAGGGTGCGCTTCCGATTCTGATGTCGGGGATGATCGGCAGCCGGCAGGGCTGGGTCGAGGCGCCTTACGCGCTAACGCCGGCCGGATTGTCGGATCTCGCTTCGGGACTCGCGCCGGTTCCCTTCGACGCCGCGACGGTTCGCATCGTGCCGGGACTCAAGACCGAGCACGAGGGCCGTGCCGACGTGATCCGCGGCGAGGAGACACAGATTTTTGGCGCTCTGGCGAAGCTCGGCGTCGCGGAGGGACGCTTCCTGCTGCCGGGCACGCATTCCAAATGGGTGGTCGTCGAGCACGGAAAGGTGGTGCGCTTTGCGACTTATATGACGGGCGAGGTCTTCGCCGCGGCGCGCGACCACACGATACTCGGCCGCCAGATGCACGATTCGAAAAAGAGCGATGCAGCTTTCGCGAAGGGCGTGACGCTCGGCGCCGCGCCGGGCGGCCCCGGTGCATTGCTCAGCCGTCTCTTCGCCGTGCGCACGGCCGGGCTTTTTTCCACGCTTCAGGCGGATGAGCTCTCGGACTATCTGAGCGGGCTCCTGATCGGAGCGGAGATGGCGGATGCCGCAACATCGGACCGCCATCCGGTCGGCATCGTCGCGTCGGAGTTGCTGGCGGAGCGCTATCGGACGGCCGCCGGCATCCTCGGCATCCGCGCCGAGGTCATTCCCTCCGACTATATCGTGGCCGGCTACGTGGCGATCGCGCGCTCTGCCGGGCTTGTCGCGGCTTGAGGGAGGCGCGCGTGGGCATCGATCTCGGGCAGGCGATGGAAGCGCTTCCGCTTGTCGCCATCCTGCGCGGGGTGCAGCCGGAGGAAACGTCGGAGATCGGTGCGGCGCTGGTCGCAGCAGGCTTCCGCATCATCGAGGTACCGCTGAATTCGCCCGATCCATTTCGTTCGATCGCGTTGTTGGTGGAGCGCTTTGGGGAGACCGCGCTGATCGGGGCGGGCACAGTCATGTCGCCCGACGCCGCGCGGCGGACCGCCGATGCGGGCGGGCGGCTTGTCGTCATGCCACATTCCGACGCAGCCGTGATCCGCGCCACGAAGGCGGCCGGCGCCTGGTGCTTTCCGGGTGTCGCCACGCCGACCGAAGGCTTCGCCGCGCGCGATGCCGGCGCCGACGGCCTGAAACTCTTTCCGGCCGAGACGTTGCCGCCGGTTGCGGTCAAGGCGTGGCGCGCCGTGTTCCCGACCGAAATCCCGCTGCTCCCGGTCGGCGGCATCACGCCGGACGGGATGGCCGCCTACGTTGCGGCCGGGGCGTCCGGCTTCGGCATAGGCTCGGCGCTCTACAGGCCCGGAATCAACGCGAAGGATCTGGCGACCCGAGCTGCCGCTTTCGTTGCCGCGTGGCGCGCCATCGCGCGCTAAGGTCGGGCCGTCGTCCTGGTTCGGACGCGGGTTGGTGCTATGAACTAAGCGCGGGGTACGCCCGCGGAACGCCGCTTGCGGCGCAAGAAAATGCTGGAGGACGCTGTGCCGAACCGTTTCGACGCGGAGAAGAAGAAGCGGATCACTGCAGCGTGCAAGCTGCTGGCGGGCGCGCGCGACGGCAAGAAGCTCGTCGTCTTCTGCGAGACTCTGTTCAAGAACAGCGCCGGCGAGGACATCGTCGAGTACCGAAGCGGAGGTGCTCGCGGCAATCACCCGCGATGCCTATGCCTTCTTCCGCCGCCGCGCCAAGCCGACCGCGGTCAGGGTCGCCGACATCGAGGGCGTGGACCTGAGCGGCCGCAGCCACACGGCGATCGAGCTTTCGACGCAGAACCGGCCGTTCATCTTCGATTCCGTCCTCGGTGAATTGCAGGCGCTCGGACACCCGGTGCGTCTCGTCGTGCATCCGATCATCGAAGTCGAGCGCAACGCTGCCGGTGAGGCCGTGAGCTTCGGGCCGCTTCTGCGCAAGCCGTCGGCCGAGTTCGACGCGCGAGAGCTTCGTGCATGTGCATGTTCCGCTGATTCGCGAGGCGGCCGTTCAGACGGCGGTCTCCGAGAACATGACGTCGCTCCTCAAGGAGGTGCAGCTCGCGACCGACGACTGGGCCGCCATGCGCGCGCGGCTGAGGGGCGCGATGCTCGATCTGAACGTCGACCATCCGAATCTCCCGAAGGAGGCGATGACGGAGACGATCGAGTTCCTGCAATGGCTCGATGAGGGGAACTTCGTCTTCTTGGGCATGCGCGAGTATGCCTACAACAAAAGCACTGGCGACTCCCTGGAATTGTCGGAGGGGCGGGGATTGGGCCTGCTTCGCGATCCAACGGTGACTGTACTTCGGCGCGGTCCGGAGGTGGTCACCGTCACGCCGGAGATTCGCGCCTTCCTGATGGCGCCCGATCCGGTGATCGTGACCAAGGCGAACGTCAAGACGCGCATTCATCGGCGCGACTACATGGACTATGTCGGCGTCAAGATTTTCTCGGCCGGCAAGGTCAGGGGCGAGCTCAGAATTGTCGGCCTTTTCACGTCGACCGCCTTTACGCAGTCGGCTGAGCGCATCCCGCTGATCCGCCGCAAGGTCGACGGTATCGTCAAGCGCGCCGGGCTCGATCCGCTCAGTCATTCCGGCAAGGCTCTGCTCAACATCCTTGAGAACTATCCGCGCACCGAGCTGTTCCAGGCCGAGATCGAGACGCTCCACGAATCCGCGATGGCGATCCTGCGGCTCGAAGAGCGGCCGCGCATTCGCGCGCTACCGCGTCGCGATCGCTTCGACCGGTTCGTCTCGGTCCTCGTTTTCCTGCCGCGCGACCGCTATTCCTCCAATCTCCGGGAGCGGATTGGCGCTTCGCTGGCAGAGCTTTACGACGGGCGGGTCTCGGCGTTCTTCCCGGACTTCTCGCTGCCGCATCTGACGCGCGTCCAGTTCGTCATCGGCCGCAATCCGACAGAAGGACCGGACCCGTCGCAGGTGGAGGTCGAAGCACGCATCCGCGGCATCGTGCGGACCTTCGACGACGATCTCGAAGAGGCGCTGAGCGAGGTCATTCCGCCGGAGCGCGTGAGCGAGTTGCTCAGCGACTATGCCGGGGCCTTCCGCTCGGATTATCGCGCGACATTCTCCGCAGAGGATGCGGTCTCCGATATCGCGGTCGCCGAACGGCTCTCCGCCGACGATATCGAGGTCCGCTTCTTCAGTCGCGACGACATGGAGGAGACGCAGGCGGTGATGTGCTTTCATCATCTCGGCGATCCGATCCCGCTTTCGCGTCGCGTGCCGCTGCTCGAGAATTTCGGCTTCTCCGTGGTCAACGAGCGCACCTACCGGATCAAGCGCAATCGTGGCCCGCGGCTCTACCGGCACGACATGACGCTCGTCGCACCCGAGGGCCATGGCATTGACGCCGCCTCGGCGGCGCGCCTTCACGACGCGGTGCTCGCGGTCTGGCGCGACAACGCGATGAGCGACGGCTTCAACGCGCTTGTGCTCTCGGCCAACCTCGACTGGCGGCGCGCAGCGCTGCTCCGCACGGTCGCGCGCTATCTGCGGCAGACCGCGATACCCTATTCGATCGACTATCTGTGGGGTGCCCTCAAACGCTATCCCGAGATCGCCGCGCTTCTGGTCGACCTGTTCGCGGCGCGCTTCCAGCCGGGGATCGACGACCGCGAGCGCGCGGAATCACGGCTCGTCCGCAAGCTTGAAGCTGCGCTTGAGAAAGTGACGAGCCTCGACGACGATACCATCCTGCGCGCCTTCCAGCAGGTGATCGAAGCAACGCAGCGGACCGACTTCTTCGCCAAGGGCGCCGAGGAATCGGATGCGATCACGCTCAAGATCAAACCGGACGCGCTTCCCTTCGTGCCGTTACCGCGGCCGTTCCGCGAGATCTTCGTGCACGCGCCGCAGGTCGAAGGTGTCCACCTTCGCTTCGGCCCGGTGGCGCGCGGCGGCCTCCGCTGGTCGGACAGACCGCAGGATTTCCGCACCGAAGTGCTCGGCCTGGTCAAGGCGCAGCAGGTAAAGAACGCGGTCATCGTCCCGGTCGGGGCGAAGGGCGGCTTCGTGCCTGGGCGACTTCCCGCAGGCGGGCGCGAGCAGATATTCGAGGCCGGACGTCAAGCCTATATCCGCTTCGTCGACCGGCTGCTTTCCGTCACCGATGATATCGATGGCGACGATGTCGTTCCGCCGAAGGATGTCGTCCGCCATGACGCCGACGACCCCTATCTCGTGGTCGCCGCAGACAAGGGCACGGCGACCTTCTCCGACACCGCGAACGGGATCGCGCTCAACCGTGGCTTCTGGCTCGGCGATGCGTTCGCGTCCGGCGGCTCGGCCGGCTACGACCACAAGGTCATGGGGATCACGGCGCGCGGCGCCTGGGAGGCGGTGAAGCGACATTTCCGCGAGATGGACGTCGATATCCAGAAAGACCCGTTCACCGTGGTCGGCGTCGGCGACATGTCGGGCGACGTCTTCGGCAATGGCATGCTGCTTTCGCCGGCGATCAAGCTCGTCGCCGCCTTCGACCATCGCGACATTTTCATCGATCCGAGCCCTGATCCGGAGCGAACGCTTGCCGAGCGGCAGCGGCTCTTCGGCCTGTCGCGCTCAAGCTGGCAGGACTACGACCGCACTCTGATCTCCAAGGGCGGCGGTGTGTTCTCGCGGAGCGAGAAGCTGATTTCCCTGTCACCTGAGGCGAAGAAGCTCCTGAAGCTCGGCAAGTCGAGCGTGCGGCCTTCGGAGATCCTGTCGGCGATTCTGAGAGCGCCCGTCGATCTCCTCTGGTTCGGCGGCATCGGCACCTATGTGCGCGGACCGGAAGAGTCGGATGTCGGCGACAAGGCGAACGATGCGATCCGCATCAGCGCGCTCGAAGTCGGCGCGAAGGTCGTGGGCGAGGGCGCCAATCTTGGGATGACGCCCAAGGCGCGCGTTGCCTACGGGCTGAAAGGCGGACACTGCAACTCCGACGCCATCGACAATTCCGCCGGCGTCAACACGTCTGACGTCGAGGTCAACATCAAGATCGCGCTGGCGCCCGCCGTGCGCGCCGGAAAGCTCAGCGAGGCAAAGCGCCTCTCGCTGCTGCGGTCGATGACCGACGACGTGGCGCGGCTGGTGCTCCGCAACAACTACCAGCAGACACTCGCGATCTCGCTCGAACAAAGGCGCGGGCTCGACAATCTCGGCAACCAGATGCGGCTGATGGCGGAGCTTGAGGAGCGCGGGCTGCTCGACCGCGATGTCGAGGATCTTCCGGCCGACTCCGTGCTTGAAGCGCGGGCGGCGAATGGGCGGGGGCTGACGCGCTCGGAGATCGGTACCCTCCTCGCCTTCGCGAAGATCGCGCTCTTCAACGATCTCGTCGGCAGTTCCGTCCCCGATGACGCTTATCTGGAGAGCGAGCTCTTTGCCTATTTCCCGGAGGGAATGCGCAAGAGCCATGCAGCGGGCATCGAGGGTCATCGGCTGCGGCGCGAGATCATCGCCACGCAGCTAGCGAACTCGCTCGTCAACCGCGGAGGGCCGACGCTGCTCGTCGCGGCGCGCGACCGCACCGGCGCCTCGCCGGCGGAATTGACGCGCGCCTATGCTGCGGTGCGCGACAGCTTCCAACTTCAGGCGCTGCATGGTGAGATCGACACTCTCGACGCCAAGATATCTGGCCGCCTGCAGCTTGAGCTTTACGCGAAGGTGCAGGATGTGCTGGTCGATCGACTGAGCTGGTTCACGCGCAATATCGGCCCCGCCACCGGGCTCGCGGAGGTTGTCAAACACTATCGCACCGCACTCGACGCGCTCGTGGTGATTCTTCCCGTGGCGCTGCCGCGCGAGCGGATGAAGGCGGTGCACGATATCGAGGTCAAGCTGAAGCCAGGCCACGTTCCGGAGGATCTTGCGGCGCGGCTGGCAATGCTTCCGACGCTTGCAAGTGCGGCCAACATTATCCCGATCGCCGACCGCTCCGGACGAACCCTTACCGAGGCGGCAGCGGCCTATTTCGCGATCTCCGACCGGTTCGGCTTCGGCCGCATCGAACAGATGACGGAGGAGGTACCGACCGGCGATTACTACGAGGGCCTGGCGCTCAAGAAGGCGCGCGACAGTCTGGAGACGGCGCACCGCGACCTTGCGCAGAACGTGATTGCCAACGGCAACGGCGGCGACGTCGCTGCCTGGGAGGCGGAGGCGGGCGAGCGGGTGACGACGACCGCGGAGCAGGTGGAGAAGATCCTCTCCGACCGCCGGCCGTCAATGGCCAAGGTCACGGTCGCCGCGAGCCTCCTGTCGGAGCTGGCGCGGGGACGAGAGGCTTCCTGAAGCGAAGAACGCGCCGGCCGGGCCGGCGCGTCCGGATGTTGTAGGCGTCTATCGCCTATCGGATGCCCGCGTCGATCAGGTCGACGAGGTCGCCGATCGTCTTCGAGGTGACGGCGCCGGCGCCGGTATTGATGCTGAGGCCGGGCATCTTGTACTTCGACGTCATCACGCACTGCAGGACAGGCAGGAAGCCCTGCAGATAGAGGAGTTGGTCGAGCGTCGCGGAGACGTAGCCCGACTTCAGCCCGTCGATCGTCGCCGGGGCGAGGTCGATACCGCCGACGATGATGTCGCCCGGCTTCTTGCCGGCTTTCTTCAACATATCGGCGAGCACGCTGGTGACGCCGCCGTGCTGCGTGCCGATCGCCTTCAGGTTCGGATGCGCCTGCACGTAGGCCGCCAGAACCGGAATCGCCAGCGTGGCGTCGCTGTTGGCTTCCTGCGTGATCTCAAGGCGGTCCACCTTGAGGCCGGCCTTCTCCAGCGTGTCCGCCAGGCCCTTCTCCGAAAGGCCACGCTCGGCTTGGCTGAAGACGCCGTAGACCATGGCCTCGTCGCCCGACTTCAAGCCCTGCGCGAGCATGTAGTTGGCCGTGATTACGCCGCCCTGGTAGAGGTCGACGCCGGCATAGCCCATGCCCTTCGGCCCGAACTCGGCCTGCAGGTCCGTCATCGGCGAGTTGCCCACCGTCACGATGATCCCCTGATCCTCCGCGCCTTTCACCAGGTCGTGGAAGGCGGTGGAGCCCGGGTGCCCCATGATCTCGATACAGGTCGGCTTGGCGGCAACCGCTTCCTTGAACTGGTTGATCATCGTCTCCGGCGCCCAGGCGGAGAACTGCGCCTTCAGGTCGACGCCAAAGGCTTCCGCGGCCTGCGCCGCACCGGTCTGACGGGCGAGCGTTGCGCCGTCGCCGGCATTGCCGCCCATTTGCATGTACATCGTGATGCCTTCGCCGATCATCCCGGCCGAGGCTGTGCCAATGCTCCCGAGAAGTGCGGCCGCGGCCGCCCCTGCGAGAAGAATTCCTGTTATTTTCATTGTTGTCCTCCCTTTGCGTTAATGCGTGCCGCTGTCTCCTTCGCTGGCGGAGGCAGCCGCACGTTTTTCGGTCGATTGCGTTCGGCCGAATCCCTGCGAGCCCCAGACGCGCGCGAAAAACGCGCTGCGCCGCTGCGGCTCGTCGACGTTCAGATAAAAGATGATGGCGACCAGGAAGATCAGGCCGCGCGCGGTGTTAACCCAGGCGCCGGAGAGCCCGGTCGCGACGAGACCCGGCTCGACGACGGCGATGATGAAGCATCCGAAGACCGTGCCGACAATGGTCGCGCGTCCGCCGAAGATCGACGTGCCGCCGATCAGCACCGAGGCGATGGCGATCAGCAGATAGCCCTGTCCCTGGTTGCCGAAATAGTTCTTGTTCTCAAGCGTCAGAAAGATCGCGGCCAGCGCCGCGAGCGCGCCCATCAGCGTGAAGAGCTTGATCTTCTCACGGTCTACGTCGATGCCGACGACGCGCGAGACTTCGTTTGAATCGCCGATGAAGAGCGTGTGCTCGCCGAAGCGGTGGCGCGTCAGGATGAACCACATCAGGACCACGACGATCGCTGTCCACAGCGACTGGATGGGAAGCTGCTGCACCCAGTCGACGCTCGAACCGGCAAACGGGCGGCCGACGAGCACCTGCCAGACTGAGCTCTCTTCGGCGCCGCGCAATGCGTAGGACTTCCCGCCGGAGAGGACCGTCGCCATCCCGTACCAGAAGAACTGCGTGCCGAGCGTCGCGATGAAGGAAGGAATGCCGATCTTGGCGACGAGCACGCCGTTGATGAAGCCGACGAGGATGCCGGAGGCGAGCGCCAGGATCACGGCAAACCAGGCGACGAGCTCGGTTGCGAAATGCGAGGCGAGCCAGCTTGTCTCCGACGCTCCTGTCGTTGCCATCAGCCAGGCGTGCCCCTCCTTGAAGGTCACGGCGAAGCAGAAGCCGGAGAAGCCGAGAATGGCCGGGAAACAGAGGTCGATCTCGCCGGCGCCGATGATGAAAGTGAGCCCGATCGCCAGCAGGATCACGGGCGGCAGCGTGGAGAGGAAGGTCGTGTACTGGAATGGCCGCAGGAAGACTTCGGGCGCGAGATACATGAACAGCGCCAGGAGCAGGGCAAAGACCAGGATGATCGGCAGGCCCTCTACCCGCTGGAAGATCGACGTCGGTTGAACGTGCGCCATCTTTGCCGCCTCAAACTGGGTGCTGCAGCGCGATCAGGTAGTCGGTCAGCTCGGCCACCGACATGTCCTTCGGCGCGATCTCGGTGACGATCTTGCCGCGGTCGAGGACGATCAGCCGGTCGGCAACCTCGTGCACATGCGCAAGGTTGTGCTCAATGTAGATGCAGGCGCGGCCCGACTCCTTGATCCGCCGCACGAAGTCGAGAACCTTCTTGACCTCGGCGACGGCGAGCGCGGCCGTCGGTTCGTCAAGCACGATCAGGTCGGCGTCATAGTACATTGCACGCCCGATCGCGATGCCCTGCCGCTCGCCGCCGGAAAGTTGCGCGACCGTCGAATCCACGGTGATGCCTACGCCGCGGAAGCCGATCGCATTCATGAGGATGTCGTTGGCCAGCTCCTTCTCGCGCTTAATGTCGATGAAACCAAAGCGGTTGGTGATCTGCCGGCCGACGAAGAAATTGCGCCAGAGCGGCTGTTTGTCGGCGAGCGAGCGGTCCTGGTAGACGGTCTCGATCGAGAGGTCGTGCGCCATCCTGACGGAGTAGTCGGATGGGTCGATCTCATGGTCGCGCACAAAGATGCGCCCTGAGGTCGGGGCAAGCACGCCGGTCATCACTTTGATCAGCGTCGACTTGCCGGCACCGTTGTCGCCCACCAGGCCGACGATCTCATTGCGACCGATGGCAAGCGAGATGTCGTGAAGCGCGTGGACCGCTCCGAAATACTTCTGCACGTGATCGAGCTGCACGATCGAATCATAGTTGCGGACGTGCGGCTCAGCGCGCGCTGTGCTGTTCATTGCCGTTGCCTCTAAGGAGCACGCCTCTGACTGCGTCGGCTTCGGCGCGCGTCAGAAGCGCGCGGAACGCAACGCGTGCGGCGTCAGGATCGCCGCGCTTGATGGCCTGGAGGATGGCGCCGTGCTGCGGCACGAAGTCCGCCTTGTCGGGTCGGGCGGCGCGTTGCACACCGAAGGCAACCCTGAGCCACGTCACGATAGCGGGCGCAAAAGCGGCAAGCAGCTCGTTGCCGGTGCCGATCAGGATTGCCTGATGAAACGCCACGTCGGCCTCGATGGACTCATGCGACTCCGAATCGGTCGTTTCCATCGCGGAGAAGGCGCGGTCGATGGCGGCGATCACTTCCTCGGAGGCGCGCACGGCGACGAGCGCTGCGGCTTCCGGCTCGATGATGGCGCGCGCCTCGAACAGGCTGCGTACGAACGCGGCGTTCGGGACTTCGCCGATCTGCCAGGCGATGATGTCCGGATCGAGCCGGCTCCAGTCGCTGCGCGGCCGGACGACAGTGCCGCGCCGCGGGCGCGAGTTGACCAGACCCTTCGCGGCCAGCGCCCGCATGGCTTCGCGCACGGAGAGGCGCGACACCGAGAATTGGTCGGCGAGCCGGTCGAAACTTGGCAGGACACTGCCCGGCTTCCAGCCTCCGGAAACGATGCGCCGGCCGATGGACTCCGCCGTGGCAATGGGACGCGAGACAAGCGCCGCGCGCCGCTGGCCATACCCCTCGCTCACCCGCTTCCTCCCGCCGGCGAGCTCACGCGGCTGCCGATTAGTTCGTCTTGTTACCGAATAGATCAGATGAGTCAGAGGGAGGAGTCAATCGTTGGGCTGCATTTTCATGCGCTTTCGCGGTGGCGCTCGACGGTCCGCGACCCTTCTGTCGGCTCCCCGTTGTCAAGCGCACCGCCGCTCTCCTAGAAAGCACCCCACCTCATCGTTCCCGCGAGCATCCCAGTGGTCGAAGGCTCCTTTGCGACATACCCAAGTCTTGCTGGTAAGACCGTCCTCGTGTCCGGCGGCGCGAGCGGCATCGGCGAGGCGATCGTGCGCGGCTTAGCGGGCCAGGACGCCAAGGTCGGTTTCATCGATATCTTGGAGGCGGAGGGCACAGCGCTCGCCAGGGAACTCACATCCGCGGGCGCGTCCGTGCGCTTCCAGCCGGCCGACGTCATCGACATATCCGCGTTGCGCGCAGCGATTGCGACCGTGCGGGAAGCGCTCGGCACGATCACGGTCCTCGTCAACAACGCCGCAAACGATATGCGCCATGGCTGGCAAGAAGAGACGCCGGAAAGCTTCGACGCGCGGCTTGCGGTCAACCTCAAGCACCAATTCTTCGCAATTCAAGCGATTGCGCCGGACATGATCGCGGCGGGCGGCGGTTCGATCATCAATTTCGGCTCGATCTCATGGCGGATCGGGATGGGCGGCATTCCGGCCTACACGGCCTCGAAGGCAGCGATCGAGGGGCTCACCAAATCGTTTGCGCGCGATCTCGGCCCGCACCGCATCCGCGTCAACTGCGTGCTGCCGGGCTGGGTGATGACCGAGCGGCAAATGGCACTGTGGGTCGACGAGAACGCCGACCGCACGATCAAGGAGCGGCAGTGTCTGCCTGACCGGCTGCAGCCGGACGATCTCGCGCGCACCGTGCTCTTCCTCGCCTCGGACGACAGCGCAATGTGCACCTCGCAGAATTTCGTGGTCGACGGCGGCTGGCTCTAGCGCCGCCGCCCGCGCAACGAAATTATCTTCGCTCGTGTCGAAATGGGGCCTCGGCGGGCGTCATTGGGTCGGCAGGCGCGTTGCCGGGCCAAACCAGGGAGAACCACGATGCGATACATGCTTCTGATCTACGCGAACGAGGCGGGAATGATATCCGCGCCGAAAGACGCCGTCACTAAGATGAGCGCTGCCTACGAGTTTTACACCGAGGCTATGAAGAAGGCTGGCGTGCTTCTCGGCGGCGAGCGGCTGCGCCCGACCGGCGACGCCACGACCGTGCGCAATCCGAACGGAAAGGCGCAGGTGCTGAACGGGCCCTACGCCGAGACGAAGGAGCAGCTCGGCGGCTATTACATGATCGAGGCGCCCGACCTCGACGCCGCGCTTTCCTGGGCGTCGCGCTGCCCGGGCGCGGCGCATGGCGCGATCGAGGTGCGTCCGATTTGGCCGATGATGTAGGCGCGAAACCGCAATCCGAGGACGGCGAGCTTCCGCGACGGATCGCCGAGGCGGTGGCGCGCCGGAGCTACGGAAAGCTCGTCGCCTTCCTAGCCGCGCGCGCCAACGATATCGCCGGCGCGGAGGATGCGCTGTCGGAAGCGTTCGCGGCGGCGCTCGACGGCTGGCCGAAGACGGGCGTGCCGGACAACCCGGAAGCCTGGCTTCTGACGGTTGCGCGACGCAAGCAGGTGGACTTCGCGCGCAGACGACAAACGGCGAGCGAAGCGCGCGCGCATCTCCGCCTTCTCATGGATGAGGTCGAAGCAGGGGCGACAGCACGGAGCGACGTGCCCGACACGCGACTGCAGCTCATGTTCGCCTGCGCTCATCCGGCGATCGAAGAAAGAGTTCGAGCGCCGCTGATCCTGCAGGCGGTTCTCGGCTTCGATGTGGCAGCGATCGGGTCGGCGTTCCTCGTTGCGCCGGCGACGATGGGGCAGCGTCTGGTGCGCGCCAAGACGAAGATCAGGCAGGCCGGAATTCCATTCCGGGTGCCGGAGCGTGAGGAGCTTCCGGAGCGGCTCAACTCGGTGCTCGAAGCGATCTACGCCGTGTTCAGCGAAGGCTGGAGCGACCCGTCCGGCATCGAGGCGCGGCGCAGGAATCTTGCCGAAGAAGGTATCTGGCTCGGACGGCTCGTCGTTTCGCTCATGCCGACGGAGCCCGACGCGCTTGGGCTGCTGGCCCTGATGCTCTTCGCGGAGGCGCGGCGCGGCGCGCGGCGGAATGCGCAGGGCGAGTACGTTCCGCTCGACGAGCAGGAGCCGGAGCTTTGGGATAAGCAGTTGATCGACGAGGCGGAAGCGCAGCTTTTCCGCGCGAGCGGAATGGAAAGGATCGGCCGCTTCCAGCTGGAGGCGGCCGTGCAGTCGGCGCATGTCGTCCGCCGTGCGACCGGGCGGACGGACTGGCCGGCGATCGTGCGGCTCTACAACGCGCTGTCGGCTCTGACCGGCTCGCCGGTCGTGGCGATCAACCGCGCCGTCGCCATCGCCGAGACGCAGGGGCCGGCGGCCGCGCTTGCGGCGCTCGACGCGCTCGCCGATGACGCGCAGCTTGCCGAATATCAGCCCTATTGGGCGGCGCGCGCCAACCTTTCGGCGCAAGCCGGCAGAACGGACGCAGCGGACAAGGCCTACGAAATCGCGATCGGGCTTGAGTCCGATCCCGCCGTTCGCCGCTTCCTTCAGGAGCGCCGCGCAGCGCTTGGTTAACGGAGCCGGTGGAGCCGGCGCTTGGTCGAACGGGAACCTTTTCAGGGCCGTGGCGATTTCCCTGCGCTCTCCATGCCGGAGAGTTTCGGGAGGTTTTCTTCATGGACACGGATCGGATCAAAGGTTCTGCCAAGCAGGCCAAGGGCGCGATCAAGGAAGCGGCCGGAAAAGTCACGGGCGACGCCAAGCTGGAAGGCGAAGGCAAGGCCGACAAGGCGGCCGGCAAAGTGCAGAACGCCGTCGGCGGCCTCAAGGACGCGCTGCGTGGCAAGTAAGCGCGCCAAATTAGTCCCGAACCCATGGCGCGGCTTCGCCGACGCCATGGCGTTCGGGCTGGACTGCCAGGAAGTCGTCCTGAGACGCATTTCGCGTATCGCACGCGGCGACGGGCTTGCCGTGCGCGAAGCTAACAGGATGATCGCCGAGAAGATGACGACCGCGATGACAGCCACATTCAACGCGGCAGTCGCTTGGCCCAGCGGCGGCGAGGTGGCGGCAACGGAAGCGGCGACGGATACCTACCGGAAAGCCGTGCGCGCCAACAAGCGGAGGCTCCGCCGCTAGGCGGGCGGAGTCTCATTCCTCGATCGTGTAGCCAGCTTGGTCGAGCGCCTCGCTTAGCGCCTCGAAGCCGATCTTGGCGTATTTGAGCGGGTTCGCCTTTTTAGGATCCTGCTCGGCCTCGACAACGAACCAGCCCTCGTAGCCGATCTCGGCGCAGAGTTTGGCAACAGCCTTGAAGTCGATCATGCCGTCGCCCGGCACGGTGAAGACCCCGGCCAGCACGGCGTCGAGGAACGAGGTCTTGTTGAAGTCGATCGACTTCAGCACGTTCTCGCGGATGTCCTTCGTGTGAACGTGATCGATGCGCTTGCCGTGACGCTTCGCCATGCGGAGACCGTCGCCGCCGGCGAACTTGATGTGTCCGGTGTCGAAGAGAAGCCCGACCGCATCGCCCGTAAAGTTCATCAGGCGGTTCACGTCGTCCTCAGTCTCGACCGCGGTCCCCATGTGATGATGGAAGGCGAGGGGGACCTTCTCTTCGTGACAGTGCTCGGCGAAGGCCGTGAGCTTCCGGCCGTAGTCCCGCATTTGCGCATCATCGAGGCGCGGCCGCTTGGCGAGCGGAACTTGCTGCTGGTTCTGCACTGTGCCCGTCGTCTCGCCGTAGACCAGGACGGCGGCGCCGTTCTCGCGGAAAAGCTCGAGCTGGCCGTGCGCGCGGTCCTTCTCCGCCGCCAGGTCATTCTCAAGCACGCGGCCGGAATACCAGCCTGACACGAGCTTCAGATCATGCGCGGCGAGCACTTCTTTCAGCTCGCGCGGCGTCTTGGGAAACTTTCCGCCGGTCTCTGTGCCCGAAAAGCCGGCTTCGCGGCTTTCCGAAAGGCACACCTCAAGCGGCGTGTCGCCGCCGAGCTGCGGCAGGTCGTCGTTGGTCCAGGCAATCGGCGCAATGCCAAGGCGCGCTTTCATTCGTGTTCCTCCCCGTCAACTTATTGTCGGCGTGGCGTTCCTTAGTCAAAAGCCGCGGGCGCATCCAGATGCATCCGTTCGTTCGAGTGAATGCAACTCTAGTTTGACTCCGATACCACCGTCGACCGATGCTTCAACCGGCGCCGCGAGGCGGCGCCGCAAAGATGGCGACCAGCGCCGCATGCGTAACATGAGGAGGAAACGATGAGTGTGTCTGTTTCGTCAGGTCTTCTGACGTTGTGGTCCTGGAAAGGACGAGCCGCCGCGGCTGCCGTCGCGTTTGCCGCGATGCTGGCGACGGCACCATTGTCGAGCGCCGCGGAAGACTGGATTGGCACCTGGACAGCCAGCGCCCAACCCGTATGGGGCCCCGACTTTGCCGTGCCGATGGGTATTCCGGCGAATTATCGCGACCAGACCATCCGCCAAGTCGCCCGCATCAGCATCGGCGGCAAGCAGCTCCGCATCCGGCTCTCGAACGAGTATGGCGACATGCCGCTCACGATCGGGGAAGCACACGTCGCTCTTGCCGACGCGGATGGGAACATAAAGGGAGGCAGCGATCACGCTTTGACGTTCAGCGGCAACGCGTCGGTCACCATTCCCCCCGGCGCGCCTATCGTCAGCGATCCGGTGGACTTCGCAGTCGATCCCCTGTCGCGGGTTTCGGTGAGCCTTTACTTTCCGAAGGTCGCACCTGCCACGACCGTGCACTGGGACGGGCATGACACCGCCTATGTTGCCTCCGGCAACAAGGTAAGCGATGTCGAGTTCAAGGCGGATTCCAAGCAGACGCAGCGCATCTTCCTGAGCGACATTATTGTTGACGCTCCCGCAGGGGCGCGAGCCGTAGTGATGTTCGGCGACTCCATTACGGACGGTGACGGCTCGACCGTCGACGGTAACGATCGCTGGCCGGACAATCTGGCGGCACGCCTCGTGCAAGCCGGTGCCCCCGTGGCCGTGCTCAATCAGGGCATATCCGGTGCGAAAATTCTAACCGACCGGATGGGCGTCAACGCGCTGGCTCGCTTTGACGAGGACGTGCTGAGCGAGCCGCACGCCGACACCGTTGTCCTGATGATGGCGATCAACGATATCGGCTGGCCGGGCTGTGGTCTTGCGCCTGACGATCCAGAACCGACGGCGGCCGAGCTTATCGACGGTTACAGGCAGCTCATCGCCCGCGCGCATGTCCACGGAATGCGGATCATCGGCGCTACGCTGACCCCGTTCGGCGGTGCTTTCTTTGGAACGCCGTTCGACGGCTACTACACCGACGCGAAGGAGAAGATTCGCAACGCGGTCAACGATTTCATCCGCAACAGTGGTGAGTTCGACGGCGTTATCGATTTCGACAAAGTCGTCGAGGACCCCCAAAATCCTGGCCACATCCAGGCGAGCTACGATAAGGGCGATCATCTCCATCCCAACCCTGCTGGCTACAAGGCGATGGCGGAGTTGATCGACTTAGGTGTGCTCGGCGTGCATTAGCCCGCGCGTCGGTAGGCCGGCGCCGCCCCGCGCGGCGCCGGCTTCGTGCCATTCAACAAATGATCGTAAGGTCAGACTCCGACGCGCTGCTTCTTACGGCCCTCGGCCTGTTCTTTGCGCGCCTTCTTGACGGCGGCGCGGGTCGAGACTTCCGGCACGCCGACGTCCCACCAGGCATCGCCCGGCGTCCACTGATAGGCGTCGGTCTTGACCTCGATCAGCGTCGTGCGGTCGTTTTTCTTCGCCCAGCGGATCGCGTCCTCAAGGTCGGTCAGGCCTTCCACCTTGCGCGTCAGTGCGCCCATCGAGGCGGCGTGCGCGGCGAAGTCGACCCGGAACTCCTCGACGATCTTGCAGTCCTCGATCTGGTTGTTGAACGAGGGCACGCCCTTGGCGTTCTGCAGGCGGTTGATGACAGCGAAGCCGCCATTGTCGCAGAGGATGACGATGAGCTTATGGCCGGTCAGCACCGTGGAATAGATGTCCGAGTTCATCATCAGATAGGCGCCGTCTCCGATGAAGACGAGGACATCGCGATCGGGATCGGCCATCTTCGCGCCCCATGCGCCGGCGATCTCGTAGCCCATCGTGGAGAAGCCGAACTCACAATCGAAGGTGCCGGGCTTCTTCACCTGCCAGTTCTTGCAAAGCTCGCCGGGGAAGCCGCCGGAGGCGGTGAGCGCAAGGTCGGTCTCGTCGGCGACGCGGTTCACCGCGCCCACCACCTGCGCGTAGCTCGGAACATTGGTGTTGGTCGGCTTGGTGGCCTTCGCCACCATATCGTTCCAGCTCTGGTATTCCTTGGCGGCGCGCTTCATCCACGCCTTGTCCACCTTCCAGTCGCCGAGCATCGCGCTGAGCTCCGCAATCGCCTCGCGCGCGTCGGCGACGACGGGAAGCGCGCGATGCTTGGTCGCGTCGAAGCGGCCGGCGTTGATGGCGATGATGCGCGCCTCCGGGGAGAACACCGTCCACGAGCCGGTGGTGAAGTCCTGGAGCCGCGTGCCGATGGCGACGACCACGTCGGCGTCGCCAGCGAGGGCATTGGCGGACGCCGCGCCGATGACCCCGATCGGCCCGACATTGTTCTTGTGATCGTGCACGAGCGAAGCCCGGCCGGCGATCGTCTCTGCCACGGGGAGATTGTGCCGCTCGGAGAAGAAGGTCAGCGCCGGCTCCGCCTGCGAATAGCGAACGCCGCCCCCGGCGATGACGAGCGGCTTCTTGGCCTTTTTCAGCATCGCCGCAGCTCTTGCGATTTCGCCGCGGTCGGGCATCTGCCGGCGGATGTGATGGATGCGCGGCTCGAAGAAGCTTTCCGGATAATCGAAGGCGAGCTCCTGCGTATCCTGGCAGAGGCTGAGGAAGGCGGGGCCGCACTCGGCCGGATCGAGCATCATGGCGACCGCCTGCGGCAGCGAGGAGATGATCTGCTCCGGATGCGTGATGCGGTCCCAGTAGCGCGTCACGGCGCGGAAGGCGTCGTTCACCGTCGTTGTCGGATTGCCGAAATGCTCGACCTGCTGCAGCACCGGGTCGGGGCGGCGGTTGGCGAAGACGTCGCCGGCGAGGATCAGGATCGGCAGCCGGTTCGCCATGGCGCAGCCGGCGGCGGTGACCATGTTGGCGGCTCCGGGACCGATCGAGGAGAGCGCGACCATGATCTGGCGGCGGCGCTTTGCCTTGGCGAAGCCGACCGCGGCAAGCGCCATCGACTGCTCGTTCTGCCCGCGCCAGGTCGGGAACTCGTCCTTCACGGCCTCAAGGGCCTCGGACAGGCAGGTGACGTTGCCGTGTCCGAAAATGGCAAAGACGCCCGGGAAGAGGGGCACGATGTCCCCGTCGATCTCGGTCTTCTGGTTGACGAGATAGCGCACCAGCGCCTGCGCCATGGTCAGGCGAACGGTCTTCATACTTTCCTCCCGGTAAACACGAACGATTTTCACCCCTTCTAGCCAATCCCGCGGCGGTCGGCGAGAGAGCGAAATTCCCAAAACGGCTTCACGGGGAGTGCAGATGTCGCGGAACCGGGCCGCCACCGTCCACGTGGCGACCCGGGCGTCGTGCGGGCGCGCTACGCAGCTACTTCGATCTTTGCCCGCGTCGTGCGGATCGGCGCGGTCTTGGCCCACGCTTCGAGCGCGTGGACGCGGTCGAAGTAGGCATTGATGGCGGGGTAGCGGGACCAATCGAAGGGAACGGTGCCCCGATAGCCCTCGAAGGTCGCGACCGAATAGTCGGCCACAGTGACCGCATCACCGGCGACGAAGCGGCGGTTCTTCATGTGCCGGTCCAGAACGGGCGCGAACCGCTCGAGGCTCTCCTGCGCTCTCCGCACCAGATCATCGTCGGTCGGGCCGATGCCCAGGCGCGGCTTGGCGAAGGTTTCGAAGGCAAGCGTCCCGAACGCTCGATTGAAGTGGGCGGTCTCCCAGAACTGCCAGCGGGCGATGTCGGCGCGCGCACGGGCCCTGCGCGGAAAGAACGAATCATCGCCGCCCTTCTCCGCCAAGTATTGCATGATGGCGTTCGACTCTGTCAGCGTGAAATCGCCGTCTGTGAGCGTTGGAGACATAGCGTTCGGATTGAGCGCTAGGTAGCGCGGCGCGCGAAGTCCGGTCGGGAATTCGATGTGGACGATTTCGACCTCCAGCCCCAAATGCGCGATGACGGCTTCCACCTTCCGCCCGTTGGGCGAGCCGACGAATGTATGAAGTTCCATGGTTTTCCTCCTTAGGCCGCGGCGCGGCCAGAGACGCGGATCGTATCGATCCCGTTGCTGAGACGAACGGCGGGGCGCGAAAGATTCCTGCGGCCAGGGATTTTGCGGCGAATCCTTTTGGCGCGCGAAAGCGTCTACCGCTCGGGGGCTAGGAATTTGCGCCATGAGTGAAACGAAGGACGCGCCGGCAGGGGTGGGAAATGACGGTCGCCCGGACCTCGATCGGCTAATCCGCGATCTTCGGCCGAAGCTGCATCGCTACTGCGCCCGCATGACGGGTTCTGTCATCGACGGCGAAGACGCGCTGCAGCACGCTCTGGAGAAAGCCGTTGAAGCCTTTCCGCGCGCAGGGCCGATCGCGAACCCCGAGGGGTGGCTCTTCCGCATTGCCCACAATTCTGCTGTCGATCTCGTCCGCCGTCGCGGCCGGCTCGACGCCGGGCGGGAAGCGGATGATCCCGACTTGCTGACCGACCCGGAATCGCCGGTCGAGTCCCGCGAGATTGCGGCCGCAGCGCTTAGAACCTTCATGGCGCTTCCCGCGGCCCAGCGCGGCAGCGTCATCCTGATGGACGTTCTCGGATATTCGCTCGAAGAGATCGGCGAGATTCTGGGAGCGTCGATTCCGGCGGTGAAGGCGTCGCTGCATCGGGGCCGCGCGCGCCTGCGCGAGCTTGCCGCCGACCCCGAGGACAGACCTCTCCCAGTCCTTGCCGAACCCGAGCGTACGCGCCTCGCAGCCTATGTCGATCGTTTCAATGTGCGCGACTTTGACGCCGTGCGCGATATGCTGGCCGCAGACGTTCGCCTCGATCTCGTGGCGCGCTTGGGCCTGCGCGGAAAGGCCGAGGTCAGCGCCTACTTCTCAAACTACGCGAAGGCGGTGGACTGGCGGTTCGCCGGCGGTCTGGTCGACGGAAGACCTGCAATCATTGCAGGCGATCCCCGCGATCCGAAGCACACGCCCACCTATTTTGTGCTGCTCACCTGGTCGGACGACGGCATTGTTGCGATTCGCGACTTCTATCATGCCCGCTACGCCGTGGAGGGTGCCGACATCGTCATATTCGGTTGACCTCCGCCGATTGCCGGGCTCACGCGAGACCGGCTACACGTCTCCCCCAGTTGGGAGGAGGCGTTCGCAATGGGGAACAACACCGGGCGAATCGGTGTCGGGCTGGTCGGGAGCGGCTTCATGGGCCGCGCCCATGCTTTCGCCTTCAATGCGGTGTCGCAGGTCTTCGACCTGCCGCTGAGGCCGGAGCTCGCCGTGCTCGCGGACCAGAGCGAAGCGCAGGCGAGCGAAGCCGCGCGGCAGCTCGGTTTTGCGAAGGCGGTGGGCGACTGGCGCGCGCTCGTGGAAGACCCTTCGGTCGACGTCGTCTCGATCACGGCTCCAAACCATCTGCACAAGCCCATCGCGCTCGCCGCGCTTGCCGCTGGCAAAGCCGTCTATTGCGAAAAGCCGCTCGCCGCGACGCTTGCCGATGCCAGGGAGATGGCGGAGGCGGCGCGTGCCTCGGGCCTCGTGACGCTCGCCGGCTTCAACTACCTGAAGAACCCGATCGTAGGACTCGCCCGCGAGATCGCGGCGTCGGGCGAAATTGGCGAGATCATCGCCTTCCGCGGCATCCATGCCGAGGACTACATGGTCGATCCCGAGGCGCCGCACAGCTTCCGTACCGACCCGGTCGGCGGCGGCGTACTGATGGATCTCGGCAGCCACATCGTTTCGCTGGCGCGCTTCCTTGTCGGGCCGGTCGAGGAAATCTCGGCCGCGACCGGCACGCTGCATCCGCTCCGCCCATCGCCGGACGGCCCGAGGCCCGTGACGATCGACGACCACGGTCATCTTGTCGCACGCTTCCAGAACGGCGTGCTTGGGACCCTCACCGCGAGTTGGGTCACGCTCGGCCGCAAGATGCAGCTCGAATTCGAGCTCGTCGGCTCTCGCGGCTCGCTTGTCTTCACGCAGGAGCGTTTCAACGAGCTCAAGCTTTACTCCGCCGACCATTCGGAAAAGCGGAAGGGCTTCAAGATGCTGCTCGCCGGCCCCGACACGCCGCCCTACGGGAATTTCTGTCCGGCGCCCGGGCACCAGCTCGGTTTCAACGACCTGAAGACGATCGAGGTGGCGCATCTGATCGACGCTATTTCAGCGGGGAAGGGCGCCAGCCCGGATTTCCAGGAGGCCTACGAGATTTAGCGCACGATCGCGGCGGCCTTGCGCTCGGCGGAGGAGCGGGCGTGGGTGAGGGTGAAAAGCCTCGCGTGAGCCTTTTTTGCACGCCGCCGCGACCGATAAAGTACCGTTAACGAACCCCTTCTAGCGTCTCTCGAGACCCAGCGGGAGCGCGGAGCGGTGCAGAACGTCGTTCTGCTAGCGGCAGAAGTCTTGCTCTATTTCGGGGCGATGGCCGGCATCTTCCGGATGCGTCATCGCTTCGGGCTGGGCGTTTTCATCTGTGCGCTCGGGGTGATGCACTTCCTCGAGACCTACCTCGCCGCGATCCTCTATCTGCAGTTTCCTTTCGGTATCGCCATCTCGCCGGGCTCGACGGTTCTCTTCACCGGCAAGCTCATCATGCTGCTGCTCCTCTATATTCGCGAGGACGCGGCGGCGGTGCGGCAGCCGATCTACGGACTTCTGATCGGCAATTTCCTGATGGTGGCGCTCGTCTTCGTGATGCGCTTCCACGTGGTCACACCGCTTTCGCCGGGGGCGCTCCCGGATTTCGTCCTCATGAACCAGATGGGCTGGCTGATGATCTGGGGGACGCTCCTCCTTTTCATCGATTCCATCCTTATCATCCTGATCTACGAGCATCTGGGACGCCGTTTCGGCGGACGGATGACGCTCCGGATCTGGATCGCTTCGGCGGTGGTTTTGACCTTCGACCAGGTGGGTTTCTATCTCGCGCTGCACATATTCTTTGGTGCGCCGGTGACCGTGCTGATCGGCGGATGGCTCGCCAAGATGGCGACCGGACTTTGCTATTGCCTCCTGACCGGCATCTATCTCCGCTGGTTCGAGCGACCGCGCGCCGCCGATTCCGTTCCTCCGCTCGTTACCGACGTGTTCGACACGCTCACATACCGCGAGCGCTACGAGGATCTCCTGGAGAGATCCGGACACGACAGCCTGACTGGGGCGCTGAGCCGCTCGCGCTTCGAAACGGACGGCGCGGCGCTCGCGAAGGCGATGGCTGCTGCGGGAGAGCCGCTCAGCCTGCTCGTGATCGACATCGACCACTTCAAGCGCGCGAACGACCGGCACGGGCACGCGGCCGGCGACCGCGCGCTGTGTCAAATCACAGGTCTCCTAGAATTGGGCAAGCGCGACGGCGACCGGCTCTACCGCTACGGCGGAGAGGAATTCGCGCTCCTTTGCCCCGGCCTCAACGCGCCCTACGCGCTGAAGCTTGCCGAGCGGCTCCGTACCCTCGTCGCGCGAACCCGCGTTTCCGCGATCGGCGAGATGCTGACGATCAGCGTTGGCGTGGCGACGACCCCAAATGATGGCGCCACGCTCGAGACGCTCTTCGCCTGCGCGGATGCGCGGCTTTACAGCGCCAAGGATGCCGGACGGAATCGCGTCTGGGGCGGCGAATATGTACCGTGGCTGAGACCGCAGGCGCAGCCCGGCGCCGCATGAAGCGGGATGCACTGCCATCGCGGAGATTGGCAAGGCTTTTGCATCGACCGTTGCCGAGGACGGCGCCGCCCTGGATTCGCGTCCCTAGGGCAGGCCGGGCTTCCCGGCCGCGCCGCCCTCCCCAAACCCGCATGGCATGGACCAAATGTTACGCCGATCGGCGCTGCCCAGCGGATAGGCAGCTTGCGCACGAGATTCGGGCGTGACCAGATAAGCGGCAGTCTTTAACCTTCCGTGGGAAGCAGGTGACGGGGCGTCGTGAACGTTCAGGGTGGTGAGGTCCCAGCAACGGCGGCATTCAACGAGATGTTGAATGCCGGTGGGGCTGTCCGCCCAGCTTACGCCGTACTTGCGCAATGGCTCGAGGGCCATACGAAGCTCAGCCTGAAACGCAAGCAGCAGGAAGCCGAGACGCTTTTCCGCCGGCTCGGCATCACGTTCTCGGTTTACGGGACTGAGAACGCGCTCGAGCGGCTGATCCCCTTCGATCTCGTCCCGCGCATCATCTCCGCGCAGGAGTGGCGACTCCTGGAGCGCGGCATCGAGCAGCGCGTGCGCGCCCTGAACGCCTTCCTCTACGACATCTACCACCGCCAGGAGATCATCCGCTCGGGCCGCGTTCCGGCCGACCTCGTGATGGGGAACGAGGCGTATCTCCCGGAAATGATCGGCCACTCGCCGGCCCTCAACGTCTATGCCCACATCATCGGCGTGGACATCGTGCGCGTGAGCGAGAACGAGTTCTACGTGCTGGAAGACAATCTCCGCACGCCCTCGGGCGTGTCCTACATGCTGGAGAACCGGGAGACGATGATGCATCTCTTCCCGGAGCTTTTCGCCAGTCATTCGGTGGCGCCGGTCTCGCAGTACCCCGAACTCCTGCTCAGGACGTTGCAGGCGGTGGCGCCGCCCGCTTGCGACGGCGATCCCAAGGTGGCGGTGCTGACGCCGGGCATCTACAATTCGGCGTTCTTCGAGCACTCCTTCCTCGCCGACCAGATGGGCGTGGAGCTGGTCGAGGGACAGGACCTCCTGGTGGAGGACGGCTACCTCTACATGCGCACCACGCAGGGCCGCGAGCGCCTCGACGTGATCTATCGGCGGCTCGACGACGATTTCCTCGACCCGCTCACTTTCCGGCCCGATTCCACGCTTGGCGTGCCGGGGCTGATGGACCTTTACCGCGCGGGGCGCGTGACGATCGTCAACGCGCCTGGCGGCGGCATCGCCGACGATAAGGCGGTCTACGCCTACGTCCCGGAGATCATCCAGTTCTATACCGGCCAGCGTCCGATCCTGAAGAATGTGCCGACCTGGCGCTGCTCGATCAAGGAAGAGTTCGCCTATGTGCTGGAGCATTTGCCGGAGCTGGTGGTGAAGGAAGTCCACGGCTCGGGCGGCTACGGCATGCTGGTGGGGCCGGCCTCCACGCGACGCGAGATCGAGGCGTTCCGCAGGAAACTCAAGGCGCGGCCGGCGAACTACATCGCGCAGCCGACGCTGGCGCTTTCCACATGCCCGGCCGTGACGCAGAGCGGGATCGCACCGCGCCACGTGGATCTTCGCCCCTACGTCCTTGTCGGCGACCGTGTGCGTCTCGTGCCCGGCGGACTCACGCGGGTGGCGCTCAAGAAGGGCTCGCTCGTCGTCAATTCCTCGCAGGGCGGCGGCACCAAGGACACCTGGGTGCTGCAGGATTAACGCATGCTTGGACGCACCGCCGAGAGCCTGTTCTGGATGTCGCGGCAGATCGAGCGTGCGGAGAATATGGCGCGGCTCGCCGAGGTCGGCTTTCGCATCTCGCTCATCGCCCACGCCGGTGACGGCTACCGCGAGGAATGGCGCTCGACATTGACGAGCGCCGGCGTGATCGACCAGTTCCTCGAAAAATACGGCGATAGCTCGTTCGACAAGGCGTTCAATTTCCTGCTTTTCGACGACGACAATTCCTCCTCGGTCCGCTCTTGCCTCAAAAGCGCGCGCACCAATGCCCGTTTCGTCCGCACCAAGATCACGCGCGACATGTGGGAGGCGATGAACTCCACTTGGCTCGCCTTTGACGCGCTCAGGCCGAAGGACATGACGGCGGCGCAGCTGCCGGAGCTGATCGACTGGATCCGGCAGCGCACCGCGCTCTTTCGTGGCTCGCTGCTCGGCACGATCCTGCGCGACGACAGCTATTTCTTCAGCCAACTCGGCGCGTTCGTGGAGCGCGCCGACAACACCGCTCGAATCCTCGACGTGAAATATTTCATTCTCCTGCCGAGCAACCAGATGATCGGCGGCGAGGTCGACACCTATCAGTGGGAGACGATCCTGCGCTCCGTCTCTGGCCACCGTGCCTACCGGCACGTGTTCCACGAGACCTACAGGCCGTGGAACGTCGCCGACTTTCTGATCCTGCATGCGGAGATGCCGCGCTCGCTGCGCTTCTGCTACGATTGGCTGAGCGCCGCGATCGAGGGGCTCTGCGTCCTCTACGATCGCAGGCCGCCGTCCGCCGATCTCGTCGCTGAGACGCGCAACATGCTGATGACGATGAGCATGGACACGATCTTCCAGGCCGGGCTGCACGAGTTCCTGACCGGGTTCGTGGCGCGTAATAACCGGCTGACCGCAGCGCTCTCCGCCGACTATAATTTCGGGTGAGCCGATGCGCGTCTCGATCCGTCACATCACGCACTACACCTACGACACAGTCAGCTCGTCGGCGGTGCAGCGGCTTCGCCTGACGCCCTCCGACAACCAGTCACAGAAGGTGCTGTCGTGGGCGATCGAGGCGGACGGAATCGAAAACGCCGCTACCTATATCGACGGCTTCGGCAATCGCATCCACCTCATCACGCACACGCGACCCTATGAGATGCTGGACATCACCGCCTCGGGCGAGGTCGAGACCTTCGATCGGGACGGCGTCGTGGGGATTATCGGGGAGGCGGCGAATCCGCGGGTGTTCCTGCGCGCGACGCCAAGAACCGAATCCTCCGCTGCAATTGACGCGCTTGCCGACGAGGTGAGCGAGCGCAGGCCGCTCGACCGGCTGCATCACCTTCTGGAATCGATCGCCAACCGCGTCGCCTACGATACCGACGCGACACATTCTGAAACGACCGCGATCGACGCGTTTGCGGCCGGGCAGGGAGTCTGCCAGGACCATGCCCATATCTTCATCGCCGCGACCCGGCGGCTCGGCGTCCCAGCCCGTTATGTGACCGGCTACCTGCTCGTGGAAGGCGAAGAAAGCGCGGTCGCCCACCACGCCTGGGCGGAGGCCTTCGTCGAGGGCCTTGGCTGGGTCGGGTTCGATCCGGCCAACCATATCTGCCCGACGGAGCGTTATGTGCGGCTTGCCTGCGGCTTCGACGCCGCCTCGGCGGCGCCGATAACCGGCACCCGGCGGGGTGGGGGAACGGAATCGCTTACAGTTGACGTGATCGTGCGACAGCAGCAGCAATAGGCGCGCGGCGGCACAGGAGATTCGCAATGACCTATTGCGTCGGATTGCGGCTCGACCGCGGCATCATCTTCGCGTCCGATACGCGCACCAACGCCGGCTTCGACAACGTAGCGACGTTCTCCAAGATGCATGTCTGGGAGCGGCCCGGGGACCGGGTGCTGGTGATGCTGTCGGCCGGCAACCTGGCCTTTACGCAGTCGGTGATCTCGCTTCTGAACGAGAAGATCGATCTCGGGCCGGATCACGTTTCGCTCGCCAATGTCAGCACCATGTTCCAGGCGGCGCGGATCGTCGGGGAGACGGTGCGCGAGGTGCGGCGGAACGAGAAGGAGCTGATCGACGAGAACCCGGCGCTTTTCTCGGCCTCCTTCATCCTCGGCGGGCAGATCGCCGGCGACCCGCCGCGTCTCTTCCAGATCTACCAGGAAGGCAATTTCATCGAGGCGACGAAGGACACCGCGTACTTTCAGATCGGCGAGCACAAATACGGCAAGCCAATCCTCGACCGGGTCGCGAAGCCCGAGATGCGCATGGGCGTCGCCGCGAAGCTGGTCCTGATCTCTTTCGATTCGACGCTGCGCTCCAACCTTTCGGTCGGCATGCCGATCGACCTCCTGATCTACCGCAAGGACGAACTCAAGGTCGGCGAACAGCGCCGGATAGACGAGGGCGACCCTTATTTCCGCCGGCTCTCCTCGGCGTGGTCGGAGGCGATCCGCGATGCCTTCGCGCATATCGACGAATATGGGGAGGAGGACGGACCGATCGAGATCCTGAAGACGACCGGCTCGCCGGATTGCGAGGTGCCTGCGCCGGAACCGCTCGCGCAGGCGACTGCCGGTTGGATCAAAGACGTCGATCAATAGGCGCGGAGCGTGCCTCGCGCTCTCTAACGCAAATCACGGACCGAGTGGCCGGTCTTCAGGTGTCGCCAGCCGGCGACATCCCGCGGCGGCGCCATTTGACGAACATCGGCGTCAGCCAGATGGCGATGGTGACGAGCCCAAGAATGCCGGAGATGGGGCGCTCGAAGAACGCGATGAAATGTCCGTTGGCCTTGATCATCGAGGTCATGAAGCTGTCTTCGAGAAGACCGCCAAGAACAAGGCCGAGGATGGCCGGCGCGATCGGAAAGCCGTTCTCTTCCATGAGGTAGGCCACGAGGCCGAGAACCAGCATGATACCGACGCCGAAGACGGTGTTGTTGATGGCGAAGGTGCCGACGATGCAGAACATCAGGATGATCGGCATCAGGATGGAGCGCGGCACGCGGAGAAGCTGCTTCGACGACTTGATCGCGGCGTAGCCGAGCGGCAGCAGAAGCAGGTTCGCGATGAAGAACGAGATGAACACGGCGTAGATCAGTTCGGGCTGCTCCAGGAACACGGTCGGCCCGGGGTTCATTCCCTTCACATAAAGCACGCCGATCACGATCGCGGTGATCGAATCGCCGGGGATACCGAAGACCAGCGCCGGGACCCAGGTGCCGCCGAGCCCGGCATTGTTGGACGAGCTGGCGTCGACGATGCCCTCGACATGGCCGGTGCCGAATTTTTCCGGCTCCTTCGAGAATTTCTTGGAGACGGCATAGGAGATCCAGGCGGCGATATCCGAACCGGCGCCGGGCAGCGCCCCGACCAGCGTGCCGATGATGCTGCCGCGCAGGAGGTTGCGCCTGTAGCGGTAGAGGACGCCGCCGAGCCCTGCGAAGATGTTGCCGATGGTGGTCTGTTTGACCTCCGGCGGTGGCTTGATGGCGGTGACGGCGCGCAGCACCTCCGCCACCGCGAACATGCCGATCATGGCGGGAATGAAATTCACCCCGCCCATCAGCTCGACGCTGCCGAACGTGAAGCGCGCCTGTCCTGACATCGGGTCGAGACCGACGGTCGCGATCAGGAGGCCGACGAGGAGCGAGAGAGCGCCCTTGACCGGCTTTTCGGCGGAGATGAAGGCGGCGCAGGTGAGCCCGAGGCAGGCGAGCCAGAAATATTCGTAGCTCGAGAAATTGAGCGCAAACTTTGCGAGAAGCGGGGCGCTGAAGGTCAATACCACTGCGCCGAAAAGCCCGCCGATCACCGAGCTCGCGAGCCCGGTCCCGAGCACGAGCTCGGCCTGGCCCTTCCGGGTCATGGCAAAGGCCTCGTCGGTATAGGCGGCGGAGGCCGGCGTTCCCGGAATGCGCAGGAGCGCGCCGGGCAGGTCGCCGGCGAAGATCGCCATCGCGGTCGCTGTCACGACGGCGGCAAGGGCCGGCACCGGCGGGATGAAGAAGGTCACCGGCACGAGAAGCGCGGTCGCCATCGTAGCGGAAAGTCCGGGAATGGCGCCCATGAAAAGGCCGAAGAGCCCGGAAAGGAAAATGACGGTCAGGACATAGGGGTCGAAGACCAGCGGCAGGGCGCGGATGAAGATGTCCATGGCGGCGCCTACCAGGCATAGGCTTCGAGGACGCCCCAGGGCAGGGGCACGCGAAGGAACTGACCGAAGAACTGCTGAATCACGAGCATCGATACGAGCGAAATGACCGCCGAGGAGGCCCAGAAGCTCGGTCCGCGCAGCCACAGCAGCAGGACGTAGAGCGTGATGAACGCGGTGATGGCGAAGCCGAGGGTGTCCGAAACCAGGATGTAGAAAATCAGCGACGCCACTACGAGGGCGAAATTCGCGGCGTGGCGTGGCGAGTGCATCCAGTCGAACGTCTCGGCCCACGGGCGGCCGGCGCGCTCGCGAATGCCGCCGACGATGAGCACGACGCCGAGAAACGCCATAAGAACCGCGATGGTTCGCGGAAAGAACGCGGCGCCGTAGTCCTGCCCCGGCATGGACCGGAAATGCGCGGTGAACAAAAAGATCAGTCCGGCGACCGCAACGAACAGTGCGCCCGAAATGGCGTCATTGACTTTCACGGATGTGCGCCCTTCGTCTGGACAGGAGCAGCCGGCCCGGCGTCGGTCGCCGGGCCGGCGCGTCGATGCGCAACCGGCCTAGTTCTTCAGGCCGGCCTTCTCCATCACAACGCCAAAGTCGGCATCGGCCTTCGCCATGAACGCCGCCGCGTCGTCGGCAGGGCGCCAGATCATTCCGAAGCCGCGGCCTTCCATGAAGTCCTTGTACTCCTTGCTCTCGTAGGCCTTCTGGAGCGCCGGGATCAGCACCGAGCTGACCTCGTCCGGAATGCCCTTGGGCCCGGCGACCATGCGCCACGCGCCGACGGTCCAGTCGGAGCCCGTGGCTTCTTTCAGCGTCGGCACATCGGGAAAGATGCCGAGCCGCTCGTCGCCCATGTTGGCAAGAGCGCGCACTTCGCCGGCCTCGATCAGCGCCCGGCCTTCGGCCAGCGACGAGGTGACGAAGTCGATGCCGCCGGCAACCATATCCTTCAGCGCCGGAGCGGAGCCCTGGCTCGGGACCCAGGGCGCGACGTTCGGGTCGACCCCTTCGGAGAGCATCCAGCCGGCGTAGCCGAGATGCCAGATGCCGCCCTGGCCAGTGCCGGAGCCCTTGAAGGTTCCGGCCGGCTTGGCCTTGATGTCGGCGAGAAGGTCGGCGGCCGTCTTGTAGGGCGAGTCCGCGCGGACCATCAGTCCGCCGGGGTCGAGATTCACCTGACCGAAGACCGTGAAGTCCTTGTAGGAAAGATCGGTCAGGCCGGCCCAGTGCATCATCACGATTTCGACGGTGACGATGCCGATGGTGTAGCCGTCCGGCGCCGCCGTCGCGATGGCAGAGTGTCCGACGACGCCCGAGCCGCCGGTGCGGTTGACGACATTGAAGGGCTGGCCGAGCTCCTTCTCCAGAAGGCTGGCGAGGATGCGGCCGACCGCATCGGTGCCGCCGCCCGCGCCCCACGGAATCACAACGGTAACGGGACGCTCCGGCCAAGCTGCCTGAGCAGCCGGCGCGCCGAGCGTGCCGACCGCCAGAGCGGCGGCGGCGATGCTCGTCATTTTGAGGAAAGATCGTCTTTTCATGCGTTTGCTCCCCTGGATTTCCGGGGCGCCGCGCCGATGATTCCACGTGGTCACGCCCGATTTTTTTTGATTGTCGCTGAACAGCGAAAGACCATCCTCGCACTCAAGCCCAAGCGATGGCCAGCCTTTCCTCCTTTCAGCTGTTTTTCCCCAACAGCCGCCTCGAAGCGGTCGCCGAAGTGGGTCATGCCGGGAATTCGTGCGCACGCGCCGTCGCGCTTGCCGAGGTATCCCGTTTCGCCGGAACCGACCTTAACAAACCTCAGCTTCGGCTCAACCCGGCTTGCAACATTCCGGGGTCACCGGGGGCACGCGGCCTAGCGGAGAAGGGCGATCAGCTCTTCATGCAACTCCGGCGTTGCCGCGGCGACGAGCGTTCCATCCGATTTCAGCCCGAGCTTCTCGCCGTGCCAATCGGTGATGATCCCGCCCGCCGCCTCAATCACCGTCACGACCGGAAGATAATCGTACGGCTGCAGGTCGAAATCGACGACGGCGTCGATCTGGCCGGCTGCGAGCAGCGCGAAGGCGTAGCAGTCGTTGAAGAAGCGGCGGGTGTGACCGAATCCCATGAGCCTCTTGAGCAGCGCCGGCTCTCTGTCGACCATGCGGATCGCTTCGTTGATAAAGAGGCGCGACTGCCCCGGCTTCACGCGGCGGCAGGAAATCGGCTGGCCGTTCATCGTCGCGCCGCCGTCGCGGCAGCCGCCGTATGTCTCGCCGAGCGCCGGCATGCGGATCACGCCGGCCACCGGCACACCGTCCTCCAGCACGCCCAGGAGCATCCCGAAAAGCGGCACGCCGCAGATGAAGGAGCGCGTGCCGTCGATCGGGTCGATGATCCAGGTGAATTCGGCGTCCGCGTTGCGCTTGCCGAATTCCTCGCCAAAAATGCCGTGGCTCGGGAAGCGTGTTTCGATCGCGGCGCGAATCGCCTGTTCCGTCTCTTGGTCGGCGATCGTGACGGGGCTCTCGTCTGGCTTGTCCTCAACCGCAATCCCGCCGCGGAAATAGCGCATCGGGATCGCCGCGGCTTCGCCGCTGATCGCGAGCGCGGCGTCGAGAAGTTCCGCTGGTGTCGGGTTGGACATGGCGAGGTGCTCGTCAAAAGGAGATCAGCCGACGCCTAGCACGCGAACGCGACATTGTCTCAAACGCGAAGCACGGCGAGCGCTTCGGCCAAATCGGGGGCGGACATCCGTGCCGCGCTCTCCTCGAACACGCGCTCAGTATAGGCCGGAAAATCCGCGGCGCGGTTCCCTTGCGAGTCCTGGATCAGAGCCCAGAGCGCCGACATCAGAGCGATGGGCGTCTTCATGACAGCCACGCGCGCCGCCTCCGCCGCCGTCGGCGCGTGCCCGAAATAGCCGCCAAGCAGCCGCGCATCCGCTTCGGGCGGGAGGGTCGCCTGGAACGAGCAGTAGGAAAGGTCCCAGGCCGGGTCGTTCATGCCGGAATATTCCCAGTCGACCAGCCAGACCTCGCTTCCCGTATCGAGCAGGTTGCGGCCGGTGGGATCGCAGTGGCAGGGCCGGAAGGGGACCGGCCGTGCGGCGAGCGCGCTCCGGATGCTTTCGGCTTCGGCGAGGATTGTCCGCTGGCGCGCCGTGAGGGCAACGCCGTGTTCGTGCAGGACGCGGGCATAGCTGTCGATCGTGGCGAACGGGCCGAGACGCGAGACGAAGTCCGGCGCTCCGTCATGCAGCCGCCGAAGCGCGACGCCGACGCGTTCGAGCGCGCCGGGATTCGCCGCGATCCTGTCGAGCGTCAGCGGCTCGGCACCTTCGATGAAACGGGTCAGCATCACGCCGTCGGCGCCGAAATGGAGGATCTCCGGCGCGATGCCGGCCCTTGCCGCCGCCCGGGCGTTCGCCTCCTCCGCGTTACGGTCGATGATTGCGGACGTGCCGTCGCCGGGGATGCGCAGCGCGTAGTGCCCGTCCGGCAGCGTCACCTCGTAGACGCGGTTGGTGAGCCCGGGGAGTCGGCTGATCCGCGCGCCTCCGGCCGTCGCGGAAAACTCCAGAATCGCCGCAAGCGCGTGCCGGGCCCCCGCCGTCTCCTCGTCGTCTTCGCTCATTGCCGTCTCAGCCATACGAGACCATAGCCGATCTTCGCTGGGCGTAGATGAGGGCTGCAGACGGCCGGCAGAGGAGGGGGACTCGACCGCTTCGCGTTCCGGCGGCAGACTCCTCCGAATCCGGAAGAGGGATCGCGATGGCGGCGCACGCGTCTCAAGAGATTTCATCGGAGGGCGGACACATCTCCCGTTTTGAGGCGGACTACGCACCGCCCGACGAAGCGTTGGTCCCCCGCCTTCTCGGAGAGACCGCGCATCCGGCGGCCGAGGAAGAGCGCGTCACGGCGCGCACCAGGCGCTACATCGAGACGATCCGGCACGCGCGCGGCGGCATCGGCGGGCTTGAGGATTTCATGCACGATTACAGCCTCTCCACCAAAGAGGGGCTGGCGCTGATGTCGCTCGCCGAGGCGCTGCTGCGCGTTCCCGACGCGGCGACACAGGACCGCCTGATCGAGGACAAGTTGGCGAGCGGCGACTGGGAGAATGCCGCAGCGCGCGACAGCGAGAGCTGGCTCGTCTCCGCCGCCACCTGGGCGCTAGGCGTCACAGTGCGCATCGTGCATCCGAACGAGACGCCGGAAGGCATCATCGCGACGCTCGGGCAGCGGCTCGGCATGCCGACTGTCCGGACCGCGGCGCGGCAGGCGATGCGGCTCCTCGGGCATCAGTTCGTGCTCGGCGAGACGATCGCGGACGCGCTCGACCGAGCAAAAGAGGCGCGACGAAAAGGTTACCGCCATTCCTTCGACATGCTTGGCGAGGGTGCGCGCACGAGCGCCGACGCGGAGCGCTACTTCGAATCCTATGCGCGCGCCATCGAAGCGATCGGGCAGAGCGCGGAGGGCTCGCTCCCCGGCCGGCCGGGTATATCGGTGAAGCTATCCGCGCTGCACCCGCGCTACGTGGCGCGTCAGGGCGAGCGCGTGATGGCCGAGCTGATGCCGCGCCTGATCGAGCTCAGCCGCACCGCGAAGGCGCACGATCTGAACCTGACGGTCGACGCGGAAGAAGCGGATCGCCTGGAACTGTCGCTGGAGGTTTTTGCGAAACTTCTGGAGGAGCCGTCCCTCGCCGGATGGGAAGGCCTGGGCCTTGCCGTCCAAGCCTACCAGAAGCGCGCGCCGGCGGTGATCGACTGGCTCGCGGAAGCCTCGGCGACGAGCGGCCGGCGGCTGATGGTGCGGCTGGTGAAGGGCGCCTATTGGGACACTGAGGTCAAGCGGGCGCAGGAGCGCGGGCTTGCCGATTTCCCCGTGTTCACGCGGAAACCCGTCACCGATCTTTGCTATCTCGCCTGTGCCAAGCGGCTCATCGCGGCGCGGCCGCGTCTTTATCCCCAATTCGCCACGCACAACGCACTGACCGTCGCTTCGATCATCGAGATGGCGGGCGGCGAGAAGGGAAAGGCGGCCTTCGAATTTCAGCGTCTGCACGGCATGGGCGAGGCGCTTTACGCCGAGGTTCACGCGCGCGAAGGTTTCGACTGCCGCATCTATGCGCCGGTCGGCAGCCACAAGGAGCTGCTCGCCTATCTGGTGCGGCGGCTCCTGGAGAACGGCGCGAACTCGTCATTCGTCAACGCCGTCAACGACCATTCCGTGCCGATCGAGAGCCTGCTCGTGTCGCCGGCCGAGAGCGTGATGGGGCGCTCCGCCCGGCATTCGGGGATTGCACTCCCCGCGAAGCTCTTCGGTCAGCGCAAGAATTCCAGGGGGCTCGAATTCGGGAGCCGCGAGGATCTTGCGGTGCTTGTCAGAGGCGTTGGATCGAGCTCTGCGGTCGCGCCGGTTCCCGATGCGACCACCAAAGATGCAACGGCGGCGGTCGATGCCGCGGTCGCGGCGTATCCTGTGTGGGAAGCGACGCCGGCCGACCAACGCGCAGCAATCCTTGAGAAGGCCGCCGACTTAATCGAAGACAATCGCGACCGTCTGATCGCGCTTCTCGCGCGCGAGGGCGGCAAGACGCTCGACGACGGGATCGCGGAGATCCGCGAGGCGGCGGATTTCTGCCGCTACTACGCCGCCGAGGCGCGGCGTCTCTTCTCCCGCGACACGATTCTTCCCGGCCCGACCGGGGAGGAAAACCGCTACCGGTTGCGCGGACGCGGCGCGTTCGTATGCATCAGCCCCTGGAATTTCCCGCTGGCGATCTTCACCGGCCAAATCGCTGCGGCGCTTGCCGCGGGCAATTCCGTGCTTGCCAAGCCGGCGGAGCAGACGCCGAAGATCGGTCGTGAGGCCGCGGCGCTGCTCCACGCGGCGGGCGTTCCGGAGGATGCGCTGAAGCTCGTCCCCGGTGACGGAAGGATCGGCGCTGCGCTGGTCGCCGATCCGCGCATCGCCGGCGTCGCATTTACGGGCTCGACCGAAGTCGGCCGGATCATCAATCGCGCGCTCGCCGCCAAGGACGGGCCGATCGTGCCTCTGATCGCCGAAACCGGCGGCATCAACGCGATGATCGCCGATGCCACGGCATTGCCTGAGCAGGTCGCCGACGACGTTGTGACCTCGGCCTTTCGCTCCGCCGGCCAGCGCTGCTCGGCATGCCGCATCCTCTTCGTGCAGGCGGACGTCGCCGACACGATGCTCAAGATGATCGCCGGTGCGGCGGCCGAACTGCGTCTCGGCGATCCTGCCGATCCGGCGACCGACGTCGGCCCGGTGATCGACAGCGAGGCCAAGGATGCGCTCGAAGCGCATCTTGCGACGATGCGGCGCGAACAGACCATCCTCTTCGCCGGAAACGCGCCGAAGGAGGGGAACTTCGTCGCGCCGCACATCGTGGAACTGAAGAGTGCCGAGGCGCTGACCAAGGAAGTCTTCGGCCCGATCCTGCATGTGGTGCGCTGGCAGGCGGCAAAGCTCGACGACGTGCTCGCCTGGATCGGAGGCACCGGCTACGGGCTGACATTCGGGATCCATTCGCGCGTCGGCGGACGGGCGGAGCGCGTGGCGCGCGCGCTCCACGTCGGCAATGTCTACGTCAACCGCAACACGATCGGTGCGATCGTCGGCTCGCAGCCGTTTGGCGGCATGGGGCTCTCCGGCACCGGGCCGAAGGCCGGGGGCCCCAATTACCTGGCGCGCTTTGCGCATGAGCAGGTCGTCTCCACCGACACGACGGCGGCGGGCGGAAATGCGAGCCTCGTCACGATGGAAGACAGCGCTGATCCGGGCTCGCGCTCATGATCCCGCGGCGACGGCGCGGCCGGCTGCGCCGCATCGTCTGGACGGTCGCGATCCTCTTCGTCCTTTATTTCCTTGTCGCTTATGTCGCGCTACCGCGTGTGTGGACGCATTACGAGCACGAGCCGGGCCTCGAGGGCCGGCCGATGGTGACCGTCACGGCCGACGGCATCCCCGGCGATCCACTGAATGTCGGCCTCGTCGGCAGCAAGGAAGAGGCGATCCGCGCGCTTGCGGCTGCCGGCTGGTATCCGGCCGATGCGGTGACGCTGAAGACCAGCATCGAGATTGCTGGAAGCGTGCTCTTCGACCGGCCGTTTCGCGATGCACCCGTCAGCCCGCTCTTCTACGATGGCAAGGAACAGGCCTTCGCCTTCGAGAAGCCGGTCGGCAACAGCGCCGACAGGCGTAACCACGTGCGCTTTTTCGAAACGCTTGGGGAGTGGCAGGACGCGCGGCCCGTGTGGCTCGGCTCCGTCACGTTCGACCGTGGTGTCGGCTTGAGCCACTACACCGGCGAGATCACCCACCACATCGCACCGGACGTCGATGCCGAGCGCGACCTCCTGGTGGCCGACCTCTCGGCGGCGCATATGCTGACCGAGACCTACGACGTGACCGGTATCGGACTGACCCTCTTCGGGCGAAACGGCGGTGGCGATCCTTATTTCACCGATGGCGATCTGACGATCGGGGTGGTGAGCGTCGGCGCCGTTCCGACCCAAGGTCCGCCAAAGGTGCTGCCCGATCCGCCCGCCGTCGCACTCAAGGATGCGCTCTTCGCAGGCGCGAGGGGGCTCTTCGACGACGGCGCCTCTGCGCAACGCTAAATCGTCGTTCCGGCCAACGACACCAGTCGGTTGTCGCGGCATCGTGGCACAGGCGCGTTCCCGGCGGGTGACGTGGGCGTCGGGTAGCGACGCGTTGATTTTTCTGGACAAACGCGGTCGCTTTTCGGTCAAACCAATCGTCGAATAACAAAAACCAGAATTCGAAAGTTTCTGGCGTTCAACAATATGGAGGAAATCGTTATGAGAAGAGGGTTGCTATTCACCACCGTAGGCCTTGCGGCGCTTGCTGCGACGGCCGGCGCTGCCTACGCGGACGCCTTCGTCGACGAGGCCAAAGCGGTCGTCGCAGCCGCTACCAGCCGCGCCGACAAATGGGACGGGCCGACGACCGGACCCAAGGCGGCCGATGGCAAGACGATCATCTATGTCGCCGGCGACATGCGCAACGGCGGCATCCAGGGCGTTGCCGACGGTGTGCAGGCGGCCGGCAAGGTAATCGGCTGGAACGTCCGCGTCATCGACGGGCAGGGCTCGATCCAAGGACAGGCAACCGCTCTCACTCAGGCGATTGCGCTCAAGCCGGACGCGATCATTCTCGGCGGCAGCGACGCCGTGCAGCAGAAGGACGGTTTGGAGAAGGCCGCCGCGCAGGGCATCGTCGTCGTCGGCTGGCATGCCGGGCCGAAGCCGGGGCCGCTCGATGACTCGCCGATCGTCGCGAACGTGACCACCAACTCCATGCAGGTCGCCAAGGTCGCGGCGATGTACGCGATCGCGCAGTCCGACGGGAAGGCCGGTGTCGTGGTCTTTGCCAACTCCGCCTACGCCATCGCCATCGCCAAGGGCCGCGCCATGGAGGCGGTGATCAAGCAGTGCTCCGGCTGCGAAGTTCTCTCGTTCGAGGACACTCCGCTCGCCGATACGGCCAACCGCGTGCCGCAGCTCACCACGAGCCTGCTCGCCAAGTTCGGCGACAAGTGGACTTACTCGCTCGCGATCAACGACCTCTACTACGACTTCATGGCGCCTTCGTTGACGGCGGCGGGCAAGACCGGCGACGGCGCGCCCTACAACATCTCCGCCGGCGACGGATCGGAGTCGGCCTACGCGCGCATCCGCAACAAGGACTATCAGGCGGCGACGGTTCCGGAGCCGCTGACCATGCAGGGCTGGCAGCTCGTTGACGAGATCAACCGCGCGCTCGCCGGGGAGAAGTGGTCGGGATACGTGCCCGGCGTGCATCTCGTGACGCCGGACAACATCGCCTTTGACGGCGGCCCGAACAACGTGTTCGACCCCGACAACGGCTATCGCGACGAATACAAGAAGATCTGGGGCAAATAGCCACGAAGCCAAAGGCGGAGCGGGCGACCGCTCCGCCGCCTCGCGTGGCGGCGAGCTTCAGCCGCGCCGGACCGCCTCGATGTGCGCGGAGAATTTCGGCGAGCGCATCAGCGCGCGGCAGCGCGCGAAGCGGTTCAACGAATAGGCCCAGAAATCTTCCGCCGGATTCTTGTTGGCGTGCTGGATCAGGCCCCAGAGCGTCCACAGGAGATCGCACATCGCCTTGTAGATGACCATGCGGCCGACATCGAAGGCGCTCGCCGGCCCACCGAAATAGGCCTCGATCAGCCGCCTGTCCTGCGCGTCGTCGAGCCCCGCTTCGACCGAGAGGTCGCCGAGGTCCCACATCGGGTCGTTCATGCCCGAATATTCCCAATCGACGATCCACATGCGCGTGCCCGTGTCGAGGAAGTTCTCCGACAGCGGATCGCAATGGCAGGGTTTGAGCGCCACCGGGTGCGCAGCCAGCGCCTCGCGCACGGCGCCGGCCTCTGCGACGGCGTCGTGATAGCCCTCAGGTAGCTCCGCGCCGAGCTTCGCCAGCACTTCGAGATAGTCGTCGATCATTTTGAAGAGCTCGAAGCGGAAGGCGAATTCCGGCGCATTGTCATGAAGTGTGCGGAAGGCGATCGCGGCGCGTTCGACGGCGCCCTGCACGCGACGGAAGAGATCCGGAGACATCGTCATGCCTGCGATGAAGGGTGTGAGCATGACGCCGTCGTCACCGAAATGGATGACATCCGGCGAGACGCCGGAAGCCGCCGCCGCGCGGGCGTTTACCGCCTCGACCTTGCGGTTGATGTAGGCCTCGGTGCCCTTGCCCGGCAGGCGCAGGCAATAATTAAGGTGGCCAGCTTCGACCTTGAAGACCAGATTGGTGAGCCCGCCGAGGCGGGTGATCGACGCAGTGCCGATCAGCGGTATCGCCGCGAGCGCGGTTCGCGCCTGTTCGATGTATTCGCTCATCGGCTTTCTCGCTTCATCGTGTTGCGTGGTTCGAGGCTCGCTGTCGCTCGCACCTCACCATGAGGAAAGTGGGTGGGGCTTGGAGGGAGATGGCTGGGCGAAGACGAGCGGTCGGGGCTGCTGGTTACAATTCACAGACCTTCCTCATCCTGAGGTGCGAGGCCGAAGGCCAAGCCTCGAAGGACGCAGGACGCCGGTGCGAGCCCATCAACTCCTCAGCCTTTCTCCCTTCGGATCGTAGAGGCTGCGCGGGCCGCGCGCCGCCGGATAAAGCTTTCCGTAGGCTTCGATGGAAAGCGCCGCATCCTTCGCGAGGTCGGCAGGCAGAAACCCGAGCGCGATGGTCTTCCCGAGCGTGTAGCCGTAGCCGGCGCTGGTCGTGGTGCCGACAACTGTACCGTCCGACAGGATGGTCTCGCCGCCGATCAACGGTGCGAAGCCGTCCACGGTCAGTGTCGCGAGCCGGCGCGACGGGCCTTCGGCCTTGATCTTCGCAAGCGCATCGCGGCCGAGGAACTCGCCCTTGTCGAGAGCAACGGCGAAGCCGAGGCCGGCTTCGTAGGGATTGGTGTCCGGCGTCACGTCCGACGACCAATAGACGTAGCCCTTCTCAAGTCTGAGCAATTCGACAGTGCGATAACCGGCGTCGATCAGTCCAAGGTCGGCGCCCGTCTCCATCAGCCGCTCATAGACGTGCGCTGCGTATTCCGTCGGCACGTGAAGTTCCCACCCAAGCTCGCCGACATAACCGACGCGCGCGGCGCGCACACCCGTCGCAAGGCCGATCTCGATCTCGCGCACGGTGAGATAGGGGAAGGCGGCGTTGGAAAGATCGTCGTCGGTCGTCGCTTGCAGGATGTCGCGAGAGCGCGGGCCGACGATGTTGAGGACGGCGTAGGCCGAGGTGACTTCGCGAATCCCGGCTGAGCCGTCGCGCGGCAGATGTCGGCTGATCCAGCCGGAATCGCGCACGCCGAACTGGCTGCCGGTCACGACATAGAAACGGTCTTTCGCGAGCCGCATGACGGTAAGGTCGGCTTCGATCCCGCCCTTCTCGTTGCAGAGCTGCGTGTAGACGCACGCACCGGGCGGGCAGTCGAGATCGTTCGCGGCGATCTTCTGAAGCGCGGCAAAGGCGCCGCGTCCGAAGACCTCGAATTTCGAGAACGAGGTCTGGTCGAAGAGCGCCACCGCCTCGCGCACAGCCCTGTGCTCGCGACCGACAGCATCGAACCAGCCGGGCTTTTGCTCGAAGCTTGGCGTCTCGCTTCCGGCGACTTCGCCGGTGTCGAACCAGAGCGGGCGCTCCCAGCCGGCTTTCGATCCGTAGATCGCGCCGCGCGCCTTGAGCAGACCGTAGAGCGGGCTGCGCCGTGCGCCACGCGCGACTCTCAATTCCGCCGCCGGCCAGTGGATCGAATAGTAGTCGCCGTAGGATTCGGAGCTGCGCGCGGCGAGGTGATCGGCGGTTCGCCTGATGCTTGGAGAAGCGGCGGATGTCGAAGGGCCAGAGGTCCATGCCCGGGTCGCCGTCGAGAATCCAATGCGCCATCGCCTCGCCGGCGCCGCCGGATGCGGCGATGCCCGCTGTGAAGCCGCAGGCGACGAAGAAATTCTCGAGCTCCGGCGCGAGCCCCATCACCGGCTCGCCGTCGGCGGAGACCGGGATCGGTCCGTTGATCAGCGTCTGGATGCCGATTTCGTTCAGGACCGGCAGGCGCTCCGCCGCGCCGAGGAGGATCGGCTCGAAGCGCTCGAAATTCTCCGGGAAAAGCTCGCGCGCGAATTCGAACGGCACGCCCTCGCGCCAGCAAGCTGGTGCGTTCTTTTCCCAGCCGCCGATCGCGAACGCGCCGACGTCCGGCTTCAGATAGAAGATGCGGTCGGGGTCGCGGAAAGTCGGCGTCGCGTTCGTCGTGTCGAGCTTCTTCTCGGTGACGACGTATTGGTGCTCGACCGCACCGGCGGCGATCGCGACGCCCGCCATCTCGCCAACGCGCTTCGCCCAGATGCCGGCGGCGTTGACGACGATCTCGCATTGGATCGTTCCGTGATCTGTGACGACCGCCTTGACGCGACCGCCTTCGATCTCAAAGCCGGTGACGCGCACACCTTCGCGGATCGTGACGCCGCCGGCGCGCGCGGCCTTGGCGTAGGCCATGGTGAGCGAATAGGGGTCGATGTAGCCGTCGGACGGAATCCACGCCGCGCCGACGACGCCATCGGTGGTCATCCAGGGAAAGCGGGCTTTCGCCTCCTCGGCGCTCACTTCATAAGCCTCGAAGCCGAAGCCCTTCGCCTGGGTCAGCGAGCGGCGGATCTCCGCCAGCCGTTCCTGGCTTGAGGCGATGCGAAGCGAGCCGGCCTTGCGCCAGTCGATCGCCTGGCCGGATTCCGTTTCCAGCCGGTCGAAGACCGCGACGGAATTTTGCATCAGCCGCGTCAGGTTCTTCTTTGAGCGGAGCTGGCCGACGAGGCCGGCGGCGTGCCAGGTCGAGCCGTGCGTGAGCTGTGACTTTTCGAGAAGCACAACGTCACGCTCGCCGGCGCGTGCGAGATGATAGGCGATCGAAGTTCCGATCGCTCCTCCGCCGATGATGACGATGCGGGCTTGGCTGTCGGCCATGCGTCAGACTTTGATCCGCTTCATGTCGGGATCGTAGAGCGGCTTCAGGAATGGCTCGGCAGGCAAGCGCTCGGTCGCGACCTCGAGCTCGTAGTCGCCACTCATCACATAATCCGCGTCGACGCCGTCGGGATCGCGGACATAGCCGAGACCGATGTTCCTTTCGACCGTGTAGCCCCAGCCGGCGGAGGAGAGCCAGCCGACACGCTTGCCGTTGCGGAAGATCGTCTCGCGGCCGAGAAGCACGATATCCGGATCGTCGACCGTGAAACCGGAGAGGAGCCGGGGAAGGGGTTTCTGCCTCGCCGCTTCGATTGCCTCGCGGCCGAGGAATGGGATGTTCTTGCGGGACTTCACCGCCCAGCCGAGCCCCGCCATCAGCGGATTGTGGTCCGGCCCGATATCGGCGCCCCAGGCGCGATAGGCCTTTTCCAGGCGAAGGGATTCGATCGCCCGATAGCCTGCATCGGCGAGACCGAACTCTGTCCCGGCCCGCGTCAGCCGCAGATAGACGTTCCTCGCGAACTCCACGGGCACGTGCAGCTCCCACCCGAGTTCGCCGACATAGGTAACGCGGAGCGCCAGCACCGGCGCGCCGCCGAGCGCAATCGTCCGGCACGCGCCGAAGGGGAAGCTCTCGTTCGACACGTCGTCGCGCGTGACCTCTGCGAGCACGTCGCGGGCGCGGGGACCCATCAGAGAGAAGACGGCGTTCGTCGACGTGATGTCGATCAGCGTCGCGTCGAGGCCGTCCGGTATGTGCTTCGATATCCAGTCGAAATCGTGCGTGGCGAAGCCGGTGCCGGTGACGATGTAGAAGCGGTCGTCCGCTAGCCGCGCGACGGTCAGGTCGCATTCGATGCCGCCGCGGGCGTTCAGCATCTGCGTGTAGGTCAGGCGGCCGGGCGGTTTGGCTATGTCATTCGCGCAGATCCAGGAAAGTGCGGCTTCAGCGTCGTGTCCGACCATGAGGAATTTCGCGAACGACGTCTGGTCGAAAACCGCCACACGCTCGCGCGCCGCTTCGTGCTCGCGTCCGACCGCCGCGAACCAGTTCTGGCGGCCGTAGGAGTAGATGTCCTCGCGCGGTTGGTCGGAGGTGACGTCGGCGAACCAGTTCGGTCGCTCCCAGCCAAGCTTTTCGCCGAAGACCGCGCCGCGCACCTTCAGCCGCTCGTAGAGCGGCGAACGGCGGAGCGGCCGGCCGGAAGAGAATTCCTCGAACGGCCAGGCCATCGTGTAGTGCTTCGAATAGGCTTCGAGCGTGCGCGTCCTGACCCAGTCGACGTCGAGGTGGTTCTTGCCGAAGCGGCGGATATCCACCGGCCATAGATCGTAGGGCGGCTCGCCCTTCGCGACCCATTCCGCGAGCGCCATGCCGGCGCCGCCGCCCGACGCGATGCCAAAGGCGTTGAAGCCGGCCGCGACGAAGACGCCGCGCACTTCCGGCGCCTCGCCGAGGATGAAATTGCCGTCTGGCGTGAAGCTTTCCGGCCCGTTGATAAGTTGCTTGATACCCGTGTGCTCGAGCGCCGGAACGCGCGGAAGCGCAAGCTCCATGACGGGGCCGAAATGATCCCAGTCGGGATCGAGCAGCGTGAAGTGGAAGCCGTCCGGAATGCCGTCTTCGGCCCAGGGGACCGGGTTCTGCTCGTAGCCGCCCATGATCAGCCCGCCCACTTCCTCCTTGTAGTAGGTAAGGCGGTCGGGATCGCGCAGCGTCGGCAGGTTGGGCGTCACGCCGTCGATCTTCTCGGTGATCGCATAGTGGTGCTGCACGGAGACGAGCGGGATGTTGACGCCGGCCATCTTGCCGATGGCGCGCGACCATTGTCCGCAGGCGATGACGAGCTTTTCACACTGGATGAAACCCGCCGCCGTCTCGACGCCGCGCACCTTGCCGCCTTCCACGCGGATGCCGGTGATCGGCGTGTCCTCGGCGATCGTTACGCCGGCGGAACGGGCGCCGCGCGCCAGCGCCTGCACGATGTCGCTCGGGCTCGCCTGTCCGTCCGTCGGGAGAAACGCCGCGCCGACCACGTCGTCGACCGTCATTAGCGGCCAGAGGTCCTGCGCCTCTTTCGGCGAGAGAAGCTGCATCTCAAGACCGAAGGAGCGCGCGGTCGTCGCCTGCCGCTTCACCTCGATCCAGCGTTCCGAGTTGCAGGCGAGACGCAGGCCGCCGTTCATCTTCCAGCCGGTGGCGAGCCCGGTCTCCGCCTCGAGTCTGTCGTAGAGCGCGACCGAATAGCCGAGGAGCTGCGTGACGTTGGCGTTGGTGCGCAACTGCCCGACGAGGCCAGCCGCGTGCCAGGTGGAGCCCGAGGAGAGCTTGGCGCGCTCAAGAAGCAGCACGTCGCTCCAGCCCATCTTGCCGAGATGATAGGCGACCGAGCACCCGACGATGCCGCCGCCGACAATCACAACCTTGGCCGAAGCGGGAAGACTCATGTGCGCTCCATCCCCACGAACGCGGCGAAAGCCTTCTCGTATCGGGCGAAGTTCTCAGCGGTGTATCTGGAGAAATCGAAGTCGACCTGCGAATGGATCTCCGAAACCATGCTCCACATCGTTTCTCGCAGCAGCGACGCTGCGGTCATGGCCGCGAAGCGGTAGCGAAGCTCGTCGTCGACCCGCTTGTCGAAATAGTATTCGAGCATCGTTTCACGCATCTTCGCCGGCATCTCGTTGTTCGAGGCAAGACCGCCGAGATCGAAGAGCGGCGAGTTGAAGCCGGCATACTCCCAGTCGACGAACCACAGCCGCTTTCCGTCGTCGATGATGTTCGCCGCCAGCAGGTCGTTGTGCCCGAAGACGAGATCGATTGGGCCGATGGCGTGCTCCAGCCGTTCCGACTGCGCCGTCAGCCGGCGAAGATGACCCATGTCGGTGCTCGGCAGCTCGGAGAGCGTGTGCGCGTAGTCGCGCATGACGTGAAAGACCCAGAAGAGCACGCCAGGCCCGCGCAGATGCTTCGGCACCTCGCGATGCGTGCGGCGGACCATCTCGATGATGCGAACGAGGTTCTTCGGCTCTCGCACGTCGGCGGGCGTCAGCGTGCGCCCCTCGATGAAATCGAGCACCAGCACGCCGGGCTCCGCATAGGCGACGCGCGGCGCGACGCCCGCCGCATGTGCCGCGCGGCTCGCCGCGAGCTCGTTCTTGCGCACGACGCCGTGCGCCTCGTTGTCGCCGCCGATCCTGACGACATATTTCCGCCCGGCGTCCTCGACCACGAAATTGACGTTGGAGAGCCCGCCGCGAAGGTCGGTCGGCTCGACCGGATCGTCCCAGAGCGGCAGCGCGGCGGCCTGCCGCCAGGCCGCGCCGATCTGCCGATCGAGCACGCTCTGCTTCGTCTCAGCCAAGGCCGAGCCTCCGCTTCATGCGCGCGGCCGCGCCGGTCATCATGCGGTCGGCGACCATGGCGATCATGGCGACGCCGAGCCCGGCCACGATGCCGCGGCCGACATCGGCCTTGGCGAGCGCGATATAGACCTCCTGGCCAAGGTCGCGCGTCCCGACGAGGGCGGTGATGACGAGCATCGAGATGGCCAGCATGATGGTCTGGTTTATGCCGAGCATGATCTCCGGCAAAGCAAGCGGCAGCCGGACTTTCAAGAGGCGCTGGCGCCGCGTCGTGCCCATCGAGGTCGCCGCCTCGATCAGCGACGGGTTGACCTCGCGTATGCCGAGCGCGGTGTAGCGGATCGCCGGCGCGAGCGCGTAGAGGATGATGGCGATCATGGCGGTGAAGTCACCGACGCGGAAAAGCATCACGACGGGGATCAGATAGACGAAGCTCGGCAGCGTCTGCAGCGTGTCGATGACCGCCTGCACGACCCCCCAGGCGCGGTTGTTCAATCCCGCGAGGATGCCGATCGGAATGCCGATCAGCCCGGCGATGACCACGGACACGCCCACCAGATAGAGCGTCACCATCGCCGGCTCCCAATTGCCGGTGAAGACGATGAAGAGCGCGAAGAGGCAGGCAATGACCGCGCGTCTCGGGCCGGCGACCGCCCAGCAGCCGGCGGTGATGACAAGGATTCCCCACGGCCAGGGCTGCGCCAGCAGGAAGCGCTTCACTGGCACGAGCAGGTTCAGGAGGATCGCGTCCTTGATTGCCTCGAACGTGTCGAAATAGTTGACGTTGAGCCAGCCGACGATTCCGGCCAGGTACTTGCCCGTCGAGAGCGTGTAGGCGGCGGGGTAGGTCTGAAGCGCCGGCACGAAGATCGCGATCAGCCAAAGCGCGAATGTCGCGCCGAGCGCGATCAGCGGCAGCGCCGAATGCCTGAGCCCGACCCCGCCGGCGGCGTTGCGGATCATGTTGGCGCGGATCGCATAAGCCTGGCTCACCCGGTCGAGCGCGACGGCGAGGACGACGATCGCGATCCCGGCCTCGAGCCCGGCGCCGATATCGAGGCTTCGAAGCGATTTCAGCACATCGAAGCCAAGGCCGCCGGCGCCGATCATGGAGGCGATGATCACCATGTTGAGCGAGAGCATGATCACCTGGTTGACGCCGACCATGAGCGGTGCGCGGGCGACAGGCATCATCACCCGCTGCACGAGCTGTCGCTTGGTGCAGCCCGCCATCTGTCCGAACTCGACGAGCTCCGGCGGCACGTTGTCGAGCGCCAGCATGGTGATGCGCACCATCGGCGGCAGCGCGTAGATCATGGTTGCGATCAGCGCGGAGACCGGGCTGAAGCCGAAAAGAATCAGGATCGGCACAAGATAGGCGAAGACCGGAATGGTCTGCATGCCGTCGAGGAGCGGCAAGAGAACCTTGCGGAAGCGCGGCGCGCGGAAGCCGGCGATGCCGACCAGCACGCCGCCGATGACCCCGAGCGGCACCGCGATCACGATCGAGGAGAGCGTCACCATGGCGCTCGCCCACTGGCCGAAGACGGCGAGATAGAGGAACGCCCCGCCCGCGATGATTGCGAGGCGCTTGCCGCCAGCGTCGTAGCCGAGGATCGCGGCGCCGGCCAGAACCGCGATCCACGGGAGCGGCGGCAGGATCTCGATCGCTGACGACCCCTGGCCGGAGAGGAGCCCGGTCGAGAAGACGTCGGACGCGATGTCGAGCGGGACAGCGAGCACCGCCGTCACGCTGCGCGTCAGATCGCGGAACGTGAAAAAGCCGAAAGTCGCGTCGTTGACGAGCCAGCTCATGGCCGCCGAGAGCCAGACCCGCAGCGGGATGTGCCAGGTGCGCGGCAATGCGAGCGCGGCGCGCGGCAAGGTGCCGGAGGGGAGGTAGTTGAAGACGAGCGATATGGCGAAGACGCCGATCCACAGAAGAGCGGTCGGCATGCGCGCTGGAGCATGCATCGGCTTGATGGCTTCAGCGCTCATCGCCATCGTCAGCGCCCGGTCCGCTCGGCCGGCTCGGAGCGTTCGAGAAAGACCTCAATCAGGGCTGAGCGGTCGATGACGCCGATCGGCCTGCCGCTCTCGTCGACGACGCCGTAGTCGCCGGAGGCGGCGTCGATATCGCGCGCCGCCTCGACCACGCGCCTGGTCGCCGGCACCGTGCCGGCGAAATTGCGCGCGCCGTTCAAGGGCCGCATGACGGCGCGCACGGAGAGGATTTTGGCGCGCGGCGCGTCGCGGGTGAATTCCTCAACGTAGGAATCGGCCGGCTTCACGATCAGCTGCTCGGCGGTGCCGACCTGCACCACCTTGCCGTCACGCATGATGGCGATCCTGTCGGCGACGCGGATCGCCTCGTCGAAGTCGTGCGTGATGAAGACGATCGTCTTCTTCAAGAGGCTCTGCAGGCGCAGGAACTCGTTCTGCATCTCGCGGCGAATTAGCGGATCGAGCGCGGAGAACGGCTCGTCGAGGAACCACACTTCCGGGCCGACCGCGAGCGAGCGCGCGATCCCGACGCGCTGCTGCTGGCCGCCGGAAAGCTGGCTCGGCAGGTTGGCCTCGCGCCCGGAAAGACCAACAAGGTCGATCATCTCGCGCGCGCGTTTCTCGCGCTCGGGCCGCGCGACGCCCTGTATCTCTAGCGGGAAGGCGACGTTGCGAAGCACCGAGAGATGCGGAAGCAGCGCGAAGTGCTGGAACACCATGCCCATGCGGTGGCGTCTCAGCTCAATCAGCTCGCGCTCCGACACGCCGAGCAGGTCGCGACCGTCAAAGCTGATGGCGCCGGCCGTCGGCTCGATCAGCCGGGAGAGGCAGCGCACCAGCGTCGACTTCCCCGACCCCGAAAGCCCCATGATGACGAAGTTCTCGCCGGCACGGATGTCGAGGCTGACGTCGGCGACCGCCGGGAGGAGCCCGGCGGCATGGGCGCTTTCGGAGGTCAGCGTCCCGCCGGATCGTGCGACGAAGCCTTTCGGGTCGTGCCCGAAAAGCTTCCACACCCCGCGACAGGCGAGCTTGACGACGGCGGCTTCGCTCACGCCCGGAACTCCCGAGCGCCGGTGATTGCTGGCATCTAACGACCTTCCAGCGTCGTCACGCCATGGTCAAGCCAAGGCATGACGACAGCCGGTGTGGTGCAGCCACTCCTCGCGGTTCGCAGCAGCTATTTCGCGATCCACGCCTGCCAGCGCGATTCGTTCTTGCCCATCCACTCGGCGACCACGTCTTCGACCGTCTTTCCGTCGAGGTCGACCTCGGTGATCATGGCGCCCATCTCGTCGTTGTCGACCTTGAAGGCCTGGATCGCCTTGTAGGCGCCCGGCCACTTGTCCTTCAGCCCGATCCAGCCGGCCTTCCAGATCGGCCCGTGCGGCTTGCCGCAATCGTGCGTGTCGTTCGGGTTCACGCCCCATTTCGGATCGGTGTAGCAGTCCGGCTCGTATTCGGGGAACTGCACCCATTCGCCCTTGTATTTGATCGGCGCCCAGTGCGGCGCGTAGATCCAGAGCATGATCGGCCCTTTTCGCTGATACGCCGATTCAAGCTCGGCGAAGAGCGCCGCGTCGGTGCCGGCGTGAACGACTTCGAACGGCAGATCGAGAGCGGCCACGCGCTCCTCGTCAAAGCCGCCCCAGGTCACCGGGCCGGAGAGGTAGCGGCCCTTCGGCGCGGTCTCGGGAACGGAGAAGGCCTCGGCGCAGGCTTCGTCCTTGCAGCGCCTCCCAGTTCGGCAGGCCGGGGCACTTTTCCTTCATGTATTCGGGGAACCACCATTCCTCCTTCGCCTGCATGCCGGTCTCGCCGATATTCTCGACGTTGCCGGTGGCAACCGCGGCCGTCAGCGCCTCCTGGCCGGTCGTCGCCCAGATCTCCATGGCGAGATCGAGGTCGCCGGTCTCGAGCCCGGCGAACTGCGCGAGATAGTCGGCCTGCACGTAGTCGACGTTGTAGCCGGCCTTCTTGAGCACCTCGCCCATGATCTTCGATGAGAGGAACTGGCCGGTCCAATCGTTGAGTGTGATCTTGATCGGATCACCCGATTCCTGCGCCTGGGCGGCGCCGCCAAAGAGCAGCGTGGCTGCAAAGGCGCCGGCCATCAGCGAAGCGCGCACGGTCATGGAAACCCCCTTTCCGGAAAGCTCGTGCGCCGGCAGGCCGAGCCGTGCCGGCACGAAAGAGGATCGTCGCGAGGAAGGGGCTGGGCTGTCAACAGGAAACGCCTGCGGCCGTTTGCATGCAGCAAGGCGCGCGAGCGCCACGGCGACCTCCACGACGCGGCCCGGCGCCACGACGCGCCGGTCAAAGCGCGTTGAAATAGACCAACATGCTGCCGGCGATCGCCACGACGGCTTGAAGCACGAAAAGCGCCGACTGAACGATCAGGAAGCGGCGCGCGATGGTGAGGCGCTGGCTGATGGGCCTGCTGGCATTCTTTTCCGAGCTGAGCTTGAGCTGGACGAGCGCCGCGTCGTAGGCGGCGATATCGAGCCGCTCAGCGTTGGCGTCTTCCGCCAGGCGGCGGAACTGCGCCGCTGCGATCCCGACGCGCGCCGCGAGGAAGAGCTCGACGACCCCGATCACCGCGACGATCGCCGCGGTCGGCTGTGTCGCGTCTGAGGCGGGGATCATCGGAATGAGAAGAACGCCGAGGCCGATCGCGGTCAGCGCGACCGAAAGCCGGTTGACGGTCTGCCCCTGGTCGAGGATGTCGGCTGCCGCGGCAAGCATCTGGGCGGCTTTGTAATGGGGGGTGGTCATGGCGCCGGGCCACAAACGCGCCAATCCGCCCGGCGTCAAGCCTTCGCGCGCGGCTTACCGGCGTCGGCGAGGTCTGCTAGTTGAAGCCGGCAATTGAAGAAGCCGGCCTAACGGGGGAGGGGAATGAAGCTCAAAAACTGGACAGGCGATCCGCTGCCCGACGACTTTCAGCGCGCCACGCTTGTCGGGCGCGTGTGGAACCCTGCCGTGGGCGGCCCCTGCGTCGTCGCGTGTGACGGAAGGCGCAGTCGAGGACATCACGGCAGCGGCTCCGACCATGCGCGACCTCTGCGAGGCGGAGGATCCGGCGGCTTTCGCGCGCTCGGCACCCGGGCCAGACAATCGGCACGCTGAAGGACATTCTCGCCAATACGCCGCGCGAGGGTCGCGACGCGGCGAAACCGTGGCTTTTGGCGCCGAACGACCTGCAGGCGATCAAGGCGGCCGGCGTCACCTTCGTCGTCTCGATGCTCGAACGGGTGATCGAGGAGCAGGCGCGCGGCGAGGCGGCACGCGCCGATGCGGTCCGCGCCGAGATCAACGCGACGATCGGCGATGACCTGCGCAAGCTCAGACCCGGCTCGGAGCAGGCGATGGCGCTGAAAAAGCTGCTCATCGAGAAGGGCGTCTGGTCGCAATACCTCGAAGTCGGCATTGGGCCCGACGCGGAGGTCTTCACCAAGGCGCAGCCGATGTCGGCGGTCGGGCACCTCGCCGAGGCGGGCCTCAACCCGATGTCGGCGTGGAACAACCCGGAGCCTGAAGTCGTGCTCGTCGTGTCGAGCGCCGGCAAAATCGTTGGCGCGACGCTCGGCAACGACGTTAACCTGCGCGACGTGGAAGGGCGCTCCGCACTTCTCCTCGGCAAGGCCAAGGACAACAACGCCAGCGCTTCCGTCGGGCCGTTCATCCGGCTCTTCGACAAGGACTTCTCGCTCGACGACGTGCGCAAAGCCGAGCTCAGCCTGACGGTCGAAGGCGATGATGGGTTCAAGCTCGAAGGCTCAAGCGACATGGGCAAGATCAGCCGCGACCCGGCCGACATCGCCGGCCAGACGATCGGGGCGAACCATCAGTATCCGGACGGCTTCGTGCTCTATCTCGGCACGATGTTCGCGCCGACCAAGGATCGCGGCGCGCCCGGTGCAGGCTTCACGCACAAGATCGGCGACGTGGTGACTGTCGCGTCGCCCCGGCTCGGGCGGCTCGTCAACGTCATGACCACGTCGCGCGACGCCGAGCCGTGGACGTTCGGGGCCGCGGCGCTGATGCGAAATCTCGCCAAGCGCGGGCTTCTCTAAGGAACGCGACCGATGCCCGCTGCTCCACACGCCGATCTGATCGATCTCAGCGAGGAGGTCGCCGACGCGCTTGCCGGGGCGCGCGCGGTGGTGGCGCTCGAATCGACGATTATCACGCACGGCATGCCCTATCCCCAGAACGTGGACACGGCGCGTGCGGTCGAGGCGATCATTCGCGAAGAGGGCGCGATTCCGGCGACGATCGCGGTGCTCGGCGGGCGCATCATGGTCGGCCTCGATGACGAAGCACTCGACCGGCTTGGCAGCGCCAAGGGCGTCGTCAAGGCGTCGCGCCGCGATCTCGCCGCGGCGGTCGTCGCCAAGGCCGACGCCAGCACGACAGTTGCCGCGACGATGGCAGTCGCGGCGCGCGCCGGCATCGCGGTGTTCGCGACTGGCGGGATCGGCGGCGTGCACCGCGGGGCGGAGACGACCTTCGACATTTCCGCCGATCTCGTCGAGCTTTCGCGCACGCCCGTCGCCGTCATCTCCGCCGGCTGCAAGTCGATCCTCGATATCGCCAAGACGCTGGAATTCCTGGAGACGCAGAGCGTGCCGGTCATCGGCTACGGCACCGACGAATTCCCTGCCTTCTTCGCGCGAACGAGCGGCTTCAAGCTCGATCACAGCTTCGACACGCCGGAGGCGGTCGCCGAGCTGATCCGCACCGAGCGGCGGCTCGGCTCGACGAGCGGCATCCTGATCGCCAACCCGATCCCGGAGGCCGACGCGCTCGACGCCAAGGAGATGGAAGACCGAGATCGTGGCCGCCCTCGGCGAAGCGAAGAAAGCCGGCGTCGGGCAGAAAGAGGTCACGCCGTTTCTTCTGAAGCGGCTCCATACGGAGAGCGGCGGGCGGACGCTTGGCCCCAACATTGCGCTCATCAAGAACAATGCCGCGCTCGGTGCGAAGGTGGCCGCTGCCCTGACGCGCCTTCCCGCCGCGACCTGACTCTTATCGATGCCGAAGGCTCTCGTCGTCGGCGACGTGATGACCGACATCGTCGTGAAGCCGGAAGGACCGATCTCCGTCGGTGCGGACACACGCGCGGCGATCCGCGTGCTGCCGGGCGGTTCTGGGGCGAACCAGGCGTGCTGGCTCGGACGCGAGGGGATCGCGACGCGCTTCGCCGGCCGCGTCGGAGCGGCGGATCTGCCGCGCGAGACGCTGCTTTTCGCGGAACACGGCGTCGACGCGCGGCTTGCCGGCGACGATTCCTTGCCGACCGGCATGCTTGTCACGCTGCTATCGCCCGCTGACCGGAGCTTCCTGACCGATCGCGCGGCGAACCTGAATCTCTGCCGCGCCGACCTTCCCGACGCACTGCTCGACGGGGTCGATCTCCTGCACATTTCGGCCTACGCGCTTTTCGAGCCCGGTCCGCGCGCTGTGGTGCTCGATCTTTTCGCCGAGGCGATCCGGCGGGGGATCGCGGTCTCCGTCGATCCGGCGTCCTATTCGTTCCTTGCCGAGGTCGGGCCGGAGCGTTTCATTGATTGGACGCGCGGCGCGCGTTTCCTTTTTCCGAACGAGGACGAGGCCGCCGTTCTTGCAGGCGCGGGCGAACCCGACGCGCAGTTCGATGCGCTGACACGCAGCTACCCGATCGTGGCCATCAAGCGCGGGGCGGCCGGCGCAGTCGCGGGCGATTCGCGACGGCGGTCGCTGGTCGGCCCTGGCGCCGCCGGTGGATGTGGTCGACACATCCGGCGCGGGCGACGCCTTCCTCGGCGGCTTCCTCGCGGCGATGTTGAGAGGCGAGGGGATCGAGGCGGCGCTGAAACGCGGCGTCGCGCTTGGCTCGTCCGCCGTCAGGACGCTCGGCGCGCGGCCGTAGCTTGAGCGTCAGCCCGCCGTCGGCGACGCGGATTGCGCAACGTGGCGGGCGTGAATCGTGCGCCGGATGAGGGCTCGAAAGATCAGATAGTTGAGAACAAAAGCCGCGAGCGTCACGACGGTCGGCACGATGGATGCGTACCAGGACCAGACACGAATCCCCAAGGCCAAAGCCACGAAGGCATTTGCCGCGGCGAGCGCGATCTGAAGCAGGCCCCAGCCGGCGCTCGTCCTGCCGATGGCGCGGGCGCTGACATTCTCCGTCACGATCGGCGGGAGATAGGGCGCCAGCCAGTTGGTCCGCAGCATGACGGCGCCCACGGCGAGTGAGATCAGCGACGATTTCAGCATGACGAACTGCGGGTTCTTGGTGACAAGCGTCGTCATGCCCGTCGCGAGCACGATCGCGATGCTCACATATTGCAGCGGGCCGACCGGCTTGCCGCGTATCTTGATCGCCACGAAGCGGGCGATGCCAACGCCAACGCCGACCAGCGTCGCGAGGACAACGCTGCCGGTCGACCAATAGACCGCGACGAACGCGATCGTGGCGGCGAGGTCGAGCGCTATCGGTGCGAAGGCCTGAAGGAAATACATCCGGTTCCTTCCATGCGGCGACCCGGCGGCTCCATCGGCTTCGTAACCGATACGGCGCGTCTCATGCCTCCGGCGGCTTCACGGCACGGCCGGTGGCGTTCGATTCGTAGGCCGCTTCGCAGATCGCGTAGGTCTTCAGGTTGTCGCGGCCGGAGGTCGCCGCTTCGCGCCCTGTTTTCAAGGACTCAAGCAGGTGCGCGCAGGTCTTGTAGACGCTCTCTTCGACCATGTGCCAGGGCTTCTTCGCCCAGTGCAGCATCGGAATCTCGATCTCGCTTTCCGTCATCTTGCCGTCGACGGTCACCTGGATACGGTAACCCGGCTTGGTCACGATCGCGCCGCGCGGCCCTTCGATCTCGATCATCGTCTCGGGGAAGGGATCGGGAAGCTTCTTCGATTTCGTAGGTGGCCTCGACGATCGAGACCGCTCCGGACGTGTGGCGCAGGAGCATCGTCGCGGTATCCTCGGCCTTCACCTTCGGATTGCGCTTCTGCGTCTCGCAGGAGACGCGCTCCGCTTCGCCCAGGAGGAAGCGCGCCACGTCAACGACGTGGATGCCGAGATCGAGGATCACGAAGCGCTCCTCGTCGTAGAAATAGGGCTGGCCCGAATAGATGTCATAGCCGGTGCGAAAGCTGATGCGCGCCCAGGACGGTTCGCCGATCACGCCGGAATCGAGGATCGCCTTCACCTTCTGGAGCGGCGTCTGGAAGCGGAAGTTCTCGTGAACGGCGAGAAACAGCCCGGCCTTTTTCGCCGCCGCGACGATTGCGACGCAGTCGGCCCAATCCGGCGCGAAAGGCTTCTGCACGATCGCCGGCACCTTGTGGGAGAAGGCGAGGTCGGCCAGCGCGCGATGCGTGTCCATGCGGGTGATGATGTCGACGAGGCCGAGATTCTCGGCGCTGAACATCGCCTCTGCGTCGGTGTACCAGCGCGGCACGCCGAAGGCTTCCGCGGTCGCCTTGGCCTTCGCGGGGTCGACGTCGCAGACGGCAACCAGGTCAGCGCCCTGCGGTGCAAGGTCCTTCCACGAATTCAGGTGGTTCCTGGAAAAGAACCCGCAGCCGATCGTACCGATCGAAATCCGCTCCGCCATGTCTTTCTCCTCCCTTTGCCCATGGATTCGGCCGGGCGGTGGCCGGGAGTCAAGGCACCTCGCGGCGGAAGACGCGGCCGCTCGCCATGCTTCGCGATGTCGCGGAGGGCGGCGCGTGGTCCGCCGATTGCAAGGGGAGTGGAGTGGGCTATGAGCTTCGGTTGCGGCCTGAGGCGAGTCCTTGCGCGAGACGCTCTGTTTTCGCCGGATCTTCCGTGGGCTTGAAAGGAGTGGGCGCGGGCATTCCCCGTGCCCGTCTTATGTTCAAGGGCATTCTCGTCGGCTTTCTCTCCTTCGCGGTCTTTTCCTGCGGGGACGCCTGCGTGAAGGCGCTCGGCGGCCGGCTCACGGTCTTCGAGATCGGCTTCTTCACGACGCTTTTCGCCTTCATCGCCGTGCCGGTCGTGAAGCGCAAAGAGGAGCGCTGGCGCGACATGTTCCGCATGCATCGTCCGGGGCTCGTGCTGCTCAGGACGCTTGCCGGTGTCATGGCCGGCATCCTCAGCATCTATTCTTTCACGCACCTGCCGCTCGCGGAGGTCTATGCGCTGATCTTTCTGGCGCCACTCTTCGTCACGATCCTGTCGATCCCCTTTCTCGGAGAGACCGTGGGCTGGCGTCGCGCGCTTGCCATCCTGATCGGATTCGCCGGCGTGCTTCTCGTCGTGCGGCCGGGATTTCGCGAGATCGTGCCTGCCCACTTTGCCGCCGCCGGGATCGCGCTTTGCGGAGCGACGACCGTGTTGGTGCTGCGGGCGCTTGGACCGACGGAAAAGCGCATCACCTTGATGGGTGTGGTCTTCTCCGCATCGCTCACGGTCAACGGCGCGATCATGCTCACCGACTTTCACCTGCCAGCGCCGAGCGATTTCCTCCTGATTGCCGCCGCCGGACTCTGCGGCGGCACGGGGCACATGCTCCTGATGGCGGCAACGCGCGCCGCTCCCGCGAACCGCATTGCGCCGGCCCAATACAGCCAGATCGTCTGGGCTCTGATACTCGGCGCGCTTTTTTTCGAAGAGCTTCCCGACGCGACGGCTTTCGCCGGGATCGCGCTGGTCACGCTCGCCGGCATCTTCACCTTCGTGCGCGAGGAGAAGCGCGGCGTGCGCGGGCCGGCGGTGTGGACAATGGTGTGGGGCCGCAGCCAGCGCAACGGCGCGCGCGAGCCCTAGCGCGACAGCTTCTCCCGCCCGTAAAGGAGCAGCATCACGATGATGACGACGCCGTAGATGATCTGCCGCCCGGCCTCCGGCATCTGCATGACGGAAAGGATGGATTGCAGCAGCGTGATCAGGATCACGCCGGCGACAGTACCGAGATAGCTGCCGCGGCCGCCGAGAATGTTGGTGCCGCCGAGCACCACGGCGGCTATCGACGGCAGAAGATAGGCGTCGCCCATCGACTGCGCGGCCTTCGATGCATAGCCGGCAAGGAGAACGCCTCCGAACGCGGCGAGGCCGCCCGAAATCGCGAACGCCGTCATCACGACGCGGCGCGTGTTGATCCCCGACAGGTAGGCGGCGCGCTCGCGGTTGCCGATTCCGTAGACGGCGCGGCCGAACGCGGTGCGCGTCAGCAGGAAGATCACCACAGCGGCGACGACCGCCCACACGATCACGGAATTCGGCACCGCGGGAATCGCGAAGCCGGTCGCCAGATAGCGCATGGGCGGAGATGCGAAGTCGCGGGGGGAGAAGCCGCCGGAATAGACGACCATCAGCCCTTGCGCGACGGCGTTCGTCGCAAGCGTGATGATCATCGAGGGAATGCGCAGATAGGCGACGCCAAATCCATTGAGCAGCCCGAGCCCCACGCCGCACAGGATGCCGAACGGCACTGAGACCGCATTGCCGAAGGCACCCCACGAGGTCGCGGCGCAGGCCATCATGGCGCCGGTCGTCACCACCCACGGAACCGACAGATCGATCTGCCCGAGCAGAATGACGAGCATCATACCGGTCGCGATGATGCCGAGAAACGAGGCGACCTTGAGCTGCTGCAGCAGATACTCGGGCGACAGGAAATTCTCCGAATAGAGGCTGCCGAGAAGGAGCAGCAGAATGATGCAGGCGAACGCTGTCGATACCGCCGGATCGCGGCGAACGAAGGCCGGAAGCCTGGAGGCGATGCGGTTGGATGTGGTGGCGTCGCTCATGCGAACCAGTCCAGCCGGTTGCGCACCCGGAGGAGCCCGAAGGCCGTGAGGCTGACGGCAAGCATCAGGACGACGCCCTGGAAGAGCGGCTGCCACAGCGGGTCGAAGTCGAAGACGAAGAGCAGGTCGCCGATCGTGCGGAACGCGAGCGCGCCGAAGATCGCGCCGATGGCGCTGCCGGTGCCGCCGTAAAGCGAGACGCCGCCGAGCACGACCGCGGCGATCGAGAACAGCGTGTAGGCGTTGCCGCTCGCGTAGGCGGCCTCGCCCGTATAGGTGAAGAAGGTCACGTAGAGCCCGCCGATCGAAGCGAGCAGGCCCGGACAGCGTATAGGCGACGAACTTCGCGCGGCGAACCGGAACGCCAGACATGTAGGCGGCGACCTCCGAGGAGCCGACCGCGTAGGCGCCGCGGCCCGCCACCGAATGGCTGAACGGCAGCCAGATGACGAGCACGATGACGAGGAGCGTGACCATGCTCGCCGGGATGACGCCGAAGAATCGGCCGGTGAAGAAATCCGCCAGGGGCTCGTTGACGGAGCCGCCGGGGAAGGGCCGCAGAATGCAGCGCGACCCCGAAATAGATCGCGCCGGTCGCGATCGTCGCGACGATCGGCTGCAGCCGGCCGAAGATCACGATGGCTCCGTTGATCGCGCCGCAAAGCGCGCCGACGAGGAGAACGACGACGACGCCGAACGCGGTCTGCGTGGGCGAGCCGACGACGAGCCACGAGGCGATGCAATTGGTCAGCGTGAAGATCATGCCGACGGAGAGGTCGATGCCGGCGGTGATCACCACCAGCGTCTGCGCCATCGCCACCAGCGCCAGGAGCATGGCCTTGTTGGCGGCAGTGTTGCTGACGTTGGCGACCGCCGTTGCGGTGAAGCCCTGGCTTCTGGATCGCCGGATGGTTGACCAGGTAGATGCGTGAACATCACGCACGAAGATGCCGAGCGCGAGCAGCGTGCCGCGCTGTTCGGCGAGCCAGAAGCGCCATTCCTTCACGCGTTCAGCGCCGGCTGCGCGCCGGCCTCCCCTTCAGTGATGTTGAGCGCGCTGGCGATCAGCGCGTGCTCGGTGATTTCCGACCCGACGAGCTCGCGGCGGATCGCGCCGTCGTAGAGCACGAGAACGCGGTCGCAGCAGCCGATCAGCTCGTCATAGTCGGTCGAGTAGAAGACGATCGCCGCGCCGCCGTCGGCGAGCCGGCGCAGGAGCTGGTACATCTCCTGCTTGGTGCCGACGTCGATGCCGCGCGTCGGGTCGTTCAGGAGGATGATGCGCGGCGAGCGCATCAGCCACTTGGCGATAACGACCTTCTGCTGGTTGCCGCCGGAAAGCGCGCCCACCGGAATGTCGGTGCCGGCGGTGCGGATGCGCGAGAAGCTGGATCACCTCGTCGATCGCCTTGCGCTCCGCCGCGCTGTCGATGATGCCGTTTCGCGAAAACTGGTCGAGCGCCGCGAAGGAGAGATTGTCGCGCACCGACATCGGCAGCATCAGGCCTTCGGTCTTGCGGTCCTCCGGGATCAGCGCCATTCCGATGTCCGTCGCGCTTTGCCGCGCTCGGGCTCTGAGCTCGACGTCGGCTTGCCGTCGATCAGGACGTCTGCCGCTCAGACGCTGCGCAGCACGCCGAAGAGCGCGAGGAGGAGTTCGCGCTGGCCCTGTCCGTCGAGGCCGCCGAGGCCGACGATCTCACCGGCGCGCACGGAGAACGAGATGTCGCGCAGGTCGTCGCCCCAGGTCAGACGGCGCGTCTCGAGGACCGGCGGCCGGTCGCTTGGCATCGTCATCGGCTTCGGCGGAAAGATGTGGCTGTATTCGCGGCCGATCATCATCTCGACGACTTCGTTGTCGGTCTTCGTCCCGGCCTCGTAGGTCGCCACGTTGCGGCCGTTACGGAACACCGTGCATTCGTCGGCAAGCTCCGCGATCTCGTGCATGCGATGCGAGATGTAGAGGAGCGCCAGGCCTTCGGAGCGGAGACGCTTCAGCACGGCGAAGACCTTGGTGACGTCGGCGGCCGTCAGCGCAGACGTCGCCTCGTCGAGAATCAGGATGCGCGGCTTGCGCGCCAGCGCCTTGGCGATCTCCACCATCTGGCGCCGCGACAGCGGCAGGTCCTTCACCAGCGCCTTCGGATGAATGTCCTCGGCGCCGGCGCGGGCGAGCGCTTCCTCGGCGATCCGCCGCTGCGCGCGACGGTCGATCAGGCCGAAGCGCTTTGGCGGATCGGAGATCGACGATGTTGTCGGCGACGCTGACAGCTCGGGGATCAGCGACAGCTCCTGGAAGATGCAGACGATGCCGGCCGTCGTTGGCGGCCGCCGGCGAGTCGAGCCTCACCTCACGCCCTTCGAGCGTCATGCGGCCCTCGTCAGGCGCGACGACGCCGGCCATGACCTTGATCAGCGTGGATTTGCCGGCGCCGTTTTCGCCGAGAATGGCATGGATACGTCCGGGCGTGACCGTAAGGTCTGGCGTCCTCGAGCGCGCGGACGCCGCCGTAGCGCTTCGAGACGCCCTCCATCCGCAAAAGCGGCTGTGCGTCGTCCATCCAGCCCCTCCCGAGGACGAAACCCTAGCAGAAAAATGGCGCCGCGGAGACCTCGTCCGCGGCGCCGGGTTCGTCTTCTGGACCTATTGGTTTTCCTTCGACTGGCCCATGATTTCCTGCGCCGTGAAATTGATTCCGCAGGTCGGGAAGGAATTGCCGACGAAGAAGTTGTCCGACTGGTCGGGGAAATAGTCTTCGCCCGCCTTGAAGTTCGGGTCGGACACGATGGCGAGCGGCAGCTTCACCGACTGCGGGACGACCTGGCCCTCAAGCGCCGCGATCGCGGTCTTGATCGCCACAGCAACCTGGGCCGGGCCGGTTCCGGCGGAGGTGCACTTCAGGCCGTCGCCAGCCTTGGACGCGCAGAACTTGCGGAAGCCGTTCTCGGTCTCGCCGCCGAACGGAACCATAGCGTGGCCAGCGTCGAGCATGGCCTGCACCACGCCGGTGTCGCCGCCCTGCGCGGTGATCCCGACGAACGGGCCATTGGTGGCGATGGCATCGGCGGTCACCTTCTGGGCCGTGCCGTCGTCCCACTTGCCCATCACTTCCGTGACTGTCCCACTTCTTGCCCGAAGCATCGAGAACTTCGTGGATGCCGTCGTGGCGGGCCGTATCGACGGATGTGCCGGCGACGCCGCGCACTTCGAGGACCTTGCCGCCGTCCGGGATGTGATCGACCAGCCATTGCGCCCAGAGCTCGCCGAGGCCTTTCTGGTCGACGTTCACGTTGATCGCGTCTTCGGTGTCGAGAATGTTGTCGAACGCGACGAGGACGACGCCGGCTTCCTTGGCCCGCTTGATGACGGGGCCGAAGGCGGTCGGGTTCTGCGCGTTGACGACGATCGCGTCGAAGCCGGAATCGATGAAGTTGTTGATGGCCGAGATCTGGGCCGGCACGTCTTCGCCGGTGGAGACGACCTTGAACTCCTTCAGCTTCGCAGCGACGTCAGGCTGCGCGGCGTAGGCCTTCGCGGTCTGGATCATCTGGATGCGCCAAGTGTTAGCGATGTAGCCGTTTGCGAGCGCGATACGATACGGGCCCGGCTTTGCCGGCCACTGGAAGAACTTCGTGTCCGCTGCCCACGGCGCAAAACAGTCCGGCTCGGCGGCAGGCCCGGAAACCATCGCGGGACCGGCGGCAAGCGCAGCCTGAGACACGCCGCACGCGAGCGCGAGCGCAGCAGCACCCTTCAACCAATTGTGCAATGCAACCATAAGAACTTCCTCCCCTTCACATGACGACAGCCCGCTCGATTGGCGGGCTCACGGGGCCCATTGCGGCTTTTCTTGTCATTTGCCGCCGGGCTTTTTGGCTTTGTTAGTCTGTCATATTATATGCTTCGCGTCGAGGGCCCCGCCGCCGTCTCGCGCCAAACGCTACCAGGGCGGGGTTCCACGATAACCGTTTCGACGGCTTTCATTTGGCCCGCCTCGCAGCGCAGGACTATGTTTGTACCTTTCAATCAGAGTGAGCGCTTGAGCGAAATCCGCCCTTTCACGCGCGCGGACGCAGTGGCCGTCGCGGCGCTTTTCCAGAGGACGTTCCGCAACTCCAAGGACCCGCCGAGCGAAGCGCTCGCGGCTTATCTTGGCGGAAACCTATCTCGATCACCCCTGGCATGACCCCGACATCGCCGCCCGCGTCCATGTCAGCGACGACGGCCGGGTGACGGGGTTCGTTGGCGTCTTCCCCGGACGCTTCACCTATCGAGGCAAGACGATCCGCGCGGCGATCCCCGGCACGCTGATGGTGGAGGCGCCGGAGCGCGAGCCTCTCGCCGGCGCGAAGCTCATCCGCTCGGTGATCAAGGGACCGCAGGACATCACGCTCAGCGAGACGACGAATTTGATCTCGCAGGCGCTTTGGGAGCGGCTCGGCGGGAAAGTCGTGCCGCTCATGAGCCTCGACTGGTTTCGCGTCTTCCGCCCGTCGCGCGCGGCGCTGTCGATGCTGACGGAAAGGCATCGAGGCGCTGCAGCTCTTGCCCCTGCCGCATGGCTTCTGGATCGGATCGGAGGCGCCTGGACACGACGCAACCTCGCGCCGGCCGATCCGGCGAGGCGCATGTCTGTCGAAGAGTCACCATCCGACTCCGAGATCACGGCGGCGATCCTCGAACTGTCGCAGCCGATCGCGTTTCGGCCTGCGTGGTCGGCGGATGATGTTTCCTGGTTCCTGACGCATGCCGCGCGCAAGGAGCGCTACGGCCCGGTGCATCGAGCGATCGTCCGCGACGGCAAGGGCGGGCTCGCCGGCTGCTACATTTACCATGGCAAGGCCGGCGCCACCGGACGCGCGCTGCAGGTGCTGGCGCGCAACGGCGACGCGGCCGACGTCGTCGATTGCCTCTTTCGCGAGGCCGATCGAAAAGGCTTCGCCGCGCTTCGCGGCCGATCGACGCCGGAGCTGATCGACGCGCTGCTCACACGGAATGCCATCTTCGCGCATCGCGCCTCGATGGCGATCCACCCCGCGAGCGGCGAACTTGCCGATGCGATCATGGGCGGCGACGCGCTGATCACCGGCCTCGCGGGCGAAAGCTGGACGCGCCTGGTCGGCGGTGCTTTCGGCTAAAATCGCAACGTTTTCGCTAACCATCTTTTAGCCAGTCGCTTCGCCGGTTGAGTTTCGCACCTTATGAACACAACCGTGTTGACTTCGGTCTCCAATGCGGAGGCGCGGCGGAATGTGCGGAATTGCTGGCTATTTCGGAGTGCCCGACACGCGCGTTCCGGCGGTCGCCCAGCTTGTCGGGATGCTGCGGGCGCTTCGCCATCGCGGCCCGGACGGCGAGGGGACCTGCCGCGGCGAGGGCTTCGGATTCGCGCATACGCGGCTTTCCATCATCGACATCTCCGCCGGCGCGCAGCCGATGGCGAACGATGACGAGAGCGTCTGGATCACCTTCAACGGCGAGATCTTCAACTACGTCGAGTTGCGGGCGGAGCTGATCGCGAAGGGCGTCCGGTTTCGGACCCACTCCGACACCGAGGTCATCATCCGCCTCTATGAAGCGATGGGGCCGGATTGCGTCACGCGGCTCAACGGCGACTTCGCCTTTGCGCTCTGGGACGCGCGCCGCCGGCAGATGATGCTGGCGCGCGACCGCATGGGGGTGCGCCCGCTTTTCTACACGACGCACGGCAGCGCCACCTATTTCGCCTCGGAGGCGAAGGCGCTCTTTGAGGTTCCCGGCATCGAGGCGGAACTCGATCCGATCGCGCTCGACCAGATATTTACGTTCTGGTTTCCACTTGCGCCGCGCACGATCTTCAAGGGTGTGAGCGAATTGCCGGCGGCTCACATGCTTCTTGCGCGCGATGGCAACGTGACGGTGCGCCCGTACTGGCAACTTGAATTCCCGGACGCCGGTGACGCGGACGACGCGCGCGACGAGGCGACTGTCGCGGAAGAGGTGCGCGCGCTCCTTATCGACGCGACGCGCATCAGGCTGCGCTCCGACGTACCAGTCGGCTCCTATCTTTCCGGCGGACTTGATTCCTCCGTCGTTGCGGCGATCGCTGCAAAGCTGGCGCCGGAGCGGCTCAGGACTTTCTCGGTGCGCTTCGACGACCCGGAATTCGACGAGACGCAGTTCCAGAACGAGATGGCTGAGGCGCTCGGCACCGATCACAGCTCGGTTCTCTGCCGCCCGGCCGATATCGGCGCGATTTTTCCGGAGGTGGTCCGGCAGGCGGAGCGGCCGATCCTCAGAACCGCGCCTGCGCCGCTTCACATGCTTTCGCGCCTCGTGCGCGACGAGGGTTTCAAGGTCGTGCTGACCGGCGAGGGCGCCGACGAGGTGTTCGGCGGCTACGACATCTTCAAGGAGGCGAAACTTCGTCGCTTCTGCGCGCGCGATCCGCAGTCCAATCGCCGGCCGCTCCTGTTCAAGAAGCTCTATCCGTATCTGCCGAAGCTGCAGGCGCAGTCGGCAGCCTACCTCAAGGCCTTTTTCGCGACCGATCTCGACGCGGTCGGCGATCCGCTGTTCTCGCACCTGCCGCGCTTCCGCTCGACGGCAGGCGCCAAGCTCTTCTTCTCCGACGAGCTCAAGCGCGCCCTTTCGGGTTACGACGCACTCGACGATCTTCGCGCCAGCCTGCCTTCCGCGTTCGCGCGCTGGCATCCGCTGTCGCAGGCGCAATATCTCGAGACCGCCTATCTGCTTCCGGGCTACATCCTTTCCTCGCAGGGCGACAGGATGGCGATGGCGAACGCGGTCGAGGGCCGCTTCCCCTTCCTCGATCACCGCGTCGTGGAGATGGCCGCGAAGTTGCCCCCGCGGCTGAAACTTCGGGGTTTGACCGAGAAGCACATCCTGCGCGAAGCGGCGCGCGGTCTTGTTCCGTCGACGATGGCGAAGCGGCCGAAGCAGCCTTACCGCGCGCCCGACAGCGCTTCCTTCTTCAATACTCCGCAACCGGACTATGTCGCTCGGCTGCTCTCCGGCGCATCGCTCTCCGCTTCCGGCGTCTTTGACCGGAAGGCGGTTGAGAAGCTCGCGGCGAAGGCGTCGGCGGGGCGGGCGAGCGGCTTTCGCGACAATGTCGCGCTGACCGGAATTCTTTCGACCGAGCTTTGGCGCGAGGCGTTCGTGCCCGGCGCCGTAATGATGAATTCAGACCTTGCGCACCAAAAGGTTGCGTGAACGGAGACGACCGAATGAGCAACTCTATCCTGAGCCAGGTGCGGACCTTCATCGAGGAGAACTTCCTCTTCCGCGAAAATGTGTCGGGTCTCACCGACGAGGAATTGCTGCTTGAGAACGGGGTGATGGATTCGACCGGCATCCTGGAGCTCGTGGCCTTCCTTGAGGACACCTTCGCGATCCAGATGAACGACGTCGAGATCGTCCCCGAGAACCTCGATTCGATCGGGTCGATCGCCACCTACGTCGGTCGCAAGCGCGCAACGCAGATTGCGGCGTAAGGGAGCGGCAGCCATGCGCGTCGAAGAGTTCCTGCGTTCAAGCGCTGTCCGCTCGCCGGACAAGACGGCGCTCGTCGCCGGAAAGGCGCGCCCGACTTTCAAGGAAATCGACGTCGCATCCGACCGGCTCGCTGCGACGCTTTCGGAAAGCGGCGTGCAGCGGGGCGACCGGGTCGTCGTGTTCATGGACAATTCGCCTTGAGGCGGTTATCGCGATCTTCGCGACGCTCAAGGCCGGCGCGGTGTTCTCGCCGGTAAACGCTTCGACCAAGGCCGACAAGCTCGCCTACATCCTCAACAATTCCGGCGCGAGCGCGCTCCTCACGCAGCACAAGCTGACTGCCGTCGCCGCGGATGCGCTTGGAGAAGCGCGCTCGGTCAAGCTCACGATCGTCGCCGGGGGATCGGGCGAACCGCCGCTTCAGAACGCCATGCACTGGCGCGACGCACTTGCGACCGAAGCGGCGCCTCCGGCCTTCGTCGGCATCGACATCGACCTCGCGATGATCATCTACACTTCGGGCTCGACGGGTTTTCCGAAGGGCGTGATGATGACGCATCGGAACATCGATGCGGCCGCGCAGTCGATCACGACCTATCTGGAGAACACCGCCGACGACGTAATCCTGAACGTCCTGCCGATCTCCTTCGACTACGGCCTCTACCAGGTGCTGATGGCGATGCGGCTCGGCGCGACGCTGGTGCTGGAGAAATCCTTCGTCTTTCCGCAGGCGGTGTTCGAGATCATGAACGAAGAGCGCGTGACCGGCTTTCCGATCGTGCCGACCATGGCGGCGCTGATCCTGCAGATGCGCGACCTTGAGCCGGGGCGTTTCCGCAACCTTCGCTATATCACCAACACGGCCGCCGCGCTGCCGCCGGCGCATATCGCGCGGCTGCAGGAGCTTTTCCCCGGTGTGCGGCTTTACTCGATGTACGGCCAGACGGAGTGCAAGCGCTGCACCTACCTGCCGCCCGAGGAACTGGCGACGCGCCCCGGATCGGTCGGGATCGCCATCCCCAACACCGAGGCCAGCGTTGTCGACGATAACGGCGTGCGCGTTCCGCCGGGCGAGACCGGCGAGCTGGTCATCCGCGGCCCGCACGTGATGGTGGGCTACTGGCGCGACGAAGCGGCGACGGCGCGGGCGCTGAAGCCCGGACCGCTCCCGAACGAGAAGGTGCTTCACACCGGCGACCTCTTCCGCACCGACGCGGATGGCTTCCTCTATTTCGTCGGGCGCAAGGACGACATCATCAAGTCGCGCGGCGAGAAGGTGAGCCCGAAGGAAGTGGAGAACATCCTCTACGCGCTTCCCGGCATTCGCGAAGCGGCGGTCGTTGGCGTTCCCGATCCGCTACTTGGGCAGGCGATCAAGGCGGTCGTGGCGCTTGAGCCAGGCTTCGAGCTTTCGCGCGAAGAGGTGATCCGCCACTGCGCCAAGCACCTCGAGGATTTCATGGTGCCGAAGATCGTCGCTTTTGAAGCCGCGCTGCCGAAATCGGAGAACGGAAAGATCGACCGGCGCGAGATCGCCGCGAAGGAAATGGCGGTGGTGCAATGAACACGGTCCCGCCGCGCGCGGAATTTGCAGCCAGGGCAGGTCGCTTCGGCCGACGACTGGCTGGCTCTCGACGCCGACGCCGAGACGGGACGCATTGCGGAGGCTATCCGCGAGCAGGTCGCGCGACGGCTCAGGCGGCGCGGCATCGTGCTCGGGCTCTCCGGCGGCATCGATTCCAGCGTCTCCGCGGCGCTCGCGGTCGAGGCGCTCGGGCCCAAGAAGGTGCTCGGCGTGCTCATGCCGGAACGCGATTCCGATGCAGACAGCCTGCGCCTTGGCCGGCTCGTCGCCGACACGCTCGGCATCGAAAGCGTGACGGAGGACATCGCGCCGATCCTCTACGCCGCGGGCTGCTACGAGCGGCGCGACGCCTTCATCCGCCGCCTGGTGCCCGATTTCGGGGCCGGCTGGGGCTGCAAGGTCGTGCTCTCGAACGGCGTCTACAACATCACGCAGCTCGTCGTGCAGTCGCCGACCGGCGAGCGGCAGACGCTGCGCATGCCGCTCGACGTCTATCTCGGCGTCGTCGCCGCCACCAACATGAAGCAGCGCACGCGCAAGCAGATCGAGTACTACCATGCCGACCGGCTGAACTATGCCGTGCTCGGCACGCCGAACCGGCTCGAATACGACCAGGGCTTCTTCGTGAAGAACGGCGACGGCGCCGCCGACATCAAGCCGCTCGCGCATCTCTACAAGACGCAGGTCTATCGGCTCGCGGCGCATCTCGGATTGCCGGAAGAAATCCGCTCGCGTCCGCCGACGACCGACACCTGGTCGCTGGCGCAGAGCCAGGAGGAGTTCTACTTCTCCGTTCCCTACGGCCAGATGGATCTGTGTCTCTTCGGTCTTGAGAACGGCGTTCCGGCCGGCGTGGTTGCATCGCGCGCCGGGCTGTCGGAGGAGCAGGTCGAAGCAGTGTGGCGGGACATCGCCGCCAAGCGCGCCGCGACGCGCTACCTCCATGAACCGCCGCTTCTGGTGGAAGAGGTGCTGAAGGCTTAGGAGGCGCACTTCTCCCAACGCGGGGAGAAGGCTCGATACGTCGGCCTAGAGCGCCGTGCCGCCGCGGTTCCAGCCGCGGCCGTGGTCGCCGAAAGCCTCCCAGCCCGACTCGGTCACCGCCACCGTGTCCTCAAGCTTGATGAAGCCGCGGCGCGGATGGCGGATCGCCGTCTCGATCGAGATGACCATGCCCGTCTCGAGCGGCTTGCCGGCGCCTTCGGCCGGGTAGGGGACCGGCGCCTTGGTCGAAAGGCGCGGCGCCTCGTGTGGGATCAGGCCCATGCCATGCGCTGCGAAATGCACGAGGCTTGCATTCGGCGACCTGGCGATCGCCGCCTCGGCCGCCTTGTAGACCTCGCTTCCCATCGCGCCGGCGACGATCGGTACGCGCGTCGCCTGCTGGATCGTCTCAACCTCAGCGAGGAGGTCGATGAGCTCCTGGTCGGGCTCGCCAAGCACGGCCATGCGGGCGAGATCGCCGATATAGCCGCCGTAGTTGCCGCCGGAATCGAGCGACAGCACGTCGCCCTCGCGCCACACCTGGTCGGAGGGGGCGCGGTTCAGGCTGGAGCCAGCCGCGATCAGGCAATATTCGAAAACAAGGCCGCGCTGCACTTCCTCGCGGCGAAGCGCCTCGGCGAGCTCCCGCTTGGTGGTGCCGGGGCCGTGCGTCGCGATGACGGCAAGCATCGAATCGATGACGCCGTCAGAGGCCTCGCGCACAAGCTCGAGCTCGGCACTGCTCTTCCGGGCGCGCAGACGCTCCAGCGGCAGGATCGCGTCCACGATCTCCGCGTCCGGCATAGCCTCGCGCAGCACGCCTTCCGCGTCGGCGGGCAGGAATGCCCGCTCGACGCCGATCCGCAGAGTCTTTCCGGGTGCGGACTTGAGATGCGCGACCGCGCGGCGCATCGCGTCCTCGCTGCCGCGCGTCGCAGCTTCGATCGTCGGAGCGGCGATCGTGCCGTTGTCCCGCTCCCAGCTTTCCATCTCATGGCCGATGTAGGCAGTGCGCTCCGGCGCGCCCTTGAAGTAGACGAAGAGCGGCAGATAGCGGCTCAGCCCGGCAGCATCCTGCCCGTCGAAGAAAAAGAAGCGATAGCCGCCGAGCAGATACTGGATGTTGTGCTTCGAAGAGGCGATCACGACGTCGATGCCGACCTCGTCGAGGAGGTCGTCGAGGCGGCCGGAGTTGAAGGCCAGACGTGGCTTGCTCTGCGATGTCTTGTGCGGCGGCTCTTTGACCGCGGTGGCGCTCTTGGTGACCATCGGTGAACCTCCCGAGTTCTGTTTCTCTATTCCGTCCCTTGAACGGGGGGCGAGTTGGGAATGACTGAATAGCACGGCCGGCCGCCGCCGCTAATCGCGACGATTTCGCGCGTGAGATACTCCAGGCGCGATTTCTTCCGGAAACCCGAACCCACATGCCGGGATCATGTCACGAGAGCGGCAGCATGACATGCGCCTTGTAGCCAGGGCGTTCCGTCAAGCGGTCATACCAACGCGATACGTTCGGGACTCCGCTGCGGGCGACGCCGAGCGTGAACAGGCGATGGAGGACGATTTCAAGAGGAATGTCGCCCATCGTCAAATCGGCTCCGGCAGCAAAGGGCGTCTTCCCGAGACGGGCGTCGAAAATCTTCAGCAGCTCCGAGGCCTCCTTGAGCGCGCTTTCGATCGCGCCGTTGTCGCGTTTCTCGGGCGGCGTGCGGACAAGGCCCATGAAGATGGTGCGGTGCGACGGCGCGAGCGTGGTCGCCTGCCAGTCCATCCACCGTTCGGCTTCGAAGCGCACGCGGAGGTCCGTCGGGCAAAGCGTGCCGAGTCCGTGCTTGTTGGCGAGGTATCGAACGATCACGTTCGATTCCCAGAGGATGAAGCCGCCATCGTCGATCGTCGGCACGAGCGCGTTCGGGTTCATCGCGAGGTATTCGGCGCTCCTGGTGACGCCATGCTCCCCGCCGGCCTCAATCCGCTCGTAGGAAAGGCCGAGCTCGGCGCAGCACCAGAGCACCTTTTGAACGTTGCTTGAGTTGACCCGTCCCCAAATCCGCAGCATCGGCGTCTCCTGCACTCGCCGCTCCGGACCTGGGCAGCATGATCTGGCAGGACAAATACAGCGGGCAGCAGGAAAGTGAAGCGGACACAGACTTCAGCACGTGAACGCAGCGCTCAAGCCTGAGACGAATAGTCATGTTTTCAAGAGCCTTCGTCCTGCCAAGTTTGGTTGTCTAATGGGATTGACCCCAACGCAATACGCCCCGTAGCGTCCAAGAAACGGACAAAGCGACCGCAAGCATGCCCACGCTCGTTGCCAGCAATCCGACCCCGAGAAAACCTGAAGAGGCCGACCTTTCGGGGGTCAAGACATTGCGCAAGGCGCTTGCCATTCTCGACGCGTTCGCCGCTGCGGGGCGCCCGCTGACGGTGGCGGAAGTGGCCGTTCGCGCCAGTGTCGCGCGGCCGACGGCGCACCGCCTGATCCAGACGCTGATCGGCGATGGCTATCTCGCCCAGGAACCCGGCGATAGTCGCATTACGCCCGGCTATTCGGTGCTGATGCTCGCTGGAAGTCTGCTCGACACGAGCCAGCTTCGGCTGGAGTCCCTGCCGTATCTCGAGGCGCTGGCGCGTACGACCGGGGAGCGGGTGAGCCTCGGCATCCTGCATCGCCACGAGATGCTCTACCTTGCGGGTGTAGAGAAGCCATCGCTGCCGACGATTTTCAGTCGCTTCGGGAACACCGTGCCCGCCTACACGTCCGCGCTCGGAAAGGCGATCCTTGCGCACCTGTCAGAGTCGGCGCTCGGCGACTATCTGGACGCCGTGCCGCTCACCCGGCGCACGGAGCTCACGATCACCGACGAAGCAGTGCTCCGGGCCGAGCTCGATCAGATCCGGCACCAGGGATTCGCCGTTGACCGCGGCGAGGACATCCTTGCCAACTGCTGCCTTGGTGCGCCGATTCTCCTGCAGGATGTGCCTGTCGCCGCGATTGCTGTCAGCGGCCGCACGCTGGAGTTGCTGATGCCGCACAAGGAGGAGGTGCAGCACACCGCCGAGGTGATTGCGCACGTGCTCGGGCGCGGCGTATGAGGCCGAAGCGCGTGCTTCGGCCGCGCATCGCGCAGCACCTGGGGGAATAAATGCACGCAAGCGATCTCGACACGCCGGCCGTCACCATCCTGCTCGACCGGATGGAGGCGAACATCGCGCGCGCGCAGGCGACGATCGACAAGCGCGGGATCGGCAACCGGCCGCATATCAAGACGCATAAGATTCCGGCGATCGGCAAGATGCAGATGGAGGCCGGCGCGATCGGCATCACCTGCCAGAAGCTCGGCGAGGTCGAGGTCTTCACGGATGCCGGCGTTACCGACGACATCCTGCTCTCCTTCAACATCGTCGGCGAAAAGAAGACCGACCGGCTGATGGAGCTTTCGCAGCGCGTGAAGCGGCTCGCCGTCGTCGCCGACAACGAGACCGTCGTGCGCGGCCTGTCGGAGGCCGGCGTTCGTCACGGCCGCGATGTGCCGCTCCTGATCGAATGCGACATCGGCTTCGGGCGAAACGGTGTGCAGACGCCGGAGGCGGCGCGCGAGCTTGCGCGCTTCGCCATGAACCTGCCGCGTATCCGCTTCGAAGGGCTGATGACTTATCCGAACAAGGCGCCGGCGACCGGCGAGTTCATGACGCGCGCGCTCGCGCTCTTCGAGGCGGAGGGAATTCCAGTCCCCGTGGTTTCCGGCGGCGGCTCACCGGCTTTGCGGACGCTCGGCGATTTCCCGATGATGACGGAGCACCGGGCCGGGACCTACGTCTACAACGACGTGATGATGGTCTCCGCCGGCGCCGCTACATGGGACGATTGCGCGATGCATGTCCGCGTCACCGTCGTGAGCCGACCGACGGAAGACCGCGCCATCATCGACGCGGGCTCAAAGGTGCTGACGCGCGAGCAGTATTTCGTGAAGGATTTCGGGCGCGTCGTCGAATATCCCGATGCGGTCGTCGCCAACCTCTCCGAAGAGCACGGCATGATCGATCTCTCGCGCTCCAAGACGAAGCCGAAAGTCGGCGAGGTCCTGAACATCATCCCCAACCATTGCTGCGTCGTGTCGAACATGGTCGACGAGGTCTATGGCCTGCGCGACGGCGAGGTCGAGGTGGTGTGGCCGGTGGCGGCGCGCGGCAAGGTGCGCTGAGCGCACCTCACTTCTTCGGCGCGTAGCAGATCACTTCGATCTCGACCTTGCAGTCGATCATCATGTCGGAGCGCACGCACGAG
>CAWDTS010000014.1:0-160445 GCA_963805325.1 uncultured Alphaproteobacteria bacterium | reverse complement strand
GGTCTCGACGCTCGTCCGCTCCCTTGGCGTGTCGCGCCCCGCGCCAGAACTGGCGAACGTCGTTGCCGCGCTGGCAAAAGCCGGTGTGTTTCGTCTCCGCGGCGTGCTTGTCGGAACGGTCGCCTATCAGACCTATTCCGCAATGCTTGGCGTGAAATTGCCGGATCAAGCCGTTCGGACGGAGGACATCGACATTGCGCAGTTCAGGAATGTTTCGGTCGCCGTTGAGGAGGAAACTCCGCCCGTGCTCGAAATCCTCAGGCAAGTCGAACCGACCTTTCGGCCTCTACCGAATCTCCATACAGGAAGGATCGTCAGCTACAAAGCCAAGAGCGGTCTGCGGGTGGATTTCCTGACGCCAAATGAAGGTCCCGATACGGAGGTCCCGGAGGCGTTGCCGGCTTTTCAGACCGATGCACAGCCTCTTCGATTCCTGGATTACCTGATCCACGATCCGGAGCCGGCTGCCTTGTTGCATCAGGCCGGAGTGTATGTCGTTGTTCCCACCCCTCAGCAGTACGCAGTCCACAAACTTATCGTCTCACGGCGTCGCGCGGCCGGGGCAGGGAAACGAGACAAGGACCTCCTCCAGGCGGAAGTCCTGCTTGACGTGCTTGCCAGGACCCGGCCGCTCGATCTGGAGTTCGCTTGGACCGAAGCCGTCAATCGCGGCAAGGTCTGGCGCACCCTTGCGCTGGAAGGTTTAGGTCAAATCGACGGCAATATCAGAGACGCCGCGCTCAAGGCGGTCCACGGTCTTCGAAACATCATCCCGGGCCTCGATCTGTCATTTCGCGCGCCGAAGCCGCGATACGCTTTCGATCGCGATGTCGTTGCCTTTGAAGGAGACGCTGTCAGAGGCGTTGTTCTATGTGAGATTACAGGCGAGGCCCTGGAGGATCATTTCGGGTCCACCAGCACCGAGGCACAAGCGAGGCTTGACGCATTCCTCAAGAACCGGTCGACCATCGAGAAACTGGCCCGCGAGAAATACCTCGATTGGCCAGTCGAAGAACCCGGGCATGTCTTGATCGGATCATTGGAAGTCGAGCAGTTGGGCAAGGGAAACCGGTCTTGGTCAAGCCAGGCGAAGCCGCGAAGCGAAAAGGCTGCCCGCCGGTGACCGCCTCGCAAAGATCCTGGCCCGATCTCGCCGGCCGGCTGATTCCCGGCGGCCATGTCCTGCCGGTGCGGATCTATTTCGAGGACACCGATTTTTCCGGCGTCGTCTATCACGGCAGCTACATCCGCTTCATGGAGCGCGGGCGGTCGGACTTCGTCCGGCTGATCGGCGTCGGCCACACCGGGCTGAACGACGGCGAGCATGGCGAGCCGCTGGTCTTCGCCGTCCGCCGGATCGCGATCGACTACCTCAAGCCGGCCCGCATCGACGACCTGCTCGAGGTCCGGACGCTGGTCGGGGAGATGGGCGGGGCGCGGCTCGAACTGAAGCAGTCGGTCCGCCGCGACGGCGTGACGCTGGTCGAGGCCGATGTGACGATCGTCCTCGTCAATCGCGAGGGCCGCGCCCGGCGCATCCCGGATTCGGTCCGCGCCCAGACTGGACGCGGCGGCCGAGCGGCTAACCCTTCGTTAACCCTGACAAGGCTAGAAATGCCAAGGGTTTGCGAGGGTAGAGCGGCGTCCGGCGGCCCTCGTTTTGACAAATTTGGAAGCGAGACACCGGACCCCGAGCAAACGCCGGGACCGATGGCTTCGAAAGCCCGGACGCGGTCCGACTACCGCACGCGGCGACCCGCCATCTCGCCGTCTACGCTGCGCTGTAGGAACCATGTCCGAAAGGTGAATTATCCATGCCGATTGATGGGGTGACGGAGGCGGTTCTGGTCTCGCCGGCGGGCGATATCTCGTTGATCTCGCTGTTCCTCCAGTCGCATATCGTCGTCAAGGCGGTGATCATCGGCCTGCTGCTCGCCTCGGTCTGGAGCTGGGCGATCATCGTCGACAAGACCGTCCTCTACTCGCGCACCCGCCGGCAGATGGACCGCTTCGAGAAGGTGTTCTGGTCGGGCCAGTCGCTGGAGGATCTCTATCGGTCGCTGACCGGGCGGACGCCGTCGGGCATGGCCTCGATCTTCGTCGCGGCGATGCGCGAATGGAAGCGCAGCTTCGAGGCCGGCGCCCGCTCGCCGATCGGCCTGCAGACCCGGATCGAGAAAGTCCTCGACGTCACCATCGTCCGCGAGACCGCGCGGCTGGAGCGCCGGCTCCTGTTTCTGGCGACGGTCGGCTCGGCCGGTCCCTTCGTCGGCCTGTTCGGCACGGTCTGGGGCATCATGTCGAGCTTCCAGGCGATCTCGGCTTCGAAGAACACGTCGCTGGCCGTCGTCGCGCCCGGCATCGCCGAGGCGCTGCTGGCGACCGCCCTTGGCCTTCTTGCCGCCATACCGGCGGTGATTGCTTATAACAAGCTGTCGAACGACGCCGGCAGGATCAGCCAGCGGCTCGAAGGTTTCGCCGACGAATTCTCCGCCATCCTGTCGCGCCAGGTCGACGAAAGGGTTTGAGACATGGCGATGTCAATGGGATCGGGCGGCAGCATGCGCGGCCGGCGCCGCCGCCGCGCCGGCCAGGCCGATGAGCGAAATCAACGTCACGCCGTTCGTCGACGTGATGCTCGTTCTGCTGATCGTCTTCATGGTCACCGCGCCGCTGCTTTCGGCCGGCGTTCCGGTCGACCTGCCGGAGGCGCCGGCCAGTCCGCTGGCGCTCGAGAAGGAGCCGATCACCGTCACCATCGATCCCGACGGCGCGGATCTTCGTGCATGGACGAGGAAGTGACCATCGCCGAACTGGTGCCGCGGCTGACCGCGCTGGCGACCAACGGACTCGACGAGCGCATCTATGTGCGCGGCGACCAGTCGGCCAGCTACGGGACGATCATGCAGGTGATGGGCACCATGAATGGTGCGGGCTTCAAGCGAATCGGTCTGGTCGCGCTGAAGGATCCGGACAGCTGATCGCGCGATGCGGACCGGGCTCACCGTCTCGGCTGATCGTCCACCTCGTCCTGATCGGGTGGGGTGCCATCTCGCTTGGCTCGTTCGAGCCGCTCGACGCCAGCGATATCGAGGCGGTGCCGATCGAGTTCATCGAACTCGACGCGGTAGCAGCACTACGCCGCTCGGCCTGAAGGACGCCGAGCCGGCCGACGAGACCTCTCCCAACGATCCGACCGAAGTGGCGGCCGAGGCGCCGGCGCCGGCGCCCGAGCCGCCGGCCGAGGAGCCGAAGCCGCCGACGCCGCCACCACCGCCGCCGTCGCCCGATCCCGAGCCGACCCCGAGCCGGCGCCGCCGGAGCCGCCGCCGTCGATGCAGGCCGAGCCGACGCCGGAGCCGCCGCCGGAAGCCGAGGCCGTCCCCGAGCCCGACCCGGCCGCCGAGGCAGCAGCCGCCGCCGGACGAGGCGACCGCCGCCGCAGACCGCAGGAGGTCGCGGTCGAGACGCCGCTGCCGCGCGTCGCGGCCGCCGCGGCCGGCGCCGGCGCCGGCCGACGGAGGTCAAGGAATTCGCCGACGAGATCACCGCGCTGCTCGACAAGACCAAGCCGGCCTCGGCGCCGGCGCCGTCGGACACAGCCGGCGACGATCGGCGCGGTCACCGGCTCGCCGTTCACGCAGCTTCGCCAGAACGAGATCGATGCGCTTCGGGCGCGGCTTGCCGCCTGCTGGGACATTCCGCCGACGCGCGTCGACCCGGCCGAGTTGCGGGTCAAGGTCAAGGTGTTCCTCGGCCAGGACGGCACGCTCACCCGCGAGCCCGAGGTGGTCGAGTACCGTCCGAGCCAGATCGGGCAGGTCGCCGCCGAGAGCGCGATCCGCGCGGTCAAGCGCTGCGCGCCATTCACTCTCCCGCCCGAGAAATATGATAGCTGGAAAGAGATCATCATGACGTTCGATCCGAGGGAGATGTTCGGTGGCTGAGCCGATGCGCGAGGCCGAAGGGTCGGGCGCGGTACCGCGGGCGCGATGGCGCCGTTGCCGTCGTCCTGCCGCGGCCTGTTGCGTGCTTCTGGCGCTGTCGCTGCCGGCCCATGCCCAGCTCGAGCTCGACGTGACCCGCGGCAATATCCAGCCCGTGCCGATCGCGATCCCGGCCTTCCTCGCCCTCGGCGGCGACGCCCAGCTCGGCCCGGAGATCGCCAATGTCATCGCCGCCGACCTGCAGCGCTCGGGCCTGTTCCTGCCGCTCGATCCGGCCGCCTTCGTCGAGCGCTCGGCGACCGCCGAGCGCCGTGCCGAACTTCGCCAACTGGCGGCTCGCCAACGCCCAGGCGCTGGTCATCGGCGGCGTCGAGCAGCTTGCCGACGGCCGGCTGCGCACCGAATTCCGCCTGTGGGACGTCTTCGCCGGCGAGCAGATCGCCGGACAGCAGTTCTTCACCAGTCCCGAGAACTGGCGCCGCGTCGCCCATATCATCGCCGACGCGATCTACGAGCGCCTGACCGGCGAGCGCGGCTATTTCGACACGCGCGTCGTCTTCGTCGACGAGACCGGCCCGAAGGACAACCGCATCAAGCGCCTCGCCATCATGGATCAGGACGGCGCCAACGTCCGCTACCTGACCGGCGGCAGCGACCTCGTGCTGACCCCGCGCTTCAGTCCGTCGACCCAGGAAGTCACCTACATGTCCTATGACGGCGGGACGCCGCGGGTCTATCTCCTCAACATCGAGAGCGGGCAGCGGGAGCTGGTCGGCGACTTTCCCGGCATGACCTTCGCGCCGCGCTTCTCGCCCGACGGCCAGCAGGTCATCATGAGCCTGCAGCAGGACGGCAACGCCAACATCTACGCGATGGACCTGCGCTCGCGGCGCACCACCCGGCTGACCGACGACGCGGCGATCGATACCAGCCCGTCCTATTCGCCGGACGGGTCCCAGATCGTCTTCGAATCCGATCGCGGCGGCTCGCAGCAGCTCTACGTGATGGACGCCAACGGCGGCAATCCGCAGCGCATCTCCTTCGGCGAGGGCACCTATTCGACGCCGGTCTGGTCGCCGCGCGGCGATTACATCGCCTTCACCCGGCGGCGGGCCGGCCAGTTCGGCATCGGCATCATCAAGCCGGACGGCAGCGGCGAGCGCATGCTGACCGAGGGCTTCCACAACGAAGGGCCGACCTGGGCGCCGAACGGGCGGGTGCTGATGTTCTTCCGCGACACGCCGGGCGGCAATGGCGGCCCGCAGCTGTGGACGATCGATGTCAGCGGCTACAACGAATTCCGGGTGCCGACGCCGAGCTTCGCTTCCGATCCGGCCTGGTCGCCCTTGATCAACTGAGCGCGTCCCTTTACCCTGCGCATCGCGGGCGAGGGGGCGCCGGACGCGACGGATACGGCGTCGCGGTCGGAATGATGTCGTCACGGGCGACGGCAGACGGGCGCGACCCTTGACAGTTCATTAACCAAGTCGCTGAACGCGCGCTTAACCACACGCCGGTTAGATGGCCGGTATGGTGGACAAGGAGTTAAATGGAATGCCGCAAGTTTCGCGCTCTTGGCCGGATGGCGCTGATCGTCGGGGTGGCGCTGGCCCTTGCGGCCTGCGCCGGCGAAGAACAGCCTGACCGGGGCCGATCTCAGCATCACCGGGCGCCGCGGCGACGCCCGGCAGCTCCCAGGAATTCGTCGTCAATGTCGGCGACCGGGTCTTCTTCCTGACCGATTCCGCCGAGTTCACGCCGCAGGCGATCGCCACGCTCAATCGTCAGGTCCAGTGGCTGATCCAGTATCCGCGCTACACCTTCGTCATCGAGGGCCACGCCGACGAGCGCGGCACGCGCGAATACAACATCGCGCTCGGTGCCCGCCGCGCCACGGCGGTGCGCGACTATTTCGTCGGCACGGGGCGTCGCCGGCAGCCGCATGCGGGTCATCTCCTACGGCAAGGAACGGCCGGTCGCGGTCTGCAACGACATCTCCTGCTGGTCGCAGAACCGGCGCGCGGTCATCGTTCTCAACGCCGCGGGCGTCTGATGGGGAGGGCGCCCTTCGCGATGGCGTCGACGGCGGCTTCGGCCGCCGTTTCCGCTTTGCAACGCCCAAATTTGGCCGAACTCGCGCGGCCTATCTGGCGCTTCGCATCGAAGTGCGCTGCCGGTCCCGTTGCCGACGGCTGGCGCCGAGGGGAAGCATCGCGTGAAGACCAGAGCTGGGTACGATTTTCCTCGCCGGGGCGCTGCTGGCGGCCGGCGCGTTGTCGCCGATGCTCGCCGAGGCGCGCCTGGCGGCCTTTCGCCAAGCATCAGGACACGCACAGATCGCAGCCCGGCGGCGACGGGACGCACGGTCGCGCCAGGCCGACGTCACCGAGCGGCTCAACCGCGCCGAAGCGCGGATCCGCGAACTGACCGGCGCCGTCGAGGAACTCGACTTTCCGGCTCCGTCAGATCCAGCAGCAGCTTGGCATCAAGACCGGCGACGCTGCCGCGAACGGCGCCGTGGTGACGATCCCGGACAGCGCGGCCGGCGGCTGTCGCCGTCGCCGGACCGCCGGGGCGGCTGGTCATCGACGCGCCCGCCGGGATCAGCCGATCGACCTGACCGCGCCGGGCGCCGCGGCACCGGCGGCGAGCGCCGCCAAGACCAACGACCTGCGCGGCAGCACCCAGGTCGCTATCGCTCGGCGAGCCGGGCGCGGACTACGAGCGGGCCTATTCCAGCATCCTGTCCGGCGACTACGAGCTCGCCGAGGCCTCGTTCCGCAACTTCCTCGCCACCTATCCCGGTGACGAGCGGGCTCCGGACGCGCAATATTGGCTCGGCGAGAGCCTGTTTGCCCGCGGGCAATTACAGCGAGGCGGCCGACGAATTCCTCGCCGGCTACAAGGCTTATCCGAAAAGCGCCAAGGCGGCCGACACGCTTCTCAAGCTCGGCCTGTCGCTGGCGGGACTCGGCGAACGCGAGGCGGCCTGCTCGACCTATACCGAGGTGCTGAGGAAATATCCGAAGGCCTCGAATGCGCTTCAGCAGCGGGTCGCGACCGAAAAGGCCGTTGCGGGCTGCTGAGCACCGCCCAACCGCTGACCGACGGCGAAGTCGAGGCGCTTCTCGCGCCGGTCGCCGGGGCCGGAGTCGTTGCCCTGGCGGTCTCCGGCGGCGCCGATTCGCTGGCGCTGCTCGACGTCGTCGATCGGTGGCGGCGCAGGGCTCGGCCGGCCCGCGATCGATCGTCCTGACCGTCGATCATGGCCTCCGGACCGGCTCGGCCGGCGAGGCGGCCGAGGTGGTCGCGACCGCCGGAAGGCGCGGCATGCCGGCGCGGCTTCTGACCGCGACCGGCCCTCTGCCGCGATGCGATATCGAGGCGGCGGCGCGCGAGGCGCGGTACCGGCTGCTGATCGGCGCGGCGCGGCGAGGCGGCGGCCTCGCACCTTCTCCTCGCCCATCACCGCGACGATCAGGCCGAGACCGTTCCTGATCCGGCTCCAGCGCGGCTCCGGGCGTCTTCGGGCTGGCGGCGATGCGCCGGGCGGTCGCCAGCGACGGGCTCGTCGTCTTCCGGCCGTTTCTCGATATTCCGCGGTCGCGGCTCGTCGCCACCACCGCCGCCGCCGGCCTGGTCCCGGTCGACGATCCGATGAATCGCGATCCGCGCTTCCTGCGGGCGCGGATCCGGAAGGATATGCCGAAGCTCGCCGCCGCCGGGTATCGGCGCCGCCGAACTGGCGGCGACCGCGGCGCATTTTGCCGCGGCCGCCGATGCGATCGACGCCGCCACCGACCGCTTCATCGCCGGCCGGTGTCACGGTCGACCACCTGGCGATCGCGCGGGTCGCCCGCGGTCCGTTCCTCGGCGAACCCGAGGCCGTCCGCCTCCGGCTGCTGGTGCGGCTGCTGATGGCGATCGGCGGCGAACCCTATCCGCCGCGCTTCGAGCGGCTGAAGGCGCTTCACGACGCGCTTCTCGGCTTTGACGGCGGCCGGTTCAAGCGGACGCTTGGCGGGCGTCGTCGTCGAGATCGAGGGGCGATTCCGTGCTTTTCTATCGCGAAGCCGGGCGGGGCGGGCTGCCGGAAATCCCGCTTGACCGAGGGTTTTCCGGGCGTCTGGGACCGGCGATTCACGGTCGATATCGCGCCGCAGCACGCGCCGACCGGCTCGTCCTCGGTCCGCTCGGGCGAGGCCGGACGCCGCATGATCGGCGCCCGAGTCGCCGGGTGTCCCGGCGGCGGCGCTGGAGGTCCAGCCGGCGCGTCTGGCGAGAGGGACAGGTGGTCGCCGCGCCGACCCTCGGATTCGTCGCCGACGGGCGAAGGTCCGCGCTGACGGTGACCGTGCGTCAGATCGTCGGTGAACGGCTGGCGAGCCCGCCGCGGTTCCCCACTTACGACGATTCATGACGGTCGGTCTGTTCACCCTGCCGTAATTTCAGCATGATACGACAACAAACTCTTGTTGGAATTCTGCCATCCGGCACCTATCTTAACGCCTGAGAAACCGGGCTTGCAGCGGATGCCGGGCCGCCAAGGGACGAGAATGAACGCCAATTTCCGTAACTTCGCGTTGTGGGTGATCATCGGACTGGTGCTCATCGCCCTTTTCAATCTGTTCCAGAATTCCAGCCAGCGGGTTGCCGGGCAGGATATTTCCTATTCGCAATTCCTCTCCGACGTCGATCAGGGCCGCGTCCGCAACGTCGTGATTTCCGGCCAGCAGATCGCCGGCGTCTACACCGACGGCGGCGCCTTCCAGACCTTCGCTCCGGAAGACCCGGAACTGGTCAAGCGGCTCGAGGATCGCGGCGTCGCGATCAGCGCCAAGCCGCCGGTCGAGGCCGGCCAGTCGCTGATCGGCATGCTGGTCTCCTGGCTGCCGATGTTCCTGATCCTGGCGGTGTGGATCTTCTTCATGCGCCAGATGCAGGGGACCGGCGGCAAGGCGATGGGCTTCGGCAAGTCGAAGGCCAAGCTGCTGACCGAGGCGCATGGCCGCGTCACCTTCGAGGACGTCGCCGGCGTCGACGAGGCCAAGGAAGACCTCCAGGAGATCGTCGAGTTCCTGCGCGATCCGCAGAAGTTCCAGCGGCTCGGCGGGCGGATTCCGCGCGGCGTGCTGCTGGTCGGCCCGCCCGGCACCGGCAAGACGCTGCTCGCCCGCGCCATCGCCGGCGAGGCCAACGTTCCCTTCTTCACCATCTCCGGCTCGGACTTCGTCGAGATGTTCGTCGGCGTCGGCGCAGTCCCGCGTCCGCGACATGTTCGAGCAGGCCAAGAAGAACGCGCCCTGCATCATCTTCATCGACGAGATCGACGCGGTCGGCCGTCATCGCGGCGCCGGCCTCGGCGGCGGCAACGACGAGCGCGAGCAGACGCTGAACCAGCTCCTGGTCGAGATGGACGGCTTCGAGGCGAACGAGGGCGTCATCCTGATCGCCGCCACCAACCGGCCCGACGTGCTCGACCCGGCGCTGCTCCGGCCCGGCCGTTTCGACCGCCAGATCGTGGTGCCCAATCCCGATGTCGTCGGTCGCGAGCGCATCCTCAAGGTCCATGTCCGCAAGGTGCCGCTGGCGCCGGACGTCGATCTCAGGACCGTCGCGCGCGGCACGCCGGGCTTCTCCGGCGCCGACCTGATGAACCTGGTCAACGAGGCGGCGCTGCTTGCCGCCCGTCGCGGCAAGCGGCTGGTGACCATGGCGGAATTCGAGAACGCCAAGGACAAGGTGATGATGGGCGCCGAGCGTCGGACGCTGGTCATGACCGAGGACGAGAAGCGGCTGACCGCCTATCACGAGGCCGGCCACGCCGTCTGCGCCTTCCACGTGCCGGCGACCGATCCGATTCACAAGGCGACGATCATCCCGCGCGGCCGCGCGCTTGGCATGGTCATGCAACTGCCGGAACGCGACAAGCTGTCGATGAGCCTCGAGCAGATGACCTCGCGCCTCGCCATCATGATGGGCGGCCGGGTCGCCGAGGAGCTCGTCTTCGGGCGCGAGAAGGTCACCTCCGGTGCGGCCTCCGACATCGAGGGCGCGACGTCGCTGGCCCGGATGATGGTCACCCGCTGGGGCCTGTCGGAAGAGCTTGGCACGGTCTCCTACGGCGAGAATCAGGAAGAGGTCTTCCTCGGCCATTCGGTCTCGCGGCAGCAGAACGTCTCCGAGGAGACGGCGCAGAAGATCGACGCCGAGATCCGGCGACTGGTCGAGACCGGCCTCTCCGAAGCCCAGAAGATCCTGACCGATCATCGCGACGAACTGGAAACGCTCGCCCAGGGGCTGCTCGAATACGAGACGCTCTCCGGCGACGAGATTCGCGGCCTCTTCGCCGGCAAGCCGCCGGTGCGCGAGACCGCCGACGAGCAGGCGGCGTCGCGCGGTTCGGCGGTGCCGGTGACCAAGGGCAAGCCCAAGGGCGAACCGCCCGCCGGCCTGGAGCCTCAGCCGCAGGCCTGATCCCCAGTCGACTGTTCTGACAAAACCCCGGGTCTGTCGCCCGGGGTTTTGCTTGTCGTGCCAAAGGTGAATCGGAAGTCGTCGCTGATTCGTCGCGGACGATATTTGGTTAACGCTTTTCCGGCATTGCGATAGTCTCGCCACAGCCGAATCAGTACGCGTGTTCGGCCCGGCGATCTTCACCGGTGTAGGCGTTGCGCGCTTAACGTGTTGATTTCACGATCATATATCGGCGTTGTCAGGTCGCCGGATCCGGGAAGAGGTGCAATCCTTGCGATTGGCCAACGTGGTTAACACCGATTTAACCATTAACCTCAACAATCCCTTTCCACGGCGCACCGCTAACGGCGGCCGCATGTAGCTGGGCGCAAGGGGAAAGGATTTGAAGATGGGGAGTCTGCGAGTTTCAGCTCTTTTTGGAGCTATAGCGCTGATCGTGCCGGCGGCCACGGCGCTGGCGGCGGATTTGCCGGCGACTCTACTACGAGGCACCGGCGGCGGCGCCCTATGAAGTCGGCAGCAACTGGTACCTGCGTGGCGACCTCGGCTACAAATGGTACGCGGCGCCGAACGCGAGCTTCGACGTCAATGGCTACGGCAACATGAAGGACGAAAGCCTTGCCAATACCGGGCTCGTCGGCGGCGGCTTCGGTTACCGCTTCAACAATTCCTTCCGGTCGGACTTCACGGTCGACTATGAGTGGGAGAGCCAGTTCAAGGGCAAGCTCAACTGCCCCGATCCCTGCACCGGAAAGCCGGGCAAGGAATATTCGAAGGAATATGCCGACATCGCGGCCTGGAGCGGGCTGGTGAACGCCTACTGGGATTTCGATCTCGGCGGCGAAGGGCTTGCCGGCTTCATCCCCTATGTCGGTGCCGGCGTCGGCGTGTCGAGCCTGACGACCTCCAACGTCAAATACACCAATCCGAACGGCACGACCGGGACCTGGAAGGGGGCAACCACCACCAACCTTGCCTGGGCGCTGATGGCGGGCGTATCGGTCCCGGTGAGCAACAACTGGCTCATCGATCTCAACTACCGCTACATCGATCTTGGCAACGCCCAGTCGGGCAAGACGCTGCCGCGCCTACGGCAACAAGCGGATCAAATACGACGACATCACCGCGTCGGAAGTCCGCGTCGGCCTCCGCTACCTGTTGAACTAGGCGGCAGTCCTCCTCAGGCTGCATCTGGGGCGCATCGGAAAACGCGGCGGGGGCCTCCCCCGCCGCGTTTTTTTCAGTCCCTGCACGCGGCCCTCGGGCGGAGTGTCTCAGGCCGACTTCTCGAGGTCGAATGACAGGGTCCCGCCGGGAAGCCGCCGGAACGACCAGGTTGTAGAGCGCCACGACGACCGTCGTCGCGACCGCGCCGGCGACGAGGCCGAGGCCGAGGCCGGCCAGGAAGCGGTTGTCTTCTACGCCCCTGACCAGCTCGATGATCGGCAGGGCAATCGCCTCGTAGAGCGACAGCAGCACGACCGGAGGCCAGATCGCCGCCCCTTCGATCCGCCATCTTGTCCGCGCCCCACGCCAGCCTCACCGAAAGCCAGGGGACGAGCCGCGCCGAAACCCGGTAGAGGAGAAGCACGATCAGCGTGCTGGCCGCCAACGAGCAGGCGGCGCGAAGCATCACGGTCAGCGTGGTGTAGGGCGTGAAATCGAAGACGCCCTGGAAGAAGAAGATCAGCGCCAGAAACAGTCCGCCCCAGAGCGAAATGAAGACCGCGCCCTCGATATGCAAGGCGCCGCCGGCGATCCGTTTCGAGATCGACGTTCGGCCGAAGGCGTTGACCAGCAGGATCGCGGTCAGCATGCCGATATAGCCGAGAAGCAATCCCGATTCCGGCGGCTTCGAGATCGGACCGTTCGACGGCAGGCTCGAGACATAGGGCAGGATCGCGACCGTCACCCCCTCCAGCGCCGCCGAAATCCCGACGAGGATCCAGGGCAGGCGCGATATTTCGACCTTCAATTCGGGCCTTCGCTCCACTCGAAGTGCTGGCCCAGTTTCTTGTAGTGGGTTCCCCAGAAGAACAGGTAGGTGACGAAGATGATCGCGATGGCGACGATCGTCTGCAGCCGGAAGACGTCCTCGACGAGGAATTCGCCGAGCGTCAGGGGTGCCTTGAAGGTCAGGAGCGGCGCCGTGTCCCAGAGCACGAAGACGAGATAGGCCGCGCCGAATCCGAGGATCGTCGTGGCGACGCCCATGTAGAATTTCATATGGACGGTCTTGGCCGAGACGTTGACGACGCTGAGGCGATACCGCTCGATGAAGATCCGGAAGAGATTATAGGCGAGGATGAAGATCGCCGAGACGACGCCGGCCCTCGGCGAGTGGAACAGCGCCCAGATCATGACGAAGAACAGCGCGAAGGCATAGGCCGCGGAGATCAGCTGGGTGGGGACGAGCGGCACGTTGGTCAGTTCGGGGAAGACCCGCAGCGCCTTGGTCAGCGGGTGGGTATAGACCGTCGAAAACCGGCTGGTGGTCTGCCGGCCATGGCAGCAACCGTAGCTGTAGCAACCGATCCGGCCGAGCGCCAGCGACAGGCAGCCGGCGGCCAGATTGATGTCCATGCAGGCGAGGAATTCGATCCCGGTCGAAAGGCGAAAACCAGACGGTGCCGAGGAACACGCCGATCTGTCCGCCCTGATTGTAGAAGGCGGTCTCGGCCATGTATTTCTTGGGCTGGCGCAGAAACTCGCGACCCAGCGCGAAAAAGTGGAAGACCTTGCTGAAGATCAGCGAGAAGAACACGACCGCGACGAGCTTCCAGAGCCAGCCGGGATCGGCGGTCTCGGCCGGGAACATGGTCCTGTAGAAATAGGTCGCGACCAGAAACGAAAAGATGGCGGAGACCGAGTTGATGAACCCGCCGGTGACGATATAGACGTCCTTCCACCGGAACAGGATCGGATAGTCCTTGAGGACGAGGACCGGCGACGAGATGTAATACAGGATTGACCTGATGGCTGTCATTTCGGTTCTTTCGTCCCCGTTTGTCAGGTCGTGCCCGAGCGGCGCGGATGGATAGCAAACGGCAACTGTCGCGGGAAGCCGAATACGCTTCCGCCGTCGCGTTTCTCCAGACGATACTGATCCCGCCGACCTGGCCCCCCTATTGTCCCAGCCGCGCGAAAGCGCTCTTTCCCGCCGCGATTATAGGCGAAGTATTTGTCGTCGGCATGAAAAAGCTGTCGTCGATGTGGATTGGGGATGGCGCGGCTTCGCCGCCCGTCAGTCCCGCCGGCCGGCAGAAAGCCTCCGAAACCGCCTGACGACAGCGTTGCCGACCGGCTCCGCCGGCAGCAGCTCGCGCATCAGGGTCTCGAATTGCCCGCGCCTGATCAGGGGAAGCAGGACATTGTGCCTGGCGACACCTGCGACCGGCACGAGCGTTCCACCGAACATCTCGCGCAACGCGACTGCCGATTGATGGTCCCGGACGCTGTCGGCGCCGAAGACAAATGAGGTTGTCGGCTGTCGGGTCCGGTCGATCTGCCGTTCACAATGAACGCATTGATCAAGACATCGCTTGCAATGGCCCTTGCCGTGGGATGCGCCGGCATCTCGGCCCCGGTCCTCGCGGATACCGACGGTCTGACGCTGACGATCGAGAACCACGCCTGGCGAGGTAGCCAGCTGCGTTGCCTGGGATATGGATCACTCGTCAAGTTACACGCGTCGTCAAAACAGGCTCGCCCGGCACGGTCAAGTTCGACTGGGACGAAGGGACGATAGAATACCACATAGAGAAGTATATGATAGTGAAAGATGGGAAGAATATTATCGACGAAGAAGAAACTTGCCTTGCGACAGCAAAGATAGATTATATTTCGACGAGTGGAAAATGTTAAGACACAAAATTTACCTTTACGTCTACTAGCTCCGATTGCGCGATGTTCGAAGTCAGTGCGAGAGTTCCCCCGACTGTTCCTGCACGTTGGAGTTTACCTCGACCTGGTAAGGGGAGGGACGCCAGGATACGGACCGACGCGGCGTAGCCGGGCTCGCCAGCGCTCCTACGGTCATTTCGCCGCCGGCGGCATTGACGACAGGATCGAGTCGATATGGCCGCCGGTCCGCGCAGGGTGGAGCGGGTCGTCATCGGCCGGTCTTGCGGTCCGGACGACAGCGGGGCGCCTGTTACAGTTGAAACAATTCTACCCACGCCACGAAATCCGATTGAAACCGCTGCGACGTAAAGCTGCCGTACTGTGCAGGGGGCGCAGCCTCCTTGCACCCAATCACTGGCGAAGCAAACGGGAGACCTCTCAACGATGAACGCATTCATCAAGACATCGCTTGCAGCGGCCCTTGCCATGGGCTGCGCAGGTATCTCGGCGCCGGTCCTCGCCGACGGTCTGACGCTGACGATCGAGAACCACGCCGGCGATGGGTATCAGCTGCATGCCTCGGATATGGATCACGTCTCGAGCTACCCTGATGACATCAAAACAGGCTCGCCGGGCACGGTCAAGTTGGACTCTGACGAAGCGACGGTCGAATACTATATTGATAAATACGTTCAATCAAAAGATGGCAATGATATTATCGATAAGGAAGAGATTTGCCTTGCGACAGCGAAAGTAAGCTATGCATACTCGAGTGTGAAATGCGAAAGTATAAAGTTTACTTTCACATCGACTGACAGTGATTGCGCGATGTCGAAAGTGAGTTGCGGAAGTGATACCGACTGCGCCTGTACGCTGCAATTCACCTCGACCTGGTAGGACGGCGGGATCCAGGCTGACGCGGGCGGCTCAGCCTCTCTTGCGTCCGCGAACCCGTCGAAGCAAATGGAGACCTCTTACGATGAACACATTCATCAAGACATCGCTTGCCGCGGTCCTTGCCGTCGGATGCGCCGGCTTTTCGGCGCCGGCTTTCGCGGAGTGGCTTGAGCTGACGATCGAGAACCACGCCGGCGATGGGTATCAACTGCATGCCTTCAGATATGGATCACGTCTCGAGTTATACTAAGGACATCGAAACAGGCTCGCCCGGTACGGTCAAGACTAACTCGAATGACGCGACAATCGAATACTACATTGATAAATATGTTCAATCAAAAGATGGCAATGATATTATCGACAAAGAAGAGATTTGCCTTGCGACAGCGAAAGTAAGCTACGCATCCTCAAGTTCTTCCTGCGGAAACATTGATTTTACCTTTACGTCGACTGACAGTGATTGCGCAATGTCAAAAGTCAGTTGCGAGGTTCGGACTGCTCCTGCACGTTGGAGTTTACCTCGACCTGGTAGGACGGACGCCAGGAGCCGGACTTGACGCGGCAAGGCTGTGTTCGCCGGCCTCCCTCACGGCCACTTCGCCACCGGCGGCATCGACGTTTCGACCCATCCCAAAGATTCAAAGACACCGCCGAGTTCCCGAGCGACACGCGCTTCATGCATGTCCTTGTAACTGATGAGCAGCCCCGGCGGATAATCCGTTCCGCGGTTCTTATCGACCAAGTCGGCATGATCCGAACACAACCAGATCGCGTTTGCCGTCGAACGGCGCTCTTCAGGGCTCAAGCCGCCAGCGCCGCGAGGCCCTCCTTCCGCCGCGCTGTGGATGTGGGCGGCTTTCCCAATACACACAGTGTTCCTTTCAGGGATGTCTTCGTGTTGCGAGGCTCTGCTTCACCGATAATCTGCCTGGTTGCGCGCAGTTGGGGCTTGAGTTCTTCGGCAATTCGGTTAGGAAGGCGGCGGGCCACCCCTCCCCAACGAGGGGCTGCCTATCTGAGAGGATAGAACAATGACCGATACTGCCGTGAACGGCGTCGCCGCGCCCGCGCGCAAGCCGACAAATCCCAACTTCTCTTCCGGACCCTGCGCCAAGCGACCCGGCTGGTCGCTGGACGCGCTTGCGCGACGCGGCTCTCGGCCGCTCGCACCGGTCCAAGATCGGCAAGGCCAAGCTCAAGCAGGCCATCGACCTGACCCGCGAGGCGCTCGAGGTTCCCGCCGACTACCGGATCGGCATCGTGCCGGCCTCGGATACCGGCGCGGTCGAGATGGCGCTGTGGTCGCTGCTCGGCGCCCGGCCGGTCGACGTGCTGGCCTGGGAAAGCTTCGGCCTCGGCTGGGTCACCGACGTGGTCAAGCAGCTCAAGCTCGACAATGCCCGGGTGATCAAGGCCGACTACGGCAAGCTGCCGGATCTCGGCCAGGTCGATTTCAGCCATGACGTCGATCTTCACCTGGAACGGCACGACCTCCGGCGTCCGGGTGCCGGACGGCGACTGGATCGCCGCCGACCGCGAGGGGCTGACGATCTGCGACGCGACCTCGGCCGCCTTCGCCCAGCCGCTTCCCTTCGACAAGCTCGACGTCGTCACCTTCTCCTGGCAGAAGGCGCTCGGCGGCGAGGCGGCGCACGGCATGCTGATCCTCAGCCCGCGCGCCGTCGAGCGGCTGGAGAGCTATACGCCGCCGTGGCCGCTGCCGAAGCTCTTCCGGATGACCAAGGGCGGCAAGCTCAACGAGGGCATCTTCGTCGGCGAGACGATCAACACGCCGTCGATGCTCTGCGTCGAGGATTATCTCGACGCGCTCGACTGGGCGCAAGTCGGAAGGCGGGCTGAACGGGCTGATCGGCCGCGCCAACGCCAACTTCAAGGTGCTGGCCGACTGGGCGGATCGGACGCCGTGGATCGATTTCTTCGCCGAGGATCCGGCGACCCGGTCGAACACCTCGATCTGCATGAAGATCGTCGATCCGGCGGTCACCGGGCTCGACCTTGCCGGCCACGAGGCCTTCGTCCGCGCCATCGCCTCGCGGCTCGACAAGGAAGGCGTCGCCCATGACATCGCCTTCCATCGCGACGCGCCGCCGCATCTGCGGATCTGGGGCGGGGCGACCGTCGAGGCCTCCGACCTCGCCATCCTGACCGAATGGCTCGACTGGGCCTTCGCCCTGGAGAAGGCATCGCTGAAGCAGGCGGCCTGAGCACGGCAATGACGGTGTCACCCGACGCCAGCCATGCTGAAGGCGCAGCCGCGCAAGCCGGCGAGCCTCGAAGCACGCGCGCGATCACGACGTCGCATCGCGTCCTTCGCAGGCCAGGCTCTGCGCTGGCACCCCAGTAATTCGGCAGGGACAGCGATCCCGACAATGGATCAACGTGCCATGACCCTCCCCGCGTACTGGTTTCCGACAAGCTCTCCCCGACCGCCGTCCAGGTCTTCAAGGACCGCGGCATCGACGTCGACTACAAGCCCGATCTCGGCAAGGACAAGGACGCGCTGCTCGCCGCATCGGCGACTATGACGGGCTTGCCATCCGCTCGGCGACCAAGGTCGACCGAGAAGGTGCTCGCCGCCGGCGACGAAGCTCCGCGTCATCGGCCGCGCCGGCATCGGCGTCGACAATGTCGACGTGCCGGCCGCGACGGCGCGCGGCATCATCGTCATGAACACGCCCTTCGGCAATTCGATCACCACCGCCGAGCACGCCATCGCGATGATGTTCGCGGTCGCCCGCCAGATCCCCGCCGCCGACGCCTCGACCCAGGCCGGCAAGTGGGAGAAGAACCGCTTCATGGGGGTCGAGATCACCGGCAAGACGCTCGGCATCATCGGCTGCGGCAACATCGGCTCGATCGTCGCCGAGCGGGCGATCGGCCTCAGGATGAAGGTGATCGCCTTCGATCCCTATCCTCTCCGACGAGCGCGCGGTGCAGCTCGGCGTCGACAAGGTCGAGCTCGACGAACTGCTTCCGCCGCGCCGACTTCATCACCCTCCACACGCCGCTGACCGACAAGACCCGCAACATCATCGACGCGGCGGCGATCGCCAAGATGAAGAAGGGCGTCCGCATCATCAACTGCGCCCGCGGCGGGCTGGTGGTCGAGGAGGATCTCGCCGACGGCGATCAAGAACGGCAAGGTCGCCGGCGCCGGCGTCGACGTCTTCGTCACCGAGCCGGCCGATGCGAGCCCGCTGTTCGGCCTGCCCAACGTCGTCTGCACGCCGCATCTCGGCGCGGCGACCACCGAGGCGCAGGAGAATGTCGCCGTCCAGGTCGCCGAGCAGATGTCCGACTACCTGCTCGACGGCGCGGTGACCAACGCCCTCAACATGCCGTCGATCACGGCCGAGGAGGCGGTGCGGCTGACGCCCTTCGTCCGGCTCGCCGAGAATCTCGGCTCCTTCGCCGGCCAGCTCACCGAAACGACGATCGCGCGGCATCACCATCGAATATGCCGGCGACGTCGCCGAGATGAACACCAAGGCGCTGACCTCGGCGCTGCTCGCCGGCCTGCTCAGGCCGATCCTGACCGAGGTCAACATGGTCAACGCGCCGGTCGTCGCGCAGAGCCGCGGCATCGCCGTCGACGAGGTCCGCCAGTCGCAGCGCGGCGCCTTCGAGACCTATATCCGGCTGACCGTGCGCACCGAGCGGCAGGAGCGGTCGGTGGCCGGCACGGTCTTCTCCGACGGCAAGCCGCGCCTGATCCAGATCAAGGGGATCGACATGGAGGCGAGCTTCGGCGCCGACATGCTCTACATCACCAACCGCGACAAGCCCGGCTTCATCGGCCGGCTCGGCACGCTGCTCGGCGCCGAGGAGGTCAACATCGCGACCTTCAATCTCGGCCGCGCCGCGGCCGGCGAGGACGCGATCGCCCTGATCGAGGTCGACGGGCCGATCGAGGACGCGGTGCTCGAGAGGGTGCATGGCGCTCGAGGGCGTCGTCCAGGCGAAGCGCGCTGAGCTTCTGATCCGGCGCCGTCGGCCGGGATCGGGATCGCCGGTCGCCAACTCGGCGGGCAAGGGGCGGTCGGTGATCCAGGCTTCGACCATCCGGCAGTGGAGGAGCGGCTCGCCGGCGACCCAACCGTGCCATTTGCCGGGAACGATGCACGCGGCGGCCTGTGGCATCGTGCGCGCGAGCAGCCGGTTCGAGGCAAGTGTCGAACCCGGTTCCCGCTCGCCGGCAACGAAGAGGGTGGGGCACTCCACCCGCGCCAGCCCTTGCGGCTGGTGAAAGTCGAGGGCCTCGGTGAACGCCGCGACAAACGCCGCCGATGACATCCGCCGATAGTCGTTCCGGAAATCGGCTATGCCTGCCTCGGGCAGCGCGATCGGCGGCGTGCGATGATACCGGTGTCAGCGAGATCGGTCGACGATCGGCCGCATCAGCTGCAGTCCGAGCTTGGGCCAGGGCGAGATGGCGAAGCGGCAAGCACGCTGGCGCCGTCGACCGACGGCGTGTTCGATCAGTTCGCGGCGCCTCGGCGAGGAGGCGTTGATCGCGACGATGCCGCCGAGGCTGACGACGACCACATGGGCCCGCCCGCCGGCGGCGCGGGTGCGCACCAGTTCGGCGACCTCGCCGGTCGTCTGGTCGAGCGAGACCCACGGCTCGCCGGCGGCATCACCGAAGCCGGGGAAATCCGGCAAGAGGCCGTGATACCGCGCGAAGTGGCGGACGATGCGCCTTCCACATCTCCGCACTCGCGCCGGCCCCGTGGAGAAAGAGGATGGTTTCGCCCGCTTTCGGGCCGCTCTCATGAACGCGCATGCCGGGAGTATGGCTGGGGGCGGCGGCGATTGCGCAGCGAAGAAGCGCGTCAGCCCTGTCGCTTGCCCGCCGCCAGTTCCGCTGGGCGATGACGATGCCGGCGATGATCAGCGCGTAGCCGACGCCGTGGAACCATTCCGGCCGCTCGCCGAGGAACAGGATGGCGATCGCCGAGCCGAAGACCGGGATCAGGTGGAAGAACTGGCCGGCGCGGTTGGCGCCGATCAGTTCGACGCCGCGGTTGAAGCAGAAATAGGCGAGCACCGACGGGAAGATGATGACGTAGAGGATCACGCCGAAGGCCGCCGGCGTCGGGTTCATGCGGTAGCCGGCGGCGAATTCGACCGACGAAGAGCGGGATCAGCATGATCGCGCCGGCGGTGATGGTGAAGGTGAGGAACGACAGGAAATGGATCTTCGGCCGTTTCCTGAGCAGCACCGTGTAGAGGGCGTAGATGCCCATGCCGGCGAGCAGCCACAGGTCGCCGCGATTGAGCGTCGAGGTGGAGGAGCACTTCCGGCTGGCCGCGGGTGATGATGACGATGACGCCGAGCAGCGAGATCAGGATGCCGACCAGCTGGGCGCGGGTCAGGCGGTCGCGGAAGAGGACCAGCGACCACAGCGCGACCAGCAGCGGGCCGCTCGACTGCATCAGCAGGGCGTTGAGCGCCTGGGTGTAGTTGAGGCCGTAATAGGCCATCGTGTTGTAGAGCGTCATCCCGGTCAGGCCGAGGATCAGCAGGATCGGCAGGTGGGCCCGGATCACCGGCCAGTCGCGCCTGACATGCCGCCAGCTGATCGCCAGCAGGATCAGCGCGGCGCCGCCCCAGCGGATTTGCGACAGCGTCACCGGCGGGATCGTCCCGGCGATGAAGCGGCCGAGCACGATGTTGATCGCCCAGAACAGCGACGTCAGCGACAGAAGCAGGTAAGGGCGGTCGATGATCGACCGGCCGCCTGATCTGGCTGGCATCCAATGGATTGTCTCCGCGGCGTTTCCGGCGGTCCGCCTACGCCCGCGCGACCGCTGGAGTAAAGCGCGCGCGGCGGGCTCGATCGGCTATGCTCTGCGCCGGTGCGAATTGCCGGCGACCGAGGTAACCGGTCGCACCGGACGGTTCGCATCGCTATAGTGCGCGCGCCGCGATCGGGGATGCCGCCGCGGCGAGCGGGAATTTGCGTATGAAGAGACGGGGGAACCAGTCACCTAAATGGCCAATGTCGTGGTCGTCGGCTCGCAGTGGGGGGACGAGGGCAAGGGAAAGATCGTCGACTGGTTGTCGGAGCGCGCGGATATCGTCGTGCGCTTCCAGGGCGGCCACAATGCCGGCCACACGCTGGTCATCGACGGCGTCAGCTACAAGCTCAGCCTCCTGCCCTCCGGCGTCGTCCGGCCCGGCAAGCTGTCGATCATCGGCAACGGCGTCGTCGTCGATCCCCACGCGCTGGTCGACGAGATCGACCGGCTGGCCGGCCAGGGCGTCGCGATTTCGCCGGAGAATCTGCGCGTCGCCGAGAACGCGGCGACTGATCCTGCCCCTCCATCGCGAACTCGATCTCGCCCGCGAGACGTCGAATGCCGGCACGCGAATCGGCACGACCGGCCGCGGCATCGGGCCGGCCTATGAGGACAAGGTCGGGCGGCGCGCGATCCGGATGATGGATCTCGCCAACCGCAAGACCCTCGAATTGCGGATCGACCGCCTGCTCTCCCATCACAATCCGCTGAGGCGCGGGCTTGGCCTCGACGGAGATCGACCCGGCGCTCGGTTCTCGACGATCTGCTGGCGGTGGCGCCGCGCGGTCCTGCCCTATGTCGCATTCGACCTGGCGCCTGCTCGACGAGGCCCGCCGCGACGGGCCGGCGCATCCTGTTCGAAGGCGCGCAGGGCATCCTTCTCGACATCGACCAGGGCACCTATCCCTATGTCACTTCGTCCAATACCGGGGCGGGCCAGGCGGCGACCGGCTCGGGCCTCGGGCCGGGCGCGATCGACTATGTGCTCGGAATCACCAAGGCCTACACCACCCGGGTCGGCGAAGGCCCGTTCCCGACCGAGGATCACGGCGAGGCCGGCGAATTCCTCGGGCGGCGCGGCAAGGAATTCGGAACCGTGACCGGCCGCAAGCGCCGCTGCGGCTGGTTCGACGCGGTGCTGGTGCGCCAGAGCATCCAGACGTCGGGGATCGACGGCATTGCCCTGACCAAGCTCGATGTGCTTGATGGCCTTGAAACCATCAAGATTGCCGTGGGATATCGTCTGGACGGGCGAGGAGATCGACTACTTTCCCGCGGTCGAGGATGCCCAGGCTCGCGTCGAACCGATTTACGAAACGATGGAAGGCTGGCAAGATTCGACCGCGGGTGCGCGGACGTGGAATGATTTGCCGGCGCAGGCGGTGAAATACGTCCGCCATGTCGAAGAACTGATTGGTGCGCCGGTGGCCTTACTTTCGACAAGCCCCGAGCGTGAGGATACGATTCTGGTTCACGATCCTTTCCAAGGCTAGGGATCGCACGTAAAGAGGGTCCTGTCGGCAGGGCGAACACATGGCCGAATACTATACTGTATTGAAGACGAGCGATTTCGGGCATCGATCCGAATATCCCGGACGCGCGCCGGACGGTGTACGACAAGGCGCGCAATGCCTTGATCGGACAGTTGAAGGCCGTCGACCCGCCGCTGACGACGGCCGAGATTTCGCGTCAGCGTCTGGAACTCGAGGAAGCGATTCGTCGTGTCGAGCGGGAGAGCGCCGCCGGGCTCGCGCCGGCGCCGTCCGCCCGAGCCGCTCCGCCGCAATATTCGCCACCGCCGATCGCCGCCGCGCGGTCGCCGCCGTCGCCGCCAGCCGGTCGCGGCCGCCGCAAGCCGACGCCGCAGGACGTCTTCCGCCGGGCGATCCAGGAAGCCGGCATGCGCGGCGGCGCCGCGCGGCGAGCCGGCGAGCGCCCGCGCTCGGCCGCGCGGGCGGACGCCGCGCGTCACAGCGCGACCGCGCCCGATCTTCGACGGCCGGCCGACGAGCGGCCGATGGCGCGCGAACCGAGCCGCCGGGCGCCGGCGGCTCCGCCTCCGCCGCCGCGGGCCGGAGCCGCAGTACGATCGACCAGTCGAGGACGTCGAGGAATACGTACCGGCGAGCGGCTATCGCCTGCCGGCACGGACCGCCGTCGAAGCGCGAGATGCGGAGCCGCGGCTTGCGCCGGAATACGACCAGGAATGGGAGCGAGGCTGCCGCACCGTCGCCGACGCCGGCTCGCGCGACGGGCGTGCCGAGCGGCCTCAGGTCGACAGCCGCGACCGGCTGGCCTTCACCAAGAAGGCGCGCGCCGCGGCTATATGGAAGACGGACGCCGAGGACGGATCTCGACGATGCCAAGCCGCGGCGGTCGCGCCTGCCGGGGCTCATCCTCGGTTCTGATCATCGGCGTGGTCGGCGGTCTGGCGCGCTCGCCTGGTCGCAGCGCGCGGTCTTGACCGATCTCGTCGCCTCGTTCGAATCGAGCGAACCGCCGAGCGATCAGCGAAGCAGCCGGCCGACGATGCCGCCGCGGCGTCCGTCGGCAAGAATACCGATCGCCTGCTTGCCGGCGATGCAGCCGGCGCGGATCCGCGACGTCCGCATCGGTCGGCGCGGAGCCGGACGCCGACCGGGACGGCGCCGATGGCCGGATGGCGACGTCGCGCCGCCGCCGCCCGAGGCCGCCGTCGCCGATGCCGGCGCCGCCACCGGCGGCGATCCGCTGGTCGCCCAGAAGGCGATCCTCTACGAGGAGCCGGTCGGCGACGCCGGGCGATGGTCCGGGGTGACCGCGATCAACGCCGCCGTCACCTGGCAGTTTGTCGAGGACGGTCCGAACGGTCCCGAAGTCGAGGCGCGGCTCGAGGTGCCGGAGCGCGACATGACGGTCCGCTTCTCGCTTCCACAAGAACTCCGACGACACGCTGCCGGCCAGCCACCTGATCGAGGTCACGGTCGATACGCCGGCGGATTTCCCCGGGCAGGACATCACCGAGGTGCCGCGGGTCGTGATGAAGTCGAGCGAGGAAGAGCGCGGCCAGCCGCTGGTCGGCGCCGCGGCCAAGGTCGCCGACGGCTTCTTCTGGATCGCGCTGTCGGCCAACCAGAACGACATCGCCTCCAACGTCGCGCTGCTGCGCGCCCGCAACTGGATCGATCTGCCCTTCGTCTACGGCACCGGCCAGCGGGCGATCCTGACCTTCGAGAAGGGGACGCCGGGCGAACGGGTGTTCGAGGAAGCGTTCACCGCCTGGGGAACCGGCTGACCGCCCGGCGCATCGGCTGCTCCGCCGTCGAACCGGCTTGCCCTTTGCCGCGCGCGCCTGCAATGCTGCCGCTTGTTCCGAGGGGTGCTCGTTCGCGAGCTGAGATGACCTGACGGTCGAACCCTTCGAACCTGATCCGGGTCATGCCGGCGAAGGAACGGAACGGGTTCATCCGACGCCTCGTTGCATGACCGGATCGCCATGGACGAGGCGGTCGGACGGTCGATGGCGTTCGGCACGGCATATCCGTGACACTTCCGGCGGCGGCGGCCGGGCGATGATCGTCGTCCGCGCCTTCTTCGTCGCCGTCGGCCTGATCGTCGTCTGGCAGGCGGTCATCGTCGTCTTCTCGCCGCCGGCCTTCATGCTGCCGTCGCCGCTCAGCGTCTTCGAGGCGCTGCGCGACCGGCCGGACCTGTGGCGGGTCGACGCGGTGACCACGCTGACCGAGACGGTGATCGGCCTGATCGCCGGCACCGGCGCTCGGCGTCCTGCTGGCGCTGCTGATGAGCTTCGTCCCGCCGACCCGGCGGATGCTGTTGCCGCTGATGGTGGTGAGCCAGGCGCTGCCGGTCTTCGCCATCGCGCCGCTGCTGGTGCTGTGGTTCGGCTTCGGTCTCGCCTCGAAGATCGTCATGGCGACCATCGCGATCTTCTTTCCGGTCGCCTCCGCCTTCAACGACGGGCTGGCGCGGACCGACGGAAACCTCCTCGATCTCGCCCGCCTCTACGGCGCCGAGCCATGCGCAGCAGGTGGCGCTCCTGCGCATTCCCTCGGCGCTGCCGGCGCTGGTCACCGGCGTGCGGCTTGCCGCCGTCTACGCGCCGATCGGCGCGCTGATCGGCGAATGGGTCGGCGCCTCCTCCGGGCTCGGCTACGCCATGCTCCAGGCCAATGCCCGCTCGCAGACGGCGGTGATGTTCGCCTGCCTCTTCCTGCTCGCCGCGATGTCGGTGCTGCTTCGCGCCGCCGTCGATTTCCTCACCCGCAACCTCACGCCCTGGGTCCCCGAAACCGACATGATGGGAATGAACCATGATCCGCAGATGCCTCGCCGCCGTTGTCGCCCTGTGGCTTGCCGCGGGTCCGGCCGTCGGCCGCCGACAAGCTGACCGTGCTGCTCGACTGGTTCGTCAATCCCGACCACGCGCCGCTGGTCATCGCCAAGGAGGGCGGCTATTTCGAGCGCCACGGGCTCGACGTCGAACTGATCGCGCCGGCCGATCCGAGCGCGCCGCCGCGCCTGGTCGCCGCCGGCCAGGCGCGACATCGCCATCACCTACCAGCCCGACCTCATGCTGCAGCTCAACGAGGGCCTGCCGCTCGTCCGCTTCGGCACGCTGATCGAGACGCCGCTCAATGCGCTGATCGTGCTCAAGGACGGCCCGATCAAGACGCTCGCCGATCTCAAGGGCAAGAAGGTCGGCTATTCGGTGGCCGGGCATCCAGGCCGCCTATCTCGCCGAGATGCTGAAGTCGGTCGGCCTGACCGTCGGACGACGTCGACCCTGGTCAACGTCAACTTCAACCTGGTCAGCGCGCTGCTCGTCCGGCCAGATCGACGCGGCGATCGACGGCTACCGCAATTTCGAGCTGACCCAGCTCGACATCGAGGGCAAGCCCGGCGTCGCCTTCTATCCCGAGGAGCACGGCGTGCCGATCTACGACGAGCTGATCTTCGTCGCCAGGGCCGACCGTCGCGACGATCCGCTGCTCGCCCGCTTCCTCGCCGCGATCGAGGAGGCGACGATCTTCCTCACCAATCATCCCGGACGAGGCGCGGGCGATGTTCATGGCAGTCCCACGCCGATCTCAACGACGAACTGAACCGGCGCGCCTTCGATCTCACCCTGCCGCGCTTCGCCAAGCGCCCGGCGGCGCTCGACGCCGGCCGCTACGAGCGCTTCGCCGAATTCCTCAAGGCGCATGGCCTGATCGACAAGATTCCGCCGGTCGACAGCTACGCGGTCGCGCCGAATAGCCGGACGATGGCGATTGCCCCGCCGGGGCAATCGCCGATTCGCTGGCCGGCTCGCCGCCTCAGGCGAGCAGCCGAAGGGGCGCTCAGGCGAAGGTCGACCTCGCCGGTGGCGATGTCGTAGACGCCCGACGTCGTCTTGAGCTTGCCCGCCTTCTGCAGGTCCGAGAGGATCGGCGTCGGCGGTCGCCGCGTATTCGGCGTTGAGCCTCGCGTTCTCCGACGGTCGCCGCGGCCAGCAGGTCGTCGGGCTTGGCCGCCATGGCGGCCTCGACGGCCGGCTTGATCGCATTGATCAGGCTCGGCAGATGACCGGGCAGCTCGGTACCGTTCTTGACGGCATCGATCGTCGCGCCGACCGCGCCGCAGGCCGTATGGCCGAGCACGACGATGGTCTTGATGCCGAGAACCGCGGCGCCGTATTCGAGGCTCGCCAGCCCATCCTCGTTGATGAAGTTGCCGGCGACGCGAACAACGAACAGATCGCCCGGCCCCTGATCGAAGATCACCTCGGGCGCGACGCGCGAATCGGCGCAGCTGACGATGGCGGCGAATGGCGCGCTGGCCGATGGCGCGCTCGGCGCGGCCGACCGAATAGTCGCGTGTTGATCGGCGCATTCGCCACGTAACGGGCATTGCCGTCCATCAGGCGCTGGATCGCTTCGTCCGGATTGACCCGGATCGGTATCCGCCGCTTGCGCGGCAAGGGAATACGAACGGAACGGTCGCGGCCACGGCCAGGGCGGCGGCGCCGCCCCGGATCAGGCTCGCGGCGGCTAAGTCCATTGGCGATGCATTGCTGGCACATGGGCTGTCTCCTCTGATCGGGCGGCGGAGACATGCCGCAGAGCGACCTAGGCAACTCCTTAAGATCGAGGCCAAAATTGCGCCTACGCGCCGAGCGCGCCGCCGCCGTCGACGACGACGTCCTGCATGGTCAGGTAGCTCGACCGGTCCGACAGCAGGATAGGCGACGGCGTCGGCGATCTCCTCGGAGCGCGCCAGCCGGCCGAGCGGCACGCCGACCCGGAAGCCTTCGATGCTGCCCCTGACCACGACCTCGGGCGCCTCCATCGTCGCCATCAGGCGCTGGACCATGCCGGTCTCGGTGACGCCGGGCGAGACGCAGTTGACGCGGATATTGTGCGGCGCCATTTCGAGGCCGAGCACGCACATCATCTGGGCGACCGCCGCCTTCGAGGCGCAATAGGCGCCCTGGCCGATGCGCGGCGTGCGCGCCGCCGTCGAGGCGACGGCGACGATCGAACCGCGCTTGCGCGGCAGCATCCGCCGCGACACCGCCCGGGTGACCAGGAAGGCCGCCCGGACGTTGACGTTGAAGGTCGCGTCGAAATCCGCGTCGCTGAGTTCGGCGATCGGGCCGAAGCGCTGGATGCCGACGACATGGGCGAGCCGGTCGATCGGCCCGAGCTCGTCCTCGGTCGCCGCGACGCAGGCCTCGACCGCGGCGCCGTCGGTGACGTCGAGCGGGAAGATCAGGACGTCGCCGCCGAGCTCGCTCGCCAGCGCCTCCAGGCTCGTCGCCGTCGACATCGGCGAGCGCCAGCTTCATCCCGGCGCCATGCAGCTTGCGGGCGACGCCCTCGCCGATGCCCTTGGCCGCCCCGGTGACCAGACCGACCGTTCCCTTGAGACCGGCGAATTCGTCCGACATGTGCGCCCCCTTTTTCGTGCGTTGTTTTCAGGGCGCAAGCTTTAGCCTCCGCGGGCGCGTCGGAAAACCAAAAACCGTCCGGGTTGCAGGTTGTTTCGATCGCGCGCGAAGACGCCTCTTCGCATGGAAAGGGTCCGCCGGCCGCCAGGCGGCCGACGGACCTGAACCGGAGGAGTTCTGGCGGTCTATTCTGCGGCCTGCAACGCGGCGTCGAGGACGCTCCAGTCGTAGGCGTCCGCCCATTCGGCGAAGCGGTGCCACTTCACTTCCGGAAAATCGCGGCGCAGGCCCTCGATGTCGGCCGTGTAGCCGACCCGGTCGAACCAGGCGAACATCTTGGCGAGGTCCTCGCTCTGCTGGCGAACCATGTCGAGCGGTACGTCGAAATAGTTGAGCGTCCGTCCGGTCGCCTTGGACAGCGCCTTGGTCAGCGCCTCGCCGGTCAGTTCGTCGCCGGCGATGTCGTAGCGCTTGCCGAAGACCGCCGCGCGACGCTCGACGAGGCTGGCGACGAAGGCGCCGATATCCTCGACCGCGACCTGCTGGAGCGGCTTGGTCTTGTCGAGGGCGATGGCGACATTGCCGTCGCGGAGCGATCCGACCATCCATGGCGCGACGAGGTTGTCCATGAACCACACCGGGGCGGCGATCGTGTAGTTGACGCCGCTCGCCGCCAGATGCTGCTCGACGATGTATTTGCTGTCGAAGTGGGGGATGCCGGTCTGCTTGTCGGCCGAGGCGACCGAGGAATAGATGACGTGGCCGACGCCGGCCGCCTTGACCGCGTCGATCGCCGCGATGCCCTGTTTGGTTTCGGCGGCTTCGCCCGCCTCGAACGGCGTGCTCATGACGAAGGCGGTATCGACGCCGGTCGCGGCGGCGGTCAGGGTGGCGGGATCGTTGAAGTCGCCTTCGCGGACATCGACGCCGGCGGCGGCCAGCGCCTTGGCCGCGTCGCTCGACGAATTGCGGGTGAGGGCGCGGACCTTGTGGCCGCGGGCAAGCAGCGCATGGGCGACCGCGCCGCCCTGCTGGCCGGTGGCGCCGGTGACGAAGACTGTGAGCGGGTTGGTCATGGTCGTGAACTCCTCTTGTCGGGTTGGAGACGTTCACTTAGGTCATGGGCATTTGGATCACTAGCGCCTATAATCGTCAAAGACTGTTTCGATTTTAGATACAATGCGGAGGGATCGCCTTGGACCTCAATGACATTCCGGTGTTCCTCAAGGTGGCCGAGGCCGGCAGCTTCACGGCGGCGGCGCGGGCCCTCGGCCTGCCCAAGACGACGGTCAGCCGTCGGGTGGCGCGCCTCGAGGCGGCGATCGGGGTCCGTCTGCTCCACCGGACCACCCGTTCGCTCAGCCTGACCGATGCCGGCCGGCGCTATTTCGAGGATTGCAGCGAGGCGTTGGCGGCGGTGGAGGCGGCCAACCGGCGGACGGCCGAGGCGCAGCAATGAGCCGAGCGGCACCATCCGCCTCTCCGGACCTGCCGATCCCGGATTTCTCGCCGGCATAGTGACGCGATTTCCTGGCGCTTGTACCCGAAGGTCGCGATGGAGGTGATCCTCACCGACCAGCATCTCAATCTGGTCGAGGAGGGGATCGATGTGGCGATCCGCACCGGCCGCCTGCCGATTCCAGTCTCGTCGCGCGCAAGCTGGCGCTGTCGCGGCGGTCCTTCGTCGCCAGCCCCGCCTATCTCGATCGCGCCGGCATGCCGCAGACGCCGGCCGATCTCGCCGCGCCACGACTGCATCATCTTCGGGCCGGACGGTCGAAGGCGCGACCTGGCGGATCGCGGAGTTCGCCGGCAGGCCGAGACGGTGACGGTCAGGGGGCGGATCGCGGTCAATACCGTGCGCTTCGCCATCCGCGCGGCGATCGCCGGTCTCGGCATCGCGCTGGTTCCGTCGCCGCTGGTCGCGCGCGAAATGCGGGCCGAACAGTTGCGCACGGTGCTCGACGCTTTCGAGCCGCCGCACGGCGGCCTCTACGCGCGTCTACCCGAGCAACCGCCACATGCCGGCGGCGGTCAAGGCGTTCGTCGATTTCGCCGCCGAACGGCTGGCATGGCTCGGCGGTGAGGTGCCGGACCATCCGACCGGCCCCTGAGATCGGAGCGCGGAACGCTACAGGGGACGCCGGGCTCGGCTCCCATCGGTGCCGGCGCGCTATCCGCCGGCGGCGATCTTGTCGCGGGCCGCCGAAGCGAGGAAGGCGGAGCGGGTCAGCCCGTGGACGGCAGCCGCCTCGTCGATCGCCGCCAGCAGTCCAGCGTCGAGTGACAGGTTGGCCTTGACCGGGCGGCCGGTCTCGACGACCAGCGGGACGATCACCATGACCGCGTCGGCGGCGACGGCGGCCGCCACGTCCGGATCGGCGCGGGCCGCCTCGATCGCGCGGGGCGCGGGCGCCGTGCGGCCCGCCGCCGCCTCGTCGCCGATCCATTCGGCCAGCGCCGCGCCGGCATTGACCAGTGCCTCCTCGAGGGTGGCGCCCATCGCCACGCAGCCGGGACAATCGGGAAAGGCGACGCCATAGGCGCCCTGTTCGCCGTCAACCAGTGCAACATATCGCGCCATGTGAACCTCCTTGATCGTCACGCGCCGGCTAGAGCCAGCCGGCCGCACTGGCGATCGACCGGGCGACGCCCGGCGACAGGATGCGGTGGCGGGGCACCATGATCGACGGCCGGCCGGGCTTCCTGAACTTGTCGTGCTTGCCGCCGCCGGTATTCTCCCAACCCTCGGCGATCAGTCGCTCGACAATCCTGGCCCGGCTTGTTTCGATCTTCGGCACGACCCGCCTCCACCGATGCGTATATATTTGCGCACCCGTCGATGTCGTCAAGGAAATTACGCAAATAAAGGCGCACCGGATGGGGTGGACGGTTTGAGTGAAGATGTGCTGCCGATGATGGTGGCAGCCGTCTCAACCGCTCAGGCGGAAGGGGCTGGCGCGCCCGAGGTTGTCGAGCCCGACGTGATCAACGCGGGCCTTGAGGTATATCTGGATCATTGCCCCGACACGGGCGTTGGCGATCGTCTTGACCGAGACATGATCGCGGCTGTTTTTTCCGCGATGTGTCGTCAGGCTGGAATAGATATCCGGTCGATAAGGTGAAATAGCGCGTCGGTGTGTTTCCGAACGGCTGTGACATGGCCGCGTACGTCATGCGCTTTTACGTCTTTAACGCGACGAGGGGAAAGAGTCGACACGGTAACGATCATTCCGGTTTCGTCGCGCAGAAGCCCATCGTCGTTGTCGTCTTCGGCCCGAGGTCCCTCATGCCGAAGAACTCCCTCAGATAGGCGGCGGTGGCGAGCAAAGCCGGGACCGGCAGATTGAGGTGGTTGAGATGCATGGGTTCATATTCCATCTGTCAGACGCCATATAATTAGATATCGAATCATTAGATGTCAACTTGCTTTGGGCGAGATTTCCCCGATGATGAATGGTGACCAAGAATTATCGACAAGAACCGCTGGGCATCCTGATCCACCGCGAGTGGTTCCGCGCGTTGATGTCGTGACGGACCTCTCGCTTCTTGCCGCATTCCTCGCAGTGCCAGATTTCACGTTGGCCGTGCTTGTCGGCTCGCTCAAGCCGAAAGGCTCTTGCGCCGCAAAAAGGGCAAACGTCGCCCGGCCATTTGCCGCCTAGCTTTTCCTCAAGCTCGCTTACCCGAGCTTTTAGGTCGTCCATCTCTGCCGGAACTTCTTGAAGGCGCTTCCAAATTGGGATGCGGTCTAGAACATTAAGGACATCATCGATGAGCGTCATAGCTGCGGACTCCCCGTTGGTGATCGAAACAACCAACGGGAGAGTACAAATTTCCGCGCCACCGGGCGATTCAACAATCGAACTCTTAGTGGAGCGCGCGGGATTATGCGCCGGCGTTCTTCTTACGCGCTCGGAAGCGTCGGAAGTGTCGCGCTTTCTGACGGATCGTTTTAGGCTTCGGGAGGATGTTGACAAAAGTGTTTGAATAGGAATATATTCCGCTATCCCCGTCGTCAGAGGCGCGTTCATGAGGCGTCATTTGCGCGGAGCGGGGTGCGGCGCCCGCCGGCAGGTTTCGCAGCCCGCCGCCGGGCCGCCCCGGTCGGGACCGTGGGGCACGATGACCCCGCCGCCCGCGAGGGCTTAAGGTCGGTGATGCGCCGCTACGGTTGCGCGCCACGTCGCCGAAGCAGCCCGGCCGGGCCCGAAAAATCGCCGCGGCGGGCGCTTTGCGAGCGCCCCCTTTCTTTGCGCACCGGACTGGCGTTCGCCAGGCGCCCGCCACCCTCTTCCTTCGCGGGAGGGGAACAGGACATCGGGGAGGGATGCGAACATGAGCCCGGGCCGGCGATCGGTCGCGGCAATGATGGAGCGCGCCCCATGCCGTCCCGCTGTCGACGAAGCCACCACTGAAACACCGGACCGCCGCAAGCGCCGCAAGGCACGCGGCAAGCCGAGCCTCGATCGACCGTCGCCGCCCGGTCGCCGGAACGCGATCCGGACGCCGGGCTCGCCCGGCTGCATCGCCGACTGGTGCGGTCTCTGGGATCTCTGCGGCCGTCCCGCCTGTCGCCGCGCGAGGGCCTGCCGTGTCGCGGCCGCGCCGTGCTTCGGCGAGCAGATCGCCACGGTCTCGGCCCTGCTCGGCGAGGACCCCGCCTGTTGGACGCCTTCAGGCTTTCGTCGACGAGGCCGGGGACGGGCGTCGATGGCTGAATGGTATCGGCGGAGCGGCGTGCGACGCCCGGCTTTCGCCGGGCGTTTCACGATCGTCGGGTTGGCGTTCGGGCGGCGAGCGCCCGTCAGGCCGCCTCGATCTCGGCGCGCGGGACGCTCGAGTTCCTTGGCGCCCTTCTTGACCGCCTTCTGCACCTTCTCGAAGGCGCGGACCTCGATCTGGCGGACCCGCTCGCGGCGAGACGCCGAACTCGGTCGAGAGCTCCTCGAGCGTGATCGGGTCCTCGGCGAGCCGCCGCGCCTCGAAGATGCGGCGCTCGCGGTCGTTGAGCACGTCCATGGCGTCCTTGAGAAGCTGGCGGCGGTTGTCGAGCTCCTCGCTTTCGGCGAGCCGCTCTTCCTGGTCGGGGGTATTGTCGACCAGCCAGTCCTGCCACTGGCCGCCGCCGTCGTCGTCGGTGCGCAGCGGCGCGTTCAGCGAGGCGTCGCCGCCGAGCCGGCGGTTCATCGAGATCACGTCTTCCTCGGGCACGCCGAGCTTCTCGGAGATCTCCTTGACCTGGTCGGGCCGGAGGTCGCCCTCGTCGAGGGCGCTGATCTGGCCCTTGACCTTGCGCAGGTTGAAGAACAGCCGCTTCTGGTTGGCGGTGGTGCCCATCTTCACCAGGCTCCACGAGCGCAGGATGTATTCCTGGATCGAGGCCTTGATCCACCACATGGCATAGGTGGCGAGGCGGAAGCCCTTCTCGGGCTCGAACCGCTTGACGGCCTGCATCAGGCCGACATTGCCCTCGGAGATGACTTCGCCGATCGGCAGGCCGTAGCCGCGATAGCCCATGGCGATCTTGGCGACGAGCCGGAGGTGGCTGGTCACCAGTTGATGCGCGGCGTCGCGGTCGCCATGCTCCTTGTACGCCTTGGCGAGCATGTACTCCTCGTCCGGCGCGAGCATCGGGAACTTGCGGATTTCCGCGAGATAGTGCGAGAGGCCGGCTTCGCCGGCACGCGATTGCAGGCAGACTTGCACGGGCCATTCAGGCAGCGCCCCTTTCTTCCCCCGGCCCGTCCGGCGGGATTCCGGCGCTGGCGGTGCCGTCCGAGAGGGACCACGGGCAACATCGCATATATAGGTAGCGATAGTCGCCGGAAACACGGCCCGTCTTTGCGTGCGCGTGCGATCAACATATCGTTCACAACGACTTGAGCGCGTCGACAAGCGCCGCCATATCGGCCGGAAGCGGGCTTTCGAAGCGCATTTCCTCGCCGGTGGCCGGGTGTTCGAAGCCGAGCAGGAATGCGTGCAGCGCCTGGCGCGGGAAGGCCGCGACGAGGCTCCGCGCCGGTTCCGGCAGGCGCGCCGCCTTGGTGGCGAAGCCGGCGCCATAGGTCCGGTCGCCGATCACCGGATGGCCGATCGAGGCGAGATGGACGCGGATCTGGTGGGTGCGGCCGGTCTCCAGCCGGCATTCGACCAGCGACGCGACCGGCGGCTTGCCGCCCGCCGCCATAGCGCTCGACGACCGGTAATGGGTGATCGCCTGGCGGCCGCCGTCGCGCTTGACCTCGATCTTCTCGCGGTTCTGCGTCGAGCGGCCGAGCGGCGCGTCGATCGTCCCCTCGGTCCGGTCCGGCACGCCCCAGGCGAGCGCCATGATAGCCGCGCTCCAGCGGCCCGGTCGCGGCCGTGGTCGGCGAACTGCGCGGCGAGGCCCCGGTGGGCGCGGTCGGTCTTGGCGACCACCATCAGCCCGCTGGTATCCTTGTCGAGGCGGTGGACGATGCCCGGCCGCGTCACGCCGCCGATCCCGGACAGGCTCGCGCCGCAATGGGCGATCAGCGCGTTGACCAGCGTGCCGGTGTGGTTGCCGGCGGCGGGATGGACGACCAGCCCGGCCGGCTTGTCGATGACGATCAGGTCGTCGTCCTCGTAGACGACGTCGAGCGGGATCGCCTCGCCGCTCGGGCTCGGCCGGCTCGGGCGGCGGCAGGTCACGGTCACCCGCTTCGCCCGGTTTGACCGGCCTTTTCGGCTCCTCTATCGTCGCGCCGCCGATCGTGACCGTCCCGCCAGGATCAGCGCCTTGGCGCGGCTCCGCGACAGGTCGGCGACCGCGCCGGCAAGCCAGGCGTCGAGGCGCGATGCCGTCGTCGGCTTCGCCCACGTCACCTCGATCGACGTACCGACTACACCGGCTGCCATGGCTGATCCATTACGACGAACGGACGAAAAGCCGCTCGACCCCGCCGTCGCCCGGGTCCAGGAGCGGCTCCGCCGGCTGATGCTGATTGCCGGGCTGACGCTCGGAACTCGGCATCCTCGCCGTCTTCGTCGGCATCGTCTACCGCCTTTTCACTTACCAGATTCGCGGCGCGCCGGTGGCGTTGCCGAAGGCGCCGCGACGCCGACGGTCTCGCTGCCCGACCTCGGCCTTGCCGCCGGACGCGCGGCTCGTCTCGACAGCGCTCGACGGCGACCGCCTGTCCCTCACCTATGCGGACGGCGCCGGCACGACGTCATCATCTTCCAGATCCCGGCGATGACGGTCGTCGCCCGGCTGCGTGTGACCGCCGAGTAACGGGGGTTCCGGCACCGCGCGAATCCGCTATGTCTGTCGGGTCACGACGCCGTGACCGGCGCCCGCGGGGGCGGCACGTGGAGCGACAAGCGCGAGGCAGGGGCGGGCAGCTCGAGCCGTTTCCGCTTCAACGGCGTGCTGGCGGCGATCGTCGCCGGCTTCCTGCTGTTCGCCACCGCGCTGACGCTCAAGCCGTTCCTCCCGGCCATCCTGTGGGCGATCGTGCTGGCGATCGCCGCGGCGCCGCTGCATGGCTGGATCCGTCGCGGCACATGCCCGGCCGGCCGCGGCTGGCGGCGTTGCTGACCAGCCTGATCCTCGCGCTGATCCTGGTCGTGCCGGCCTTCGGGCTGACCCGCGGCATCATCGCCTATACGCCCGGCGTCATCGCCTGGGTCGACCAGGTGTCGGGCGACCAGTGTCTCGACAGGCGCCGGCCAGCGATCAGCAACCTGCCGTTGGTCGGCGATTTCCTCAGCCGCAACTGGGAGCTCATCGCCGCAGACGTCAAGACCTACATCGCCCATTTCCGGCCGATATCGAGGAATGGCTGGTCTGGGGGCTGCAGGAGGTCGAGAATGTCGGCCTGTTCATGTTCGAGATCGGCTTCGGCGTCATGCTCGCCGGCGTTTTCCTCGCCAATCGCGACCGCGCTGTCCGCTTTCGCCGACGCCTTCTTCGACCGCGATCGGCGGCGACTTCGCGACCCAGCTCCTCGCACCGCGCGGTCCTGACGACCCGCAGCACCGTGCGCGGCGTGGTCGGCAGCGCCATCGCCGAGTCGATCGTCGCCGCCTTCGCCTATCTCATCGCCGGGCGTCCCGGCCTGGCTGCTGCTCGGCGGCCTCACCTTCTTCGCCGCGCTGGTCCAGATCGGCGCGCCGCTGGTCTGGATCCCGGTGGCGATCTGGCTGTTCGCCAGAACGAGCCGGGCTGGGCGATCTTCATGGTCGCTGTGGGGGGTGCTGGTGGTCTACTCGGTCGAGAACTTCTCGCGGCCGATTCTCGCCGGCCGGGCCGCCGACCTCCCGGGCCTGCTGATCTTCGTCGGCGTGCTCGGCGGCCTGTTCGCCTGGGGGCTGATCGGCGTCTTCCTCGGCCCGGTGATCCTCGCCGTCGCCTACGACCTGATCCAGGAATGGTTCCGGGCCGAGCCCGGCGCGAGCCGGGACGGTCCGCCGAAGGGCGACATCGACGGCCGCGGCGGCGCGCCCGAATAGAGACGTGCAACGCGCCGCTTGAAGTCGGCCGGCCGATGGCTATAGAATGCCGCTGGTGCTGCTCCCTTCGTCTAGCGGTCTAGGACGCTGCCCTCTCACGGCAGAAACAGGGGTTCGAGTCCCCTAGGGAGCGCCAATAATTTGTCAATAATATCAATAAATTAACGCCTTGTTCCTCGCCTCCGACGCTGCCTCGGCGATCACCGGCGTCGCGCTCCCCGTCGATTGCGGGCTCATGGCCGGCAATGGCGTGATGACGCGGGAGCCGATCGTCGAGGGCTGATGTGGCTTTCCTCCCCGCCTCGCGGCGCGCGCTTGCCGCGCGACATCTGCGAGCCTTGCGCGATGGCGGCAGGCTGACGCATGGTTGCGCGCACAATCTGGCGGCGCGCAAGCGGCCGAAAGGATTCGCATGCCAAACAGGACACAAACGTCGCCGAAGGCGGCCGTGAACGGGGCCCCCCCGCGCAAAGCGCGGCCCGGCCCCTCGCTCGACGTGTTCGGCCTCATCATCGACCGCGAGGCGAGCTTCTCCAAATCGAACCGCAAGATCGCGAGCGCCATCCTCTCCGAGCCGCATGCCTTCGTGGAGAAGCCGGTGGAGGAGCTGAGCGCCTGGCTCGGCGTTTCGGCGCCGACCATCCAGCGTTTCGCGCGCTCGCTCGGCTGCGAGGGGCTGCGCGACCTGAAGCTCAAGATCATGGGCTCGGTGCGCATCGGCATCCGCTACCTGGAGCCGGCAACGCCGCCGAGCGCCATCGACGAGGTGCTGGAGCGCGTGGTGAAACGCGCGCAAATGGCGATCGCGGACGTGCAGATCGGGTTCGACCTCCCGCGGATGGAAGAGGCAATCGCCCTCATCAGCGAGTGCCGCACGCTCTATGCCTTCGGCAGCGGCGGCGTTTCGTCATGGCTGGTCGAGGAAATCCAGAACCGCTTCTTCCGGCTCGGCATCCGCGTCGTGCCGTCGAGCGACCATCAGATGCAGATGATGCTCGCCGCCACGGTGGAGCGCGGCGACGTGGTGCTGTGCTGCTCGGTAAGCGGCACGAACCAGGAGCTGCTGCGTTCCATCGGAATCGCGCGCGAATATGGCGCCAAGACAATGGCGCTCGCCCCGCCCGACACGCCTGTTAGCGAAGCGGCGGAGCTGGTGCTTGCCGTCAACGGCCGCGAGGACGGCGACGTGCTCGGCCCGACGGGGCTGCGCTATGGCTATCTGATCGCGGTCGATGTCCTCGCCTTCGGCGCCGCCATCCATCGCCGTGCCCCGGCGCGCGAGAAGCTGCGCCGGATCAAGCAGCAGGTCGCGGCGTTCCGCGAGTCCGACGAGACCAAGCCCTTGAGCGACTGATCCTGCTCAACGGTTGCTCAGAATTTCATTTTTCGATCATTTTTCTGCACAATTCGGCTGCACCACCCTCCGTCTTCACTGAAAATGACGTCAAAATGAAAATTTCCCTTGCTTCTCCGGATTCACCGAAGCATACTCATGAGGGACGGTAGACGACGTTCCGGCGCGCGCGGAATAATTGGCTGAATTTACTTGGTCAATTCTTCGGGCTGGGAAGTTGTCTTGCTTTTTTTAGGGGTGAATGAGTGAAGAAGCTCAATAACGGGCTTCTCCTGTGAAGACGCGAGGGGAATACTGGCCATGACAAGCTCTCTCGAGAAATACCTTCTCTCCCGCCGCCGGGTTCTCCAGGGCGGCGCCGCGCTCGCCGCCGGCGCGATGTTCGGCAAGTCGGCCTTCGCCGCGCCCGACACGCCTCTGCAGTTCATTGGCTGGCAGTATCAGCCGCAGATCGTGGAGGAGAATGTCGGCATCTTCTCCAAGCTCTACGACGAAAACGTCAACTACGAGCTCGTCACCGGCGACTATCACGCCGTGGTGGAGACCAAGCTGACCGGCGGTCAGCACATGGACATGCTCTACTCCGAGGAGGATCACATCGCCCGCTGGCATACCGCCGGCTGGATCCGTGACCTCGAAGGCCTGCCGGGCATGGACGAGATCAAGGCGGGCATGTTCCCGGTCTCGGTCTCCTCGCTCTCGCTGCCGGACGGCAAGATCGCCGGCATGCCCTACTACGCAGGCTACAATGCCTTCATCTACAACGAGGAAGACCTGTCGAAGGCCGGCGTGGGCGTTCCGGAGAGCTGGGACGAGCTGATTGAGACCTGCCGCAAGCTGAAGAAGGACGGCATCTCCGACGCGCCGTACCATGCCGCCTGGGGCCAGAAGTGGCCGGAGCTCTCTTGGGAGATCTTCGCCTGCTGGTATTCGGAGGGCGCGAAGGTGTTCGACGACGAGAGTAACTTCGTCGACGAGCCGGCACTGCGCAAGATCCTGGAGACGCACCAGACCCTCTACAAGGAAGGTCTCGTCGCCGAAGACATCATGACGCTGCCGGGCGAAGGCGTTCCAAGCTACTGCTCCGGCGCGCACACTTTCATGGTGCTGCACGACTACGACCAGAAGGTCACCAACGACCCCGCGATTTCGAAGATCGCCGGCAAGGTGAAGAACGCGATGATGCCGGGCGCGACCCATTCCACCATGGGCTGGACTGCGGCCTACCTGATGGGCTCCGAGCCGGTCGACGTCGATCGCGTATGGAACATGCTGCAGTTCTTCGGCGGCAAGTCCAAGGACGGCGAGTACCACGTAATCAAGCGCTGGGCGCTCGATTTCGGCTTGGGCTCCGGCTACAAGGAAGTCATGGCGGACCCGGACATCGTCGCTTCCTTCTCCAAGTGGAAGGACATCGACATCGCCAACAAGCAGCTCGGCAACGCCACGGCGCGCAAGATCGCCAAGGAGATCTGGTTCGCCGAATGGGATCTCTTCATGATGCAGAGCGTACAGGAATACATCCGCTCCGGCTCCTCGACCGACGACCTCGTCGCCTCGCTCTCGTCCAAGGCGTCCGAGCTGAAAGACCAGTACCAGTAAGACGATGCTACTTGGGAGGCGCCAAGGCGCGCCTCCCGCCTCGCCTCTCTCCAGACGCGAAGCCTGCCCGAACCGCAGAGTTTTAGCCCGTGTCTAACGCCGAAGAGACCGCTGCCCTTCCTGGCCGCGTCGCCCGTCGCCGCAGGCGGGTCGGCCGTCCCCCGAGCTTCGCCTACTCCGCCGTGGCGCCGGCGCTCGCCATCGTCACCGCCGTGGCCGGACTGCCGCTCGCCTACAGCCTCTACCTCTCGTTCCACTCCATCAATCCTATCACCAAGCGCTGGGTGTATGTCGGCTTCGGCAATTATGCCAAGCTCTTCCACAGCAGCGAATTCTGGAGTGCCTTCGAGCGCACTGCCTACTTCGCCGTCTTCGCGGTCGTCGGCACGACCGTGCTCGGGATGATCTACGCGCTGGTGCTCAACGAGAACTTTAAGGGCCGCGGCTTCTTGCGCTCCGTGGTGCTCGTCCCCTGGGCGATGGCGCCGGTCTCGATCGCGGTGCTGTGGTCGTTCGTCTACGCCGGCAACTTCGGGCTGCTCAACGCCTTCCTCCACGACATCGGGCTCGGGGCGCTGGCGACGCCGTGGCTCGGCGGCGGTTTCCGGGCGCTCAACCTCATCGCCCTCACACATGTGTGGAACCAGGCGCCACTGACGGCGCTCATGATCCTCGCGGGGCTGCAGTCCATTCCCGGCAACCTGCATCGTGCGGCGATCCTCGACGGCGCCGGGCCGATCCGCCGCTTCTTTTCCATCACGCTTCCCTGGCTGAAGCCGACGCTGCTCTTCATCACCATCATCGCCACGATCAACGCGCTGATGGCGTTCGACATCATCCTGATCATGACGCGCGGCGGGCCGGGCGCGGCGACGACGCTTCTCGCATGGCTCGGCTACCTGCAGTCCTTCCAGTTCCTACGCTTCGGCGAGGGCGCGGCGACGCTCTACGTGCTGACGACCGCGAGCCTGCTGCTCGCCATTCTCTACTTCTTCGTCCTCGGCCCGCGCCGCAGCCGCAAGGCTGCCGCCGTCGCCGCGACGGAAAACGAGGCGGTGTGGGTCGCGACCGGTGCCCGCCGCCATCCCATGGCGACGATCCCGCCCTACCGGCCGCGCGGCATGATAAAGACCAATACCTCGCGCAGGCTGGCCCACGCCGGCCTCCTCATGGCGGCGATCGTGATCTTCGTCTGGTCAGCGCTGCCTGTGCTCTCGCTGGTGCTGATCAGCCTCTCGCCGCCGGCCGACCTGATCCGCACGCCGCCGAGCCTCATCCCCTCGCGCATCACCTTCGACAATTTCATCTCGGTCCTCTTCGCCCACGGCTCGACGACGAGCGTGCAGGCGAAGCGCGTGCCGCTGTCGCTCTTCAACAGCTTCCTGGTCGGCGCGGTCGTCTCAGTCGTCAACGTTGCGCTCGGCACGCTCGCCGGATACGCCTTCGCGCGCTACGGCCGGCAGCGCTTCTTCGCGACGAGCCTTTGGGCGCTGCTTCTCACCCGCATGATCCCGGCGCTCACGCTGGTGCTGCCATTCTTCGTGATCTTCCGCGTGCTCGGGCTGCTCGACACGCGCTACGCGCTCATCATCGCCTACTCGTCGATCCTCTTGCCGCTGTGCTCCTGGATGATGAAATCGACCTTCGAAAACGTGCCGGTCAGCCTCGACCGCGCTGCGCTGATCGACGGCTGCACGCGTCTCGGCATGCTTTGGAAGGTGCTGCGGCCGGTCGTGCGCCCCGGCATCATCGCCGCACTGATCTTTTGCTTCCTGGTGTCGTGGAACGAGTTCCTGTTCGCATTGATCCTGACCTCGACCCCGAGGGCGCAGACCATCCCGGTGGTCATCGCCGGCTTCCTGAACCAGGCACAGTTCTACGAATACGGTCCGCTCTTCGCGGCGAGCGTCCTTTCCATCCTGCCGCCGGTACTGATCGCCTTCTTCTTCCAGCGCTACCTTGTGCAGGGCGCTCTCTCTGGTGCGGTCAAGGGCTGAGGACAACAATGGTTGCCATCTCTATTGCTGGCCTGCGCAAGAGCTACCAGGACACGGAAGTCTTGAAGAGCCTCAACCTCGCGATCGCAGATGGCGAGTTCATCTCCTTTCTCGGGCCGTCCGGTTGTGGGAAGTCGACGCTGCTCTACTGCATCGCCGGACTGGAGGATATCAACGAGGGCTCCATCCGTTTCGGCAACACCGAGATCTCGGACATGTCGCCGCGCGAGCGCAACATCGCCCTCGTCTTCCAGGACTACGCGCTCTATCCGCACATGTACGTGCGCGACAACATCGCCTTCCCGCTGCGCCAGCAGAAGGTCCCACAGGCGACCATCCGCCAGCAGGTCGACTGGGCGGCGGAACTGCTTGGGCTGGAGAGCCTGCTCGACCGTCTGCCTTCCGACCTTTCCGGCGGCCAGCGCCAGCGCGTCGCGGTCGGTCGCGCCATCGTGCGCAATCCGGCGGTGCTGCTGATGGACGAGCCGCTTTCCAACCTCGACGCCAGCCTGCGCGTGAAGATGCGTACGGAGATTCGGCGCCTGCAGCGCGAGCTGATGATCACGACGATCTTCGTCACCCACGACCAGGAGGAGGCCATGGTGCTTTCCGACCGGATTGCGGTGATGAAGGACGGGGTAGTGCAGCAGTTTGCTGCGCCGATGACCGTCTACAAGGATCCGACCAATCTGTTTGTGGCGAGCTTCATTGGCAGCCCTCAGATGAACTTCATCCCGGCCAGCCAAGCGGGTCGCAGCGACGGCGACGACGTAATGCTCGGCATCCGCCCGCACGACCTGCAGCCGGGGAACGGTCGCGACGACGGGCTGCAGTTGACGGGCGAGTTGTCGATCGTCGAATCCGCAGGTCCCATCCACTTCCTCGACGTGACGATGGGCGACAAGCTTCTCAAGGCCACCACGGCAGATGGCTCCGAGTTCTCACCGGGCGACCGTATCACGCTCAGCGCGCCCGAAAGCGCCGTCTACCGCTTCGACGCGAAGAGCGGAAAGCGAATTTGAGTTTTCACTACAAGGCTGAAGCCCGAAAAAATGGCATACGATCTGGTTCTCAAGAGCGGCCGCGTGATCGATCCCTCGCAGGGGATCGACAAGGTGGCCGACGTCGCATTCTCCGACGGCAGGGTGGCGGAGGTCGGCGACAACCTTTCCGGCAACGACACGCGCGACCTGAGTGGGCTCATCGTCACGCCGGGCCTGATCGACCTCCACACCCATGTCTACTGGGGCGGCACGTCGCTCGGCGTCGATCCGGACGATTATGCTCGCATGACGGCGGTGACGACTTCGGTCGACACCGGCAGCGCCGGGCCGGGCAACTATGCCGGTTTCCGCAAGCACGTGATCGAGCCGGCCGAAAGCCGCATTGTCGCCTATCTGCATATCTCGTTCGCCGGCATCTTCGCCTTCTCCAAGACGATCATGGTCGGCGAGAGCCACAATCCGAACCTCATGGCGCCGCGCGAGGCGGTTGCAGTTGCAAACGCCAACCGCGACACGGTCATCGGCATCAAGGTGCGCATCGGGCGTATCACCAGCGGCAAGACCGGGATCGGTCCGCTCATCGCCGCGCTGCAGGCAGCGGAGGAGACCGGCCTCCCGGTGATGTGCCATATCGACGAGCCGCCGCCGAGCTACGAGGCAGTGGTCGACATGCTGCGGCCGGGCGACGTGCTCACGCACTGCTTCCGCCCCTTCCCCAACGTGCCATTCGACGCCGAGGGCAAAGTGCGGCCGCAGGTGCTCGCCGCGCGCAAGCGCGGCGTCATGTTCGACATCGGCCACGGCAAGGGCTCGTTCGGCTGGAAAACGGCACGCGCCATGATGGCGGCCGGCTTCCCGCCCGACACGATCTCGTCGGACGTACACATCCTGTGTATCGAGGGGCCCGCCTTCGACCAAGTGACGACCATGTCGAAGTTCCTGCCTCTCGGCATGTCGCTCAACGACATCATCGCCGCCTCCACGGTCAATCCCGCCAAGGCGATCCGGCGGCCGGACCTCGGCACCTTCAAGCCGGGCAGCATCGGCGACGCCTCCATCCTGGAAATGCGCCAAGGCTCGTTCGATCTGCAGGATGCCATGGGCGAGGTCGTCACCGTAAAGGAGCGCCTCTTCGCGGCGGGGTCCGTCATTGGAGGCCGCTGGTGGCACAAGAACTGAGGAGCGGCGTCATGTTGGACCGAAGCCAAGCCGTCAACGCCTGCAATTTCATCGGCGGCCAGTGGCTCGGGGAGAAGGAGACGATGCCGGCCATCAACCCGGCGACCGGCGAGACCATCGCCCTCCTCCCGCGCTCAAGCGCGGAGACCGTCGACCGCGCCGTAGCGGCCGCCAAGGCGGCGGCGCCCGACTGGGCGGCAAAGACGCCATTTCAGCGCGCCGCAATGTGCATGGCGATTGCAGCGGAGATCGATAAGGCGCGCGAGAAGATCGCGCGCGTGCTCTCCACCGAGCAGGGCAAGGTGCTGAAGGAGGCCATCGGCGAGGTCACCAAGGCGGCCGACGGATTCCGCCTCGCGGCGGAGCTCGTCAAGCAGATGGGCGGGCAGACTTACCCGGTCGAGGACCCGACCAAGCTGGCGATGACGATCCGCCAGCCGCGCGGCGTCTACGGTGTGATCACGCCATGGAATTTTCCGGTCAACATTCCCGTTGAATATCTCGGGCCCGGCCTTGCGACCGGCAACACCATCGTCTGGGTGCCCGCGCCGACGACGTCGCTGGTGGCGACGGAGCTGATGGCGGCGATCGAGGCGGCGGGACTGCCGGAGGGCGTCCTCAACCTCGTTATCGGCGAGGGCGCGGTAGCGGGCGACGCGCTCGTCACGCATCCCTCGGTCGCCGGTATAGGCTTCACCGGCAGCGCCGCGACCGGCCGGCTCATCGCCGAGCGCGGCGCGGGCAAGCCGATGCTGCTTGAGCTCGGCGGCAACGGGCCGGTGATCGTCTTCGACGACGCGGACCTCCACAGCGCGGCGACGGCCGCCGCCAACGGCGCCTTCTTCAACGCCGGCCAGGTCTGTGCCGCGACCGGACGCGTCATTGCGCAGGAGTCGATCATCCCAGCGCTGGCTGAAAAGATGGTGGCCATCGCCAAGACCCACATCCTCGGCGATCCCTTCCACCAGGGGACTACCATGGGGCCGCTCAACAATCCCAAGGTCGCCGCGAAGGTGAAGGAGCATGTCGACGACGCCGTGGCGAAGGGCGCCAGGGTGCTGATCGGTGGCAGGCCGCGACCCGACCTCGGCAGCGAGCTCTATTTCGAGCCGACGGTGATCATCGGCGTGACGTCCGACATGCGCATCAATAAAGAGGAAACGTTCGGTCCGGTCGTGCCGATCATCGCCTTCAAGGACGAGGCGGAGGCGCTGAAGATCGCCGGCGAGAGCGACTACGGGCTCTCCGTCGGCGTCTTCACCGGCGACGTCGAGCGCGGTGTGGCGGTGGCCAAGGCTATTCCCGCCGGCATCGTCAACATCAACGCATCGAGCACCTATTGGGAGATCCATCTCCCCTTCGGCGGCGCCTCCGGCAAAAAGAGCGGCGTTGGCCGCCTGGGCGGCATGCACACGCTGGAGGCGATGACGGAGGTCAAGATGATTACGATTTCGGCGAAACCGCGGGAGGCGGCACGATGACTTCGGACGCGGACGATCGGAGAAACTCGCGAGCGCTGCCGCCGGTCGATGGCGCGGCCCTTCTGGCGATCCTGGTAGATGAGCTGATCCCCGGCGGGGACGGCTGGCCGTCCGCCTCCTCGATAGGCGTACAGGGCCTGGTGGCGCTGCGGCTGACAGAAGAGTTCGGCGATCTGGAAATCGGGCGGATCGCCGACGCGGTAATCGCCGCGGGCGGGCCTTTCACCGGTCAATCGGCGGAGGAGCGCGTCGCCATCGTCCAGCGCTTCGAGACGGGAGAGTCCGACCTCTTCGAGCGCCTGCGCACGGCCGTCACCATCGCCTATTACGACAGCCCGTTCGTGGTGGAGGCGATCCGCCGGCTCGGGCGCCCCTACTCGCTTCGACCGCACATCACCGGCTACGCGATGCGACCCTTCGATTTTAACGCCGACACGCCGCGCCACGGCCGCGGCCAATACGTCAAGACCGACGAGGTGAAGCCGGTCGACATCTCCTCGCTCAAGCTGGACGAGGCGCGCACCGAACACTGGGGGCTCGACCGATGACCACGAAACGAACCTGCGACGTCCTCGTCATCGGGGCCGGCGCGACCGGCTCGCTCGCCGCGCTCGTGCTCGCCCGGGCCGGTCTCGACGTCGTTTGCCTGGAACAAGGCTCCTGGGTGGAGCCGGGAGACCATCCGCATCTCCACACCGACTGGGCATGGCAGCGGCGCACGAGCTGGAACCCGGATGTCAACAAGCGCCACCATGCCGATGACTATCCGGTGAAGTCGGACTCCTCGCAGATCCTGATGTGGAACGGCGTGGGCGGCTCGACGAACGTCTACGGCGCCATCTGGCCGCGCTACCGACCGTCGGACTTCCGCAAGGGCACCGAGCATGGCCTGCAGCCGGACTGGCCCATCGCCTACGAGGATCTGGCGCCCTTCTACGAGACGGCCGACAAGCTGGTCGGCGTATCGGGCCTCGCCGGCGACCCTGCGATGCCGAAGCGCGAGGCCTCCCCGACGCGCCCGCTGCCGCCGTCCAAGGTGTCGAAGCGGCTTGCCGACGCCTTCGACCGGCTGGGCTGGCACTGGTGGCCGGTCGAGGCGGGCACCATCTCGGAGGACTATGACGGCCGCCCGGCTTGCAACGGCTGCGGCACCTGCAATGGCTGCCCGCGCGGCTCGATGAGCAAGTATTCCATGTCGATCTGGCCGAAGGCGCTGGAGGCCGGCACGGAGCTGCGCATCAACGCGCGCGTTCTGAAGATCGAAAAGGGACCGGACGGCCGCGCCACCGGCGCGCTCTATATCGACCGCAACACCGGTCATCAGCACTTCCAGAAGGCGCATGTCGTCATCGTGGCCGCCAACGGCATCGGCACACCGCGGCTCCTGCTCGCCTCCGACAACCTCGCCAACCAGTCGGACCAGGTGGGGCGCAACCTGCTGCACCATACGCTGGTGGCGGGCGAATTCTGGGTCGACGAGCCGGTGGAAGGCCACACGGGCTACGTCGCGTCCCTGATCTCGCGGCAATTCGCGGAGACCGACATCTCGCGCGGCTTCGTGAACGGCTTCAATTTCAACTGCATCACCAGCTCCGCCTCGGCCGGCGAAGCAGCCGCCGGGTGGTTCACCTCCGGCCGGGCGCCGTGGGGCCGCGATCATCACAAATGGTTCGAGGGCCATTTCGGTCACTCGATCGGTCTCTTCGCGATCGGCGACGACCTGCCCAACCCGGAGAACCGCGTGACGCTCGACCCCGCGCTCGTCGACTCCGACGGCATGCCCGCCGCATCCACCCATTACGCGCCGGGCGAGAACGACAAGCGCATGATGAACTACATGCTCGACCGCATCGAGGATGTCGCCCAAGCAGCGAACGCCTTCGAGTATCGCCTGCACGACTACCGCGACGAGAACGGTGTCTACCGGACGCCGGCCTGGCACATGATCGGCACTTGCCGCATGGGGAAGACGCCCGACATGTCGGTGGTGAACATGTGGAACCAGTCCTGGGACGTGCCGAACATGTTCATCGTCGACGGAAGCGTGCTGGCGACGGGAGGCGTGGTGAACCCGACGCCGACCATCTCGGCGCTGGCGCTTCGGGCCGCGGGCTACATCCGCGACAACTTCCAGGAGCTGTCGCGCACGACGCGGCCGGCGGTGGCAGCCTGACGATGCTGCAGAGACCACCCGCTGAGCCCGGGATGTCCGCGGGCGAAATCGACACCCCCGCCCTCGTCGTCGATCTCGACGCGATGGAGGAGAACCTCGACAAGATGGCGGCGTTCTGCGCCGCCTCCAATGTCCGGTTGCGCGCGCATGCCAAGACGCACAAGTCGCCGGTCATCGCCCAGTGGCAGATGGAGCGCGGCGCAGTGGGCCAGTGCGTACAGAAAGTGGGCGAGGCGGAAATCCTCGCCTGGTCCGGCGTACCAGACATCCTTGTGTCGAACGAGGTCGTGACGCCGAAGAAGCTCGCACGCCTCGCCGCCCTCACTCGCATCGCGAAGGTCGCAGTCTGCGCGGACAACGCCGGCGCCATCGACCTCATCGCCCAGGCGGCCGAGGCCGCGGGCACGCGGCTCACGGTGCTCGTCGAGATCGACGTCGGGACGAGCCGCTGCGGCGTTCCGGCTGGGCCGGAGGCGGTGGCGCTCGCCATGCGGATCGCTGAGAGCAGGCACCTCGTCTTCGGCGGACTGCAGGCATATGACGGCGTCGCCCAGCACCTGCGCCAGCCAGAGGAGCGCACGGCGCATATCGCGGCAGCGGTGGGAAGCGTGCGCCGCACGATCGAGGGGCTCGCCGAAATCGGCCTCGACTGCGCGATCGTCGGCGGCGCGGGGACCGGCACCTTCACGCTGGAGGCGGCGAGCGGCGTGTACAACGAGATTCAGGCCGGCTCCTATCTGTTCATGGACGCCGACTACAGTCGCAATCATCCCTCGCCGGACTTCCGGCAGTCGCTCTTCGTGCTCTCCACGGTGATGAGCGCCGCTCAGAACGGCATTGCGATCGTCGACTGCGGCCATAAGGGTGTGGCGATCGATTGCGGACTGCCGCTTGTGTTCGGCAAGCCAGGCCTTGTCTACACGGCCGCGTCCGACGAGCACGGACGGCTTCGGATCGATGATCCAGCCGAGCGGCCGAGCGTCGGCGAGCAGCTCTGGCTCGTTCCCGGCCACTGCGACCCGACCGTCGACCGCTACGACTGGTATGTCGGCGTGCGCGGCGGGCGCGTGGAGACGGTGTGGCCGGTCGCAGCGCGCGGCTGGATGACTTGACCCGCGCCCGGCGGCCTTGAGGTGGACACGTATCCCGCTTGCGGGGTTCACGCGGCCGCGTCTCGCAGATCTGCGCGCCGGCGGCGCGCGCGCTTCCTTTGGCTCTTATGCCAATGGCCCGACCATCCCGATCCAAGTGTGTCCCGGCTGGAACGCTGGGCCGAGTATAATTCGTTACCGGAGGCCGGTCGGTCCGGCCATTCCGACGGCTCGCAGCGTCTGTCTCATATGGCGTGTGTTTTCGGAGCGCCGAGCGAGGCGCTCATCTTTTCCGCGCGGTCGACGACGACGGCGCCGATCCTCTCGGTCATGCTCGCCTCGAACCGCATTTCGGGAACCGTGACGCACAGGCTACCGACCGGAGCAGAGGCGGAACCGAAGACCGGCGCGGCGAACCCGACAGCCCCTGGCATCTTCTGCGACTGCGTCTTCGCAAAGCCCGCCGCACGAATCTTCGCCAGCTCCGCCTCAAATGCCTCAAACTTGGGCTTGGGCTTTCCCGTCGCCGGCGAGCGCTCCATCGCATTCCAGACCGCGCGGCGTTGCTCAGCAGAAAGAAAGGCGACGACCGCGATTCCACTCGCTCCCCACGCGGCAGTCAGCGGCACTAGCAGATCGATCGTATAGCGTAGCGGATTTTTTCCGTATTCAGCCACTATGGGAACGATCTGGTGCTGGCCCGGAAGGTACTGGCAGAAGAAGCAGACCTCGTCGCAACTCGCCACGACGTCGCGTGCAAAGCTTTTTGCGACACGAACTAGATCGTACTTGCCCACGATGAGAGCGCTGACGCGATAGATCTCCGGCCCAAGGCCATAGGTGCGGCCAGGTCCCTCTTCGAGCATGCCCTTCTTGCCGCAGTACCTGAAACATCCGGTGCACGGTACTCGGCGACAGCGCCAGCCGCTCCGCGACGCGCGAGACTCGAAACGGACTCTCCATTTCCGCCAGGAGCTTCATGAGAGACAGAAGCCGCTCGCCGGCGCCTTTCATATCATGCGCCATTTCAATGCGTACCCTGAATGCGCGCGGGCTGCTGCTTGCGGCCGAGCGGCGGTTCGTCCGCCTCGTTTCCGATCAGCGCAACAAGATCGTGAACGGATCCTGCGGAGCTCAGGCCCTGTACCGCCTCGATGAGGCGCCGAGCCTTCACCGACCCGACAACCGGCTCCAGCAAGTCCAAATGCCTTGGACTCGACCTCATCCGGAGTCATCGGATTCTCGACGGAGCCGCGGACGGCCTTGGTGTGATGTTGAAGTTTACGGCCATCCTTTAGCGTCAGCGCAACGACGGCCTGACGCGCTGGCTCGGCTCTCGACAATTCCCGACAGGCCAACAGGCGAACCTTGCGGCGGTGGCTGAGAATCTCGCTGTCCCCCATCCGGCTCACGTCGTGAGAATTGTGGAATGTGACCGTACCATCGGTCAGCATCAGCGCAATCAGGTGTTGCACGCTTATGCTGGGCATGTCGCGTCCGTCCACAATCTTCGCGCCTTCCTCCGGTAGGCTGACGTCGATCGCCACGATGTCAGCGGCGTTCAGAGCGTGAGCGGAGATGAGGGCTTCGAGTGCATCGAGTGCCGCCTGGGCGGGAGACCCCACGCACCAGCGCTTGATGTTGGTGTTCTCGATGGCCCACGTCTCTCGAATATCCGCAAACGCTGACTGCGGCTCCCCTCCGAAGGCAGAGAAGAAACTCGGCTCGCCATCCAGAGCATCCGGCACGCCAGTCAGCCCCCGTTCGACTGCCAGGGCTGCCCAGACCCCGTCGCGTGCCGGCTTGCCGGCGAAGACCAGCGCTTTCTCAACGTGATGGCGATCACGAAAGAGCGTGGCAAGGCCGGACGCACTTTGCGCCGCCAGCGAAAGGACGCTCAGGCAGGGCACGGGATTGTCGAAGCACAGAGCGCCAGCCGCCGCTGCTGCGCCAAATGTTGCGCCGAAGGCGTGGCTGTCGAACCCGCGCTCGACAATGAAGCGGCCCGCGCCCAACGCGACACCCATGCGCGCGCACACCTCATACCCTGCAACGATTGCGGCGAGTGTCTCCCTGCCGTTTGCACCGGTGCGCTGGGCGACCGCCAGCGCCGCCGGCACGACTGCGCAGCCCGGGTGCGTAACGGAAGCGGGGTGGGCGTCATCGGTTTCGTCAGCATGCGCCGCCATGGCGTTGGCAAAAGCTGCGACGTGGGCGGGGAACCGCCCCGCTGTCAGCGCAATCGTGGCTTCGCCTCTGCCGCCGGTCGCCAACGCGTCGGCGCGACCAAACTCTCCCGCTGGAAGACCTGCGCCAGACACGATCGCCGCCACGGTATCGAGCGTATGGCAAAGCGCGCGCTCAAGCCTCTCGGCTGGCAGTTCCAGACCGCGCGCGCCGGCAACGAAGCCGGCGAGCCTCTCCGTCAGCCCATGGTCCGAGACGCGGCTCATCCCATATAGAACCCGCCGTTGACGTGGATCGTCTGCCCGGTGACGTAGCGGAAAGCCCCGCTCGCCAGCGCCGCCACCACATCCGCCACGTCCTCCGGCGTTCCGGCGCGGCGCAGCGGGATCTGCTCGGCCGGGCGCGCGCGGGCGAGCCGGGCGATGGTCTCGGGCGGGTCGCCCTGCGCGTCGATGCGGCCCGGCACGACGACGTTGACGGTGACGCCCGTCGGCCCGAGCGCCGTCGCCGCGGAGCGGGCGAAGCCGCCGAGCCCGGATTTCGCCGTCGGAGTCGCCGGACCGGGGCTGCCGACGAAGGCGCTCGCGCCACTGATCAGGACGATCGTCCCCTTGGTCGCCGCCAGATGCGGCGCGGCATGCTTGGTCGCGAGGAAGGCGCCGTCGAGCACCGAGGCAAGCGCCGCATGCCAGCCGGCGAGGTCGAGATCGGCCAGCTTCGCATGCTCGCGCTTCGCCACGCAGTTCACGACGGCATCAAGCCGGCCAAAAGCGGAGACGGTCCGTTCCACGACGGCTGCGCACGCAGCGTCGTTCGTCACGTCGCCAGCAACGCCGATGGCGGTCCCGCCGGCGGCCTCGATCAGCGCCACGGTCTCCGCCATCTCTTGCGTAGAATTCCGCGCGTTGACGGCGACGGCATGCCCGTCGCGCGCCAGCGCCTGCGCGATCGCGCGTCCGATGCGGCGCGAACCGCCGAGAACGAGAGCCGCCCTTTCAGTCATTTTCCCTGCCGTCGACAGTCGGTTGAAGAAAGCTCTCGCACGGTTTCGACGCCACGACGAGAGATCGCGACCGGCTGAGAGTTATTCCACCGAGAGAGATGGACTTTTATCCATTGGAAAATAGCGGTGAAATGAATTATGGGTCAATGACCCTGCGCCGGGCGCCTTCGGCCACTTCGGTCCGCCCCGGAACAGGCAATCACGAGGGGACCGCATCCCGGTCTCCAAAACAAGAACGACGCTCAACGATCAAGGGAGGAAGCCATGCCAGGGCCAAGGGCCGCCGCCGCGCTGCTTCTGCTTGGGCTCGGCCTCGCGCCGGCCGCCGCACAGGCAGAGACGCCGTACTACCAGGGTAAGACGATCAAGGTCATCGTCGGTCTGCGTGCCGGAGGCACCGCCGACACTTTCATCCGCACCTTCACCGACTATTGGCAGAAGTACATTCCCGGCAAGCCGACCATGGTCGTGGAGAACATGCCGGGTTCGGGCAACCTGCTCGCCACCAATCACGTCTATGAGGCCGTGAAGCCGGACGGGCTGACCGTTCTCTACGGACCATGGGTGCCGACCGCGCAGGCGCTTAACCTGCCGGAGCTGCGGGCGGACTATTCGAAGTTCGAGTTCATCGGCGCGTCCAGCGACATCCGCGTCAGCTACATGCGCAAGGACGTGGCGCCCGGCCTGACGACACCGGCCGACATCGCCAAGCTCGACACGTTCAACGTCGGCGGCAACGCCCCGACCGACTTCGTCGACCTGATGAGCCGGATGAGCCTCGACCTGCTCGGCGTGAAGTACAATTACGTCACCGGCTACAAGGGCGGCTCCGATCTCTACGCCGCAATGCTGCGCAACGAGATCCAGTATTCCAATACCAGCTACAGCACCCTCGTCACCCGTTCCGCCGACTTCGTCGCGCCGAAGGGCGAGGGCATGGCGGTCTATTATTTCTGCACCCGCGGCGGGAACGGCGACTTCGTCCGCAAGAAGCTCGAGGGCGACATCCCCTGCTTCGTCGACCTCTACAAGCAGATCCACGGCAAGGACCCGTCCGGTCCGCTCTGGGATACGCTCGACTGGTTCGTCGAGCTCGCCGCGAAGGTGACCTTCCTCGCACTCGCCCCTCCCGGCACGCCCGACGAAGCGGTTTCGGCGCTGAGCGAAGGCTTCTACAAGGCCGCCGCCGATCCCGAGCTGCAGAAGACCTTCGTGGAGCGCTCCGGAGTTCCGGTCGACTTCGTGCCCGTCGAGGAAGGCCCCGCCGCGCTGAAGGTGCTCGCCAACACATCCGACGAGATCAAGAGCACACTGAAGCACTACGTAGACAGCGGCCAGCAGTGATTTCGACGGCGCGTCCGCCGGCCGGCGGACGCGCCTCTAAGCCCCTCCCAAGACCTCCCGCATGCACGCCAGCTTCCTGAACGGTCTCCTCCTGGTCCTGCAGTGGCCGGCCATAGGATTCCTCTGCCTCGGCGTCATTCTCGGCATCTGGCTCGGCGCCGTGCCGGGGCTGAGCGGCATCGTCGGCATGGTCATCGTCCTGCCCTTCACCTTCGGCATGGACCCGGTGGCCGCCTTCGCCCTCCTTCTCTCGCTCTACGCCGTCACCTCGACCGGCGACACCCTGTCCGCCGTGCTCCTCGGGGTGCCGGGCACCGCATCCGCGGCGGCGACGGTCATCGACGGCTATCCGCTGGCACAGAAGGGCCAGGCGGAGCGAGCGCTCGGGGCGGCCTACACGGTCTCGATGATCGGCGGCGTCCTCGGCGGGCTGATCCTCGCCGTCTCGCTGCCCGTCATCCGGCCGCTCATCCTGCTCTTCGGCTCGCCCGAGTTCTTCATGCTCGGGCTTCTCGGGCTGACCATGGTCGGTGCCCTCTCCGGCGCCTCCATGCTGAAGGGCCTGTGCTCCGCCGGCCTCGGCCTTCTGATCTCGATGATCGGCTACGCGCCGGCGAGCCCGATACCGCGCTACTGGTTCGGTCAGGTGTTCCTGCTCGAAGGGCTGCCGCTCGTTGCCCTGGTGCTCGGCCTCTTCGCGATCCCCGAGGTGATGGAGCTCACGCTGCGCAACCGTTCCATATCCTCCGTCCCGCGCGACCAGTCTTCCGGCGGCGGCATGATGGAGGGCGTGCGCGACGCCCTGCGCCATTGGGGTCTCACTCTCCGCTGCAGCGCCATCGGCATCTATATCGGCATGCTCCCCGGTCTCGGCGCTGCCATCGTCGACTGGATCGCCTACGGCCACGCCGTGCAGAGCGCCAAGGACAAGTCGATGTTCGGCAAGGGCGACATCCGCGGCGTCATCGGCCCCGAGGCCGCCAACAACGCCGTGCGCGGCGGGGCGCTGATCCCGACGGTCGCCTTCGGCATTCCCGGCAGCGCCTCGATGGCCGTCCTCCTCGGCGCGCTGGTGATCCAGGGACTGCACCCGGGCCAGCAGATGCTGCTGGAGAAGCTCGACATCACCTATTCGATGGTGTGGACGATCATCATCGCCAACATCCTCGCCGCGCTGCTCCTGATGATCGCCAGCCGGCCGATCGCGCGCATCTCTTTCGTTCCCGGCCATTTCCTCGTGCCGGGGGTGATCGTCCTGGTGTTCATGGGCGCCTGGATGGACATGCCGAATGCCGGCAGCTGGCTCGTGCTCCTGGCCGCCGCCGCGGGCGGTGTTTGGATGAAGCGCGCCGGCTGGCCGCGGCCTCCGGTCCTGCTCGGATTCGTCCTCGGCCCGATCATGGAATCCGGCTTCCGCCTGTCCACCCGCGCCTTCGGCACGTTCGGCTGGATGTCGCGCCCCTTCGTCCTCATCATCGCCGCCCTCATCGTCGCGACGCTCGTCTGGAAGCTCATCAGCTGGCGCGCCAGCCAAAAGGACGCGAAGCCGGACGCCGGCGAAGGCTATGCCGGCGACCTGGTCCTTTCGGCGGCGTTCACATTCGTGCTGCTGGTCTGCTTCGCCGCCGCCGCCTGGACCGCGCTCGGCTGGCGCCCGTCCGCGCGGCAGTTCCCGCTGGTGATCGCGCTCCCGACGATCGTGTTCCTCGTCGTGCTCCTGTGGCGCGAGACGCGAAGCGTCGCCGCCGCAGCGGGCGTGGCCGGCTTCGGCGCCCTGCTGCGCACGACGGCCACCGAGGCGATGCTTCCCAAGACGGCGCTTTTCATCGCCACGCTCATCGGGGTTTTCATCGCAGCCTGGTTCTTCGGCCAGCCGCTGGCGCTCACCGCCTATCCGATCCTCTACCTGATCTTCTGGGGAAAGCTCGGCCTCCGCGCCGCGATCATCTACGGCGCGGTGACGCTCGCATTCCTTCTCGCCTTCTACGGAATGCTGCTGCACACGGCATGGCTGACGCCGGTGATCCCGCTGTTCGGCGGCTCTTGAGAGCGGCGGGCAACGCGCCGGCGGAGGGCTATTCCGCCGCGTCTTTCGCCTTCGCGCTCAGCCGCGCCGCCGCGTCGTCGTAGCCCCTCTCGCGGTCGAGCATCGGTTTCAGCCCCACCACGTCGTAATAGTCGTCGAGCGAGATCAGCGCGTCGGCAACGCCGGCGAACGAGCGGTCGCTGGCGAGCGCCTGCAGCGCCCGCCGGACGCCCCCGGCGGCGGCGAAGAGCAGCGCGGACGGAAAGGTCACCGCGGCGACGCCGAGCGTCTCGAGCTCCGCCAGCGTGACCTTCGGCTTGCCCGCCGCGTGCGACTGGTTTGCCATGTGTGGACCTGGTATCTCGGCCATCGCGCGCTTGATGCCGTCATACGTATCGAGGCCCTGCGGCATGGCGATGTCGGCACCCGCTTCCATGAACAGATTGCAGCGCTCGATCGATGCCTCGACGCCCTCGATCGCGAGGACGTCGGTGCGCGCGCCGATGAAGAGGTCCGGATCGCTGCGCGCATCGAGCGCCGCGTAGAGCTTCGCCAGCATCTTCTCCGTCGCGACGACCTCTTTGCCCGGGAGATAGCCGCAGCGGTTGGGAAACACCTGGTCGCCGATGAAGAGGCCGGCGACGCCCGCCCGCTCGAACGCCTTCACCGCCTGGGCGACGTTGTGCACACCGCCGAACCCGGTATCGGCGTCGACATAGACGGGGATGGAGACCGCGTCGCAGATGCGTCCGTAATGATCGGCAATGTCGCGCATGTTGCTTTGTCCGTGGTCGGGCTGGGCGAGCATGCCGCCGAGCGCCGCGTAGCCGCCCGCCACGAGCGCATCGAATCCCGCCGCCTCGATCAGGCGCGCCGAGAGCGCGTCGTAAGCCCCGGGCAGGAGTGTGAGTTCGGGCAATTCGATCAGACGCCGCCAGGTCGCGCGTGTGCTCATGATGCTCCCGCCTCGCGTAGCTTCTGCAGCCATGGCCTCTGCCGCGCCGTCTCCGCCTCCCACTTGGCGATGTCGCTCTCGTGCTTCTCGGAAATGCCGATATCATCGAGCCCCTCCAGCAGCATCGCACGATCTTCCGGTGGGATTTCGAAGGCGAACGCCGTGCCATCCGGCGTAACGATTTGCCGCGCCACGAGGTCGGCGGTGAAGGCCCCGCATCCGCCATCGGCAAGCGCCAGGGCCTCGAACGCGTCAGCATCTCCCTCCGGCAGGACCACCGGAAGCACACCGTTCTTCAGGCAGTTCTCCCGGTAGATGTCGGCGAAGCTGCGGGCGATGACACAGCGGATACCAAAGGCCGCCACGCTCCACACCGCCGTCTCGCGTGAGCTCCCGCAGCCGAAATTGCGGCCCGTCACCAGCAGCCGGGCGGCGCGGAACTGCGGCTTGTTGAGAACGAAGTCCGCATCCTCGACGCCGGCATCGTCGAGACGACGATTGCGAAAGAGCATCGCAGCATAATCGGGCTTGAGGCTGTGGCCGCCACCCGCGGGAGCGATCTGGTCGGTGTTGATGTCGTCTTCGATGAGCGGAGCGGCCGGACCGGATACCGACTTGAACGGTGTCATGGAGCCCCCCGAAGCCGGCGGACGTCGGTGATCCTTCCGGTCACCGCCGCGGCGGCGGCCATGGCTGGGCTCACGAGGTGCGTGCGCACGCCCTTGCCTTGCCGTCCTTCAAAATTGCGGTTGGTGGTGGAGACGCAGCGGTCGCCGCCTTCACCATAATCGAGCATCCCGCCTGCGCACATGGAACACCCCGATTCGCCCCAGAAGAAGCCGGCGGAGCGGAAGATTTCGTCGAGCCCCCTCGCCTCGGCTTCCCGCTTCACCGCGCTCGATCCCGGAACCACCCAGGCATTCACGCCTTCTGCCACTTTGCGCCCACGCAGCACCGCGGCAGCATCCTCCAGATCCGGCAGCCGGCTGTTGGTGCAAGATCCGATGTAGATGCGGTTGATCGGCGTGCCCTCGATCGGCGCGCCCGGGTTGAGGTCCATATAGGCGAGTGCCCGCTCCATTGCGGCACGGCGATCGCCGGACTGCATGGCGGGGTCGGGCACGCGGTCGCTCACATTGATCACCTGGCTCGGATCCGTGCCCCAGCTCACCTGTGGCTCCAGCCCGTCAACGTTGATGACGCGCTCCGCGTCGAAGGCCGCATCATCGTCGCTGGCGAGGTCGCACCAGCTCGCCAGGGCCTGATCCCAATCGAGACCGTGCGGCACCCAGGGCCGTCCGGCGAGCCACTCGAACGTGGTATCGTCTGGCGCAATGATGCCGGAGCGGGCTCCCATCTCGATCGCCATGTTACAGACGGTCAACCGTCCTTCGATCGACAGAGCGCGGATCACCTCGCCGGCATACTCGATGACGTGGCCGCGCCCGACCGCGACGCCCGTCTCGGCAATCATTCGCAGTACAACATCCTTCGCGGAAACGCCTGCCGGCAGGCGGCCCTCGAGCCGGATACGCATCGTCTTCGGCCGCTTTACGGCTAGCACCTGCGTGGCGAAGACGTGCTCAAGCTCGGTGGTGCCGCAGGCAAAGGCGAGCGCGCCCAGTCCGCCCACGGTGCAGGCGTGGCTGTCGGGGCACGCGTAGGTCGCGCCTGGCAACGCGATGCCCTGCTCCGGCGCCACGACGTGCGAAATCCCCTGCTCCGGATCGCCAAGATCGAAGACGCGCACCCCGAATGTCCGCGCCCCCTCGCGCGAGGCCTTCGTGTAGAGGGTATCCCCTTCTCGCCCCGGCCCTCGGCGTGCCGAAAGCGAGTGGTCGAGTACCGCAAAGGTCAGGTCCGGTCGGCGCACTCGCCGTCCCGCCTTTGCCAGACGGTCAAAGGCGATCGGCGTGTGCAGATCATGCGCCATGTTGCGGTCGACATAGATCAGGTCACGGCCATCACGGCGTTTTGCGACCAGATGCGAGTCGTAGACCTTGTCAAAAATGGTCCGTTTCATTGTCTACAGGCCGTTGAGCCGTTCATGCGATTAATATCCTGCCGTCGCGCGTCACCTCCCGCCCGTCGATAGTGATAGCCGGCCGACTGATCACGCCCTCGAGACGCAGCTTGGCGTGGCAGGTTCCGCCAAGGGTCACGGTGTCACCGATTCCCACATGCGCCGTGCCGTACATCTTCTTGTCCGTCCGCATGCTCCCCGTAGGCTTGACCTTAGGATTGAGTCCGATGGCGATCTCAGCGGGGCAATTGTAGCTGTTGGGATCGCCGTAGCGGTCAAGGATATCGCGCCAGATCGCCGCTTCGCGGCCGCCTTCGATCTTGCGTACCATCCCCTTCTCCACGGTCAGCCGGATCGGCTCGGCAATGGCGCCGACGGAATGGGCGGTGAGGTCGAAGACGACGGTGCCCTCGCCCGTCCCCTCGACCGGACAGACATGCGCTTCGCCATCGGGGAAGGCACAGCCGCCGCCGCCGTTCGGCCGCATCTTAAGCGGAATGCCGGCGACGGATCGCCCGACGCGCCCCTTGATGCTTGCGCTCAGGTCGGTGCCGTTGTCGCAGCGGATATGAACTTCCTCCCCCTCGCTGAGCAGCGCCGCCACCTTCTGTCCCAACGCGTTGATGGCGACGTAGTCGGCGCCCGCCGGGCCGTCCGGGTCGAGCATGGCTACGGTCAGCTCCTCCATCAGGATGAAGCGCTTGCCCGCCTGCAGCATCTCTTCGGTCATCGGCGCGTGCGCCAGCGCCGTGCTCGTCAGGTAGATGCAGAGGTCGGTCTCGGAGTCGAGCGCCGCGCTGATGATCGGTCGCGGCGGGTTGGTGGCATGCGTGGCGCGCGGCGTCATGATCGCTACCATCGGCTCCATGTCGAGCGATCTTGCCGCGCCTGAGAGCGCCTCCCAAAGCTCCTGCTGCATGTTTGTGTCGGTAATGATGAGCACCCGGTCGCCGGCCTTGCCGTTCAGCGCAAGCGGCGTGCGCAGCACGCTCTCGATTTCGTTCGCCCGAACGTCCAATTCGCGTCTCCTTGAGCGCCGCTGGCATGCCTGAGATGGCCGATCCGAAAGCACGGCGCGCGATCGAAGTAGCCTCTCGGCTCTCCTCGCAAATTCCGTACAACCGAATTCAATTCCACTGGCTGCGGCGCACTATAGGCGGGGGCGACGGGTTTGCAAGCCGACGGCTCCTAGCCGCTGCCGGTCCCAGGGGGGGAACAGCCGCACCAGCCTTTGACAACGCTGGGCTGGAACATGACCCAGGAAAATGGACGCCGATTTTCGGAAAAGACCCCCGCTCCAACAAAGAGATAGAGCCACATCCTGATTCAGTCAGAATGGAGAAGGCGCTAGCGCCCCAGCCAGTCGGCCACGCCCTGCCATCCGAGGCAGCGCTCGACGATGGGAAGAGTCCGGCCCGTCCGCTCCGCAAAGAGCGAAAGGCAGCCGTTCAGCTTGGCCGCCAGATCTGCCTGCGCGGGCGGGTCCTCCGGCGAGCCGGGGATCGCCGTGCGCTCAAAAGAGGCGCGTGTCGCGCCGTCGCGGCCGTCCACGTCAAGCGTCACCGTCCCGGCAGCGATGTCGCCGCCGCTCGGCTGCGCCGCATCTTCTTCGATCGCGATCCGGGCCATCAGCGAGCGAACGTCCTCGCGTCGCGTGGCATTGTCGGTGAAATGCTGCAGGGTCGGGACACCGTCCAGCAAAGCCACCGCCACGGTGAACGGGCCGGAGAACTTCGCCTCGAGCGCCGTTTGCGGCCGGTCGTATCGAAGGACCTCGACGCTGCCGGCGGGGACGGAGAGCCGCACTTCGATGCCAGGGTCGGAGAACACCGCGCCGAGGGCGCGTCGCGCATCAAGCGCCGCGCCGATCAGTCGATGACTCGCGTAGCAGCAAGGAAAAAGCTTCACCGAGAGCCGGTCGGCGCGAAGGGCAAAGGCGTCGTCACCGGGCTCCGCCTCGCCGTCGCCGGCACTGTAGAGGTCGGCGAAGCCGCCTTTCGCGAAGACATCGTCCGCGGCGTCAACGCCCGCGGCGGCAAGCCGCGCCGCGCGGACACCAGCGGCCGCCGCGAAGCCCGCATGGCAAGGCTTCGCCTGCGACCCGAAATTGATCCTGAGGCCGGCGGAAAGCGAACCAGCGAGGCCGAACGTCGATCTGAGCTGCCGCTCGTCCAGTTGCCTGAGCCGCCCTGCCGCGGCGGCCGCCGCAAAAGCGCCGATCGTCGCCGTGCCGTGCCAACCCCTGTGGTAGTGCCCCTGGCCGACGCGGATCGCGACGGCCCGCGCGGCTATCAACCCCGCGGCGAACGCGGCGACGATCTCGTCCGGTTCCGCATCGACTGCAAGGCTCAGCACCGCCGGCAGGATGACGGTGCTCGGGTGCGTCGTGCTCTCCAGGAAGACGTCATCGAAATCCAATGCGTGCGCTGCGATGGCATTGATCATCACCGCCGCCTCGCCGCTTTCGCACGGCTCGCCCGACCATGTCGTAGCGCCGGAGCCGGGATAAGCGGAGAGCGCGTTGCGCGTCACCGGCTCCAGGAAGCCGGCCGCCGCCACTGCAAGCGTATCAGCGACAGCTCTGCAAATCAGTGCGCGCGAGGCCGCATCGATTTCCCGACTGTGCAGAACCGCGTCGCAGAGCCGGTCGATGAAGGTGCCGCTCATTGTCTTCCTCCGTACGCAGCTCGCCAGACATCGCAATGGGCCAATGGCGGCGTCTGTCACGGCATATGCAGCCGACGGGACTGCGCACAATCTATTTGACCAGCAGAACACCCGCGCATTCGTGGCATTTCACCATGACTGACCGTCCTGTCCCAGGCCTCGCGTCATGGATGTCGGCTGCTTCGGGATTCGCCGCGCGGGAGATAACTGGCATGATCGAAGACGACGCCGTAGCAGGCATTGTATGCGCATGTCACGCGACGCGGCGGACTGAGAGCCCTGCCTATAGCTGCGAAAGACCAACGCGCAAATGTCACACTCGACAAGGACGCGATGTGACGCGGCCGCAACCTCTTCCACGGGTCGCCGGGTTGGTCCGCATTCCGCGACCGCCCAGAACCTACGTCAGGCCCTGAAACCTGGCGGGAGCGGCCAGATACCAACCGAGCGCACGTGGCTTTCGGCTCGAAGTCAGCGTCGATGACGGCACGCTTCTTGCTCACGTCGTAGGCAGCAGGCGCCGAACGCGTTGAAGGCCCGCCGTCGGCCGGCGAAGTCTCGGCTGTCGCGCGGTTTCGGCTCGGACGGAATCCGTCCGGCTTGGCGGTTTCCTGCGACTGCGAATTGGCTGAGCGCGAACGGGCCCGAACACGGCGATGGACAATCTGCTCGCACATCCATCGCGCAATCTGGTCCGGGTTGCGATCTTCATGCTCGTGGTTTGGGCCGCCTCCACGTTCGGCTACGTCGAGGCCGGATGGAACATCTCCGACGCGGTCTACATGGTGACGCTGACGGTGTTCACCGTCGGCTACGGCGAAGTGCATCCGATCGACACGCCGTTCCTGCACGCGCTGACGATGGCGTCCATGGTGTTCGGCTGCACCGGCATGATCTTCTTCACCGGCGCGCTCGTACAGTTCTTCACGTTGAGTCCACTGCAAGAGATCCTGGGGGGCAGGCGTATGCAAGGCGAGATCGACAAGCTCGAAGGCCACGTCATCGTCTGCGGCTTCGGCCGCATCGGAGTGGAGCTCGCCAAGGCGTTGAAGGACGGCCGCACACCCTTTGTCGTGCTTGAGCAGAACGAGCAGAAGGTCGCGCAGGCGCGCGACGCGGGTTATCTCTGCATCCAGGGCGATGCCACCAGCGAGAGCGTGCTGGAGGATGCCGGGATCGACCGCGCGCGTACGCTCGCCACCGTTCTGCCCAACGACGCGGCCAATGTCTTCATCACGCTGAGCGCACGCAACCTGAACCGCGAGATTGAGATCGTCGCACGCGGCGACGCGGTCTCCACGGAGCGCAAGCTCATCCATGCCGGCGCCAACAAGGTGGTGCTGCCCACCCATATCGGCGCCGAGCGGATCGCCGAGATCATCCTCTTTCCCGAGACCTCGCGCTTCGCCCGTGAGTTCGGGACGTATGCGCGAGTTGGAACGCACGTTGCGTAATCTCGGCCTGGTCATGGAGGTCGTCGTGGTGCCGGAGAACGGCGCGCTCACCAATCTCACGATCGAGGAGATCGAAGTGCGCGCGCGCGGCGCATTCTTCATCGTGCAGCTCGACCGACGCGAAGGCGACGCGATCACCGGTCCGGACAAGAGCATGCGCGTCGAGCCCGGCGATGGCGTGGTGGTGGTCGGGCGGAGCGGCGAGGCGATCAGCGCCCTTTTCGCGGCTCCGCGCGACAAGGTGCGGGCGGGACGCACGACGTTCTAATCGACCACCGGCGAATTCGCTGTCGAAGGAAATCTGCTACAGGAGCGGCGCGGCTCCGGCGAGCGGCCCGGCAGCCTGCGGACGGCCTGAGCAAAGCAAATCGATGAGCGAGACACTTTCGTTTGACGTGGCGATCGTTGGTGGCGCGGCGATCGGCGCGGCGGTCGCCTACTTCCTGAAGGCGGTGGAGGGTTTCCCCGGCTCCGTCGCATTGATCGAGCGCGATCCGACGTTTGCGACCGCCGCGACGACGCTTTCCGCTGCCTCCATTCGCCAGCAATTCTCCACGCCGGAGAACATTCGCCTCTCGCGCTTCGGTCTCGATTTCCTCCGGGAAATGCCGGCGCGCTTCGGACCGAATGCCAATCCGGCGCTGCGCGAGGGCGGATACCTGATCCTGGCGCGGCCGGAGGGGCGCGCCATTCTCGAAGAAAACCACCGCATGCAGAAAGCCGAGGGCGCCCCGGTCGCATTGCTAAATTCGGATGCGCTCGCCGCGCGCTTTCCCTGGCTTGCACTGGACGGGCTCGCGGCCGGCTCGCTCGGCCTCTCCGGCGAAGGATGGTTCGACGCGCACACGCTGCTTCGCACGCTCCGCAGCGCCGCGCGCGAGGCGGGCGCGACCCTCCTGACTGGCGAGGTCGTCGCGGTCGAAACAGCGCGGGGAAAGGTCACGGGGATCGCGCTTGCCGACGGCACGCAAATCCGCTGCGACCTGCTCGTCAACGCCGCCGGCCCCTCGGCCGGAAAAGTCGCGGCCCTTGCCGGCCGCCCGCTTCCGGTCGAGCCTAGAAAGCGCAGCGTCTTCGTGCTCGACGCGCCCGACGCCCCGCACGACATGCCGCTTCTCGCCGATCCGTCCGGCTTCTGGACGCGGCCGGAAGGCGCCGGCTTCATCGCCGGCTATTCGCCACCCGACGCCGACGAAGCCGCCGCTGACCCCGACGACTTTTCGCCCGACCATGCGATCTTCGAGGATATCCTCTGGCCCGCGCTCGCCGGCCGCATTCCGGCTTTCGAGCGGCTCAAGGTAACCGGCGCCTGGGCCGGCCACTACGATTACAACGCGCTCGACCAGAACGCCGTGATCGGCCCCGACCCGGAGCTGCCGAATTTCCTCTACGCCAACGGCTTCTCCGGTCACGGCCTGCAGCAGGCCCCGGGCGTCGGCCGCGCCCTCGCCGAATTGATCGCGCGTGGGCGCTATCGTTCGCTCGACCTCTCCGTCTTCGGTTATGAGCGGATCGCAAGCGGGCGACCGCTCTTCGAGAAGAACGTGATCTGAGGCATGGCCGGGAACGTCGTCATCTCCATCGCAAGCCACGTGGCGCGCGGCAGCGTCGGCAACCGCGCCATGGTTTTTGCGCTTGAGCGCCTCGGCTTCGAGACCTGGTCCGTGCCGACGATTGTACTTGCGCATCATCCGGGTCACGGGCCTGTCGAACGGATCGTCCCGGACGCCGACCGCTTCAGATCGCTGCTCGAAGCGCTGCTCGCAGGCGGACGCGCCGCCGAGGTCGCCGGCATCGTCTCCGGCTATCTCGCCTCGCCGGAACAGGCGCGCGCCGTCGCCGCGCTTGTCGAGGCCGTCAAGACAGCGCGGCCCGACGCGCTCTATCTCTGCGATCCGGTCATCGGCGATCGTTCTCCCGGTGGAGGGGGCGGCCTCTACGTTGCCGAAGACCTCGCAAAGGTCATACGCGACACGCTGATGCCGCTGGCCGATATCGCAACGCCGAACGCCTTCGAATGCACCTTGCTTGCACAAGGCGAGACCGTCGCGCCGGAGACTCCGTCCGATCTCGCCGCCCTCGCCCGCATGCTCGCGCTGCCGGCGGTCCTCGTCACCTCGGCGCCGGCGATGATGCGCGGTCACATCGCCAACCTGCTTGTCACCGAGCGCGATGCGTTCCTCTTCGAGCACCGGGAGGTCAAGACGCCCGCCAAGGGCACCGGCGACCTCCTCGCCGCGCTCCTCCTCGCGCGCCGGCTCATGGGGCAGAGCCTTCCGAAAGCAACGGAGACGGCGCTTGCAAGTGTTTTCGAGATCGTCGCCCGCACCGCGAAGGCCGGCGCCGACGAGTTGATGCTCGCCGCGTTCCAGGACTCGATCGTCACGCCGCATGCCTCGGTCGTGGCGCGAAAGCTCGGGGCCGGACTGCAGCGATGACCACGCTTCTAGAGCGCTATCAGCGCATCGCCCCCCTCTATGACCTCCTCGACTACCCCTTCGAGCACGGGCGCTACCGCGTCATCCGACCGCGCCTCTTCGCAAAGCTTTCCGGCCGCTTGCTCGATGCGGGCGTCGGCACCGGGCAGAATATCCCCTTCTATCCCCCCGCCGCCGAGATGGTCGGCATCGATCAGAGCCCGGCAATGCTTGAGCGCGCCCGCCGCCGCCGCGACGGGCTCGGCGCCGCCGTGGACCTTCAGCAGATGGACGTGAAGCGCCTTGCCTTCCCCGACGGCCATTTCGACGCCGCGGTCGCGACCTTCCTCTTCTGCGTCCTTCCCGACGTGGATCAGGCGCCGGCGCTGCGCGAACTCGCACGCGTCGTGAAGCCGGGCGGCCCGATCCGGCTGCTCGAATATGTGCGCCCGCAAGGCGCGCTCCGCCGCTTCTCCGCGAGATTGTGGGAGCCGTGGATGTATTGGGCCTACGGCGCCGGTTTCGACCGCCGCACCGAGGAGCACGCGCGTGCGGCGGGGCTTGAGATCGCGAGCGCCCGTTTCGCCTATGAAGACCTGATCAAGCTTATCGAGGTCCGCACCCCGCCCTAGCCCTGCGGGCTCCATTGACACGCGGCCCAGCTTTCCTTAAATGCAATTGCGAATTATTCGCATTAGCAGAAAGCTTTCATGCGCGGCGATCCTCCTAGCGCCTCCCCGCCCGGGCCGCTGAGTGGCTGGCGCGCCGAACGCGGTGCGCCAGCCCTGTCGGAGGTGCACGGTTCGATCGCCGTTCGCGCTGGCGCCCCGATGTGGCAGCGCGCGCTCGTCTTCCTCGGCCCCGGCTATCTCGTCGCGACCGGCTACATGGATCCGGGCAACTGGGCGACCTCGCTCGCCGGTGGCTCGCGCTTCGGCTACACGCTGCTCTTCGCCACGCTCGTCTCCAGCCTGATGGCGATCATCCTGCAGTCGCTTTGCGCGCGGCTCGCCGTCGCCACCGACCGCGACCTCGCGCAGGCCTGCCGGGACTCCTATTCGCGGCCGGTATCCTTCAGCCTCTGGGTGCTCGCCGAGCTTGCCATCGTGGCGACCGATCTCGCCGAGGTCATCGGAACCGCCATTGGCTTGAATCTCCTCCTCGGCGTCCCGCTCGAATACGGCGTCATCATCACCGCGCTCGACGTGTTCCTGGTGCTCTATCTCCAGAACAAGGGCTTTCGCTGGATCGAAGCCTTCATCATCACGCTGCTCGCCATCATCACGGTCTGCTTCGTGGCGCAGCTCGTGCTGGCGCGTCCGGAGATCTCGGGCGTGCTCGGCGGCTTCGTTCCGCGGCCGGAGATCATCACCAATCCGGACATGCTCTATCTCGCGCTCGGCATCCTCGGCGCGACTGTCATGCCGCACAATCTCTATCTCCACACGGCGATCGTGCAGACCCGCGCCTATGGCGTGTCGGTGCCGGAGAAGCGCGAAGCGATCCGCTTCGCCACGCTCGACTCCACCATTGCGCTGCTCTTCGCCCTGTTGATCAATGCCTCGATCCTGATCCTCGCCGCCGCAAGCTTCCATGCGCACGGCAAGACGGACGTCGTGGAGCTCGGTCAAGCGCATTCGCTGCTCTCGCCGCTTCTCGGCGCGGCATTTGCCCCGACGCTCTTCGCGATCGCGCTCCTTTGCTGCGGCCTCTCCTCGACCGTAACGGCGACGATGGCCGGCCAGGCCGTCATGGAAGGTTTCTTGAGGATGCGGCTCGCCCCCTGGCTCCGCCGCCTCATCACCCGCGGCATCGCCATCGTGCCAGCGGCCACCGTCACCATCCTCTCCGGCGAGAGCGGCGCGGCGAAGCTTCTGATCTTCTCTCAGGTGGCGCTGCAGCCTGCAACTTTCCTTCGCCGTCGTGCCGCTCGTCATGTTCACGGCAAGCCGCGCCAAGATGGGCGTCTTCGTCTCGCCCCGCTGGCTGACGGCGCTCGCGGTCCTGATCGCCGCAGTGATCGTGATCCTGAACGTAAAGCTCGTCGGCGATTTCGTGCTCGCGGCCATCTAGCCGAGGGCCGTCACCTTACGACGGCTGTCCGCAAGAGAATTCGCGCGGCGTCTGCGAGGCGCTCTCGTGTCAAGCCCCCCTGCCCTTCCGGCGGCACATGCACGAAGCCGACGCGGCGTGTCGGCGGCGCGGCGCGGAGCGAGCGGTAGAGCGTTGCGTTGCAGACATAAGCGCCTGCGTCGTCGGAGAGCGCGGCGGCAAAGCCTTCGTCCCTGAGCGCTGCGAGGATCGTGTCCGCCGGGAAGGTCGCGCGAAGCGTCTCCGGTCCACCCTCGGCGAGGAGCGGAGCCGCCGGTGCATGCCCGCAGGCGTCCGGCTTCGTCGGATCGACAACGTTGCGCCCGACGCATTCGAGATGGATCGCTTCGATCCGCTCCGAGAGCCCGAAATGCACGACGACATCGGGAGCGAAGTCGGCGGCAAGCCGCTCAAGCTCCTCCCACGACCATCGGTACTCGGTCCGCAGCACCGCAGAATGGAAACGCGTCCGCGCCGAACGCCTCGGCCGGTTCCGCGGCGAGCGCCTTCACCAGCCGTTCCGTCGGGTTCTCCGGCGCGCCGGGAAACGGGCCGAACCCTGTTATGAGAAGCCGCGGCCCTTCGGCCATGCGTGGGCGCGGCTTACGCCGCCTTCTTTGCGGCGATCAGGCCGCGGTTCAACAGCAGCTCGGCGATCTGCACGGCGTTCAGCGCTGCGCCCTTGCGGAGATTGTCGGAGACCACCCACAGCGACAGCCCGTTGTCGAGCGTCTGGTCCTCGCGGATGCGCGAGATGTAGGTGGCGTCCTCGCCGGCGCATTCGTACGGCGTGATGTAGGTGTTCTCCGCCGGGTTATCGATCACCAGACAGCCCGGCGACTCGCGCAGGATGTCGCGCGCCTCGTCCGCCGTGATCGGGTTCTCGAACTCGATGTTCACGGCTTCGGAATGACCGATGAAGACCGGCACGCGGACGCAAGTCGCCGTGAGCTTGATCTTCGGGTCGAGGATCTTCTTCGTCTCCACCATCATCTTCCACTCTTCCTTGGTGGAGCCGTCCTCCATGAAGGCGTCGATCTGCGGGATGACGTTGAAGGCGATGCGCTTCGAAAACTTCTTCGGCTCCACCTCGCCGGTGGTGAAGACGGTGCGCGTCTGGTTGAAGAGCTCGTCCATCCCCTCCTTGCCGGCGCCGGAGACCGATTGATAAGTCGCCACCACCACGCGGAGAATCTTCGCATGGTCGTGCAGCGGCTTCAGCGCCACGACGAGCTGCGCGGTGGAACAGTTCGGATTGGCGATGATGTTCTTCTTGGAGAAACCCTCAACCGCATCGGCGTTCACCTCCGGCACGATGAGCGGCACATCGGGGTCGGTGCGCCAGGCAGAGGAATTGTCGATAACGACGCAGCCCTTGGCGGCGATCTTCGGCGACCATTCCTTGGAGACCGTGCCGCCCGCCGACATCAGGCAGATGTCGACACCGGAGAAATCGTAGTTCTCGAGCGCCTGCACCTTGAGTATCCGGTCGCCGAACGAGACCTCCGTGCCCTGGCTGCGGCGCGAGGCGATGGCGACGACCTCGTCGGCCGGAAACGCGCGCTCTTCGAGCACGGTAAGCATCTCGCGCCCGACATTGCCGGTGGCGCCGACGACGGCGATCTTCAAACCCATCGCGAAAGCTCCTTCATCCTTCTCCCGCCTCTTGCCCTGCGCTTTCAGCGGCGCGGGCTTCTCCCCTTCCGTTCCCGGGGAGAGCAGCGGGACGGAGGGAGGAGCTAGGAGGTCGATTTCGTGGTTTTGGCCCGAGCGCGCAAAGGCGCGGCCGTTCCGGCCGCCTTCGAGAGCATCAGTCTCTGCCCAAAGCCTATCATCGCGCACTGCTCATGGTGAAGCGCCTTCTTGCGCCGGCCGCGCGCCGCGTCAACGGCTCCGTGACTCCGGCCGCGGCGCGACGTGCTCCGCGGCCCCCGTGCGCTCGACCTAGGCCGGCTAGCGGTCGATGCCGATCACACGGCCGCTGTTGCGATCGACCGTGACGGTGATGCTGCTGTGGTGCCGGGTCTGACCGTAGACCACGTAGCTGTGCGAACGCCGCCTCACGTTCTGGACATAGCGCATGCCGTTGTCCTGCGCGATGTTGATCGCCTCATCGCGGCTGATACCCCAGTTGTCGTAGTGGCGGTTGTCATAGTCGTAATTATACTGCGGCCCGACGGTGACCCCGCCCGGGCCGAAATGCAACGTCACGCCGGCATTGGCGCCGACCGTCGTCGCGACGGTGGCGGACGCGACGGCAAGTGCGAGAAACAGCGGCTTCATATTCATTGGGAGCTCTCCCCCTTTTTGCCTCGTGGACCGCCTGATCAGACAGCGCATCGGTAAATGTTTCGTGCCGAATATCCATCGGTCTTTACGTCCGCGAGGTCGGCGCAGGCGCTGGAACCTGATTGATATTACCGGTCGGGAAAGTCCAGCGTCAATTGCCGCCCACCCCGAGAAGCCCCCGGAAACTGGCGATAATCGCGCCGCCCATCTCTTCGGTCCCGACCTCGCGCATACCGGCGGAGAGGATGTCGCGCGTGCGCAGGCCCTGCGTCAGCGAATCCGCGATCGCCCGCTCCAGAAGGTCCGCCTCGCGCACCATGCCAAACGAGTAGCGCAGGCACATGGCGAAGGAGGCGATCATGGCGATCGGGTTCGCCATGCCTTTCCCCGCGATGTCGGGCGCGGAGCCGTGCACCGGCTCGTAGAAGGCTTTCCGCTTTTTCGTGATCGGATCGGGGCTTCCGAGCGACGCCGAGGGCAGCATGCCGAGCGAGCCGGTCAGCATCGCCGCCACGTCCGACAGCATGTCGCCGAAGAGATTGTCCGTCACGATCACATCGAACTGTTTCGGCGCGCGCACCAGCTGCATGCCCCCGGCGTCGGCAAGCATGTGATCGAGCTCGACGTCGGGGTATTCGCGGGCATGAACGTCGCTCACCACGTCGTGCCAGAGAACGCCCGACTTCATGACGTTCCGCTTCTCCATCGAGGTGACTTTGTTGCGCCGCGTCCGCGCCAGCTCGAAGGCGACGCGCGAAATCCGCTCGATCTCGAAGGTGTCGTAGACCTGCGTGTCGATCGCCCGCTTCTGCCCGTTGCCGAGATCGCGGATCTCCTTCGGCTCGCCGAAATAGACGCCGCCCGTCAGCTCGCGCAGGATCAGGATGTCGAGCCCCTCGACCAGTTCACGCTTCAGCGATGAGGCGTCGGCGAGCGCCGGATAGCAGATCGCCGGCCGCAGGTTCGCGAAGACCGCCGAGCTCCTTCCTGAGCCGAAGCAGCGCTGCCTCCGGGCGCTGATCGTAGAGCGCTTTGTCCCATTTCGGCCCGCCGACCGCGCCGAAGAGAACGGCGTCGGCGGCAAGCGCCTTCGCCATCGCCGCGTCGGTGATCGCGACCTGATGCGCGTCATAGGAAGCGCCGCCGACAAGGTCCTCCTCCGTCTCGAAGGAGCCGACGCCGGCCGCATTCATGAATTCGATCACGGCTTTGACTTGCGCCATGACCTCCGGGCCGATGCCGTCGCCGGGGAGAAGAAGGAGCTTTTGGGTCATCTCGCTGAATGGTCTGGATGGAGGAACGCGCGCCTTGCTAAAGGCGCCGGCTCCGTTCCGCAAGGATCGCACCAAGAAGGGCGAGGCCCGCGACGGGACGGTTTGCGGCGTCGGTCGTAGCCCATGTCCGCCTCCTCACGCTGCCGTGAAGATAGACTTTACCAATTAACTCGGATTTTCATGACTTTGGCTCCCGCGCCGGTAGGTTCCCGCCACCACGAAAAGATCGTCTCGGAGGCCCCATGTCGACGATCCTTACGGATTTCGAACCGCACCATGTCTCGCTCTACGGCGAGCACATCCTGCATCTGAAGCACCGGCTCGCCGAATCCGGGCTCTTCACTGACGAGGCCCTCGCGCGCCTGATCGAGAAGACGCCGGCTGCGCATTGCTACGTCAATACGATGGACAGGCGCTCGCACAATCCGCGTTCGCGACGCGAGGGCGCGATCGATGGGCTTTCCGGGACCGAGGCTCTTCAGGCCGTCAAGTCCGGCAACATCTGGATCAACATCCACAAGCTCGGCGAGACGGACCCGGCCTACGCCGATCTTCTCGACGCGATCTTCGCCGAATTCGAGCGCCGCGTGCCGGGTCTCAAGACCTACAGGCAGTCGATGACGCTTCTGATCTCCTCGCCCAACGTCAACGTCTATTACCACTGCGACGTGCCGGGTCAGATGCTCTGGCAGCTCCGCGGCACGAAGCGCGTCTTCGTCTATCCGGCGAAGACGCCGTTCCTGACGCAGCCGGCGATGGAGAAGATCGTGCTCGGTGAGGCGCACGAGACCGGCATGCCCTACGAGCCGTGGTTCGACGATTATGCCGACGTGATCGATCTCGAAGCCGGGTCGATGCTCTACTGGCCGCTCAACTGCCCGCATCGCGTCGAGAACCACGACTGCCTGAACGTCTCCGTCACAACGGAGCATTGGACCGATGCGCTCAGGAACGCCTACGCCGTGAACTACGCGAACGGCATCCTGCGCCGCTCGCTCGGCTTCAAGGAGCTCTCGCGCGAGACGTCCGGCCCCTCTTTCTGGGGCAAGGCGGCGCTCGCGGCAGCCATGAAGAAGAGCGGCCTGCAGAAGCTCCATCAGCGCAAGCGCCTGATCGACTTCGCCGTCGACCCGCGCGCGCCGGACGGTGTGCGCGACATTCCCGCCTACGCGCTCGGCCGCTAGCCGCCCGCCGTGTTTGACCTCGCCGACCCCGACCTCCTGACGCTGATCGGGAGCGCCACCGGCGTGCGAAGCGCTCTCGCCTGGGAGCGCGCTCTCGCTACGCCGAGGCAGCGCGCTCGGCGCCGGCATCACGGTCGCGACAGACGACAAGTCCTTCAAGGCACTCGGCGAGGAATGGCAGCGGCTGGACCGGACAGCGGAAAATCCTTCGCTCTTCCAGTCCTTCGATTGGTGCCGCGCAGTCCTGGCTCACCACGCGCGAAGCGGGCAGCGTTTCGAGCCTCTCGTCGTGACGCTCCGCGAACGCGGCCGGCTGGTCGGCCTCCTGCCGCTCCAGCGCAAGCGCCTCGGGCCGACGCGCCTCGCAACCGGCTTCGGCGAGCCCTACCAGCAATACTCGGACCTGCTCCTTGCGCCCGACGCGCCGGCGGATGCGGCCGCGCGCCTGCTCGACGCGGCCTGCCGGCTGCCGAACTGCGACGGCCTGCATCTTCTCAAGGTCCGCGACGACAGCGCGCTCGCGCCGCTCCTTGCCGCCCGCAGGGCGATCCGCAGCAACGAGGACGCCGCGCCCTTCGTCGACCTCGCACCCTTCCCCGACTTCAAGGCCTACCACGCCACGGTCAACGCCAAGACGCGCAAGAACATGCGCAACGCCAGGAACCGACTCTCCCGCGGCGGCGCGCTGTCGCATCGCGTGTTGAGCGATCCGACGGAAATCGAAACGCTGATCGAGCGCGCGCATTCGGGTCGCGAGCGCTGGCTCGAAGCGCAGGGCCTGACATCGCGCGCCTTTCGCGATCCGACCTTCGTCGATTTCACGCGCGCCATCGCGGAGGCCTCGGACGGCGGCGCCATATCCGTGATGGCGATGAGCCTGATGCTCGATGAAACGCCGATTGCCGACCAATGGGGCTTCGTCTTCAACGGCCGCTACTACGCCTACGTCGCGACGTGGGCGCCGGAATTCGAAGAGTCGAGCCCCGGCAAGCTGCATCTCGAAGAGGTCATCCGCGCCTGCAAGGCACGCGGATACGCCGTGGCGGATTTCCTGATGCCGGCGGTGCGCTACAAGTTCACCTGGGCGCGCGAGGCAATGCCGGTCGCCGACTATGCCCTGCCGCTCTCGCTCTCCGGACGCCTCGCCCTCTCGACCTGGGCCGGACGCGTCCGGCCGTTTCTGAAGCAGATGGCGCTGAAGCTCCCGACTGGCCTCCGCAGCCGCATCGCGCGCATCGTCCTCAGGCGATAGCCGCTGGAGTTCAGCTCCGCGCAGCGCGAAGCGCGTTGTCGACGAGGTTCCGGCCAAGCGACCAGACGGCGCCGGGCACGCGATGGCTCGCGGCGATCGCGGCTTCGAAGCCGCTCTCGATCCAGCCGCAATCCGTGTCGGTGATGATGAGCGGCGGCAGAAGCTTGATCGTGTGGCTCTCGTGTGCAGCGACCTGCGTGAGCATGTGGTGGTCCTTGAAGAGCGGGATCGTGATGAGCTGGCTGAACAGCCCCTTGTTGGCCGTCTCCAGCGCTGTCCACGAAGCGCGGAGCTTCAAGGAGCGCGGTGTTCCGAACTCAAGCCCGATCATCAATCCCTTGCCGCGCACGCTGATCAGCAGCTCGTACTTCTCCAGCATGCGCGCGAAGGACCGCATCAGTCGCTCGCCCTTCTCCGCGGCGTTCGCAACGAGCCCCTCCGCGTCGATCGCCTCCAGGCTTGCAAGACCCGCCGCCATGGCGAGATCGTTCTTGCCGAAGGTGGAGCCGTGCACCACCGCGCGGTCCATGCGGGTGAACACCTTCTCGAAGATCCCCCTCCGCGCCATCACGGCGCCGACCGGCACATGGCCGCCCGAAAGCGACTTCGAGAGGAGCACCATGTCGGGCTCGACCCCCCAATGCTCGACGGCGAGGAAGCGACCGGTGCGCCCGAGTCCCGTCTGGATCTCGTCCGCGATGAACAGCGCGCCGTACTTGCGGCAGAGACGCGCCGCCTCCGGCAGGTAGTCGTCGGAGGGAACGTTGACGCCCTTCCCCTGGATCGGTTCGACGATGAAGGCCGCCGGCTTCAGCTCGGCGAGCGCCGTCTCAAGCGCCGCGAGATCGTTGAACGGCACGGCCGCGCAGTCCGGCAGCAGCGGCTCGAATCCGTTGCGGAAGATCGGGTCACCGTTCAGCGACAGCGCCCCGTAGGTCAGCCCGTGAAAGGCATGGTCGCAGAAGAGCACGACCGACCGCTTGGTCGCCCCGCGTGCGAACTTGATCGCCGACTTCCACCGACTCCGCGCCCGAGTTTGTGAAGAAGACCTTGTCGAGGTATGGCGCGCGGGCGAGCAGCCGCTCGGCCAGGATCCCGGCGAGCACCGAGACGTCCATCTGCACCAGGTTCGGCAGCGCGCCGTCGAGCACGCTGACCAGCGCATCGCGCACGCCAGCGTGGTTGCGGCCGAGCGCAAAGACCCCAAAACCGCTCAGGAGGTCGAGATACTCGTCGCCGGCGCGGTCGTAGAGATACTGGCCGCGCCCGCTGACGAACCCGACATCGTAGCCGATGGTCCTCAGCACCTTGACCATCTGCTCGTTCAGGAAGCGCTCGTGCAGCGAGAAGCGCTCGGCTTCGTGCTCCGCAAACAGCGCTTGGACATCCAGCGGCATGCCCGTTCCAGTTCGGCCAGAGGCGTCCTGATTCCCGCCCTAAACGAGGCAGCTTATCCGATTAATTGAGGCCGGAAACCGGCGTTCGACACTTCTTGCCCAAATAAGCGGCCGATTGCCCGCTCCTCGGCAGAGCACGCATTGATTGCATCTCCCGTGATGCTCGGGCCCGGCGGTGTGTCTCGGAACGCCGGGCTTTTTGCCTTTCGCGATAACGCTGCCTTAAGCCGGTTTCGGCAGTCTTTGCGGCCTGGAGAAGGGGAACCGCGAATGGGATTTGGGAAGCGGAAGGTGCCCGTCGAACCCAAGGCAGGGCATCCGCTGGCTGCAGAGATGCCGCTCGGGCAGCTTCCGCTCGGCAAGCCGGAGGCAAAAGCGCCGGATCTCGACCCGCCGCCACTGGAGGCGGACGCCGACGCGCCGCGTGAAGGCGATGCGCCCTCTCGGCAGCGGATCATCCCCACTTCGATGTGGGACGGGCCGAACGGCGAGATGCTGCGCCAGATCGGCATGAGCCCCGACGACGAGTCCAATTTCGTTGCCGATTCCCATTCGGTTGACGAGCGGCTGGAGCATGGCAAGGCCGCCTACGAGAAGAAGCTCGCCGAGCTGAATCGCAGCGTTTCAGAGCGCATTCCGGGCGCCAGCATGCGCGGCTTCTGGCTGCTTCCCGACCCATGCTGGAAGGGCGAATTGGGCCGGTTCCTGATGATGCGGCTCGGGCTCTTTCCCTACGAGGACTGGAACCTGATCTTCCTGCCGACCGACGAAAAGAGCGCCGAGGCCCTGAACCTTCCTCCGCATCCGGGTCGCGACATTCCGGCCTTCGTCACGTCCTCGGAGCGCTTCCTGCGCGACGCCGAGGCCCACCTGAGCACCGCCCACGACGAGGCAGGGCGCACGCATGAGTTCGGCCGCTTCCAGGAGACCGTGGAGGAGATTCAGGAAAAGGTCCGTGGCTTGGCCCGCACCTTCCTCGGCGAGATGGACAAGGTCTGGGAAAACCGCCACGCCTGAGGCCGAGCGCGCCGGGGCGTCTCCCCGGCTCCTTTCCGCCCCATCCGGGATCGCCTGCCGGCCCCGGCTTTGTTGACTCCCCACCCCTTGTTCCTTTAGCCGCTCAATCCGAAATCCGTTCGGTTTTGTAACCGAGTCGCCGACCGGGGCGTTGACCCCGGAGGTCCCCATCCGCCAGCGATGTTCGCCCGCGGATGTTTTAGCGTTTGAGGTTTTCATTGTTCGAATCGCTGTCCGATCGCCTGAGCGGCATTTTCGACAAGATCACCGGCCGCGGTGCGCTGTCGGAATCCGACGTCACGGAGGCGCTGCGCGAGGTCCGCCGCGCGCTGATCGAGGCCGACGTCGCGCTCGACGTGGTGAAGGATTTCGTCGAGCGCGTCCGCAAGGAGGCCGTCGGCGCAACCGTCATCCGCTCGGTGAAGCCCGGGCAGATGGTCGTGAAGATCGTTCACGACGCGCTGGTGGAGATGCTGGGCAGCGAGGGCGTGGCGGTCGACCTGAATGCGCCCGCCCCTGTCGCGCTGATGATGGTGGGCCTGCAGGGCTCCGGCAAGACGACGACGACTGCGAAGCTCGCCAAGCGTTTCTCCGAGCGGCAGAAGCTGAAGGTCCTGATGGCCTCGCTCGATACGCGCAGGCCCGCGGCGCAGGAGCAGCTGCGTGTGCTCGGCGAGCAGGTCTCCGTCGCGACGCTTCCGATCGTAGCCGGACAGACGCCCGTCGACATCGCCAAGCGCGCGCTGACCGCCGCGCGCCTCGGCGGCTTCGACGTCGTCATGCTCGACACCGCCGGCCGCACGCACATCGACGAGCCCTTGATGCTCGAGATGGCGGAGATCAAGGCCGCCACCGACCCGCACGAGATTCTCCTCGTCGCCGATTCTCTGACCGGCCAGGACGCGGTCAACGTCGCCCGCTCGTTCAACGAGCGCGTCGGCGTCACCGGCATCGTTCTGACGCGCGTCGACGGCGACGGACGCGGCGGCGCCGCACTGTCGATGCGCGCCGTCACCGGGCGGCCGATCAAGCTGATCGGCACCGGCGAGAAGATGGATGCGCTTGAGGATTTCCATCCCGGCCGCATTGCCGACCGCATCCTCGGCATGGGCGACATCGTCTCGCTGGTCGAGCGCGCCGCCGAGCACATCGACGCGGAGAAGGCGAAGGCCGCCGCGCAGAAGCTCAGGAAAGGCGAGTTCGACCTCGAAGACCTCGCCGATCAGCTGAAGCAGATGCAGAAGATCGGCGGCATGTCCGGCATCCTCGGCATGATGCCGGGCATCGGCAAGATGAAGAAGCAGATCGCGGCCGCCGGGCTCGACGACCGCATCGTGCCGCGCCAGCTCGCCATCATCTCCTCCATGACGAAGAAGGAGCGGACGAAGCCGGCGCTGATGAACGCAAGCCGCAAGCGCCGCGTCGCGTCGGGCTCCGGCACCGACGTGCAGGACGTGAACAAGCTTCTGAAGATGCACCGGCAGATGTCCGACATGATGAAGAAGCTCGGACGCCAGAAGGGCGGGCTTGGGAGCCTCTTCGGCATGGGCGGCGGCATGCCGCAGCCCGATCCGGCGATGCTGGAGGAGATGCAGAAGGGCGGCCTCGGCGGATTTCCTGGCGGGCTCCCCGGCGGCATGGGTGGCCTGCCGCCCTTCCCCGGCGGCATGCCCAAGCTCCCCGGCGTGGGCGGCGGCTTCCCCGGCCTGGGGAAGAAGAAGTGAACAGCACCGCTCCGTTTGTCATCCCGGTTTGGCAGCAGGCCAAGACCGGGACCCATGACCACGGACCGGATGGGCTTCGCCGCGGCTTCTCTCCCGACGCCGCGTTCATAGGTCCCGGACTGGCGCGCTCCGCGCCATCCGGGATGACAAATTGAGAGCTGCGCTGCCTGACGGCGGCCAAGACGAAGATCGAAAGGAACTTTTGAAATGGCAGTAAAAATCAGACTGGCGCGCGGGGGCACGAAGAAGCGACCCTTCTATCGGGTCGTGGTGGCCGACGAGCGTTCGCCGCGCGACGGCCGCTTCATCGAGAAGGTCGGGACCTACAATCCCCTTCTTGCCGCCGACAATGCCGAGCGCGTGAAGCTCGACCTCGAGCGTATCCAGCATTGGCTCTCGAAGGGCGCGCAACCGACCGACCGCGTGCTCCGCTTTCTCGACCAGGCCGGTGTCCTGAAGCGCGAGGCGCGCCTCAACCCCAACAAGGCGAAGCCCGGCAAGAAGGCCGAGGAGCGTGTTGAGGAGCGCAAGAAGAAGAAGGAAGCAGCGGAAGCCGCCGCTGCCGCGCCCGCAGCGCCGGCCGAAGAGCCGGTGGCGGGATAGCGCTTGCCGGCAAGACCTTTCGTTGTCCTCGCGACGATCGGCGCGCCGCATGGCGTGAAGGGCGAGGTGCGCGTGAAGAGCCACACCGCCGACCCGATGGCGCTCGGCGCCTACGGGCCCCTGTTCACGAAGGACGGGCGCAGGCTTGAAATCGAGAGCCTTCGCCCGGCGAAGGGCGTGCTCGTCGCAAGGTTCCGCGGCGTCGATGACCGCAACGCCGCCGAGGCGCTGAAAGGGCTTCCGATCGGCGTCGACCGGAGCGCGCTTCCTGCCGCCGCCGAGGACGAATTCTACTACGCCGACCTGATCGGCCTTGCCGCCTTCGACCCCGCCGGCAATGCGCTCGGCACGGTCGCGGCGGTGGAAAATCACGGCGCCGGCGACATCCTGGAGATCGCGCGCGAAGACGGCGCGTCGCTGCTCCTTCCGTTCACCAAGGCGGTTGCGCCTGATATCGACATCGAGGCCGGCCGGATCGTCATCGTCCAGCCCGAGGAAGTGGAAGCGAGGCCTGAAGAGGGCCCCGAGGAAATCAAAGAGGAGGACACATGATCATCGTCGCCGGCACTATCCGCATCCCCGAGAACAATATCGACGCGCTGCTGCCGACGGCGCGGGCGACGCTCGCCGCCACCCGCAAGGAAGTGGGCTGCCTCCTCTATTCCTACGCCTTCGACGTCGAGGAACGCGGCCTCGTCCGCATCTTCGAGCGCTGGGAGAGCAAGGCCCATCTCGAAGCGCACTTCACGCAGCCGCACATGGGCACCTGGCGCGCCAAGCTCGCCGAGGTCGGCGCCTCCGGCCGCGACGTCAAGTTCTATGAGGCCGACGACGGCACGCCGGTGTGATGTGACGTTCCGCGCGACCGTGCTGACGCTTTATCCGGAGATGTTTCCGGGGCCGCTCGGCGTGAGTCTCTGCCGGCAAGGCGCTTCAGAACGGGACGTGGTCGCTTGAGGTCAGGAACATCCGCGATCACGGGATCGGATCGCATCGCGCGGTCGACGACACGCCGGCCGGCGGCGGCGCCGGCATGGTTCTCCGCGCCGACGTGCTGGCGAACGCGATCGACGCGGCAACCGGCGCGGAAGACGACCGCCCTCGCCTCTTGATGTCGCCGCGCGGAAAACCGCTGACGCAGGCGCGCGTCAGGACGCTCGCGGATGGGCCGGGCGCGCTCATCGTCTGCGGGCGCTTCGAAGGCGTCGACGAGCGCGTGATCGAGGCGCGCCGGCTCGAAGAGGTGTCGGTCGGCGACTACGTGCTTTCCGGCGGCGAGATCGCGGCGATGGCGCTCATCGACGCCTGCGTGCGCCTCCTCCCCGGCGTCATGGGCGCGGAGGATTCCGGCGCGGAGGAGAGTTTTGAGCAAAACCTGCTCGAATACCCGCACTACACCCGCCCGCAGGACTTCGAGGGCCGCGCCATCCCGGAAATCCTGAATTCCGGCCACCACGGCGAGATCGCCAAGTGGCGCCACGCCGAGGCTGAGCGCCTCACCCGCGAGCGCCGCCCCGACCTTTGGGCCAGACGGGGCGGCAAGAAGGATTAACGCCAGCGAGCGCCGGAATCCGCGGGCCGCCGGGCCTTTTTGCGCCCCTCGCCCATCGACAGCCGCGCTCCTGAATGTGTATATGCCCGCCAACTCCGAACGACGAGAGTACGGAAGCGCGCCCCGGCGGCGCCGGGTCGATGCGCTTGAGAACAGGACGAAACCAATGAATCTCGTAGAGAAAATTGAGCAGGCGGAGATCGCATCCGTCGCTGCCAAGCGCACGCTGCCGGCCTTTGAGGCCGGCGACACCGTGCGCGTCCATGTGCGCGTCACCGAAGGCACACGCACGCGCCTCCAGGCCTATGAGGGCGTGGTGATCGGCCGTTCCGGCGGTGGCATCAACGAGAGCTTCACCGTGCGCAAGATCTCCTACGGCGAGGGCGTGGAGCGCGTCTTCCCGGTCTATTCGCCGATGGTGGAGAAGGTGGAAGTCGTGCGCCGCGGCAAGGTCCGCCGCGCCAAGCTCTATTATCTGCGCGGCCTGCGCGGCAAGTCGGCGCGCATCGGCGAGGCGTCGAACGTCCGCGCCAAGAAGCTCAACGAGGATTTGCGCGATCAGCTCGCGGCCGAGCGCGCCGCCGCGCAGGCGGAGAAGGAAGCCGCAGCAGCAGCCGCCGCCGAGGCTGCCGCCACCACGGCGGACGCCGCCGAGTAGGCGAGCCGCTTCTCTCTTCCGAAATAACGGCGGCGCTTCGGCGCCGCTCTTCGTTTCCCTATCCGCACCACGCCGATGATCGGCCCGTAGCCGCCATGGCCGGGCGGGTCGTCGCGATCGAGTTCGGGCGCGAAGAGACCGGGCGCCGACCCGCCGTCGAGGAAGAGCGCGTTCCGACACCCAAGATGGTCGCGGAACAGAAGCGCAAAGTCGTAGAAGTTCACCGAGGTCTCGCTGATCGCGAAGACGACCTCCGTCGGGCTCACAAGACCCACGCCGTCGCGCAGCTTGCGATCGGTCGAACCTTCGATGAAAGCGGGATGCAGCGTCCCGTCGATGAGAAGCATCGGCCCCGACTGCGTGGCGAAGAGCGCGGCGGGCATTGATGCAAGGTAAGCGTCCGTCGGAAGGATGCCGGCCGATTCGCCGGCGAGGTAGAAGACGCCGTTCGGCTTCTTGTAGAAATTCGGGATCTGGCCGGGAGAGCCGCTGACCGTCTTGGTATTCGCGGGCCTGAGTTTCTTCCCCTCCTCCACGTAGAGCCCGGTCGGCGAGAAATCCGCGCCGTACATGCCGCCGTTGATGGCGAAGGCGAGCGTCCGCCCCTGCCCTTTCAGGGTGTCGGCAAGCGCATCGAAGGTCTTGTAGGGCGCGCCCCCGGAATCCTTCCAGAAGAGCCTGAGGTCGTCCTTGGCGAGGTCAAAACGGCAGACCGTGTAGTCCGCGCCCCCAAAACTGTCGGCCTGGCATTCCGCCCGGGCCGGCGCGGCGGCAAGCAGAAATCCGCCGAGGATCGCGGAAAGTAGGCGAATCGCAGCCATGACCTCCCCTTTAGCCCAAGGCCCGCGGCGCGGCGATCCTCCGGCCGGCGCTCTCCACGATTGAGCCGCCGGGAGAGCGTCGCTATATAGGCCGCCATGGCCAAGGGACCGGAAACGCAAGCGCGCTTCGCGCCCGCAACATGCGGGGCCGCGCATTCGACGCGCGCCTTCGCGGCGCTCGGCGATCACGCTCGGCTGCCTTGGCGCTTCTTCGCGCGGCTTTGCGCCTCCGACGGCTCGCTCCTCGCTCGCTGATTTCTTGCGGTCACCGCGCCGCAAATCGCATAAGCCCAGGCACAAGCAAGCGAGTAATTCGATGAAACCGAGAACTCTTTACGACAAGATCTTCGACGACCATCTCGTCGACACCCAGCCTGACGGCACCTGCCTTCTCTATATCGACCGCCACCTCGTGCATGAGGTGACGAGCCCGCAGGCCTTCGAGGGCCTGCGCGAGGCGCATCGCAAGGTGCGTGCGCCGGAGAAGACGCTCGCCGTCGTCGACCACAACGTGCCCACGACGGACCGCAGCCACGGCATCGACGATCCGGAATCGCGACTGCAGGTCGAGACGATGGCGGAGAACGCGCGCGAATTCGGGATCGAGTATTTCAACGAGCTCGACCGCCGCCAGGGCATCGTCCACATCATCGGCCCCGAGCAGGGCTTCACGCTGCCCGGCATGACCATCGTCTGCGGCGACAGCCACACCGCGACGCATGGCGCTTTCGGCGCCTTCGCCGCCGGCATCGGCACGAGCGAGGTCGAACACGTGCTCGCCACGCAGACGCTGATCCAGCGCAGGGCCAAGAACATGCGCGTCTCCGTCGACGGCAAGTTGCCGGACGGCGTGACCGCGAAGGACGTGATCCTTTCGATCATCGGCGAGATCGGCACGGCCGGTGGCACCGGCAGCGTCATCGAATATGCGGGCGACGTGATCCGCGCGCTTTCGATGGAAGGCCGCATGACGGTCTGCAACATGTCGATCGAGGGCGGCGCACGCGCCGGCATGATCGCGCCGGACGAGACCACCTACGCCTACATCAAGGATCGCCCGCGCGCGCCGAAGGGCACGGCGTGGGACATGGCGCGCGCCTTCTGGGAAACGCTCCCGACCGACGACGGCGCGGAATTCGACCGCGAGGTTCGCCTCGACGGCGCCAACCTGCCGCCGATCGTCACCTGGGGCTCCTCGCCGGAGGATGTCGTGGCGGTGACCGGCAGAGTCCCCGACCCCGACAAGATCGAGGACGAGACGCGGCGTCAGTCGAAGTGGCGGGCGCTGCAATATATGGGGCTCACCCCCGGTACCAAGATCACCGACATCAAGCTCGACCGCATCTTCATCGGCTCCTGCACCAACGGCCGCATCGAGGATCTCCGCGCCGCCGCAAAGGTGATCGAGGGCCGCCACGTCAACGAGAATCTGAGCGCCATGGTGGTTCCCGGTTCCGGTCTGGTTAAGGAAGCGGCGGAAGCCGAAGGGCTCGACAAGGTGTTCAAGGCCGCCGGCTTCGAGTGGCGCGAGCCGGGGTGCTCGATGTGCCTTGCGATGAACGCCGACAAGCTGAAGCCGGAGGAGCGCTGCGCCTCCACTTCGAACCGCAATTTCGAAGGCCGGCAAGGCTACAAGGGGCGCACGCATCTCGTGTCGCCGGCCATGGCCGCGGCAGCGGCGGTCGCCGGCCACTTCGTCGACATCCGCGACTGGCGCTAGCCAGTCGCGTCGCCCAGCAACAGCATGGCCCGCCCGTGGGCGGGCCATGCGATGCGGATGCTGCGAACAATCAGCGGCCCGTACCGGCGCTTGGCTTCGTCAACCGCACGACATGATTCTGTTGGGCATGTCGCCGCTGGAGCCCCGCATCATCCAATACTGACCGGGCCGGCAGGCCTGCGGGCTGCCGACAATCAGCGACTCCGGCGCCTTGGCCGCGTGCCGATTATAGGCGAGCGCGCCGGTGTACTCGGGCGTATCGCGCAGGGCTCGGGTTGGCCTGACGGCAGCGTGGTAAGCCATCGGCCCGCCGTCGCAGCGGACGATTACGTCCGTGTCGATCGTCATGTAGCCGTTGGCGCACACGCCACGCGGCGCGGCGCTGGCGGCCGGGGCGGCAATGGCCGCGCCGGCGAGAGCGGCTGCCGCGGCGGCAAGCACGAGGATTGTCTTCATTTGGTTGGCTCCAGGGTTCGGTCACGCTCGCGCTGCGAAAGCCTTGCGAAGGACCATCGTCCCCCACGCCAAGAACAGCCGCCCCACGCTCCCCGTTCCGGCCCTGGCGGCTTAAATCTCGGCAACAATTGCAGCGGAGCGGAAACGCGGCGGCGCGGCCTTCCAAAGGTCAGGCCCTGCGACTATCTCTCCGCCATGTCTGTTGCCGAAAGCCCGTGGACTGGTCGCGAGGCGCCCACGCTCGACGATTTCGAGGCGATGGCGCTGCGCGCCTTCGCCGGCCTTGCGCCGGAGTTCCGGGCGCTCGTCGGCGAGGTGACATTCGTCGTCGCGGAGTTCCCGGACGACGAGGTCGTCGAGGAGCTTGCGGCGGAGTCCCCGTTCGACATTCTCGGCCTTTTCGAAGGCGTGGGACTGGCGCACGCGTCCGCGGTGCCGGAGACCGGCTCGATGCCGAACCGCGTTTGGCTCTACCGGCGTCCGATCCTGGATTATTGGGCGGAGAACGAGGAGACGCTCGGCGCGATCGTCGCGCACGTGCTGATCCACGAGATCGGCCATCACTTCGGTCTTTCCGACGACGACATGGAGGCCCTCGAAGAGGCCGCCGGCTGAGCGAACCGGCCGCGGATTGGGCCGACACACTTTGCGACAAACTCGCGAAGCTTTGAAATACATCGGAGATACTTTTCGCCTACTCGCAAGGCTGGGGATAGTCGTCGATTCTCTCTTTATGGAGCGCATTCAGTGACCGCTGCCGCCACACCCACGAACGAGACCGCCGCCCCCGCCCGCTACAGCGCGGTCGCCCAGACCTTCCACTGGCTGACCGTGATACTGGTCGGCGCCGCCTATCTCCTCGGCGAGGGTGGACCGGAAAGCCGCGTCTACGCAGCAGAGCGCGCGTCGCAGATGAACCTGCACGAGACGCTCGGCATTCTGGTCATCGTCGTCATGGTGCTTCGGCTTGCCTGGCGGCTGTTCGATCGCGCGCCCGCAGAGCCGCCGATGCCGACATGGATGCATTTGGCCTCGCGGCTCGTGCATTGGGCGCTCTATGCGCTGCTCGCCGCCGTGCCGCTCACCGCGATCATCGGCGCCTGGTATGAAGGCCATTCGGTCACGTTTTTCGGTAGCGAGATTGCTTCGCTCCTGCCCCTCTCCCACGATTTCGGCCGCACGATCACCGAGCTTCACACGACGCTCGGCAACGTCATCATCTGGGTTGCCGGCCTGCATGCCGCAGCCGCGCTCTACCACCATTTCGTCATGCGCGATTCCGTGCTTCTCTCGATGCTGCCATTTGGCGGATCGGACCGCTGACCGGAGACGTTCGATGCTCGCGTTGAGACCGAACTGCGAATGCTGCGATCGTGATCTGCCGCCGGCGTCGCGCGATGCGCGCATCTGCACGTTCGAATGCACGTTCTGCGCCGAGTGCGCCGATCAGGTGTTCCACGGCGTCTGCCCGAACTGTGGCGGCAATCTCTTGCCGCGCCCCATCCGGCCGGCCGACAAGCTCGCGAAATATCCGCCCTCGACGGAGCGCGTGCTGAAGCCGCACGGAGGCTGCGCGGAGCGCCGCCGCGCCGTCGCCTAGACTTGTCCGTTCAGCCGCGAGCCGCGAGGTAGCCTTCCCAGTTGGCGCGCTCGCGCACCGCGATCGGCGCCGCCAGCACCTCGCGGAGGCGGGCTTCGTCGAGCGTGCCGGACACGAAGTGGTCGCGGAACATGCCGACGGTGTCGACGCGCGCGCCGTCATAAGGCCGGTGCGTCAGCGTCATCCCCGGCGCGACCGCGCCGCCCCTGATCACGCGGCAATAGGCGCCCGGTCGCTCCGCGTGACGGAACTTCTTCACGAAGCCTGCATCCTCCATGCGCCGCGCGAGCGTATTGCAGGGAATGCGCGGCGCGGTGACCTCGAGCACCACATCGCCCGCGACGAGGCGGTCGCCGACCGCGAAGTCTGCGGAGGTGATCCCCGAGAGCGTCAGGTTGTCGCCGAATGTCCCCGGCACGAACTCGCGGCCGAGCTCCTTTTCCCACCAGGCGTAGTCGTCGACGAAATAGAGATAGATCGCCTGGTCGGGGCCGCCGTGATGCTTGGTATCGGCGATGTAGTCGCCCGCGAGACCTTCGGGACCGATCTCCACCGGCCCCGAAACAGGCCGCTTGAAGATTCCGGTCGGCCCGTCGTAGTTCGGCATGCCGCGCGGGCTTCCGACATTCACGCTTTCGATCCGTGCCACGCGCCCCTCGCCGTTTGCGAAAAACCGGTTCGCGTTACATACTTTACGAAACCGCGGTTCGCCACGCTTTGTCGTGGTCAGATGCAAGGATTTTCAGGTGGCGAAGGGCATTCTCGGGCGACTTTTCGGTGGAGGTGGCGGCGGCGCGGGCAGCGAAGAGGCGCCGGGCGAGGCCGTCGAATACAAGGGCTATCGCATACGCCCCGCGCCCTACCGCGCCGATGGCCAGTACCAGACAGCCGGCGTGATCGAGAAGGATTTCCCCGAGGGCATGAAGGAACACCGCTTCGTGCGCGCCGAGAAGCACGCGAGCAAGGACGAGGCTGCTTCCTTCGCCCTCACCAAGGGCCAGCAGATCGTCAACGAGCAGGGCGACCGGATGTTCGATTAGGCCGAGATGCGTTCTCTCCCCTCGCGGGAAAAGGCGCGCGCTGGCCCCGGCATTCCCTCAGCTGAGAAACGGCTTAAGCAGCGCCAGATCGGCCGCGCCAAGCCGATCCATCGCGCTCCAGGCCTGATGCCAATACGGGTAAAGCAGCGGCGGGCGGCTCACCGCTTCGAGCCGCGTCATCTCCTCCTCCGAGAGCTTCAACTCGCCGGCCGCGAGATTGTCGGCGAACTGCTCCTGCGTCCTGCCGCCGACGACGAGGGAGGTCACGCCCGGGCGCGCGAGGAGCCACGCAAGCGCCACCCGCGCTGCGGAGCATTTGCGCGCCTTGGCGACGTCGAGGAGAACGTCGATGATGTCGAAGAGCTTGGTCTCGTCGTAGATCGGCGGCTCTTTCCAGTTGCGGCCGAAGTGCCGCGATCCTTCCGGACCTGATTTGCCGCGACGGTATTTGCCCGACAGAAGCCCGCCCGCGATCGGGCTCCACACCAGAATGCCGAGCCCCTGATCGACCGAGATCGGCACGAGTTCGTATTCGGCCTCGCGCGCCTGCAGCGTGTAATGGATCTGCTGGCTGACGAAGGGCTGGAAGCCTCCGTCCTTCGCCGCCGCCAGCGCCTTCATGATGTGCCAGCCGGAGAAATTCGAGCAGCCGACGTAGCGCACCTTTCCGGACTTCACGAGCGTGTCGAGCGCCTCCATCGTCTCCTCGACGGGCGTCTCGCCGTCCCACTGGTGCACCTGATAGAGGTCGATCCAGTCGGTCTTCAGCCGCTTCAGGCTGCGCTCGCACTCGGCGATCAGGTTGATGCGCGAATTGCCGCCGGTGTTCGGACGCCCGTGCATGTTGAAGCGCGCCTTGGTAGCGAGCACCACCTGGTCGCGCTTGCCCTTCAGCGCATCGCCGACGATCTCCTCCGACTGCCCCTTGCTGTAGACATTTGCCGTGTCGATGAGATTGACGCCCGCGTCGAGGCACTGGTCGATCTGTCGCTTGGCCTCCCTGAGACCCACGGAGCCGGTCGGCCCGGACTTGTTTCGCCCGAACGTCATCGTCCCCATGGCGAGCACCGAGACCTTCAGCCCCGAGCGGCCGAGCAGGCGGTATTCCATCGAACTCCTCCAAAACGCGCGGAAATCATGTTGTTCCGATCGCAATAGCGGCTTTAGCGCGGAGAGTCGCCGCCCGGCAGACGCTTTTTTCCTGCCGCCTGTCGACTCGCCAGCACCCGGTTCGTCGTGGGGGTAGTAAACGTCCAAGCGACCTTCAGCCGCCAGGGAGTCCAAACCATGTCACTCAAACTCCACTTCCATCCCCTCGCCTCCTTCTGCTGGAAGGCGCTGATCGCCCTTTATGAGAACGACACGCTATTCGAGCCGATCGTCGTCGATCTCGGGAACGCGGAGTCGCGCGCGGCTTTCGCTGCCATCTGGCCGATGGCCAAGTTCCCCGTCCTTCAGGATGGGGCGCTGGGCAGCACAGTCGCGGAGGCGACCGTGGTCATCGAATACCTCGACGCCTTCTATCCTGGCCGGACGCGGTTCCTGCCGCGCGATGCGGAACGCGCCTGGCAGGCGCGGATGTGGGATCGCGTCTTCGACCATTATGTGCACGAGCCGATGCAGAAGATCGTGGGCGACCGTCTGCGCCCCGAAGGCGGCGGCGACCCGTTCGGCGTCGAGCAGGCGAAGGCCCAGATACGCCAGGCCTACGCGCTCCTCGACCGGGAAATCGGATCGCGGACATGGGCAATGGGAGACGCGTTCTCGCTCGTCGATTGCGCGGCCGCTCCGTCCCTTTTCTATGCGGGGATTGTCGTTCCCTTCGGCCCGGAGCTGAAAAGCCTGCCGGCCTACCTCGACCGGCTGATGGCGCGCCCGTCCTTCGCACGCGTGCTCAAGGAGGCGGAGCCCTATTTCCCCCTCTTCCCGATGGAAAAGAAGCCGACGATCTCCAGGCCAAACGCCGCGGAAATCGCCTGAGCCGGTGATCTGCAAAGAAAAAATCAATCGCGTGTCGATCCCTCCCGACCTCGCTCGTCGTGTGGATAGGACGGCACGAGCCCGGAGCAAGGAGGAGCGACCATGCGTTTCATGATCATCGTCAGAGCGACACCGATCTCGGAATCCGAGTCAGGGCCCGCGGAAGGGGTCGACAGGAAGGTCATCGACGAGATGACGGCCTATCACGAGGAGCTGCAGAAGGCGGGCGTGCTCCTCGACGGCAATGGCCTCAAGCCGAGCGCCAAGGGCTGGCGCATCCGCTACGAAGGCAAGAAGCGCACCGTCATCGACGGCCCGTTCGCCGAGGTGAAGGAGCTGATCGCCGGCTACACTCTGATCCAGGTGAAGTCGCGCGAAGAGGCGCTCGAATGGGCGCGGCGCTTCCCTGCGCCGTTCGGCGACATGCCGTCGGAGATCGAGGTTCGCGAGCTCTACGAGCTCGGTGACTTCGGCGAGGACGATGCCGAGCGCTTTCGCGATATCGGCGTCGGCGGCCAATAGCCGTCGGCGATCGCAATCCAATCCAACGCACCAAGGAGAAAGACAATGCGCGTGCTGGTCGCCGTGAAGGCAAACAAGGACTCAGAAGCCGGCAAGATGCCGGGCAAGGACATGCTCACCGCGATGGGCGCCTTCAACGAGAAGCTGGTCAGCGCTGGCGTCATGCTCGCAGGCGAAGGCCTTCATCCGACGTCGAAGGCGAAGCGCGTCAATTTCGACGGCCCCAAGCCGAAGGTGATCGACGGCCCGTTCGCCGAATCGAAGGAGATCATCGCCGGCTTCTGGATCTGGAAGGTCAAATCGATGGAAGACGCCCTCAACTGGCTGAAGCAGGCGCCCTTCCGCGAGGGCGACGTCGATATCCGGCCGATCTTCGAGTTCGAGGATTTCGGCGCGGAATTCACGCCGGAGCTGCGCGAGGCGGAGAAGAACCAGTGGGAGCGCGCGGCGCAGCTCAACAAAGAGGACGAGATCGCCCGCCGCAAGAAGGGCTGAAGGCACCCATTCGTATCAACAAAACCGGGAGTACCGTTATGCAAGTCCAACCCTATCTCTTCTTGGAAGGCCGCGCCGAGGAGGCGATCGAGTTCTACAAGAAGGCGCTCGGCGCCGAAGTGACCGCTCTGATACGCAACAAGGAATCGCCGGAGGCCCCGCCCCCGGGCATGTTGCCGCCGGGTTCGGAGAACAAGATCATGCATGCCGCCATCAAGGTCGGCGGCACCGACGTCATGATCTCCGACGGCCGGATTTCCGGAAAGCCGAATTTTGCCGGGATCTCGCTGTCGCTGACCGGTGTCTCCGCCAAGGACGCGGAGAAATACTTCGCCGCGCTTTCCGACGGTGGGCAGGTGCACATGCCGCTCACCAAAACCTTCTTCGCCGAGCGCTTCGGCATGTTGGCGGACAAGTTCGGCGTTTCCTGGATGGTGGCCTCCAATCCCGCCTGATCCGGATGCCTCGCGTCTTGAATCCGGGGCCTTAAGATGATCTGACCGGCGGCCGTGACGGCCGCCGAGACCCACAAGACCATCGACGCGATTTTCCGCATCGAGCAGGCGAAGCTCATCGCCGGGCTCGCCCGGATGGTGCGCGATGTCGGGCTCGCAGAGGAGCTAGCGCAGGACGCGCTCGTTGCGGCGCTTGAGACCTGGCCGAAATCCGGCCTGCCGGAGAAGCCCGGTGCCTGGCTGATGGCGACCGGCAAGCGCCGCGCCATCGACCGCCTTCGCCGCGCGAAAATGCAGGAGCGCAAGCACGCAGAGATCGGCCGCGATCTCGAAGACGAGCAGGACACGGCACCCGACATAGATGCCGCGCTTGACGACGATATCGGCGACGACCTTCTCCGCCTGATCTTCACCGCCTGCCACCCGGTGCTCTCGACCGAGGCGCGCGTGGCGCTGACGTTGCGCCTAATCGGCGGGCTGACGACGGAGGAGATCGCCCGCGCCTTCCTGGTGCCGGAGCCGACGATCGCGCAGCGCATCGTGCGCGCCAAGCGCACGCTCGGCGAAAAGCAGATCCCCTTCGAAGTCCCGCGCGGCGCGGCGCTCGGCGAGCGCCTCGCCTCGGTGCTTGAGGTCGTCTACCTGATCTTTAACGAGGGCTACGCCGCGACTGGCGGCGAGGACTGGATTCGCCCGCAGCTCGCACAGGAGGCCCTGCGGCTCGGCCGCATCCTATCCACGCTCGCGCCGCAGGAGCCGGAGGCCTTCGGGCTCGTCGCGCTGATGGAGATCCAGGCCTCGCGCTTCAACGCGCGCACCGACGCGGACGGCGAGCCGATCCTACTCCTCGATCAGAATCGTGCGCTCTGGGATCGTCTCCTGATCCGCCGCGGGCTTGCCGCGCTCGCCGACGCCGAAGCGAGCGCGAAGCGGCATGGCATCGGCCTCGGCCCCTACGCGCTGCAGGCGGCCATCGCGGCGTGCCACGCGCGCGCGCCAACAGCGGACGCGACCGACTGGACGCAGATCGTCGCGCTCTACGAAGAGCTCGCGGCGCTGACGCCCTCCCCGGTCGTGGAATTGAACCGCGCCGTCGCGGTCTCGATGGCCTCAGGTCCGGCGGCAGGGCTTCGGATCGTCGATGGCCTCATCGAAGAACCGACGCTGAGAAACTACCACCTGCTTCCGAGCGTCCGCGGCGACTTCCTGAAGAAGCTCGGCCGCTTCGACGAAGCGCGGCAAGAATTCGAGCGCGCCGCCGCCCTCACCAGGAACGCCCGCGAGCGCGCCCTCCTCCTCGCCCGTGCGGGAGAATGTTCAAGCGGCTGAACGCGGCAGCGGCGGCAGACGCCGCTTCACCGGTGACGACTGGATGATCGACGTATTGGTCATCGCAAACGGGATGATCGCATCGATGACGCCCTCCAGCTCCTGCATCGAGCGCACATGCACCTTTGCGATGAAGCAGTCCTCGCCGGTCACGCGGTCGCATTCGACGATGGCGTCGAGACCGTTCAGCACCTCGGCCACTTTCTCGAGCTGACCCGGCATCGGACGGATGCGCACATAGGCGGCAAGCGGCAGGCCGAGGGCCGCCGGATCGATCTTGGCCGCATAGCCGGTGACGACGCCTCCCTCCTCCAGCCGGCGCACGCGCTCCGTCACGCTCGGCGCTGAGAGCCCGGCCTTGCGCGCGAGCTCCGCCATCGTGATCCGCGCATCTTCGGCAAGCGCCCGGAGGATCTTCGCATCGGTCGCGTCGATTCCACTATTTTTGAATCGAAGGCGTTTCACGGAATTTGTCCAGATATTCAAAGCCCAATCATCATATGGCTGCGTAGTTGCCATGCCAATCCATTGAATATACCTGCAATTTGCAGGCATGAACACACGCGTCCCATCGCTGACCGGGACCGCCGCGACAGTGCCGCCCCACGCCTGGTTCGGCGTCAGCGCGGTCTTCCACTATCTCGGCCCTTCCTTCGCCGTGCTTCTCTTTCCGGCGGTGGGCGTACTCGGCGTTGCCTGGCTCAGGATCGCGACCGCGGCAATCGTGTTCGCGCCTTGGACCAGGCCTTGGCGCACCATCGCTCGCGCCGACAACCGCGAACGCCTGCTAATCTTCGGACTCGGCGCATGCCTCGCAGTCATGAACTGCGCATTTTATCTCGCGCTCGACCGGCTGCCGATCAGCCTCGTCGCCGCGATCGAGTTCGTCGGCACGATCAGCGTCGCGCTCTATGGCCTTCGGACGCGCCGCAATTTCGCGGCGCTCGCGCTGACGCTCCTCGGCGTCTTCATCCTGATTGACGTGAAATGGTCGAGCGATCCGCTCGGGCTGCTGTGGGCTTTTCTGAACGGCGCGCTCTTCGTCGGATACATCGTCCTCGGCCACAAGGCCGCCGAGGGTGGCGCGTCGGGCGGTGTCAAGCGGCTCGGCGCGGCGATGTCCGTCGCCTTCCTCGTCGTCATGCCGGTCGGCTTCCTCGATGCGCTCCACGCTTTCGCCAGCCCGCTGCTTCTCCTCGCCGGCATCGGCGTCGGCATCTCTTCTTCGGTGATCCCGTACATCTGTGACCAGCTCGCGATGTCGCGGCTGCCGCGCACGAGCTTCGCCCTGCTCCTCGCGCTCCTCCCCGCAACGGCAACCATCATCGGCGCGATCGTGCTCGCTCAGATCCCGAGCGCCAGGGATGTCGTCGGCGTGCTTCTCGTCATGCTCGGCGTCGCCGTCCACAAGCCGGCGCCTACAGCCGCCGATTCCATCAAGCGGGTCTAGGGAAGATCACGCCTCCGCCGCGATCAGCCCTTCATCATCGCCTTGATCGGCGCCGTCGCCGCCTGCCATGACGGCCGCTCTTCCATCCGCTTCAGCCAGGCCGAGATATGCGGCGTCGCTTCGAGCGGAATGCCCGCGGGCTTGCAGTAGACGAAGGTGCTCGCGACCGCGAAGTCGGCGACGCTCAGGCCCCCGGCGACCCATTCCTTGTCCTTCAGATCAGCATCGAGCACCGGAAAAAGCTGCGCCACTTCCTTGAGACCCGCCTCGACCACGGCCTCGTCCGGCTCACCCCGGCCGAACATCTTCTTGACGATCCGCTCAAACACCACCCGCTGCATCGCCGGACCGAGATGCACCGCGTGCCAGTAGCTCCATTGTTCGACGATCGCGCGCTTCTTCGCGTCGTCTGGATAGAGCCCACGCTCGGGCTTGAGGCTCGCGAGATAGCCGTTGATGGCGCGGCTTTCCCAAAGCATGAAGTCACCGTCGACGAGCGTCGGCACCTTGCCGTTCGGGTTGATGGCCAGGTAGGCCTCGGTCTTGTGCTCGCCCTTGCGGAAATCGACATCGATGATCTCGAGCGCGATGCCGAGTTCCTTCGCGACCGCACGAACGCGAAGCGCGTTCGGCGACAGATCGGCGTTGTAAAGCTTCATATGGATTCGTCTCCACGTTATCGCCCATAGGGCGTGACCTCTTCACGACGCTCCGCCGGATGCGCCTTGATCCAGCCCAGGAGGAACCGCAGCAAGAGGACCGGCGTGCCGAGCCAGATAATTCCCTGCCGCGCGATTTCCTCGCCCTCCAGCACCTTCCCGATCGGCTCCCCGCCCTCTCCGACAGACTGCGCCGAGATGAACAGCGTCATCGTGCCGATCAGCGCGATGTAGCCGAGATAGGCCATGATGCGCGCCGGGCGGCGGAAGAGCCGCCCGTCGACATTGGTAATCTGCTCGCCCGACCGCAGGAAGTCCCAGAGGATGCTGATCAGGAAGATGCTGACCTCGATCGCGACATTGTGCTCGCCGAGCGGAATGGTGGCGCCGTAGACGGCGTAGATTCCGAACATCGTCAGAACGGCCACGTTGAGCGCGATCAGATCGCGGATCGCGTCCGCCCACGCGGCAAGCTTCCGGCGGAACAGCGCGACGAGCACCGTGACGATTGTCGCGCCGGCGACGGCAAGCTGCAGGCTGCCGAGCGGATTGGTTTTCGCCGCCGCCTCCCTCCAATATTCGAGCAACTCCGTCTCGGGAAGGAAGAAGACGGCGGTGGCCGCGACGGTAATCAGGAGCAGCCCGGCCACCTCGATCGGCAACCCCGTTGGCGTCTTCCGGACCCATCGGAAAAGCCCTGTGTCTGGCCAGAATCGGACGAAAAGCAGGATCATCCCGATCGGGGCGAAGACGAGCGGCAGGTAGCCGAAGCCTCCGACATGTGTCACCCGCCGCGACAGATCGATGGCCGGAAGCTCTTCGATGAACGGTTTCGCCAGCAGGTCCGGACGCATGCTGGCGACGATCACGTCGAACAGGGCGTCGAAGTAGCGGTCGTAGCGCGCCCCGGCCAAGCTGACGGCAAGCCACCACTCGTTCTCGGCGATTCGTGCGTAGACGCGGACGGCATAGCGCCGGCCGTTCTCAAGAAACGCCCCGCTGCTGAGCGACCAGTCGAACCCTTCGACGCTGACGTCCGAGTCCAAGGTAAGATGAAATCCTTCCCGAGCTTTTCTCCATCCGCGCGGCGAGCCCGGGCCAAGCGCTACCGAGACCCGCCTCCCTGTCGAATCCGACTTCGCGGGCGCCCTGCAACGGAATCGCCACGATCACCATCCGCCCGTGTTCGTAGTCGTCGCCGCCGTCGCCCATGAGCACGCCGCCCGTTTCAAGCGGCTCTACGCTCCACGATTCCGGAATCGCGAAGCTGGCCTGCGGCGTTTCATCGAACGTCACGACCTTAAAGTGCTGAGCCTCGGCCTGCGGCGGGACTGCGCGGTATGCCCAGAACACGTTCAAGGCTTCGCGCGTGCCCGCCATGAGTAGCGCGGTCACGGCCATGGCAGCAAACGGGACTCGGTACGACGACCAACGCCGCAGTCCCGATTGCCCGACGACCACGCCGACGGTCACCGCCGCGATGACCGGCGCCGCGAGCGTCACGAGATAAAGGGGGTGCGTATGCGCCTCGAAGACATGCAGGGCATAGAGCGCGAGGATGGCGAGCACGATGCCTATGATTCCGCCAATCAAGCATCCGAGACGTCCCTTGTCGCTCGCAGCCACCACGATCACGAGGATCGTCACCAGCGCGGCGAACGCAAAGGCGGCGGCTCCCGCGCTCTCCAATCCCGAAACGTCGATGTCCCCCACCCATGCCACCGTCGCGACGGTGCCTATGGGCACGATGATCGCGCCGGCGGCGACTACCCAAAGGTGGCTGCCCCATCGGGTCAAACGGGCAACCTGCTGCCCCGCGGCTTCGCCGATCTCGGCGAAATCGGTGCCGGCCAGAAACAGCACCGGCGTCATGGCGATGGCCAGTTCGGTGATCTGCCGGTCCAGGAACGCGGCGTAGCTCGCGCCCGCCGCATCCATCGCGTGCTCGGTCAGCCCATAGAAGACGGCAAAGCCGAGCGCCAGCGCAATGCCAAAGGATACGAGACGCTCCTGCCTGCGCAGGCTGTCGCGGACCTGCGGAGCAAACGTGACAGCGGTCGCGAGAGTCAGCGCGCCGACCGTCGCCCACCAGATCGTCGCCGTGGCGCCCTCCCACTGCGGGGGCCTGCCGGTCACGGCGAAGATCGCGAGCACGAGGATACGGGTGGGCGCGGATGGCCATGCGCCGGCCAGCGAAAAGCCGAAGGCCGCGGCAAGGAAGAAGCCCGTTGCGACGACGACAAGCCGGTCGATCTCGATCGTCTGTCCTTCGACGATGCCGACCACGATCGGCGTGATCGGGTCCTTGAGCATCCACAGGATAGCCGCCGCCCCGAGGACCTGCGCCAGGGCGGTGACGGTGATCAGCCGCAGCGGCCAGTCCATCGTCGCGAACGACGGCCACCACGGGTGCCCGGCGCCATGCGCGTGACCTTCGCTGGCCACGCGTGGGACGAGCAGCTTCATGCTGAAGACGCCGAAGGCCAGCACCGGGATCGCGACGAGAAGGACGGGCGCCAGCCCGCCGGCCCAGAAGATCGCCAGCGCGCTGTAAAGGATCCTGTCGGAAAGACCCGCCAGGGTGTCGGCGAGCGGCTCTAGCCGCGTTCGAAGCGGCGGCAATTTGCGCAGGATCCAGACCACGAACCGCGTCAGCAGCAGAAGCATGAACCCGAGCAGCGCCACGGCGTAGACAGCGACCCACGTCCAGATGGCGTATTCGACAAGCCAGTCCATGCCGCTGCCCGAAGGATGGTCCCCTGCGCAGGGCAGGATCAATGCGCCGACTGCCGAAATCAGCGCAATCGCGGCGCGGGCTGTCAAGACGCCGCCCTTCCCATTCGCGCCGCGCTCGGCTAATCAGCGGCCCAAGGAGCATCCCCATGGACAAGTTCACCACGCTGACCGCCGTCGCCGCGCCGATGCCGCGCATCAACATCGACACCGACGCGATCATCCCGAAGCAGTATCTGAAGACGATCCGGCGGACCGGCCTCGGCAAAGGCCTCTTCTCGGAGTGGCGCTACAAGGACGATGGCTCGGACAATCCCGATTTCATCCTGAACAAGCCCGCTTACAAGAACGCCAAGGTCATCGTCGCCGGCGACAATTTCGGCTGCGGCTCAAGTCGTGAGCACGCGCCCTGGGCGCTCAAGGACTACGGCATCACCTGCGTGATCTCCACGAGCTTCGCCGACATCTTCTATACGAACTGCTTCCAGAACGGGCTCCTCCCCGCGATCGTCAAGCCGGAGGATCTGGAGAAGCTGATGGACGACGCGGAGCGCGGCGCCAATGCGACGCTCACCATCGACCTTGAGAAGCAGGAGATCCATGGGCCGGACGGCGGCGTCGTGAAGTTCGAGATCGATCCGTTCAAGAAATACTGTCTGCTGAACGGCCTCGACGGCATCGGGATCACCGAGCAGAAGGCCGATCAGATCGCCGCCTATGAGAAGAAGCACGAGTCCGACCGGCCCTGGGTGTGAAAACCCTTCTCGCGCTCGTCGCTCTCCTCGCTTCCCCCTGGTCCTCGTCCCGCTTCCCGCGAGGGCCGACGAGGTTTCGGAGTGCGAGAGCCTCGCTGCGTTCGACTTTCCGAAAGAGGCGCGCAACTCGCGGCTCCAGATCGACCGTGACGCATTGAATGTCGACAGGGCTGAGGTGAAAGCCGGCAAGGAGTACGTGTCGTCGGTTCTGCACGGGCCGGCGATGCTCAAATCCTCCGACGGATCGAAGAAGGTGCGCTTCATCTGCCTTTATGGCGGCACGGGTGTCGGCCCGCTCTTTGTCTGGCTGCTTCCGGATTGAAGTCTCGCTCCGATCCGCGACGTGATGGCCATTACAGCTTCGGAGAAAGCACGATGGACGCCGAACCTCTCCGCACCACGCTGGCGCCGCCGCGACGAGAAGGAGCCCGTCGCATTGGGCTGAGCGCGGCGCTCGCGCTGGCGCTCGCCCTTGCTGGCACGCCTGCCTCCGCCGCCGATTGCCATGGCCTCACCGGGCAATACCTCTTCGACGTAAAGAACGCAGCGTTGACGGCGTCGCTGAAGTCTCTCCTCGGCAAGGCCTTCAAGCGTTTCGACCAGCGCTATCAGGTGCAGGTCCCGTTTGAATCGACGGGCGACGGCTATGTCTATGCGGCCGCCTGCATGCCGCACAACTGCACCGTCGACGAGGGCTTCCTCGGCATCGAGGAATCCTCCTGCAAGGTCTTCGTCGGGCTTCTTGAGAACGAGAAATTCACGCTCGTCCGTCCGGACTCGGCCTGGCCCGCGTCGCTTGAGCAAGCGCGCAAGAAATGGATGACCGACCGCTAGCTCTTGAGCTGGCTGCCACCCGCTCCGCTTTAATCGAAAAGTGTTGAAGAGCCTCGCCACGCGACATGCCCTAGAAGGGTCGGCCGCTCTGGAATCGCCGGAGCCCACGCCCGCGATCGGGCCAAGAATTGGGAGCCCCGAATGGACGCCGAAACCCTCCGCGCCACGCAGGCGCCGCTGAAGGAAAAGTACAAGGGCGACCCCGACGCCGCCGTCATCACGCTGAAGGCCGAAGGGTCGATCGACGAGGCCAAGATCGCCTGCAAGGTGGAGACGGGCCGCGCGCTCGTCACCGCCGGCCTGCATCCGGCGACCGGCGGCACGGGTATGGAAGCCTGCTCCGGCGACATGCTGCTTGAGGCGCTCGTCGCCTGCGCCGGCGTGACGCTGAAGGCCGTCGCGACCGCCATCGGCGTCGAGCTGAAGAGCGCGCATGTCCGCGCCGAGGGCGACCTCGACTTCCGCGGCACGCTCGCCGTCGACCGCGAGGCGCCGGTCGGCTTCCGCGACATCCGCCTTGCCTTCGACGTCGAGACCGACGCGCCCAGGGAGAAGCTCGACCAGCTCCTGAAGCTCACCGAGCGCTATTGCGTCGTGCTGCAGACGCTGCGCAGCGCGCCGCCGGTCTCCGCCGCGATCGTGAAAGCCGCCTAACTTTCGGCTCTGAGAACAACAACCGGCAGGACACGCAGGAGATCCGCCGCGTCGAGCGCGCCATCGGTCGTTCGATCCGCCGCTCCGCCAGGATGTCCGTCCAGCGCGCCCCGCCCATCGCTTCCGGCAAAATGATCCGCGCTTCGGCAAGATCGCCCCGCCGCGAGAAAAGCTGCACCGCGACGATCATCCGCACGCCGTCCGCTTCGCGCAGGAAGGCGCAGACGCGTTCCGCATCCGACCCGGTAACCTCAAGCGGCTCGTACGCTCCCGAATCGAAGAGCGCCGGCTGCTCGCGGCGAAACTCGTAGCAGCGCGGAGATGATCGCGAGCTTGATCCGTCCGTCCTGCCAGGTTTCCAAAAGTGAGGCGAGGTCGCCGCCGAGATCGCCGAGCAGCGCTGCCGCTGCCCGAAGTCGACCGGCCGGCGGTTGTCCGGATCGACCAGGCTGAGCTCCCAAAGCTCCGCGCCCTGATAGATATCGGGCACGCCCGGCACCGTGAGCTTGAGCACCGTCTGCACGAGGCTGTTGCGCATTCCGAGCGGCGCGATGCGCGCGACGAACGCGCCGAAGCTTTCAAGGAACGGGTTCGCCCGCGAGACGTCGAGCGCATGGCGCACGAAGTCGAGCACCGCCGTCTCGTAAACTTCATCAGGCGCCGCCCAGCTCGTTTTGAGCTTCGCTTCGCGCAGCGTCTTCAGCATCGCGCCTTCCAACCTGAGTCTCAACGTTTCGATGGCCTCGGCATCGATATCGGTCGCCGGATCGGTCGCCAGCTCCGGCGGCCAGACGGCGAGCAGGAGCTGGTAGAAGGCATATTCGTCGTTCAGGTCCGGCGGCAGCGCCTCCACGATCGATGCCTGCGGCGCGCGGATCATCCGGCTCCAGAGCGTCACCTGATCCGCCCATTCCTCCGGCAACTCGGAGAGCGCAGCGAGCCGTGCCCGCGCGTCCTCGCCGCGCTTTGTGTCGTGGGTGGAGGTGCTGAGCAGCGCATGCGGCGTGCGCCTGGCCCGCTCGCGGTTTGCGCCGTGAAAGGTCGCGACGCTGACGCTGAAGCGCTCGGGACTGCCGCCGACCTCGTTCAGCGCAAGCAGCCGGTTGTAGCGGTAGAAGGCGGTGTCCTCGAGGCCTTTCGCCATCACCGGCCCGCTATATTGCTGGACCCGCATCGCAGCCTGGATCACCGCCACGCGGCTGAAGCCGCTTCGCGGTTCCGCCACGAGGTCTGCGGTGAGCAGCATGTAGAGAAAATCGAAGACGCTCGGATCGAGCACTGTCTCCGACCGGCGCGCTCTCGCGATCGCCCAATCGATGTCGCGGCGGTCGGCATCGGTCGTGCCGCTCTCGTCGACGTAGGTCCGATAGACGGGGAAGCACGCGATGATCTGCTTCAGCGCCCGGTGCAGCACGTTGTTGGTGAAGTCCGACGTTCGCGGATGCGAACGCGCCACGCGGCGGGCGTCGCGCGAAAGCACGTTCAGCTCGCCCGCCATCTCGTCGTCCATGATCCGCAGCTTGCAGTCGCGGACGATCTCGGAGAAATCGCCTTGAGCCCCCGCGAAGCTTGCATAAGCGCGCGTGAGCGCCTCCTCGCCGGCCGGGTCGATCAGGAGCCCGGTCACGAGGTTTGTGAACTCGTAGCCGGTCGTGCCGTCGACGCCCCAGTCCTCGCGCAGGCTCTCATGCGGGGCGAGGATCTTCTCGACCAGCAGATAGAAATCGCGCGGCGCCTTCGCGCGCAGTCTCAGGCAATAGGCTTTCGGATCGAGCAGACCGTCGACGTGGTCGAGCCGGATGCCGTCGAGCACGCCGTCTTCGAGCAGCCGGAAGACGAGCCGGTGCGCGCGGTCGAAAACCTCCGGCACCTCCATGCGGATTCCGGCGAGGTCGTTGATGTTGAAGAAGCGGCGATAGTTGATGTCGTCGGCCGCGACGCGGAAGTAAGCGGGTCGCCAATATTGTCCCTGGATCAGCGCGTCGAGCCGGCTCCAGCTTTGCAGGTCGCCGGCGCGGCCGTTGAAGGAGGCGACCGCCGCTTCGATGGCCGCGTTGACGTCCGGATCGGTGCTGCAAAGCGCGCCGAGTTCTGCCTTGAGCTCGGCAGCGCGCTTGCCGACGAAGGGCCGCGCGGCCGGAAGATGGCCGAAGGCATCGCCAAGCCTCTCCAATGCAGGATGCGCGTTGCCGAGGATGCCGGCATAGTGAAGTGGACAGACCGGAAGCTTGTGCGTGTCGTAGGCCCAGACCGCGAACCCGCCCTCCTCCGCATCGAATCTGAGCACGAGATGCCCATCCTCGAGCACCGCTCCGTACTGGTCGCCGAGAAACGGCACCAGCACCTTGTTTTCCAGGTAGCGCCTCTCCGCATCCCAATCGATATCGAACCAGCCCGCATAGTCGGAGTCGGGCCCCCATTCGAGCACGTCGAGCCAGATCGGATTGTCGGCGCCGCCGACGCCCATGTGGTTCGGGACGAAGTCGAGAATCTGCCCGAGCCCGTTTTCGCGGAAGGCATCGACCATTGCCTCGAAATCCGCTTCCGACCCGAGCTCCGGATTGAGGGCATTGTGGTCGACGAGGTCGTAGCCGTGCGTGCTTCCCGGACGGGCCTTCAGATAGGGAGAGCAATAGACATGGCTTACGCCGAGCTTCGCAAGGTAGGGCGCAAGCGCGGCGGCCTCGATGAAGCCGAAGCCCTCCCGGAACTGCAGCCGGTAGGTCGCGCGCGGGATCGGCCGGCCGTTGTCACTCACTCAAGAAACTCCATCGATCAGCGTGAAAAGAGCGGTCCAAGGCGCAAGACTCTCGCCGGTCGCCACCCCCTCCTCCCAGATCACCCTCCCCGCCGCCGGGCCCGCGAGCGGGATCGGCTTGTCAGACAGATTGGCGAGAAGGGTCAGCATCGAGCGGTCGCCGAGACGCCATTCGACGCCGACCGCCTCGTGGCCCAGCACGGTGTAGTGTCCCGCGTGCCCGGCTGTACCGAAAAGTCTCGGCACGATCTCCTGGCGGCGCACCGCGAGCACCCTGGCATAGAAGTCCCGCCATTCTGCGTGCGCACCGTCTCCTGCATCCTCCCAATCGAGCTTCGAGGCAAGAAAGGTCGCCTCGGCGGTCGGGTCAGGAATGCGCTCGCGCGTCGCCGGGTCCTGGAACGCGGGGAACCGCGCGAACTCCTGCCGGCGGCCGTTGCGGACCGCCTCGGCGAGCCCTGGCTCGAAGTCGCAGAAGAACTGGAAGGGCCGCGTCGAGCCCCATTCCTCCCCCATGAAGAGCATCGGTATCTGCGGCGACAGCAGATAGATCGCGATGATCGCCCGAAGCGCCTCCTTCGGCGCGAGCGATGTCAGCCGCTCGCCGAAGGCGCGGTTGCCGACCTGATCATGATTCTGGACGAAGCCGACGAAGGCGGTAGGCGGAAGGCCGGCGCTCGGCTGGCCGCGCGCCTTGCCGCGATGCGCCATCACCTCGCCCTGGAACGCGAAACCCTGCGCGAGCGCGCGGCCGAGCTTCTCCGTGTCGCCCGCATAAGGCCCATAATAGCTGGCGCTCTCCCCCGTCACCGCCGTGTGAAGCACATGATGCAGGTCATCATTCCACTGCGCGGTGTATTCGAGCGGCGTGCCGTCTGGACTGCGCTTCAGCCGCGCGGAATGATTCTCCTCGTTCTCAAGAGTCAAATGCACATGACGCTCGCCGGCGGCAGCACGCACACGAAGCGCGATCTCGTCGAGAATATGCTGAGGACTGTCGTCGAGGATGGCGTGGACGGCGTCGAGCCGCAGCCCGTCCAGGTGATACTCTTCGATCCAGTAGAGCGCATTCGTGACGACCAGCTCGCGCACGACGTCCGAGCCTTCGGTGTCGAAATTCATCGCTGCGCCCCAGGGCGTGTGATGACGCTCCGTGAAGATCGGCCCGCAGACCGGCCAGTAATTCCCCTCGGGGCCGAAGTGGTTGTAGACGACATCGAGAAAGACCATCAGCCCGCGCAGATGCGCGGCGTCGACGAGCGCCTTCAGGTCCTCCGGCCGTCCGTAGCTTGAATCCGGCGCGAAGAGCTGCACGCCGTCATAGCCCCAGTTCCATCTGCCTGGAAAATCCGCGAGCGGCATCAGCTCGATTGCGGTGACGCCGAGCTCGACGAGAGCGTCGAGCCTGTCGATCGCTGCCCGAAATGTTCCGTCCTGTGTGAAGGCGCCGACGTGCAGTTCGTAGAGCACCGCCTCCTCCCACGGCCGGCCGCGCCAATTCCGATCGCGCCACTCGTAGGCCGTGGGGTCGATCACCTCGCTCGGGCCATGCACGTCCTGAGGCTGAAAGCGCGAGGCGGGATCGGGGATCGCCATGCCGTCGGAGAGCACGAAGCGATAGAGAGAGCCGGCCCGCGCCGCATCGGTCTGAAGCGTGTGCCAGCTCGCCCTCCCGCCGCATCGGGCGCACCCTGCTCGTCGCCCTCGATCCTCAGGCCGACGCGCGCGTGATTCGGCGCCCACAGTCGAAACCGCACGCCCGCGTCGCGTTACCGCGGCGCTGAAGGGCATTTCGTGCTTGCGCTTGATCGTGTCCGCTGGGTCTTCGGTCAAAAAGCCATCGAGTCCGGTTGTTGCATGATTAAACCGGCTGAAGCGCCGGAGTTCCACCCGTGGCGAACCGGCTCAAGCAGAAACGCCTCCGGAAAAGAAAAATCGCGCCCCTGTCGATTCGGAGCGCCGCGGATCGACGAAGGGATGAAAGCGGTCGTTTCGACATTGACCGGCGGTTCCTCTGGCGGAGAATTCGGCATGAATGCGCCTCTTTCTGAAGCAGATCACGCCACCCGAGGGCCAATTGTCAGTAGTCTGTCGGCGCAATCCGTGCGCGGCTTGATCCTTTCCGTGGATTGCGCGAAAACGCGCGTCCGCCTCCCAGGGCCCGAACCTCTGAAAGCCGAATAAATGCGTGCAAGCTTCGCCAAGAGCGCGATTGTGCTCGGCCTTCTCGCCGCCGTTGGCCCGTTCGCGATCGACATGTATCTGCCGGCGCTGCCGACGATCTCCGAGAGCCTCGGCGCGTCGACGGCCGCGACGCAGATGACGCTGATGGTCTTCTTCCTGACCTTCGGCGTCTGCCAGATCGTCTATGGCCCGCTCTCCGACATGGTCGGGCGCAAGCCGCCGCTCTATTTCGGGCTGGCGCTGTTCGCCCTCGGCTCGATCGGCTGCGCGCTGTCGCCGTCGATCGGCTGGCTGATCGCGTTCCGCACGCTGCAGGGTATCGGCGCATCCTCGGTGATGGTGATCCCGCGCGCCATCGTGCGCGACATGCACACCGGCGTCGAGGCGACGCGCCTGATGGCGCTGATGATGCTCGTCTTCTCCGTCTCGCCGATCCTCGCGCCGCTGACTGGAAGCGCGCTGATCGTGCCTTTCGGCTGGCGCGCGGTCTTCGTGGCGGTGACGATTGCCGCGCTTCTGGGCCTTGTCCTGCTGGCGCTCTTCCAGCCGGAGACGCGGCTTCCGAAGGACCGCGTGCGGATCAGCGTCGCCAGTCTCGCGGCGGGCTTTGGTACGCTCTTCCGCGACTGGCATTTCCTGGGGCTCACCTTCATCGCCGGCCTCGGCATGTCGAGCTTCTTCTCCTTCCTGGCCTCGTCCTCCTTCATCTACATCGACCATTTCGGATTGACGCCGACCCAGTACAGCCTCGCTTTCTCGGTGAACGCAGTCGGCTTTATCGGCTCCTCGCAGTTTGCGGCAAAGCTCGGCGGCCGCTTCGGGATGGGGCGCGTCGTGACCACGGCAGTGACCTGCTACACGACAGTCGCCGTCGCGCTCTTCATCGTGACGCTGGCCGGCGCCGATAGTCTCGGCGTCCTTATCGTGATGCTCTTCTGCTCCTTCGCCTTCCTCGGTCTCGTCATCCCCACGACCATGGTGCTGGCGCTCGACGCGCACGGGCCGATCGCCGGCATGGCCGCCGCACTCGGCGGCACGTTGCAGATGCTGACCGGCGCACTGATGATCGTCGTTGTCAGCGTTTTCTTCGACGGCACGGCGCTGCCGATGGTGTCGACGATCGCCGCCTGCGCGGTTGGGGCTTTCGTGCTCGCGCGGCTGACGCTCGGCCGCCGCCGCCTCGCCCCGCAGCCCGCGGAGTAGAGTCGGCGAACGAACGCGCGCGGCGTGTGACCCTTTCGCCGGGTGGACAACACATTCGGAAGCTGCGAGATTCTTAGGGGTATCGCTCTCGCGAGGAGCTCATGCAGGCACGTCTCTTGGCATTCGCGCTTTGCGTGTTATCGGCCGGCGCCGGTCAGTCCTTTGCACAAAGCGACGAGAACGTGCGCTACTACTACACGACCACGCCGAGCGGCGAAGACGTTCCGCGCCCCGATCCCTGGTGCGGCCTCCAGAAGTTCGGCGGCCAGTCGCTTTGGGCCTGTCCGAAGAACGGCGCACGGCAACCCGCCACCGCGAAGCTTGTCGACCGGCAAACAACCCCCGCAAGCACCCGGCACGACCGACGACTCCGGCGTCCACCCGCGGCAGCAGCTCCTCCGGGAGCGGTAATACCGGCGGCGATACCGGCGGCATGAACAGTAGTGGCACTGGTGGCGGCATGGGGCGGCGGTAGCGGAGGCGGCGGAATGAATTGAGCGACGGCCCCGCGTCTGCTCCCGAAACTTGCGCGCCTCCCCTCGCCCTGATCTATCCTTCCCGCGTCGACTTCGGATTGGCTCCGACTGGGCATGGCCGAGATATTTGTCAGCTACAAGCGCGAGGATCGCGCGCGCGTAGAGCCCTTGGTGCGCCTGCTTGAGCGCGAGGGCTTCTCCGTCTGGTGGGACCCGACGCTCGTCGCGGGAGAGCGCTTCGGTCTCGTCATTCATCGCGAGATCGAGACGGCGCGCTGCGTGGTCGTCGCGTGGTCGGCAAGCTCCGTCAACGCCGTTTGGGTATGCGACGAAGCGGCGGCGGGCCGTGACCGCGGCATCCTCGTTCCGCTAAGCCTTGACGGCGTCACGCCGCCGCTCGGCTTTCGGCAATATCAGACGCCCGACTTCTCCAACTGGTCCGGCGACGCCGAAGATCATCGCGCCGTGCAATTCTTGGCCGGCGTCAGGCGTCTCGTGCGCGACGGCGCCGCGCCGATCCCCACAGACGCGGGCGCTGCTCGCGTGCCGATCGCGGTCGCTCCGGCGACGGCGCCCGCCGCTCCGTTGCGGACCTCGATACCGCGACGCCGACTCCTGCAGCTCGGGCTCGGCGTCGCTGGAGTGGGCGTCGCATCCGCTGCTGCGATGATGATGTTCGACATGCCGGCGCGGCTGCGCCGCGGCGTTCCGGCGCCGCACGCGGAAAAATTCGATCTCGTCACCGTCGACGACACCGGCGACGAGCAGCCTTCGCAGCCGCAGACGATTGACGTCTTCGACGCGCCGCTGAACGACACCACGTCGCTCGAATTCTCCATTGTTCCGGCCGGCGGATTCCAGATTGGCTCGCCCGAGCACGAGCCGCAACGGCGGTCGAACGAGGGCCCGCAGGAGTTCGTCGAGCTCAAGGAATTCGCGATGACCCGCACCGCGATCACGCAAGGCCAATGGGCCGCGGTGGTCAACCGGGTGGAGGAGACCGGCGGACAGACGCTTGCGCCCTACCCGTCTTTCTTCCGCGGCGACGATCTGCCGGTCGAGACGATCAGCTGGAATCACGCGACGGAGTTCTGCCGCCGCCTGTCGAAGGTGACTGGGTTCCGCTGCCGGCTGCCGAGCGAGGCGGAATGGGAATACGCCTGCCGCGCCCGCACCACGACGCCGTTTCATTTCGGACCGACGCTGACCTCGGATCTCGCCAACTATTGCGGCACCGGCGGCGCCGTCTGCGGCATGGACCGGGGCGAGGACATATCGAGCGACGTGTACAACAACATGGCCTTTCCGCGCGGCGCCTATGACCGTGGGCCGATCGGCGGCTTCAAGAACGGGACGATGCCGGCGCGCGCCTATCCGCCGAACCGCTTCGGCCTCTTCCAGATGCATGGCAACGTCTGGGAGCATTGCCTCGACACCGCGCTCGCCGAGTATCGCCTGATCCCGAAGGACGGCGCGCCCTATGTCGGGCCCGGCGGCGATCATGTTCTGCGCGGCGGCGCCTGGTCGCACAACGCCGCTATCTGCCGCTCAGCCTACCGCGACGCGATGCGCAGCGACTCCGTCGGCTGGCAGGGGCGCGTCGGGATGCGCGTCGTCTGCGAGCTTTAGCCTTTTCGGCTCATTCAGGCTGGCCGTGCCCGGAAAGCACCTGCGCCGCGCCGCGCACGGCGTTGCGGAAGGCGTCGTCGAAGCTGACTCCCGCCTGCCGCCATTCATAGGTTTTCCCGTCCGCCCCGCGCATCCGCCAATGCACGAGCCAACCATGCGCCTGATCGGAAAAGTCGAGCGTGCCAGCAATAGCCTTGTCGCCTCCCGCCTCCTTCGCCAGCCTGTCGAGCGTCTCAAGGTCGGCATCGGGCAGCGTCGCGACGGTAAGCCCCGCAGCCGCCAGCGCCGCGTCGCTCGGCTCTTTCACCGGGATGTTGACGCGGAACGTGGCGTTGTCGAGCGACGCGCGCATGTCGATGCCGCGCTCGTTTTCCGCCGAGAGCACGAAGCGGCGATCGCCATTGGTCACGCCGAGAAACATGACGAGCGTCGGGCGCGGCGCGGTCCACGGCGCGTCGCCAAGCGAGGCTAACGCCGCGTCGATCTTGTCGTGATCGAAGGTGACGGTCAGATCATGCGGCCGGTCGTGCGAGCCCTGCTCGTCGTGGAGCGGGATGCCCTCCATGCGGTCGCGATAGGTGAAAGACGCGACGAGCGCGCCGGCGTCGATCGTCTTGAGCCGCGGATCGCCGAGCAGCCGTGCGTCGCCCGAAACCTTGATCAGCACCTCTTCCAGCGCCAGGGCGAACCCGATCGCGCGGTTCGTCTCGCCCGTCCCCGTCACGATCGGCCGCGCCTGGTAAAGATCGAGCATTTCCGCCGCGGATGCAGGCGCCGCGACGAAAAGAATGAGCGCCAAGCCAAAAACCCGGTGCAGAAGACCGGCGATGGCTATTTCTTCGACTCCGTCGCGGCGCTCGCCTTGCCGATCGCGGTGGCCGAAGTGCCCCGCAGATAGCGCGGCGTCTTGTCCTTTTTGTCCTCGCTCTTCTTTTTTCGGTCTTCCTTGGCGCTACGTTGTTGTCCCTTGGCCATGGTGTCCTCTCTCGGATGGCGAAAAACGCCCCGCTGGTGAAATTAGCCTCGAGCGCGGCGGCGCGCGAGGCCCTTTAACCCCTCGTCCCTTTCAGCCATATAGCAGCCTTAGGAGCAGCGCGCCCCCAAGGTCCTGAAATGCCCATGATCCCGTTCCGCAAGATGAACGGCCTCGGCAACGACTTCCTGGTCGTTGACGCGAGGGCAGCGCCCGTGCGCCCGCGGCCGGAAGTCATCCGCGTGCTCGCCAACCGCAAGACCGGCGTCGGCTTCGACCAGTTCATCACCATCGAGCCGGGCAGGTCCCCGGCCGACGCCTTCATGCGCATCGACAACGCCGACGGTGGCGAGGTCGAGGCCTGCGGCAACGCCACCCGCTGCGTCGGGCGGCTCCTGATGTCGGAGACCGGCCGCAACACAGCCGCGATCGAGACCGTCGCCGGCCTCCTCTTCGCGCGGCCGACGGGCGACGCGGACCTCATCTCCGTCGACATGGGCGTGCCGAAGTTTGGCTGGCAGTATATCCCGCTCGCCGAGGAGTTCCGCGACACGCGCGCGATCGAGCTTCAGGTTGGGCCGATCGAAGCGCCGGTGCTGCATTCGCCCTCGGTCGCCAATGTCGGCAATCCGCACGCGATCTTCTGGGTCGAGGACGTCGACGCCTATGACCTCGCGCGCTTCGGCCCGATGCTTGAAAACCACCCGATCTTCCCGGAGCGCGCCAACATCTCGCTCGCGCAGGTGACGGCGCCGGACGCGATCAAGCTCCGCACCTGGGAGCGCGGCGTCGGCGAGACGCGCGCCTGCGGCACCGGTGCCTGTGCGACGCTCGTCTGCGCCGCCCGCACCAGACGCACGGGCCGTGCTGCGACCATCAGCCTTCCCGGCGGCGACCTCTTTATCGAGTGGGACGCCCGCGATCACATCTGGATGACCGGCCCGGCGGAGCTTGAATTCACTGGCGCCTTCGATCCGGAGACCGGCGCTTTCACGCGCGAAGGCGTCGCGGCGTAATCTCGACCATATGGGGAAGGCGGAGAGCTTGCGTTCCGCAAGCTCTGGGAGAGGTCGCGAAACGACCAACAACGCCGACGGCAGCGAGAGGGGGTGTGGTCCAGGAGAGGGTTCGCGGTAGCCTGCGCGCACCTCATCCGGAACACGGCAGCGTCGAGGCGCCGGCTCCCCTTGCCCTTTGCGCCCAATGCTTTAGACATATCCGCGAGGAGGCCGCAGTCTGATGGAGCATATCCATGCTGCGCGCCGCGCTCTCAGTTCTTTCCCGCACGCTCCTGTGGATGATGTTCAGCGCCCTGCTGCTGCTCGGCGCGCTACGCTACGGGCCGACCCTCTTCGCGGCCGTGCTCCCTGAAGACATCCGTCCGGCGCCGGAGGACATCGCCAAGGTCACGCCCCAGCAGATCCTCGGCGCTCTCAAGGAAATCCGCGGCGCGCTGGAATAGCAGCGCGCCTCCTGTTCGCCCTGGAGCGCCTCAGCGGCGCTCCCTTCCGCCGCCTGCTTTACGCCAGCGTGCGATTGCAGCTGTTGGTGACCTGCCTCACAAGCGCGTCCGGCGTCTGCATGTCGCCCATCGCTGCGGCGACCAGCGCCTCGCGCTTGGCGCGATTCTCGTAGCCCTTGATCGTCGCAAGATCCGTGGCATCGGCAGCCGCCATCTTCTCAGCCGTCGCCGAGCAGACGCTGGCCAGCGTCTCGACGCGGGCGTTCTGGACCGCCTCTGTGCGCGCCCCGGTCGTTGAAACCCATCCGGCGCTGAAGCCGATGATCGGCGCGGCGATGAGCCCGATAACGATGCCCGCCAGGTAAGGCTTGCTCGCCTCAATGCGTTCGCTGAATGTCATGGGTATCTCTCCCTCTATTTCGAATAAAATCGGGATCGATACGGGCCCGCATTCGGTTTCGAAGCCAATAGGGATATCCGACAGTAATACTGTGCGCCTTTATTATAAATTAGGCAAACATAAATACTGATTATGATCCAGGCAGCGCTCAAATACTGACCCGATGTCGGGCCAAGAATTCAGGAAAAGCGCTGCGATATCCTTTGATTAAGAGAAACGCGCGCCGATCTGGATTTGGCCCGAGCCTCGTACGGAATTTCCCGTCGGCGCGATCACTCTTCGCCGTCCGCCGGCGTCTGCGGGTCGTCAGAATCGGAATCTGAGTCGCCGATGAGTCGCTCGAAGTCGTCGAGGAGATTGGCGATGAGCGTCTTGCGGCGCGGGTCCTGGGCTTCCGACGTGGCGGAGAAAAGCGAGAGAAGGTAGCGCGTCTTCGCCGCGACGTCGGGCCAGGTCGTGGCCGGCGCCGCCACCAGGTGCTTTTCAAGCTCGTCCTGTCGCGCCTTGAGGTTCGCGCGGTCGGCGGCGACCTCGCCCACCAGCCGCCGCAGCTCGGTCGCTTTCTGCGCCGCCATTCCGCGATGCTTGTCGAGCTCGATCGTCCGATTCGTCATCGACGCCTGCAGAAGGGCATGGCGTGCGCGCCGAAGCGCCTACGACCTCGCGGCATCAATCCTGCACGCTCGAATAGTGCAGCGGCTGCCGCCCGCCGCTGTCCTTCCGCAATGCCGCGCGAACCAGTGCGGAATTGATCGGCACGTGCTGATAGGAATGCGCGCCGCCTCCCGCTAGCGGAAGCACGATCGACGTCGACACGACGCGATAGGCGAGGAACGAAAGGCCTTCGATCAGCTCTTCGACGATCTCGACCTTGTAGGTCCCGGCCGGCTGTTCGCGGCCGAGGCCCTCGACGAAGAACGGCTTCGCGAAGGTGACGCTCTCGCGCGCAACGCGCTCTGCAGTCGGGATCGATGAAGGGCTAGCGTCCGACATCTTGCAGCCAAAGCTCGACGTCGCGCTTCGCCTGTTCGTGCGTCAGGCTGTAGCGGGTCTGAACAGAGGAGATCAGGTCGCGCGCAGTCCGGACGGCTGCATAGTCGGAGGCCGTCAGCCGGTCCCACTTCGCCTGCGCCGCATGAAGATGATGCGTCACGATATCGAGCCCACCGCTTCGTCGCGCGAGTCCACTGATTGCCATCCGATTTTCCCTCCTCGGGAAAGGCAGCCTGAGCGCAGCATGGGATCACGCTGCAAAGCTCAACGCGACGGCGCCGCTGCGTTATGACGTGCCGGATTCGCGCTGCATGTATCCTAAGAGCGCCAGGCAAGACCGGACCGGCAGGAATTCACGCAGACCGCAAGCCGAACGCAAAATGCACCTTACGCCATTACGCGCCGAAAAGATATAAAATTCGCCTCCAGTACGGAAGATCAACTCGTTTTCTTCTGCTTCTCTTCCCTCATTTTATTTCCGTCAACTTGTCACAACGCGAACGAAACACGGATTTACAAGAAGAGCTTTTCGATGTGGAGCGTTGAAGATATCCGCGGCGACCGCACGATTAACGCGCGGCTCCAGGGCGCTGCGCGATCACCTTCTCGTCGCAGGAATCCGGCCCAGTCGGTTCATCGGGCAAAATCGCCTCCGACATTTGACACCCGCCCCATCCCCGCTACATCTCCGCCAATGCCCCCCACAACCCTCACCTTCGGCTGTCGTCTGAACGCCGCGGAGTTGCGCGCCATGCAATCCCGCGCGCAGGAGGCTGGCCTGAACGACGCGATCCTCGTCAACACCTGCGCGGTGACGTCGGAGGCCGTGCGACAGGCGCGGCAGGCGATCCGCAGGGCTCGCCGCGAGCATCCGCGCAAAAAGATCGTCGTCTCCGGCTGCGCCGCGCAGACCGAGCCGGAAAAATTTGCCGCGATGCCGGAGGTCGATCTCGTCCTCGGCAACGAGGAGAAGCTTCACGCGGAGTCCTATCAACGCCTACGGAACTCACTCAATCCCCCTCATGCTGAGGTGCTTGGAACAAGGTCGCCCCTCCCCGACTTCGGTCTCTCGACTTCAGCAAAAATCCGCGTCGGCGACATCTTCTCGGTGCGCGACACCGCCGCGCATCTGCTCGACGGCTTCAGCGCCGCGAAGGAAAAAGCCCGCGCCTTCGTGCAGGTGCAGAACGGCTGCGATCATCGCTGCACCTTCTGCGTCATCCCTTACGGGCGGGGCAATTCGCGTTCCGTGCCGATGGGCGCGGTGGTCGACGCGGTGCGCCGGCTTGTGGAGCGCGGCGCCCGGGAAATTGTGTTGACCGGCGTCGATGTCACCGCCTACGGCGCCGACCTTCCCGGCCGCCCGAAGCTCGGCGCGCTGGTGCGGAAAATCCTGAAGCATGTGCCGGAGCTTCCGCGCCTGCGCCTGACCTCGATCGATTCCGTCGAGGTCGACGACGATCTGATGCGCGCCATCGCCGAGGAGGAGCGGCTGATGCCGCACCTGCACCTCTCGCTTCAGTCCGGCGACGACATGATCCTGAAGCGCATGAAGCGGCGCCACAGCCGCGCTGACGCGATCCGCTTCTGCGAAGTGGTCCGCCGCCTGCGCACTGATGTCGTCCTCGGCGCGGATCTGATCGCCGGCTTCCCGACCGAGACGGAAGAGATGTTTCAGAACACGCGCGCGCTCATCGACGATTGCGGGCTGACGCTGCTCCACGTCTTCCCCTTCTCCCCGCGCCCCGGCACGCCCGCCGCTCGCATGCCGCAGACGGCGCCGGACGTTGTGCGGTCGCGCGCGCAGACGGTACGGCGGCAGGGCCATAGTGCGCTGTCCGCGCGTCTATCCTCGGAGGTGGGCAAGGTTCGAAATATCCTCGTGGAGAAACCAGGATTTGGGCGCACGGAGCATTATCTTCCGGTCATGTTCGAAGGCGGCGCAGCGGGTCAGATCATGTCAGCGAGGATTGCAGCCGCTTCCGATAAGTCCCTCTCCGCGCAAAAGATTCAGGCCGCGGCCTGATGGCGGAGTCGCGCAAGGGTCTGCTTGGGCGGCTTTTCGGGGGCGAGGCTGAGCCCCCTCCGGAAGCCGAGAGCCCCTCCCCGCAAGCCGCTGACCCGCCTGCGGAATCCTCCCCGGAACCGGAGAAGCGGCGCTGGTGGGACCGGCTGAAGTCCGGCCTCGCCCGCTCCTCCCAGTCCCTGACCACCGGCATCGCCGACGTTTTCACCAAGCGCAAGCTCGACGCAGAATCCATTGAAGAGCTTGAGGAATTGCTGCTGAAGGCCGACCTCGGCATGGACACCGCCGGCCGCGTGGTCGAGGCGCTGTCGGCCAGGCGGCTGAACAAGGAAGTCACCCCGGAGGAAGTGCGCGAGGTCCTTTCGGCGGAAGTCGAAAAGACTTTGGCTCCCGTCGCCAAGCCGTTGAAACTGGACGGAAATCAACACCCGTTCGTGATCCTGGTCGTGGGCGTCAACGGCACTGGCAAGACGACCACGATCGGCAAGCTCGCCGCCCGCTTCCGCGCCGAAGGCAAGTCCGTGACGCTTGCCGCCGGCGACACGTTCCGCGCCGCCGCCATCGAGCAGCTGAAAATCTGGGGCGAGCGCGCCGACGCCCCCGTCGTCGCCCGCGCGCCTGGCTCCGACGCTGCGAGCCTCGCCTTCGAAGCGCTTGAGGAAGCGAAGGAATCCGCCTCCGATGTGCTCCTGATCGACACCGCCGGCCGGCTCCACAACAAGGCCGAGCTGATGGCCGAGCTCGCCAAGATCGTGCGCGTCCTGAAGAAGCAGGACGCCACCGCGCCGCACGCGGTCCTCTTGACCCTCGACGCGACGACAGGTCAGAACGCCTTGAATCAAGTCGACGTTTTTCGTGCGGAGGCAGGCGTGACGGGTCTCGTGATGACCAAGCTCGATGGCACCGCGCGCGGCGGCATCCTGGTCGCCATCGCCGCCAGGTACAAGCTCCCCGTGCACTTCATCGGAGTTGGCGAAGCGATTGACGATCTTCAGCCTTTTTCTGCGCGCGACTTCTCCCGCGCCATTGCGGGGCTGGCCTGATGGGCATTTTCGAGCGCGGGCCGAACGACCCAAGCCACGCCCAGGTCAATCCGATCCTGAAGCTTGTGCTTGAGCTCGGGCCTCTCGCCGTCTTCTTCTTCGGCAACGCCTATGGCGCACAGCTCGCGCGGATTTTTCCGCCGCTCGCGGCGCTTGGCGGAAAGCTTTTCGTTGCGACCGCACTGTTCATTGCCGCGACCGTGATTGCGCTCGCCGCCTCGCTGATCCTGACCCGGCGGCTGCCGATCATGCCGGTCGTCACTGGGATCGTCGTCCTGGTTTTCGGCGGGCTCACGCTCGCTTTGCAGGACGAGGTCTTCATCAAGATGAAGCCGACGATCGTGAACTTGCTCTTCGGCTCGACGCTGCTCGGCGGGCTTCTCTTCAAGCGCTCGCTGCTTGGCTACGTCTTCGACACCGTCTTCCGCCTCGACGATGAGGGCTGGCGCAAGCTCACATTCCGCTGGGGCCTGTTTTTCTTCTTCCTCGCGATAGCGAACGAGGTGGTGTGGCGGAACTTCTCGGACGATGCCTGGGTGAACTTCAAGGTGTTCGGCATCATGCCGCTCACCATCGTCTTCACGCTTTCCCAGATGCCGCTGATCCAGCGCCATTCGCTGCCGGAGGCGGAGGAATCCTAGAGCATGATCCCGGGAACCGGTTCTTGGAAAAGATCATGCTCAAACAAACAGACAGAGTCGTCAGCCGGGCGCGAGCGCCTTCTCCAGCGCCGGAATAAGATCGCTCGCGAGCCCCTCTTCAGTGAGCGGGCCGACGAATTTGTGCGTGACGACGCCGTCCTTCACGACGAAGGTCTCGGGCACGCCATAGACGCCCCAGTCGATGCCTGTCTTGCCGCTCGTGTCGGCGCCGATCTTGGTGAACGGATCGCCGAGCGCGCCCAGGAAGCGCTGCGCATTCTCCGGCACGTCCTTGTAGTTGATGCCCACCAGCTCGAAGCGCTTGTCGGTCGCGAGCTGCATCAGGATTGGGTGCTCGAACCGGCAGGGCCCGCACCACGAGGCCCAGACATTGACGAGGTGGACCCCCTTCGAGAGGTCAGCGCTGGAAAGGCCTGGCTTCGCTCCCTCTTCGACCGGCGGCAGCGAGAACTGCGGCACCGGCTTGTCGATGAGCGCCGAGGGCAGGCGCGAGGGATCGCCGGATTGGAGCCGAAAGGCAAAGAGGATCGCAAGCGCTGCAAAGCCCAGGAGCGGCAGCACCAGCCAGAGCCGGCGCATCGGCGATGGCGAGGGTTCTCCGCGTGCGGCTTCGGTCGCATTGCTCATCGCTGCACTCCTGAGCGCCGCCGCACGCCGCTCTCCTCGAGCCGCACGAGCTTCCGCTTCTGTGTTCTGAGATCGAAGGCCACGCCCGCGATCATGCCGAGAAGAACGATCGCGGTCGCGCTATAGGCGGCGACGATGTAGCCGAGATGTGTCATGGCGAGCCCTGCAGCACCGGCCGCACCGCGCCCGCCGGCCGCGCCGCCACCAATTCCGCGGCGCGCACGCGGCGTCGGAAGATCTCCGCGCGCATCGCCGCAAGAAGCAGCGTCAGGAAAAGCATCGCGAAAGCGCTCAGCATGATGAAGAGCGGATAGAGCATCGACGGATCTATGCTCGGCCCGTTCAGGCGGAAGATGCTCTCGCCCTGGTGCAGCGTGTTCCACCATTCGACCGAGAACTTGATGATCGGGATGTTGACGGAGCCGACCAGGATCATGACCGCCACGACGCGGCTCGCGCGCGACGGATCGTCGAAAGCGCGCCACAGCGCGATCAGCCCGAGATACATGATGAAGAGCACGAGGAACGAGGTGAGCCGCGCGTCCCACACCCACCATGCGCCCCACATCGGCTTCCCCCAGATCGAGCCGGTGATGAGGCCGAGGAGCGTCAGCGCGGCGCCGAGCGGCGCGGCGCTCTTCGCCGCCACATCGGCGAGCGGATGCCGCCAGACAAGAGTGCCGAGCGCGGCGATCGCCATCAGGACGTAGCAGCCCATCGCAAGCGTCGCCGCCGGCACGTGCACGTACATGATCCTGACGCTGTCGCCCTGCTGATAGTCAGCCGGTGAAGCATAGAGCGCGAAATAGAGGCCGAGGATAAAGAGGATCGCAGTCAACCCCGCGAGCCACGGCAGAAGCCGCGCGGAAAGCGCCAGAAATCGGGCCGGATTGGCCAAGGTCGTCAGGGGCGCGATCAGGCTCGGCATGGCTGGAACCTATTGCCGGACGGATTAATGGGCAATGCGGCAGATGACGCGCCTTCGATCACTCGAGCGCGAGCCTGAGCGCCGCCGCCGCCGCGATCGGCGCAAGCACGAGCGCTGCGAGCGTGCCGGCGGCAAGCAGCAGGAACGGCGACAGAAACGGCTCAGGGTCGGAAATCGCGCCGAGCGTTGCCGCCACGCCGAAGATCAGCACTGGCACGGTAAGCGGCAGCACCAGCACGGCGATCAGCAATCCGCCGCGAGGAAGCCCGGCGGTCAGCGCCGCGCCGACCGCGCCGATCAGAGTCAATGCCGGCGAGCCGACGAGAAGCGTCAGCGCGACCGAGCCCATGGCAAGCGGCTCGAGATTGAGAAGAATGCCGAGGATCGGCGCCGCGACGACGATCGGCAGTCCCGTCGCAATCCAATGGCCGGCGACACGGCCGAGCACATAAAGAACAAGTGGCTCCCCCGAAACGACATAAAGGTCGAGCGAGCCGTCCTCGCGATCCGCGCCGAACAGGCGCTCAAGCCCGAGCAGCGACGCGAGCAGCGCCGCGATCCAAAGCAACGCCGGCCCGATCCGCGCCAGAAGCTTGATGTCCGGTCCGACGCCGAACGGAATGACCGTGATGACGGCGAGAAAGAAGATCAGCGCGACGATCGCACCGCCGCCGGCGCGAAGTCCGAGCCGAAGCGTCTGTGCAGCGACGGCGATAAGCGTCGTCATTCGCACGCCCCCAGCGTCAGTGAGGAATACGACGGGATCGGGAGGTCCTGATGCGTCGCAGCGACGATCAGCCCACCCTGTGCAAGATGCTCCGCCATGAGCCGGCCGAGCAACGCCTCGCCGTCGCTGTCGAGCGAGGACGCCGGCTCGTCGAGCAGCCACAACGGTCGCGGCGAGAGAAGAAGCCGCGCGAGTCCGGCGCGCTTTCGCTGACCGGCGGAGAGCACCGTCACGTGGAGATCGAGCGCGTGCCCGAGGCCGGCGATCTCGGCCGCCTCGTCGATGTCGTCGTCGAGAGGCACCCGCCCCTGCTGCCGATAGACACCGCCCCAGAAGCGGAGCGTCTCGCGCAGCGTCAGCGCGGGCTTCAGTGCTTCGGCGTGGCCGAGATAATGCGCGGCCGCCACGTCCTCTTCGCGGCCCTCGATCCGGATCGCGCCGCCCGCCGGACGAAGCAGTCCCGCGATCAGGCGAAGCAGGCTCGACTTCCCCGCCCCGTTTGGGCCGACGACGGCGAGCGCCTGTCCCGCCTCCAGCCGGAAGGAGACACCGGAAAAGACCGGCCGCCCCCCACGCGTGCAGGCGAGATCGCGCACGTCGAGAACAATCGGGGCGAAAGCTCCGTACCGGCATCCGAACTTCACGCCCCGCAGTTTTGAACGTTTCCAGTCTCTGGCGTCGGCTTACAAAATCCAGTATATCCGCGGCAACCCGGCGCGACAGGCGCTCCTCCCCGCCGGTCGTGAGATGTCGATTTGAAGGCGGCGACGCCACCGCCGCATTCCACGAAGGAGCCCAAGACGTGTCCCAGCCATCCCTCGACAGTTTCAAATGCCGCCGCACCCTCGATGTCGCAGGCAAGACCTACACCTATTTCTCGCTGCCGGATGCGGAGAAGAATGGGCTCCCCGGCATAGCCAGCCTCCCATTCTCGCTGAAGGTCCTGCTTGAGAACCTGCTTCGTTTCGAGGACGGGCGAAGCGTCACCGCCGACGATATCCGCGCCGCCGTCGGATGGCTGGAGAAGCGCAGCTCGGAACGCGAGATCGCCTATCGTCCCGCGCGTGTGCTGATGCAGGACTTCACCGGTGTCCCGGCTGTCGTCGATTTGGCCGCCATGCGCGACGCGACCGCGCATCTCGGCAGCGACCCGAAGCGCATCAACCCGCAGGTGCCGGTCGATCTCGTCATCGACCATTCGGTGATGGTGGATTTCTTCGGCACGGCGAATGCCTTCACGAAGAACGTCGACATGGAGTACCACCGCAACGGCGAGCGCTACACCTTCCTTCGCTGGGGCCAGGAAGCGTTCGACAACTTCCGCGTCGTACCGCCCGGCACCGGCATCTGCCATCAGGTGAACCTCGAATATCTGGCGCAGACGGTATGGACGCGCGAAGAGCGCGAAGGCGGCAAGAAGGTCACCTACGCCTTCCCCGATACGCTCGTCGGCACCGACTCCCACACCACCATGGTCAACGGGCTCTCCGTGCTCGGCTGGGGCGTCGGCGGTATCGAAGCGGAGGCCGCCATGCTCGGCCAGCCGATCTCCATGCTGATTCCTGAGGTGATCGGCTTCCGCCTGGACGGCAAGCTCCCCGAGGGAACGACCGCGACGGACCTCGTGCTCACCGTCACGCAGATGCTGCGCAAGAAGGGTGTGGTCGGGAAGTTCGTGGAATTTTACGGGCCGGGCCTCTCCAACCTGACCGTCGAAGACCGTGCCACGATCGGAAACATGGCGCCGGAATATGGGGCGACCTGCGGTCTCTTCCCGATCGAGCAAGACACCATCAAGTATCTCTCCGCCACCGGCCGCGATGCCGACCGTGTTGCGCTGGTCGAAGCCTACGCCAAGGCACAGGGCATGTGGCGCGACGATTCTTCGCCGGAGCCCGTCTTCACCGATACGCTGGGGCTCAATCTCTCGGCCGTCGTGCCGTCGCTTGCCGGACCGAAGCGCCCGCAGGATCGCGTGGCGCTTTCCGATGCGGCGCGGTCCTTCAACGCTGCGATCGGCGAGATTCGGCCCAGCGGCGGATCGAAGAGCGCCAAGGTCGAAGGCGCCGACTACGAGATCGCCGACGGGCATGTCGTGATCGCCGCGATTACGTCGTGCACCAACACCTCGAATCCGAGCGTCCTGATCGCCGCCGGACTACTCGCCAAAAAGGCGCACGAGAAGGGCCTGAAGCCGAAGGCCTGGGTGAAGACGTCGCTTGCGCCGGGCTCGCAGGTGGTGACGGAGTATCTTGAGAAGTCCGGCCTGCAGGAGCACCTCAACGCGCTCGGCTTCAACCTCGTCGGCTATGGCTGCACGACGTGCATCGGCAATTCCGGGCCGCTGGCGGAGCCGATCTCCGAGGCCATCAACAAGAACGATATCGTCGCCTGCTCGGTGCTTTCGGGGAATCGCAACTTCGAAGGCCGCGTCAATCCGGACGTGCGCGCCAACTATCTCGCCTCCCCGCCGCTCGTCGTCGCATACGCGCTCGCCGGCTCGCTCAAGGTCGACATCACCAAGGAGTTGCTCGGCGAGGACAGCGACGGCAACCCGGTCTACCTGAAGGATCTCTGGCCGACATCGGCGGAGATCTCCGACCTGATCCGCAAAGTCATTTCGCGCGAGATGTTCCGCACCCGCTACGGCGACGTCTTCCACGGCGACGAGCACTGGCGCAAGATCAAGGTAGAAGGCGGACTTACCTACAAATGGGTCGACGGCTCGACCTATGTGCAGAATCCGCCCTATTTCACCGACATGAAGCCGACGCCAGAGCCGCTGACCGACATCGTCAACGCGCGCATCCTCGGCCTCTTCGGCGATTCCATCACCACCGACCACATCTCCCCCGCCGGCTCCATCAAGCGCGACGGTCCCGCCGGCGATTACCTATTGTCGCATCAGGTGCGCCCGGCGGAGTTCAATTCCTACGGCTCGCGGCGCGGCAATCATGAAGTGATGATGCGCGGCACCTTCGCCAACATCCGCATCAAGAACCGCATGGTGCCCGGCATTGAGGGCGGCGTCACAATTCATGAGCCCTCCGGCGAGACGATGCCGATCTACGATGCGGCGATGCGCTATCAGCAGGAGAACGTTCCGCTGGTCATCTTCGCCGGCAGGGAATACGGCACCGGCTCGTCGCGCGACTGGGCGGCAAAGGGAACGCGGCTCCTCGGCGTACGCGCCGTCATCGCGCAAAGCTTCGAGCGCATCCACCGGTCGAACCTCGTGGGCATGGGCGTGCTGCCGCTGGTATTCGAGGAAGGCACGAGCTGGGAGAGCCTGGCCCTCAAGGGCGACGAGATCGTCACCATCCTCGGCATCGCCGACCTGAAGCCAAGGCAGATCGCAACCGTCGCGATCACCCGCGCCGACGGCAGCAAGGTAGACGTGCCGGTGCTGGTCAGGATCGATACGCTCGACGAGCTTGATTATTTCAAGAACGGCGGCATCCTGCATTACGTCCTCCGCAACCTCGTGAAAGAGGCTGCGTAGGAAGGGGGCTTTAGCCAGGGGGCACGCGCGGCCGATAATCGGCCGCTCTCCGTCGCTTGCTTCAAGTCGCCAGGTTCAAATACGTGTGTGTCAATCCATTGTGACTGGCCCGTGACGGAGTCTCGGTCGTTACCTGCAGCGCATGAAACATGTTTCCGCGCTCCTCGGCGTTCTTGGCGCCTGCGCGATCGCATCGTCGGTCGCCGCAGAAACGCCTGTCGTGTCGAGCCAGCCCCGCGCCATCGTCGAGCTCTTCACCAGCCAGGGCTGCTCGTCCTGCGTGGCCGCCGATGACTATTTCGCCGATCTCGCAAAGCGCAGCGACGTCGTGGCACTTTCGCTCCACGTCGATTACTGGGACTACCTTGGCTGGCGCGACACGCTTGGCGATCCGGCGCACACGGAACGGCAGCGCGATTATGCGGCCGTCCACGGCAGCCGCCGCATCTACACGCCGCAGATCGTGGTAAACGGAACGGACGACTTCGTCGGTTCTGACCGCCGCTCCGTGAACGCGGCAATCGCCCACGCAAAGCTTCCCGTCCCCGTCACCATGCGCCGCGGAGACGGCACCGTGGAGATCGAGGTCGGCGCGCGGCCCGCGGCGCACCACCTGCCGGCGACCATCCGGCTCGTGCTCCTGACGTCGGAAGCCAAGGTCGCGATCGCGCGCGGTGAGAACGCCGGTTCGACGATCGACTACTATAACGTCGTGCGCGCCATGCGCCCGGTCGGCATGTGGGACGGCGAGGCCGTCAAGATCACGCTGCCGGCGCATGAGATCATGCCGAAGGGCGTCGACGGCTGCGCCATCATCGTTCAGGAAGACGACCCGAAGGGCCCTGGCGCCATCATCGGCGCCGCCTGGCTCGGCGGTTGGCAGTAGCCTCAGTCGGCCGCGCTCGCCGCGGCCACGAGCTTCTCGACATCAGGAAGCATCGCGGCGACGATCTTGGCGACGCCCGCCGCCGTCGGATGCATTCCGTCCGCCTGGTTCAGCGCCGGATCGGCCACCACTCCGGCGAGGAAGAACGGATAGAGCGCGACATCATATTGCGCGGCGAGATCGGGATAGATCGCGTCGAATATCTTGCCATAGGCGTCGCCGAGATTGCGCGGCGCAAGCATGCCGGCGAGAAGCACCGCCTGCCCTCTCGCCTTGAGCTTCGCCAAAATCTCGGAGAGCGACTTCCTCGTCAGCGCCGGGTCGATGCCGCGAAGCGCATCGTTGGCCCCGAGTTCCACGATGACGATGTCGGCATCGGCGGGCACCGACCAGTCGAGCCTTGCCAGACCGTCGGCCGCCGTGTCGCCGGACACGCCGGCATTGGCGACCGTCACGTCATACCCCTTGGCCTTGAGCGCCGCGTCGAGTTGCTCCGGGAAGGATTTGCCCGGCAGAACCCCGTAGCCGGCCGTCAGGCTGTCGCCGAGCGCCACGATCGCGATCGGCTTCGCCGCCGCCGCGGGCGCCGCCGCCAGGAAAAATGCCGCGGCCAGAGCGATCAGCCAGGCTGCGTGCGGTGTTTTGGACTTCTTCACCTGCTACCCATATGCCGAATTCCGCGTCTCATATAGGCGGTTGCACGTGAACGAACCCGTCATCCTGCTCGACAACGTCGATCTGACGCTTGGCACCGGCCCAGCGCGCGTGCACGTCCTGCGTGGCGTGGATTTTTCGGTCGCCCGCGGCGAAAGCCTGGGCCTCGTCGGGCCTTCTGGGTCGGGAAAATCGACGCTGCTGATGGTGATCGCGGGCCTTGAACAGATCGACGGCGGCCGCGTCGTGGTTGCCGGACAGGACTACGCGGATCTCGGCGAGGATCGCCTCGCCCGCTTCCGCGGCCGCTCCATCGGCTTCGTCTTCCAGGCCTTTCATCTGATGCAGACGATGACAGCGCTTGAGAATGTCGCCGTGCCGATGGAGCTTGCCGGGCGCGACGATGCCTTTGACCGCGCTCGCGCTGTGCTCGGCCAGGTCGGACTCGGCGAGCGGCTCGCGCACTATCCCGCGCAGCTTTCGGGGGGCGAACAGCAGCGCGTTGCGATCGCCCGCGCGCTTGCCATCGAGCCCGCGATCCTGATCGCCGACGAACCGACGGGCAATCTCGACGGCGCGACCGGCGCCGAGATCGCCGACCTTCTCTTCTCCGCCGTCGCCGAGCGCGACACGACGCTGGTCCTCGTCACCCACGACTTCGGCCTTGCGGCGCGCTGCGACCGCACGGTCAGGATCGCCGCCGGACGGATCGAGGCGGACCCCGCGCCGCTTCGCAAGGCCGCCGCCGGCTCATGAGCGTCGCCGACACCGCCATTGCTTTTCGTCTCGCGCTCCGCGAGCTGCGCGGCGGGCTTTCCGGGTTCTACGTCTTCGTCGCCTGCATCGCGCTTGGCGTTGCGGCGATCGCCGGCGTGAACTCCGTCTCACGCGCCCTGACCGATGGAATCTCGTCGCAGGGGCGCGTGATCCTTGGCGGCGATGTCGCCTTCTCCTTCGTGCAGCGCGAGGCGTCGCCCGAGGAGCTGCGCTTCTTCGAATCGAAGGGCCGCGTCGGCGTGGTCGCCTCGCTGCGCGCCATGGTGCGAAGCGGTGACGAAAGCAACACGGCACTGGTCGAATTGAGGGCCGTCGATTCCTCCTATCCGCACGGTGGAACCCTGCGTCTCGAAGACGGCTCGACCGACGGCCAGAGCCTCATGGCGGCACAGGGCGGCGTATTCGGCGCACTGGTCGCGCCGGAGCTGCTCGACAAACTGCACGCCAAAAATGGAGACCGCATCCTTCTCGGCACCGAGACACTCCAAATCCGCGGCGTGATTCGCTCCGAGCCCGACCGGCTGTCGACCGGCCTCGGTTTCGGACCGCGCCTCATCGCCTCGATCGATGCGTTGCGGGCTTCGGGGCTGGTCCGGCCCGGAAGCCTGGTCACCTGGACCTACCGTCTGCGGCTCCCCGAGGCCGCCAACGATCTTGCGGCAATCGAGTTGCTGCGGGCGGAAGCCGATACCCTCTTTCCCTCCGCCGGCTGGAACGTGCGCTCGCGCGACGACGCTGCGCCGAGCTTGAAGCGCGACATCGAGCGCTTTTCGCAGTTCCTGACCCTGGTCGGGCTTACCGCGCTCGTCGTCGGCGGGGTCGGTGTCGCCAACGCGGTGTCGAGCTTCGTCGATCTGAAGCGCCCGGCAATCGCCACCTTGAAGTGCCTCGGAGCGCGGAACGGCGTCGTGTTCCAAATCTACCTGATCCAGATTCTCATCCTCGCCTGCGTCGGCATCGCGCTCGGCCTTGTCGTCGGCGCAACCATGCCCTTCATCGCCAAGGCGGCTCTTTCCGACCTGGTACCGGTCTCCGGCGTCAGGATATATCCGGCGCAGCTAGGCTTCGCCGTTATCTACGGAATTCTTGTCACCCTCGGCTTTGCGCTTGGCCCGCTCGGCCGCGCGCGTCAGCTGCCGGCATCGAGCCTTTTCGCGGACCGAGCCGTACACGCGCCGCAGCAACCACCCATCCTCTACCGCCTCGCCCAGGCTGCCGCACTTATTGCGCTCGCTGCGCTCGCCATACGGCTCGCCGGGGACCGGCAGCTATCGCTTTTCTATGTGGGCGCGGTCATCGGCGCCTTCATCGTGCTGCGGCTCGTCGCGATCGCCATCATGGCAGGCGCCCGGCGCCTCGGGACGGTGCCCGGGACGGCGCTCCGGCTTGCGGTCAGAAATGTGCATCGGCCGGGTGCGCTTACGCCGAGCGTCGTGCTGTCGCTCGGCCTCGGGCTGACGCTTCTCGTCAGCCTTGCGCTGATCGACAGCAATCTGCGCGGCCAGCTTTCCGGCACCATCACCGCCAAGGCTCCGGCCTTCTTCTTCATCGACATCCAGGAGAGCGAGCGCAGCGATTTCGTTCACCTGATCGACGCGACCGTTCCCGGCGGAACTCTTGAGACGGTGCCTATGCTTCGTGGCCGCATCGCGCTCGTGAACGGAACGCCGGCCGCGTCACTCGTCGGCACGGAGCACTCGAGCTGGGCGCTTCGCGGCGACCGCGGTCTGACCTACTCCGACACGCTGCCGCAGAATTCCACGCTCGTGGAGGGCGCATGGTGGCCGCCGAATTATGATGGTGAGCCCCTCGTCTCTCTTGAAAAGGAAATCGCGGACGATCTCGGGCTCAAGGTCGGCGACACGATCACCGTGAACGTGCTCGGCCGTAACGTCACCGCGCGGATCGCCAATCTGCGCAAGCTCGAATGGGAGACGCTCTCCATCAATTTCGTGATGGTGTTCTCGCCCAACACGCTGAAGAGCGCCCCGCACACCGATCTCGCCACGCTGCGGCTGCCGCCGGCCGCCGGACGGGACGCCGAGCGCGCCGTGCTTTCCGCCGTGACCAAGGCCTTTCCCGGAGTGACCTCGATATCCGTCCGCGAAGCGATCGAATCCGTTAACGAAATCGTGGCGCAGCTGGCGCTCGCGGTCCGGGTGGCGGCGTCGCTCGCGTTGATCGTTTCGATGCTGGTGCTCGGTGGCGCGCTTGCGGCCGGGCACCGTCAGCGCCGCCAGGACGCCGTCATCCTGAAGACGCTTGGCGCAACGCGTCCCGTGCTTCTCTCCGCTTTCTCGCTCGAATATGGGCTTCTTGGCCTGGCCACGGCGCTCTTTGCGCTTGCCGCCGGAACGGCGGCAGCCTGGTACGTGGTCCGCCACATCATGGAGATGGAATTCACCCTCTATCCGAGCGTCGCAGCGACCGCTGCCGCGACCGCGCTCGCCGTAACCCTCGGCCTCGGCCTCGCCGGTACATGGCGGATCCTCTCGGTGAAGCCTGCGCCGCTTCTGAAAAACCTTTGAAATCGCAGCATTAAAATCCCGTAAGGTCCCGAGTTCTGGCCGCAAAGGCTTGTGTGGCCGGCCCCTTGTCGCCATATTCCAGCCCGGACGCCCGATTGGCCGGGCGATGCCTTAGGAGGATTTCCAATGGCCGACTTCGACCGGCGGTACCAGACTGCCACTCGCAGCGGGACTGGCGCACGGGCCGATACAATCGACCAGGGCCTGCGCGCCTTCATGCTCGGCATCTACAACAACATGGCGATTGGCCTGGCGTTAACGGGCATCGTCGCATACGGCGCGTTCACGATGGCGGTTGGCCAAAACGGCGCGCTGACAAGCTTCGGAAGCACCATCTACACGAGCCCGCTGCGCTGGGTGATCATGCTCGCGCCGCTGGCCTTCGTGTTCGGCCTGTCGGCGGCGGTGAACCGCATGCAGCCGGCGACGGCGCGGCTGGTATTCCTCGCCTTCGCGGCGGTGATGGGCCTTTCGATGTCGTCGATCTTCCTGGTCTTCACGCACCAGAGCATCGCGCAGACCTTCTTCGTGACCGCGGCGTCGTTCGGCGCGCTCAGCCTCTGGGGCTACACCACGAAGCGCGACATCTCCGGCTGGGGATCGTTCCTGTTCATGGGCGTCATCGGCTTGGTGATCGCCATGATCGTGAACATCTTCCTGCACTCAGCAGCAATCCAGTTCGCGGTCTCGGCGATCGGCGTGCTGATCTTCGCGGGCCTCACCGCCTATGACACGCAGCGGCTGAAGAACATCTACAGCTTCGTCGCTGGCGATCAGCTTGCGGCGGGCCGCGCCTCCATCATCGGGGCGCTGCAGCTCTACCTCGACTTCATCAACCTCTTCATGTTCCTGCTGCAGTTCATGGGCAACCGCAACTGATCGCAGCCGGACATAAAGCTTCGAACGCGGCGCTTCGGCGCCGCGTTTTGTTTTGCGAGAGCGCGAGTTGAGCTACGCGCGGACGAGCGAAAGCTTCGGCTTGTCGAGGACTTTCAGCACCGCAGCGAGTTCGTGGCCGCGCTTCAGGATCAGGCCGGTCGCCGCGACGATGCGGTAGGCACCCTGTTTGCGCGCCAGCGCCGGAATCTTCTCGACCCTGAACATCGGCATTTCGCTTGCGCGCCTGAAGATCGAGAACACCGCGCGGTCCGCTAGGTGGTCGATCGCGTAGTCGCGCCACTCGCCCTCGGCGACCTTGCGTCCATAGATCCGGAGGATGGCGTCGAGTTCCCTTCTTTCGAAGGACACCCGTTGATTCGCGGACGGACGGACATTCGTGGCGGTCCGCCGTCCGCCGAAAGACCAGTCTTCACTCTCGCTCAATCGCGCCTCCCTTCGCGTTGAGCGAAGCATAGCGCGAAAGCACGGGTGCGCAGCAACAATTCATTGACTCGCGCGGAGCCAGGGATTCCGGCCCGAATGGGCAATTCCACAATGATGCCCCGATTCAGCCTTTCGCGCGCCATGCTACCTGCCGATCCTTTGATCGTTGCCTCAGGCCGGCATCGGAAAGCGGCGGAAATCCAGCCCCCAGCCCCCAACGCTTTCCAGCCGGGAAGTCAGTATGGTTCAATCCCCCAGAGGTAATTTCCCCTAGGCCGGCCCGTTGGGCCGGCCTCTTTCGTGGGTTTCCGAGGCTTTTACCACCCCTAGTTCCGCGACGACCTGTAGCGTTCCGGCCTTCAACGTGCGGTGCGAGCGTCTAGTATTCTCTCGTCGAAGCGTGATTCGGGGGGCCGACATGCCGCGTCTGTTCACCGCGTTGGAAATCCCCGCGCGAATCGGCTTCCACCTCTCGCTGCTTCGCGGCGGCCTGCCGGGTGCCCGCTGGATCGACCCGGAAAACTATCACATCACGCTCCGATTCATCGGCGACATCGACCCGCGGACCGCCGACGAGATCGGCCGTGCGCTGATGCGGGTCGACAGGCCGAGCTTCGAGCTTGCACTTTCCGGGCTCGACGCCTTCGGAGGCAAGAAGCCGCATTCGATTGTCGCCTGCGCGAAGATCACGCCGGCGCTGAGGGAACTGCAGGCCGAGCACGAGCGCATCATCCAGCGAATCGGGCTTGAGCCGGAGCGGCGAAAGTTCCGGCCGCACGTGTCGCTCGCGCGAATCAGAAGCGCCAGCGAGTCCGACGCGGCGACCTATCTTGCGCTGCGCGGCGATTTCCGCACGCCGCCCTTTCCCGTCGGCCGTTTCGTGCTTCTCTCCTCCCGGGCGTCCAAGGGGGGCGGGCCCTACCTCATGGAAGAGGCCTATCCGCTCGCGGCGTGAGGGCCGCGGGATCAAGCAAACAGCCCGTGCACATACCAGAGCGGGCTTGCCGTCTCGCGGCCGTAAAGCCCTTCGCGAAAAAGCCAGTAGCGACGGCCGCTTCGATCCTCCACGCGGAAATAGTCGCGCGTCAGCCGCCCATTGTCTTCCACCCGCCACCATTCCGGCGCGATGCGCTCCGGTCCTTCGGCGCGCAGGACCTCGTGCACCACGCGGCGCCAGCGGAAGCGAATCGGCGGGCCGTCCGGCACCCCGGCCAGCACTTCGACCGGTTCCGGCTGCTGGAAAAGCCGCAGCGGCCGGTCGGGCGGGACCTCTCCCTCTTCCGGCATGTCCCACGCCAAGGCGGCACCGTTCGACCTTCCTCTTGAGTGGGAAGCTGCCAAGGCCGTCGATTGCGCCAGCGGGCTGGCGCGGACGGCGCGCTCGGGAATATGCGTGTCGACCGGCTCGAAGCGGGTGATGCGTGCCGGCCCGAGCCGCGCGCCGAGCCGGTCGTAGAGACGCTCAAGGCCGGCGCTCTCGTTCTCCGCGCCGGAAAGGTCGATCTGCGCCGCATCGAGCGGCTCGGCGTGGATGACCGCGAGCCGCACCATGTCGAAGCCGAATCCGGCATCCCAGTCGGAGCCGAGCGCCGCCAGCCGCTCGGAGAAAAGCGCCGCAACGTCCTTCGCCTCCCGCAACGGCGCGGCCGTGCCGACCGAGGCGCGGGAAACTGCGCCGTCGGTGCGGAAGAAGGCGACTTCGAGAACCCGCGCGCCAAGCCCATGCCGCTCGAGCGCCGGGGAAAGCGTGCTCGCAAGCGAAGCTACGGTCTCAAGCAGCGAAGCCTCGTCGACGACTGGCTCGGCGAAGCGCCGTTCGGCCGAAAGCCGCGGCGCCGGACGGCGCGGCGACAGCACCTCGTCGAGATGGCCGAGCGCCTGGTCGAGGCGCGTGACGAGGCCGATGCCGAAGCGGGCGGCGAGCGGCGCACGCGGCTTGCCGATCAGTTGCCCGATCTGCTTCAGCCCGAGCCGGTCGAGGAGCGCTTCCGTCTCCGCGCCGATCCGAAGCGCCGCCACCGGCAGATCGGCGATCGCTTCCGCCTCCGCGCCCGCCGGGACGCGCCCGCTTGCGCCATAGCGGGCGAGCGCCGAGGCGACGCCGGCCGTCGAGGCGATAGCAGCCCGCGCTGCAAAGCCCTGGCGCGCAAGGCGGTTGAGACAATCGGCGAGGAGCCCCGCCTCCCCGTCTTCGTTCCCATGCGAGCCGCCGCGAGCGAAGAGATGCGCGCAGCCGGAAATATCGAGGAAGAGGCCGTCGGGGGAATCGAACGCGACGAGCGGCGTATAGCGGTCGGCCCAGTCGGCGAGCTTTTCAAGGAGCGCGCGGTCGGCCGCCTCGTCCGCCTCCACCACGAAAAGATCGGGGACGGCGCCGCGCGCATCGGCAAGGCTCGTGCCGAGACGGATGCCGCGCCGCTCCGCGTTCACGTCAACGGCGGTCACGCGAAGCGCGTTCTTGATCTTCGCCACGACGGCGAGCGGACGCCCCTCAGGAGGCGCGTCGGACGAGATCCCGCGCTGCCGGATGAGCCGATCGGTCGAGAGGCGGGGAAGGAAGAGGCTCAGGACGCGCATGGGCGCTCCCCTCCCCGCTTTCGCCTCCGCGTTCCAATCCGGCCCGTTCGGCAAAGCTTCGCTCATGGGAATTCCACTCCACCGTGAAGACGCCGGTCGCACCGAGGCGGTTCTTTTCGAGGTTAAGGCGCCAGGCCATGCGGCCGACGCCTTGGGTAAAGCCGCCGACCGCGCCTGCCGGCGCCGGTGACACGGCAAAGCGCAGCTCCGCCGCGCTCGGCTCGGCCTGCGGATTGCCAAGCCGCAGGAGGAAACCGGCGACGCCCTTATCGCGGGCGCGAAGCGCGCAGCGCCGGGTGGCGGAAAGGTCGAGCGACGCCTGGCGAAGCTCGCAGACCGCAACCCCGAGACCGGCGCAGGAAAGCGCCGCCTCGAAGGCCCACAGCGCCTCCGCCTCGGTGCGCACGGCGACCTCGACGACGAGACCCGGGTCGAGGCCGAGCGCCGCGAGCCCCGGCGCGTAAAGCCCGCCCGTCTCACGCCGCACATCAGCCTCGCTGATCCACACCATCGAAGGCGGGGTCCCGCAGACGGCGAGGCGCGCGACGAGCGCCATGACGAAGCCGCCGGCAGCACCCCCGTCGCGGCTCTCGCCGGCGCGGACTTCCAGGAGCGCGGGAAGCGGCAGACCGCCGCCTAACGCTCTGTCGAGCGACGGCAGGCCGAGGAGGAGCCGCCTCCTTGGCTTACGCGCCTTAAGGTCAGCGGTAGCGCGGACAGCATGGCCGCCGAGGGATTCAACGCGCGCGGGATCGAGCGCCAGCCGGCCGTCCTCGGCGAGGCGGCCCTCGATCTCGGCGATGTCCCGGCGCAGGCGCAAAAGCGTTGCCTGCGCCACGGCGTCGATAGCCATGGCGGTCTCGGATGCGATTGTTCTACGTTTGTTCTCAAACATGCCATAGGCGGAAGAGGAGTCAAGACGGGAATCGCCGACGCCCTTCGCGCCGATCGGTCGCAAGAGTTGCGGGTAACGCAGATGCGGTCCGGGGCAATCAGGACCGCGTGGCGGCGATCAGTCGCTTGAGCTTATCGAACCGCACGTCGACGTCTTCGCGATAGCTGATCGTCCCGACGAACTTTCCCTCCGCGTCCATCAGGATCACCGAGGCGGAATGGTCCATGCTGTAATCGCCGTTCTCGCCCGGGACCTTCTGATAGAAGGTGTGGAAGGCCTTCGCCGCCGCGTCGATCGTCTCAGCCGTGCCGGTCAGACCGACGATGCGGTCGTCGAAGGCGCTGAGATATTCCTTCAGAAGATCGGACGTGTCGCGCTCCGGGTCGACGGTGACGAAGACGAGCCTGAGCCGGTCCGCATCCGCGCCGAGCTTTTGAAGCGCCGCCGACATCTCGAAGAGCGTGGTCGGGCAGACGTCGGGGCAGTGCGTGTAGCCGAAGAAGATCGCGTAGGGCTTGCCCAGAAGATCGGCATTTGAGAACGGCTTGCCGTTCTGGTCGATCAGCGCGAACGGCCCGCCGATCGACGGAACGAATGCCCCGACCTCGTAGGTTACCGCGGCGGTTCCGGCCTTCTCGAAAGTGAGCGTGCCCGAAAAGCGCTCGCCCTCCTTCAGCTGCCGGTCGAGGTCGCGGAAAAGCAGACGGTAGGAGCCGGGCCGAAGCTGAAGCGTGACGCCCGGCGGAACTTCGAGCCCGCCGTCCAGCAGGCGCACGTCCAGCATGCCGCCAGTGTCCTTCGTCTCCTGGATTTCAACGCGTGGCGTGATCTCGGCGGTCGCGGAAAGAAGGCGGTCGCTCTCGCTCCCGCTGTTCTCGATCCGCATATAGCCCGCCGCGCTTTTCGCGCCGGGCTCCGTGGCAAGCGTGAAGGGCTCGGCGATCCGCAGCCGGCCGGCGCGAAACGCCGCCGCCTCCTGCGCCGCCTCACGCGGATGGAGCGCGAGATAGACCGCCACGCCGGCAAGAAGCACGGCGACAAAGGCCGCCGGCAGGAGCCGGCGACCCAGGCGGCGTATGTCAGTGTCCCATCGCTTCGTCACCATTGGTGGCACCGATAGAACCGACGGAATAGGTCACGTCGACCGTCCCGGCCTTCTCGAAAGTGAGCGTTCCCTTGAACTCCTGGCCTTCCTTCAGCGGCTTCTTCAGGTCCATGAACATCACATGATACGCCTTCGGATCGAACTTCACCGTGCCGCCAGGCGGAATCTCCACACCCTCCTTGAGCGGCCGCATCTTCATGATACCGCCCTCGACGGCCATCTCGTGAAGCTCCGCGCGCCCGGCGATCTCCGCCGTGACGGACACGAGACGGTCGGCATCCGACCCGCTGTTCTCGATGGTGAAGTAACCGCCGGCGACCTGCGCGCCCGGCGGCGTCGCGCGCGCCCACGGATGGTCGATCTTGATCGAGCCCGCCTTGAAATCATGCGCGGAAGCGCAGCCGGCGGCGAGCATAAATCCAAGCGCGAGCAGTCCTGAAAGAAGCCTGATCCTGGTCAGGCGCGAAAGCGAAGCTTCAAATCTCATATCCGTACTCCGGTAGCTCCACACCGCGAGGCGCGTGCGGGCGATAGTCTGACGTTGTTTGCGATTGCCCGTATCAACGGACGGCATCAGACGAAGCGCGGCGGACCGCGCGACCGGATCGAAGAGCGATCGGAACTGAAATACGGCGGCAGCTTCTCGACGCGCCACGCGACCGGCAGCGCCGTCGCAAAACGCACGATGACCGGAACGCGCACCGGCAACGGCACCGCGGCGGCAATATGGCAGCCGAAGGTGCAGCAATCCCCTGTCGGATGGTCGTCGGCGGGTGTGCCATCCCCGCCATTGAAGCCGACGAATCCGTGGCAAAGCGGATTTCCAAAGGCATCGAGCGTAGCGGGCGACGCATGTGCGCCCGCGGCAAGCGCGGTCAGAAAGGTGTGAAGGACGAGGAGCAGCGCGACGGCGAAAGCCGCCGGGAAAGAAATCGCCTCGTCGCGCCGATAGGCGGCGGAGCGACGGGCGATGGCGCATCCCCTCTCCGTCCGAAAAGCCGCAGCGACTTGCCTTTTCACCGGTGGCATAGGGTTCCATATTGCGCGCCCAAAACCCTTCACAGGTGGCAAATCGTCCGATGGCGTCGAGGACCGACCGCATCATCGCGCGCACGATCTATGCGGCAGTCGCCGTGTCGCTCGCCGTCGGCGCCGCGCTCACTTTCTTCCGGGAGGACGTGGACCGCTGGCTCGCCAACAACGTCACCACGATCGGCGGGCCTTTCACCCTGATGACGGCCGACGGCAAGCCGTTCACCCGCGACGACCTCCTCGGCCATCCGCATGTCATCTATTTCGGCTTCACACTCTGCCCGGATCTTTGTCCGACGACGTTGTTCCTGCTCGCCAGCGTCGTCGAAAAGCTCGGCGACGAAGCTGCGCCGCTGAAGGTCGTCTTCGTCACCGTCGACCCGGAGCACGACACGGCCTCGGTGATGAAGGACTACGTTTCGGCCTTCAACGCGGACTTCATCGGCCTGACCGGCTCGCCCGAGGCCGTTGCGGAGGCGGCCAAGGCCTACCGCATCTTCTATCGCAAGATCGACCTTGAGAACGGCGACTACACGATCGACCACACGGCGTCGGCCATGCTCTTCAACGCTGACGGCGGCTATGCCGATTCGATCGGCTACGACGAGACGGAGGAGAGCGCGCAGCAGAAGATCGCGCGACTGCTTGAGGCGAACGCCGGGGGCTGAACTCTTTCCCGGGCACGCCGCTGCCCTAGTGCCGCGCCAGCAGAAGCCTTGCGGCGAAAGCGCTGAACACGCCGGCGAAGACCCAGTCGATCGCCCGCATGACGCGCGGCGTGCGCCTCAGGAAAAGCGCGAGGCGCGAGGCCGAGACGATCATGGCGATCGAGAACGGCAGCGCGACGACAACCAGGACGACGCCGAGGAAGATGAGCTTCTGCGCCGCATGTGCGTCGCCCGCCGCCACGAACTGCGGCAGGAAGGTCACCATGAACATGATGATCTTCGGGTTCATCAGGTTCACGCCAAGCCCGGCCAGCCAGGAGCGATAGAGCGGCTCGCGGGCCGCCTGCGACCCGCTCGTGGCGACGTTCAGCGCCGATCCGTGCCGGACCGTCTGCACCGCCAGCCACAGAAGATAGAGCGCGCCGGCGACCTTCAGGATGGAGAAGGCCGTGACGCTTGCGGCAAGGAGCGCCGAAAGGCCGAGCGCCACCAGCGTCGTATGGATCAGGACGCCGGTCGAGGCGCCGAGCATCGCCGCCATGCCGGCCGCCCGCCCCTGCCTGACCGCCTTGCCGAGGAACAGGGTCATGTCGGGGCCGGGCGTGAAGGTGATGATGAGGACCGCCGCGAGATAGGCGGCGAACACGGGAAGGGTCGGAAGGAAGGTCATGCTGGAACTCCGCGCGGAACATGCCGTTTCCCGGACGCCCACGCCACACGATTCTTGGATGTAAATTCTTGGCTGGCGAATGTTGGTCTTCCGCGTAAAGCACCCTATCTCACCCTTGGAGGGAGAGCGGTCTGGGGGACGGAGAGAGCGGCAGAGACATGGCGGAAGGCGACATCACGATTCGGCAGGCAGCGGCCGACGACCTACCGGCCGTGCGCGCGCTCCTCGCCGAGACTTGGCACGACACCTACGATTCGCTGATGGGCGCGGACTGGGTGAGCGAGGTCAGCGGCAGATGGCATACGCTCGAAAATCTCCAGATGCAGCTTGGCGAACCGGACACCTCGTTCCTGGTGGCGGTCGATCAGGGGAGGATCGTCGGGCACATCCTTGTCGATGCCCGAAAACCGCCCGATCTCGTCATTGCGCGCCTTTACGTGCGTCCCCCGCACCAGCGGGGCGGGATCGGCGCGCGGCTGCTTGCGGCTGCTCTGGCCGAGCATCCTGAAAGCAGGATCCTGCGCCTCGATGTCGAAGCGAAGAACGAGAAGGGCGTCGCCTTCTACCGCCGCGCCGGCTTTGAAGAAGTCGGACGGAACGTCATCGAGGGCAGCGAGCACCTTGTGATGGAAAAGCGGAAGGTGGCCTCGGGCCGCTGAGTCGCCGCAGGTCTAGTCGTCAGTGCGCTCCGGCCCGGTCTGCGACCCTTGTGTCCTCGACAGCTTGGCTAGGTGGCGCAGGGCTTCGTCCGTCTCGGTGATTTCCTCCGCGGACGTTTCCACCGGCTCCATGATTTCGAAATTGCCGTAGCGCGCATGCTTTGCATTGGAGCGCAGAAGCTCCATCGGCCGCCCTATGCTTCGCGCGACCGCATATCCGACAACGCAGGCCAAAAGCGCGCAGAAGAACAACACGCTGTAAAGCGTGATGCCGGCACGGCTCGCCGCTCCTTTCCCGACCGATCTCGGCGCGACGACAACCACTTGCCAAGGCCAGTTTACATTCGACATCTGCCCCACGGCGACGAAGGAATCCTGGCCTCCGATATTGGCGTCCGAAATCGTCAACTGCGACGAGTCGGATCGCTGGATGAACGGTTCAAGAGTTTTCAAATCGAGCGCGCCTTCGGCCCCGTCGAATTCGGAGATCGTACGAAAGCGCGGCGCATCCCCGCCGCCGCCCGACATGACCGGGTCGGCAGTGGGGTTGGCGATCACCTTGCCGTCACCGGTGACGATATAGGCCGAGCCGCGCACACTGAGGCTGCTGCGCGTCAGAAGCTTTGAGATCTCGCTGATCTCGATGTCGATGCCGAGAACGCCGGAGACCGCGCCGCCGGAGCCCCTGATCGCCGAAGCAAGTGTGATGCCAGGCTTCTTGGAGGTGAAGAAAACGTAGGGCTCGGTCCACGTCTGGCCATCGGTCTTAAGGGCGGCCTTGTACCAGTCCCGCGTGCGCGGGTCGTACTGATCTTGCGTGTCGAGCGCGTTCCTCACGACCGCGAAGTCCTGGTCGCGCCACGTAAGCTCCACCTGGCGTCCCTCGGGCCGCTGTCGGACGATCTTGGTGCGTGTGCCGCCCGCGCTCTCCTCGTCGCTTCTCATGACATAGAAGAACGCGCCGTCGGGATAACCGACATAGAGCCCTGCGATCTCGGGGCGAGCGTGCAACTGCGCCACAAAATAGCGCTCAAGCTCGGCCGGCTGATCGGCGCCAATGACCCCTTCTGCAAGCAGATAGTGTGCCGCGTCTGCAAGGGCCTCGGTCGGGCGGAAATAGTCCTCGATCAACTCGATCGAGCCCACAACCAAATCCTGCACGCTCTGCCGCGTCAGGCCAACGAGCTCGGACCGAAGAATGTAGAAGTACCAGCCGACAACCAGGGCGCCGCATGCCAGCTGGACGAGGACGAAAGCAATGAGGATTCTGCGGCTTGCGGACATCCACGTCTCGTCGAATAGTGGAACCGACTTGGCCGAGCCTACCCGATCGGGTTCACTTATTCAGCGGTGAATTCCAACAAATTTGGGAAAGGCAGGGCGGAGCGTGCCATCCCTCGTCTTGCGCCCCTCTTCGCCGTCCCTATAGTGCCGCCGCTTTGCCCCGGACGGACCCATCATGACTGCGCGTAACATCAAGAAGGTCGTGCTCGCTTATTCGGGCGGGCTCGACACCTCCATCATTCTGAAGTGGCTGCAGACGACCTACGGCGCGGAGGTGGTGACCTTCACCGCCGATCTCGGCCAGGGCGAGGAGCTGGAGCCGGCGCGCAAGAAGGCCGAGATGCTCGGCATCAAGGAGATCCACATCGAGGATCTGCGCGAGGAATTCGTGCGCGACTTCGTCTTCCCGATGTTCCGCATGAACGCGCTCTACGAGGGCGTCTACCTGCTCGGCACCTCGATCGCGCGGCCGCTGATCGCCAAGCGGCTGGTCGAGATCGCGCACGCGTCGGGCGCCGACGCGATCGCCCACGGCGCGACCGGCAAGGGCAACGACCAGGTGCGATTCGAGCTGACCGCCTATGCGCTCGATCCCAACATCAAGGTCATCGCGCCATGGCGCGAATGGGAGTTCAAGTCGCGCACCGACCTGATCGACTTCGCCGAGAAGAACCAGATCCTCGTCACCAAGGACAAGCGCGGCGAGGCGCCCTTCTCCGTCGACGCGAACCTTCTGCACTCCTCCTCCGAGGGGAAAGTGCTGGAGGACCCGGCGAAGGAGCCGCCGCCTTACGTCTTCATGCGCACGGTCTCGCCGGAGGAAGCGCCCGACAAGGCGACCACGATCGAGATCGGCTTCAAGAAGGGCGATGCCGTCTCGATCGACGGCAAGGCGCTTTCGCCCGCGACGCTTCTGACGAAGCTCAACGAGCTCGGCGGCGACGAACGGCATCGGCCGCGTCGATCTGGTCGAAAACCGCTTCGTCGGCATGAAGAGCCGCGGCATCTACGAGACGCCCGGCGGCACGATCCTCTCCGTCGCGCACCGGGCGATCGAATCGATCACGCTCGACCGCGGCGCCGCGCACCTGAAGGACGAGCTGATGCCGCGCTACGCGGAGCTCGTCTATAACGGCTTCTGGTTCGCGCCGGAGCGCGAGATGATCCAGGCGATGGCCGACAGGAGCCAGGAGAAGGTCGACGGCACGGTGCGGCTGAAGCTCTACAAGGGCAACGTCATCGTCATCGGCCGCGCCTGCCGAGAATTCGCTCTATTCCGACGCGCTCGTCACCTTCGAGGACGACCGCGGCGCCTACGACCAGAAGGACGCGGCGGGCTTCATCCGCCTGAATGCGCTCCGGCTCAGGACGCTCGCGATGCGGGACAAGACGAAGCGCAGGTAACTAGCTTGGCGCGCCGGGCGACAGGCTCGCGCTACGGTTCTTTGTGGAAAGTGAAATACGAGCGGCTAGGCAATGTCCAGCGTCGGTTCTGCCATGGCCAGCGCCTCTTCGGCGGTTCTGCCGAACTCGGCTCCGTAGTAAAGGGCCAGCGCCCGCTCCGCCCGCGGATATTCAGCATTGATGCGCCGGTAGAGCGCCGCGAAGCTCCGCGCCTTCTTCGACCAAGCCTTCAACTCGGCATCGACCTGCCTTCTGTCGTTGTAGGGCTCCATCTTCAAAGCCGCCCATGGCCGCATTGCGATATTTCCCCACACATCCTCCACCACGATGCGTATCTGTGCCGTCGGGTGCAACGTCCCCTCGTCGTTGCCGCTTCCGACGGTCCCGTCGAGAGACGTGGCAAGCCGTCTGACCGCGGGGGGCAGCAAGGCGAGTGGCGTGTCGGCATCTTCGTGAAAGCTGACGGTGCAGCGCGGCTTCGCACCGTCGGCTCCGACTGTGTAAACAGTCCAGTCGCCCATGAACGACGTCCAGGGATAGACGTCGATGGCCCATACCTCGCCAGTGTCGTTCTGGCGCAACAAGAACGGCGGTCGCCAAACTCCTTCCAAGATCGGCTTCAGACCGTGCCTCTGCATGTCGGCGTCTTGTGCGATGAAGGTCGCGGGGGACAGCCCCTCGGGGACCGCGACCAAGGCGTATGTATCGCCGCGCCAGCCGATCTCTTCCTCCGAGATGGCAAGGCGAAATCCGTTGGCGGGCTCTTTTTGCCAATAGATCGTGTCGTGGGCTTTGTCGCCCCGCGGTATGGCCTCGAACACGTCCGGATCGCCGATAAAATCGCTGCCGGCCTGCCGCTCGACCGGAAACACGAGCGTGCTGCCGACGTCCGCCGGAATCGCCGGCCGATCGTCGAGATGGACGCGAGCCGACTGAAAGGCCGAGACGGCGATTTTCAGCGCCTCGCCGCAAACGGCGAGACCGCTCGTGTGCTTGAGCTGCGGCCAGTCCCCCACGCCCGCCGACGCCTGTTGCGGCAATCCGAAACAGAGCACCGCTAGAGCCCGATAGAAGTTGCCGGAGGTGTTCATTCGCCGTTGCTTCCACGGGATGCGAGTGGCGCTCGATCGTCACCACCATGAACCAAGTCCCGCCATGAGCCTAGCGAAGCGACCCACTTGCAAATCGAGAAACGCGACCCGGTCCCCAGGAGGAGGGCTCCCCGCGCCTCTGCCCGGCCGCGCACGCGTGCATACGGCGACCGCCGCGGAATCGCGTTGTCCCTCCGGCTCTGGCATATGAAGCGCGAATCGGCCAGTCGTGGAAGCTACCAAGGACCCGCCCTTGAACCGTCAGCAACAGGCTCTTGCACGTATGGCGCTTCGCGACACGTTCGGCTTCTCCGCGCTGCGTCCGGGGCAGGACGAGGTCGTGGCGGCGGTGATGTCGGGTGCCGACGTGCTCGCCGTCATGCCGACGGGCGCGGGGAAATCGCTCTGCTATCAGCTGCCGGCGGTGGTGGAGGGCGGGCTGACGCTCGTCGTGTCGCCGCTGATCGCGCTGATGCGCGACCAGGTGGCGGCGATGCGGGCGCTCGGCGTGGCGGCGGCGTCGCTCTCCTCCGCCAATGCGCACGAGGACAACATGGCGGCGCTCGACCAGGCGGCGGCGGGCGGGCTTCGGCTCCTCTACGCGGCGCCGGAGCGGCTCGCCTCGCCCGGCCTGCAGGCGCGGCTTTCGAAGATCGGGCTGACGCGGCTCGCCATCGACGAGGCGCATTGCGTCTCGCAATGGGGGCACGATTTCCGTCCCGACTACCTGCAGCTCGGCGCGCTGCACAAGGAGCTCGGCTCCCCGCCGCTTCTCGCGCTGACGGCGACGGCCGACGCCATGACGCGGATCGACATCGTGCGCCGGCTGTTCGAGGCGGAGCCGAAGATCTTCGTGCACGGCTTCGACCGGCCGAACATCGCCCTCGCCTTCCAGCCGAAACAGAGCGCGCCGCGCCAGATCGCCGATTTCGTGGCGGCGCATCGCGGGCAATCGGGCATCGTCTACTGCTCGTCGCGCAAGCGCACGGAGCGCCTCGCCGAGGGCCTGCGCACCGCCGGACACGACGCCGTCGTCTATCACGCAGGGCTGGAGACCGCCGTCCGCACGGCGGCGCAGGACCGCTTCCAGCGCGACGACGGGGTGGTGGCGGTGGCGACGGTCGCCTTCGGCATGGGCATCGACAAGCCCGACGTGCGCTTCGTGGCGCATGCCGACCTGCCGAAGACGATCGAGTCCTACTACCAGGAGATCGGCCGCGCCGGGCGCGACGGGCTGCCCGCCGACACGCTGACGCTGTTCGGCATGGACGACATCCGCCTGCGCCGCCAGCAGATCGAGGAGAGCCCGGCCGGCGAGGAGCAGAAGCGCATCGAGCGGCAGCGGCTGAACGCGCTTCTGGCGCTGTGCGAGGCGCCGGTCTGCCGGCGGCAGACGCTGCTCGCCTATTTCGGCGAGGCGAGCGAGCCTTGCGGCAATTGCGACCTCTGCCTCTCCGGCGTCAGCGCCGTCGACGCCACGGTGCCGGCGCAGAAGGCGCTCTCGGCCATGGCCCGCACCGGCGAGCGCTTCGGCACCGGGCATCTCGTCGCGATCCTCACCGGCGACGCTAACGAAGCGGTGCGCGCGCTGGGGGCACGACAAGCTCCCAACCTTCGGCGCCGGCGCCGACATGACGAAGCGCGACTGGAACGCGCTCTTCCGCCAGCTCTACGCTGCCGGCCACATCCAGCCCGACCATGAGCATTTCGGCACCTGGCTCATCACCGAGAGCGGCCGCGACGTGCTGTTCGGCCGCGCCGCCTTCGCCCGCCGCCCCGACGCGGCGATGGCGCCCGACGCGGAAGGAGCGGCGCGCCGCGGCGGCCCTCCCCGACAACGTCGACCCGGACCTGCTCGCCGCCTTGAAGCAGCCTCCGCCGCCAGCTTGCGCAGGCAGAGGGCGTGCCCGCCTACGTGGTCTTCCCCGACCGCACCCTGATCGCCATGGCCGAAGCGCGGCCCACGACGCTCGGCGCGCTCGGCGAATGCCATGGCGTCGGCGCCAAGAAGCTCGCGACTTACGGCAAGGCGTTCCTCGACGTGCTGGCCGAGGCGGGCTAGCGTTCCGGCGACGCGGGCAATCCGTCGCCGCCCGAGACTTCATGTGACCACGCTCTCCGTCCTCGTTTTCATCCTCGTCTATCTCGGCATGGCGCTCGGGCGCGTGCCGGGCCTGGCGCTCGACCGCACGGGCGTCGCGCTGCTCGGGCTGATCGTGCTCCTGGCGAGCGGCGACCTGCCGCTCGACGAGGCCGGGCGCGCGATCGACATGCCGACGATCGCGCTCCTCTTCGCGCTGATGATCCTCTCGGCGCAGTTCGAGAGCTGCGGCTTCTACGGCTGGGTCGCCGAGCGGGCGACGCACGCGGCGAAAAATCCGAAGGCCGTGCTCGCGGTGCTCGTCGCCGTCACCGGATTGCTCTCGGCGCTCCTCACCAACGACGTGATCGCCGTCGCGCTGACGCCGCTCGTCGCCGCCGGGCTGCTGGCGCAGCGGCTCGAGGCGCGGCCCTATCTGATCGCGCTCGCCGGCGCGGCGAATGCCGGCTCCGCCGCGACGCTGATCGGCAACCCGCAGAACATCCTGATCGGCCAGGCGGCGCATATCGCCTTCTGGCCCTATGTCGGCTTCGCGCTGCCGCCGACGATCCTTTCGCTCGCCGCGGTCTATTTCGCCGTCGTCTTCACGTGGCGCGGGAGCTTCTCCGGCGCGACCGGCGTCAGCGCCGGCCGAGCCGGCCGCCGCGACGCGCCTCGACCGGTTCCAGCTGGCGCAAGGCGATCGTCGCGGTCGTGGCGCTCGTCGTTCTCTTCCTGAGCCCGCTGCCGCGCGAGCTTTCCGCGCTTGCCGTCGCCGGCGCGCTGCTTCTTTCGCGGCGCATCTCGTCGCGCGCCATGATCGGCGCGGTCGACTGGCATCTGCTCCTGCTCTTCGTCTGCCTCTTCGGCGTGACGGCGGCCTTCGCCAAGACCGGCCTCGCGCGCGACGGGCTCGCATTTCTGGCGGACCAGCGGCCTCCTTCCCGGACCGGCTCGCGGTCATGGGCCCGCTCGCGCTCGCGCGCCTCCAACACCATCGGCAATGTTCCGGCGGTGATCCTGATCCTGAGGCTGCTGCCCGACCTCTCGAACGGCGCGCTCGCGGGCCTGGCGCTTCTCTCCACCTTCGCCGGCAACCTGCTTCTGACCGGCTCGCTCTGCAACATCATCGTGGCGGAGCGCGCCGAAGCGGCGGGCGTGCGGCTGAGCTTCCGCGATTTCGCGCGAAGCGGTGTACCGATGACGCTTGCAAGCTTTGCCGCCACGCTGGCCTGGCTCTGGTTTACGGGGCTGATGCGGCCATGACGAAGCGCAAGAAGCCCGGCAGCGTAAAGGCGCTCGAAGAGCTTGGCCGTGTGCGGCTCTCGGAGAATTTCTTCATGCGCGATTTCCTCTATTCGGAGATCGCCAATCTCTACGGCCTTCCGAACGTCCCGGACGATCCCGACCTCGCGATCGAAGCCGGCACGGCGCTCTGCGCCGAACCTGCTTGAGCCGCTGCGCGAAAAATTCGGGCGCATCTCGATCCGCTCCGCCTACCGCACGCCGGAGGTGAACCGCTTCGGCAACGAGCGCGGCTTCAACTGCGCACAGAACGAGAAGAGCTTCGCCAGCCACATCTGGGATCGGCGCGACGCAAACGGCGAGATCGGCGCGATGGCGACGATCATCGTGCATGCGCTGATTCCCTACTACGACGAGACCGGCCACTGGGAGGCGATGGCGTGGTGGGTGCACGACCACCTCCCCTATTCGGAGATGGAGTTCTTTCCGAAATACGCGGCGTTCAATCTCGGCTGGCGCGAGCGCCCGCGCCGCGCGATCCGCAGCTACATCCCGCCGCGGCTCGGCTGGCTTACGAAGCCCGGCATGGCGAACCACGACGGCTCGCATGCAGCGGAATACGCGGCCTTCCTCGATCTCCACGCCGGTCGAAGCGCCGGCGCGAAGGGCTGACGCGAGGTCTCTATTCCGCCGGCGCCTCTGGCTTGATGATCCGGTCGGCTACGCTGTCGAGCATGCGCTGCGGGCCTGCCAGCGCGCGCAGGCCGTAGTGTGCGACGACGGCGATGGCGATCATCGTCGGGATGATCGTCGCGAGAGAAAAGACCGGCCGCCCGATCGCCGCGGACACCGCGGAACCGAGGAACCCGCCGCCCATCTGGAAGAAGCCCATCATCGCCGCCGCCGATCCCGCGATGTCGGGAAAATACGCGAGCGCCGCCGTCTGCATCGAGGGCGATATGAAGGCGATGCCGAAGGCGAAGAGCGCGACCGGCCCCATCACGTTCAGGAAACTCGGCGGTGCAAGGCGCAAGCCAGTGGCCAGCAACACGCCGGCGATGACCATCATCAGGATGCCGAAGGGCACCATCCGATGCGCCTCGAAGCGACGAAGAAGACGCCGCATCACGATGGCGCCGATGAGATACGAGCCCGACTGCATGATCATCGAGAAGCCGAAAAACGTCGGCGTCAGCCCCACCTCGTCGATCATGACGAAGGGAAGCAGCGTCGCCATCGTGTAGAGCCCGCCCGCGGTACAGCCGAAGACGAGGCTCGGGCCGAGGAATGCCGGGCTGACGAGAAGCCGCCCGTAGTTGCGGACGAGGCGCGCCGGGCGCAGCCGCGAAGGATCCGGGTGCGCCAGCGTTTCCGGCGTGAGCGTCAGGAGAACGATGGTCAGAATCGCACCGTAGCCAACCATGAAGAAGAAGATCGACCGCCAGCCGAAGAGATCGAGAGCGATGCCGCCCAAGGTCGGCGACGCCGCCGGCCCGATCGCCAGCAACACGCCGATCATGTTCAGGATGCGGACCGACGCTTCGCCGGTGTGCAGGTCCCGCACCATGGCGCGCGCGACCGAAACCCCCGCCGCTGCCCCTATACCCTGCACCAAGCGGGCGCCGAGCAGCCATTCGACCGAAGGGGCGCTCGCCGCCACGACGCTAGCGACGAGATAGATGAAGGTGAAGCCGAGCGCCGTCCGGCGTCGGCCGAAGCCATCGGAAAGCGGGCCGCAGACGAGCTGCGACAGCGCGAAGCCCGCGAAATAGGTGGTGAGCGTCAGCTTGATCGTCGCGACGTCGGTGGAGAAGACGTGCACCAGCTGCGGCATCGCCGGGGTGTAGAGGGATAGCGAGATCGGACCGAGCGCAACAAGCAGCCCGCCAATCACCGCGAGCCGCCCCTCGCTCATCAACGGCTTGCTCACGCGGCGGCTTCCTCCACCGACGCGGAGAGGTTGTCGCGCATCCGCTCAAGCGCGCGCGCGACGATGTCCATCTCGCGCTGGGAGAGGCCCTCCACGGCCTGCCTGCGAACATGCCGCGCGATGCCCTCAAGCCGCTCCAGGAGTGGCTGCGCCGGTGGCGTCACGCGGACGATCTTGGCGCGACGGTCGCTCGGATCGGGCTCGCGCGCGATCCAGCCGCGCGCCTCCAGCCTGTCGAGGAAATTCACGAGCGTCATCGGCTCGATGCCCATGCGCTCGGCCAGCGCCGCCTGCCGGATGCCTTCCTGCCGCGCCGCATGGAAGAGCGTCCGCGACTCGCCCACGGTGACTTCAAGCCCGGCGGCGGCGACCTCCGCTTCAAAGCGCCGCCGGAAGGAGCGCGATGCGTCTCCGAGGAGGAAACCGATCGTGTCGGGGCCGGACCTCTTCATAATTCAGCCTTATAGTAAGGAGGACTTACTAATTATTCATGCGCAGCGCGGCGTCAAGCGCCCTTTCCGTGCGAGGCATCATTGAATGTCGGCCCCGACGCCATACCTTAAGGTGCAGACCCGCGGAGGCGCATTGAATGTCCTGGTCCTTCCCGATCGGCCGACTTTTCGGCTCGGAAGTTCGCGTCCACGTCACCTTCTTCCTGCTCCTGGCCTGGATTGGAGTCGCTTACTACCAGCAAGGCGGCACGCAAGCCGCCGTTGAGGGCATCGCCTTCATCCTTGCGCTTTTCGCCTGCGTCATCGCGCACGAGTTCGGACATGCACTCGCGGCACGCCGCTATGGCATTCGCACGCCGGACATCACGCTTCTTCCTATCGGTGGGCTCGCACGACTCGAGCGCATGCCGGAGAACCCGCGCCAGGAGATCATCGTGGCGCTCGCCGGGCCGGCGGTGAACGTGGTCATCGCGGCCGTGCTGATTCTGGTGCTGAATTCAGGATTCAACCTCGAGGCGCTGCAGGGGATCGACAATACGAGCCTGAGCTTCCTTACTCGACTGGCCTCGGTGAACATCTTCCTCGTCGTATTCAACTTGATTCCGGCCTTCCCGATGGACGGCGGCCGCGTATTCCGCGCGGTGCTCGCGATCTGGTATCCGCGCGCCCGGGCCACCAACATCGCGGCGCGAGTCGGCCAGGCGCTCGCCTTCGGCTTTGGCTTTCTCGGGCTTGTCGGGGGCAACCCGCTGCTGATCTTCATCGCGATCTTCGTCTACCTCGCGGCGACCGCGGAGGCGCAGATGGTGGGACTGCAGGATGTCTCGCGGCATGTCGGCGTCGGCGACGCCATGATCACCCGCTTCGAGTCCCTCGGGCCGCAGGCGACGATCGGCGACGCGGCCGAGCTTCTGCTCAGGACCACGCAGCATGAATTTCCGGTGGTGGACGGCAGCGGCAAGCTCCGGGGCATTCTCACTCGCAACGCGATGATCGCAGCGCTGTCGAAGTCTGGGGCCGCAACCCCGGTGATCGAGGCGATGACAGGTGAGGTACCAACGGTCGCGTTGGGCTCAAGCCTCGAGGCGGCCTTAAAGCTCCTGCAGGGGCATAATACGCCGGCCGTCGGCGTCGTCGATCGAAGCGGCAAGCTCGTCGGCTATATCACCTCCGAAAACGTTGGCGAGCTGATGATGGTCAAGCGCGCGGGCGCCGACAGCGGTCGCGGCGGCTCCCCTCGCCCAACCGGCCCGCTGCTGCCGCAGTAGCCGCAAAACGGGCTCCGGACCTTCAGATCAGCCGGCGCACTGCCGCTGCATGCGTCGCTCCGGCAAGCGGATGCGCGCCCACGTCTTCCGCTTCGCTGTCGTCGATGCCCGCCAGATCCGCGGTCACCGCGCTGATCAACACGGTCACGTCAGCGCCTGCATCGAGTTTGTGGCCCAAGGCTTCGAGACGTTGCGCGTCGTTCACCGTTTCGCCGACGATCGTATAGTTCACCCGCTCCGCTGTCCCGATGTTGCCGACCACAGCCGGCCCAGTATGGATGCCAATCCGCACCCTGACCGGCCTCAATCCCTTCTTCGCCCGCCGCGCGTTGTCGGCGGCGATCGTCTCGGCAATGCACCGCGCGGCGCGAACCGCGCGCAGGGCATGGTCGCCCATGCGGTCCGGCGCGCCCCAGAACGCCATCACCGCGTCGCCGATATATTTGTCGATGGTGCCGCCCTCGCTTTCGATGCATTCACCGAGCAGGCCGAAGTGGCGGTTCAGGAACGCCGCCGTCTCCTCCGCGCTCATGCGCTCGGCGATCTCTGAGAACTTGACGATGTCGGTGAACATCACCGTCAGTTCGCGTGTCTCAGACTGCATGCCCGCTTCGCCGCCGAGCGCGATCAGACGCTGCACGAGCCGGTGCGGAACGTAGGTCTCGAACACCCGCAACGCATCGAGCATCATCCCGAAAGCGCGCGCCTGCTCGTCGACCTCCGCGACCAGGCTGCGGAGCGGCCGCGGCACCGAGTCAAGGTCGAGGCGGGCGACCGCCGAGGCGCTCGCCGCCAGCCGGCGCACCGGCCGCGCGATGTAGCCGCCGAGCACGATCGCCGCGCCGACGCCGACAAGCGCGACGAGGATTCCCGCGCCCGCCGAGAGCGCGAGGCGGCGGATCGAGTCGCCGATCTCGGTGCGCGGAAAGTAGGCGCCGACGGCGATCGGCTCCGGCCCGAAGCCGTAAAGCCATCGGTACATGACAAGATAATACGTCCCGCCGGCTTCGACCCGGAACGTCTCCACGTATTGGCGACGCGCCGGATCCAGGAACTGCACCGGAGTCCCCTTGGCCAGATTGTCGAGGACCGGGTCGTGCACGTCGGCGATCGGAACCACGGCGCGGCCCTTCGCCAAATCGCTTCCCACGAAGCTCGGATGCGCGAGCACCGCACTTGTCCCCATAAAGGATGAAGGCGGTCGCGCCGTAGCGGCGGCCGATTTCGGCAACGACATTGGAGAAGTGCTCGAGCGAAACGGCCGCGACGATGAAGGCAACATCAGGCGTGCTCGAACCGACATTGGCGGCGAAGTCCACGTATCCCAGGTTCTCTTCGACGACCGGCGGCCCCCATTGATGCGATTTCCGCGGCATGACCTCCAGCGTCGCTCGAATGCGCGCGTTGGTTTCCGTGGCCGGGTCGTCCTGCCCGATCGCGCCATCGGGTTGGCGGAACGCGATCCGCCGCTCCATGGCCTTGGTCCAGTAGAGCAACGCCTGCACGCCCGGCGCCGTCGCCAGGGCCACGCTCAGCGCCCTCTGCAATTCCTCCGGCGTCGCGTCGCGCAGGCTGCCCGACTGGACCTCGCGCACAAATCCGTCGACGAGATCGGAGGCCCCGCCAAGCGAGTAGCGGACCTCCTTCTCGATGCCGTCGACGACCAGCACCGTGCGGTCGTTCAGGAGCTCGAAGGTGTTCTGCGCACTAGCGAAGAGGGCGATCGTCAGCACTGTCGCGGTCGCCACCAGCACCAGCGCGCCTATGCTCGCCGCGAGTAGCGTGCGGATGCGGATCGGGGTCATGCCTCTATCGCGACCGTGCGGCAGACCGAAGCGTCAGGCCGTTTCGGGTCACCGGCGTCCCCTCAGTCTGTGTAGCGATAGGTTCCGACCTCGCAGATGTTCACGCTCGCCCGCTCAAGCGTCACGCCGTCATCGAACACGGCGCGGAAGCGGTAGCGACAATAGCCGCTGCCGTCCTCGAAATTCAGCACGACCGAGGCGGCTGCCGGCAGCACGTCGTCGCCAAGCAGGCTCTCTGGCCAGTCCTTGAGCGCGGTATTCGTTGCATAGAAGCCGACGATCTTGTGGTGCGAATCGTTGACGATCCTGACCCGGCGGTCGAACGCCGCCGCTTCGCCCGTCAGGCCGACGAGCGCCATCCCGGCAAGTCCGGCAGCGAGAATGCGACGCACGGCCCGGCTGGCTCCATTGATGATTCGCATCCTAGCACGGGGAAAAGCACCGGAAAGCCCGGGCCCCCGGGGATGAAACGCGGCCTCAGCGTACCTATCTTGGGCTTTGAAAATCGGCTATCTCGGCCGCGACTTCCAAATCCAGCAGGTTTTTCGTGCCCGCGACCCTTCGCAACGTCGCCATCATCGCGCATGTCGATCATGGCAAGACGACCCTGATCGACGTGCTTCTCGGCGCCTCCGGCACCTTCCGGGCCGGCCAAAAGGTGGCCGAACGCGCCATGGACTCCAACGCGCTCGAGCAGGAGCGCGGCATCACCATCCTCGCCAAGGTGACCTCGCTCCTGTGGAAGGGCACGCGCATCAACATCGTCGATACGCCCGGTCACGCCGATTTCGGCGGCGAGGTGGAGCGAATCCTGAACATGGTTGACGGCGCGATTCTCCTCGTCGATGCGGCCGAAGGGCCGATGCCGCAGACCAAGTTCGTGCTCATGAAGGCGCTCGCCATCGGGCTGAAGCCGATCGTCGTCGTCAACAAGGTGGACCGGCCGGACGCGCAGCCTGACGTCACGCTGAACGCCGTCTTCGATCTCTTTGCGGCGCTCGACGCCAACGAGGCGCAGCTCGATTTCCCCGTCCTCTACGGTTCCGCCAAGCAGGGCTGGATGGCGCTCTCGCCGGACGGCCCGAAGGACGGCATCGCGCCGCTCCTCGACAAGGTGCTGGAGCACGTCGCGCCGCCGGTCACTGAGCCGGGTCCCTTTCGCATGCTGGCGACGACGCTGGAGGCTGACGCGTTTCTGGGCCGCATCCTGACCGGCCGCATCCGTTCCGGCTCGGTGAAAGCCGGGCAGACCGTCAAGGCGCTGTCGCGCGAAGGCGAAACGGTTGAGACCTTTCGCATCTCCAAGGTGCTTGCCTTCCGCGGACTGGAGCGGCGCGGCATCGACTCCGGCGAGGCGGGCGACATCGTCGCGATCGCCGGGCTTCAGGAGGCGAGCGTCGCCGACACGCTATGCGATCCATCGGTGGAGACGCCGATTTCGGCGCAGCCAATCGACCCGCCGACACTCGCCATGACCTTTCGCATCAACGACGGGCCGCTCGCCGGACAGGAGGGCGACAAGGTGCAAAGCCGCGTCATCCGCGACCGGCTCCTGCGCGAAGCGGAAGGCAACGTTGCGCTCAAGATCACTGAGGGCGAGGACAAGGATTCCTTCGAGGTCGCAGGCCGCGGCGAATTGCAGCTCGGCATCCTGATCGAGACGATGCGGCGTGAAGGTTTCGAGCTCACCATCGGCAAGCCGCGCGTCGTCGTTCGCGAGGAGAACGGCGTCAAGCTCGAACCGATCGAGGAAGTCATCATCGACGTGGACGAGGAGCATTCCGGAATCGTCATCGAGACGCTGTCGAGTCGCAAGGGCGAGCTGGTCGAGATGCGTCCCTCGGGCGCCGGCCGCGTGCGCCTGCGCTTCTACATCCCGACGCGCGGGCTGATCGGCTACCAGCCGCAGCTTCTGTCGGACACGCGCGGCACCGCGATCATGAACCGCATCTTCCATGCATGGGAACCGTTCCGCGGCGAGATTCCCGGTCGTCACACCGGCGTGCTTCTCTCCAATTCGCAGGGCGAAGCCGTCGCCTACGCGATCTTCAACCTGCAGGACCGCGGGCCGATGATGATCGAGCCGGGGATGCGCGTCTATCGCGGCATGATCGTCGGAGAGCACACGCGCGGCAACGATCTCGAGATCAACGTCATGAAGGGAAAGCAGCTCACCAACGTCCGCGCCTCCGGCAAGGACGAGGCGACGATCCTAACGCCCCCGATGAAGCTCAGCCTCGAACGCGCGCTCTCCTATATCCAGGAGGACGAGCTGGTGGAGGTGACGCCGAAATCGATCCGGCTTCGCAAGGTGATTCTCGATCCGAACGACCGCAAGCGCGCCAGCCGCGCCAAAGCGGCCAGCGCGGCGTAACTTGAAGGGCAGATCGACGCGCCCATCTACGGGCACGGAAAAATCTGGCGGTCCGATGTCCCTCTCCGCTCCCGTTCCGCAAGCCGCCCCGCTGCCTCGCGAGTCCGAATTTCCTCGGGATATGCAGCTCGTCCGCCGGATTCCGGTGACGAATCCCGTCGAGACCGACGGCGCACCGCTGGACTGGCTCCTCTCCGGCGATGCGAGCGCCGCCGGGCTCTGCGAGTTGATGGACGGCCTCATGTCGCGGCTCGTCGCAGCAGGCTTCCTTTTCGACCGCGCCACATTCCACATCGGGACGCTGCATCCCCAGGTCCTTGGCTTCACGGCCAACTGGAACCCGAAGCAGGGATTCTGCAGCGAGCTTAAGGTGAACGTGCATATACGCGAGACGAGCGATTTCAAGCTCAGTCCCCTGCGCCCCGTCATCGACGAACGAACGGCCATCCGCCTCAATCCGCAGGACCCGGACACGGCGATGCAGTTTCCGATGATGGCCGCGTTCGCAGCAGACGGGATCACCGACTATTGGGCGTTCCCGATCCCGCACGCGCGCAGTTTCCACAGTGCGATGACGGTGGCCACCCGCGGCCGCGGCGGCTTCAAGGCGGGCGACCTCGCGGCCTTGCAGGCTCTCATCCCGGCGCTGGCCCTCAATCTCGATCTGATCGCACTCGGCCGCATCGCCGAGAATGTGCTCACCGCCTATCTCGGCGAGCGGAGCGGCGGGCGCGTACTCGCCGGCGAGATCAGGCGCGGATCGGGCGAGATGATCGATGCGGTCATCTGGGTGTCCGACATGCGCGACTATACGGGTCTCTCCGACCGTCTTCCCGGTCCCGACGTGATCCGCGTCATGAATGCCTACTTCGAGGGCCTCGTCGAGGCGGTGAGCAATCACGGTGGAGAGGTCCTGAAGTTCATCGGCGACGGGATGCTCGCGATCTTCCCGATCGGTTCGACGACCTCCGCACGCGACGCTGCGGCGGCAGCGCTCTCGGCAGCGCGTGCCGGTCTTGGCGCGATCCGCGCTCTGAACGGCGAGGCCGGCGACTTGCTTGCAATCAACGGGGACTGGCGGCCGCTCAATACCGGGATTGCGCTGCATCGCGGCCCTGTCTTTTACGGCAACATCGGCTCGGCGGACCGGCTGGATTTCACCGCCACCGGCCCGGCCGTGAACCTCGCCGCGCGCGTGGAACCGCTGGCGAAAGAAACCGGCCGCCGGCTGCTGCTTACCGAGCGCGTCGCAGAGCTTCTCGACACGCCCCTCGACCCTCTCGGCAACTTCAGCTTCCGTGGCGTTGCGGAGCCCGTGGAGATCTACGCCGCTTCAGAATAGCGGCCCCTCGGCCGGCAGGAAGCCACGCCCCCCGCCCTTGCTCTCGCAGGTCCGTTACGCCACTCTCGGCCACGCGCCAAAGGCATCAATGCCGACACGAGCGTGCGCCTGGGGAGGCATTAAGATCGGGGTCGATCTCCAAAGGATGCTGAGCAAAGTCGCGGCTGGCGATCGTGAGGCATTCCGTGCGCTCTACGATGCGACCTCTCCAAAACTATTCGGGATCGTGCTTCGTATCACCGGCAACAGAGCCGAAGCGGAAGAGATCCTGCAGGATGCTTATGTGCGTGTATGGCGAAAAGCGTCCCTCTACAGGCCCGAGGCGGGCCAGCCCATGGCCTGGCTTGCCGCGATAGCCCGCAACGCCGCACTGGACCGCATCCGCGCCAGCCGCATCGAGCGGGCTAGAAGCGACTACGACGAGAGCATCTTGGAGCGGCTTGCCGCGCCCGAGGTGAACCCGGTGACGAGACAGAGCCTCAGGCAGTGCCTGGGAGCTCTCGATGAGGAGGCGCGCCGCTGCGTGATCCTCGCGTATTGCTCGGGCTATTCTCGCGAGGAGCTTGCCGAGCAATTCGGTCGCCCCGTCGGCACGATCAAGACGCTGTTACACCGGACGACGAAGGCGCTGAAAGCCTGTCTGGAGCAGGAATGAACGAGGAGCTCGAACGCGCTGCTGCCGAGTATGTGCTGGGAACCCTCTCCGGCCCGGAGCGGGATGCCTTCGCGCGCCGGCTCGCCAGCGATTCCGAGCTTCAGGAAGCCGTTGCGCAATGGGAAGAGAAGCTCTCCCCGCTGGCGGAAGCGAGCCCTGAAATCGCGCCGCCGGCCGGCCTCTGGTCAAAGGTCGAGCGGGCCATCGCCAGTGGCGCTTCGACTGCGGCGCCGAATGTTGTGACCCTGCGGCGACGCATCACGGCCTGGAAAACCACTGCAGCAGCGCTCGGCGCCCTCGCCGCGGGGCTAGCGGTCGTCGTCGTGCTCGACCGGCTCTCGACGCTGCCCCCCGAAACGGGGCGCTATGTCGCCGTGGTCGATTCCGGTGGGCGCGAGCCGGCGCTGATCGCCGAGGTCGACACGGCAAGCGGCACGATCATCGTGCGCAGCGTCACCGCCCAGGTACCCAGCGGACACAGCCTCGAGCTCTGGCACATCCCCGAGGGGCAGAATGCGAAGTCGCTCGGGATTCTTCAGGCCGGCGCGAGCGCACAGACGATCCGCGACGCCCTCGGAAAGGGTCCGGTCAACGGCATCATCGCCGTGACCGTGGAGCCGGAGGGAGGATCGCCGACCGGCGTCGCCACCGGTCCTGTCGTCTATACCGGCCGCCTGATCCCGATCGAATAGACGCGACGAGGCGGCCGGAACTTCCGGCCGCCCGTCTCATGTCGGAAAGTGACGACTACATCTTCGGCATCAGCACCGTGTCGATGACATGGATCACGCCGTTCGACTGCATGACGTCGGCCTGAGTCACGGTGGCGGTGTTGCCCATCTCGTCGATGACGACGAGATGATCACCGTCCATCTTGAGGGTGAGCGTGTCGCCGGAAACGGTCTTCACCTTATGCTCGCCGCCGTCGTCCTTGATCATCTTCATGGCGGCCTCCGACGTCGCCTTGGCCGGGACGACATGGTACGTGAGGATGTGCGTCAGTGTGTCCTTGTTCTCCGGCTTCAGAAGATCTTCCACCGTTCCCGGCGGCAGCTTGTCAAAGGCCGCGTTGGTCGGCGCGAAGACCGTGAAAGGACCCGGGCCTGACAGCGTGTCGACGAGACCGGCGGCCTTCACTGCCGCGACCAGCGTCGTGTGGTCCTTCGAGTTGACGGCGTTCTCGATGATATTCTTCTGGGCGTACATCGCCGCGCCGCCGACGATGACCGGCTCCTCTGCGATTGCCGGTGACATGGCGAGGGCAGAAGCAAGTCCGACGGCCGATGCAACGAGCGTGGTGCGGGCAAGATTGGTCAATTTGAACATGTCGATGATCTCCTAACGTCTGTGTCGACGAGAGGAGCTACGGAGCCAGGAGCCTCCGGGTTTTAACCGAGTTTCAATCGGCACTTCACTTGACCGTGAGCAAGCCGGCGAAACGCTTATCCGCCCTCGACCGGCGCTCCGAAAATCACCACGGCGAAGCAAAGCAGCGCGAGCGCGCAGTAGCCCGCAGCATGCACGCGGCTGTCCCGCTTGACGGCGCTGATCACGGCCACCACGCATTGGAGCGCGTAGTAGAGCGCGAAACAGCGTGACGCGAGGGCGATCAGGCTCAGAACGTCGGTCTGCCAGGTGACGAGCGCCGCAACGAGCGCGATCAGCGGATAGGCCGAGCGCACCAGGATACGGTGGCCGGTGAGATCATGGAGGAGCCCGGCTGCGCCGTTGGCGTCGGCGATCGCGGCGCTCGACTGGCTGGCCAGCGCGCCCACGATGATCATCACCGGGAGGATCGCGGAGACCGGGGCGAGCCAGTCGACGATCGCGGCGACGCCTTCGCTCTTCGTCTCCAATACGTAGAGCGGCAGGACGAGAACGAAGAAAGCCAGATAGATCGCCGCGGAGAGAAGCTGCGCGGCCTTCATGGTGCGGATGCGCAGCGCAGCCGGATACTCGGAGCCAAGGAAGCGCGATGTCTCGAATCCCTGCACGACGATCAGGAGCCCGAGCAGCGGGGCGATATCGCTCCGGTCGATCGTCGCGTCGAGGGGCGCAGGCGACCAGCCGCCGGCGACGAGCGTCAGATCAAAGACGATCAGCGCACCCGACGATTCCTGCGATCACCGCAAGCTTCGTGGAGACGGCATAGACCTCGACCCGCTCCACCGCGCCAAAACCCCGCCAGTAGCCGAGCACCCCGATCGCGAGCAGGATCGCCGTTACGACGAGCTTGATCGGCAGCGGTTCGCCGACCTCGCCGATCTTGAGCAGGAAGCTTGCGAAGAGCACGAGGTAGTAGGCGACGGAAACGAAATACGCGAAGGCGAGCGTGACGCTTGAGAGGTGCTCGATCTGCACGATCGTGCGGTGGTTCTTGCCGTCCTCAAGCAGCGGCTCGACATAGGCGATGTTCTCGCGGATCGCCGCGCCGATCAAATAGGAGAGCGCCAGCAGCGCCGCGATCGCGATCGGAGCGTAGTAGCCGACAAGCTCGCGCAGAAGCGGCGCGGACACGAGGAAGCCGCTGCCGATGATCGAAGCGAGCGGCGTCGCGGTGGCACGCCAGAAGGGCGAGCGGACGAGCCGCGGGCGAACCAGCATCGCCATCGCCGCGGCTGCGACGATGACGGCAATCGATCCGGCAATCACGTCTGACGCACGACGCAATCGCGGCGACGGCGTGACCGGGACGCAACTTCCGCGCCGTAAATTTCCGAAGATTTCAAATTTTGCGTTTCCACTTGGCTCGCCTCCAAAAGTGAGCGTAGCATCTCATCATGACCGCGCTCGTCATCGATGTCCGCCCTGCCCGCCCCTCGGACGCAATCCAGCTTGCCGACACGCACGCGGTCGCATGGCGCGAGGCCTATTCCGGAATCATCCCGGCCGTCACGCTGGAGCGCATGATCGTGCGGCGCAGCAGCCCGTGGTGGCGCGACCTCCTCGGGCGTCGCCCGGTTCTGGTGCTCGACGTCGGCGGGACCGTCGCCGGCTATGCAAGCTTTGCGCCCGGGAACAGCCGCGGCCATCCGAACGCGGCGGAGGTCCAGGAACTTTATCTACGTCCCGAATATCAGGGCATCGGCCTCGGCATAAGGCTGTTCCGGGCGGTTCTGAAACGCATCAAGGCGCGCGGCTATTCGCGCGTCCTTATCCGCGCCCTCGCCGACAACGATCGCGCCAACGACTTCTACCTGCACCATGGCGGCAAGGTCGTTGCCCGAACGGACGAAACGCTCGGCGGGCGCACGCTGCCGTGTATCTGGTACGAATTCCACGCCTAATCGGTGCAAAGCCTGGCCGGTTCCGGCCTTTGCCATTGCCGATCTCGATATTGCGATGCAACAATGCCGGCCGAGAGGGATGATTCCCATGGCCGGCAGAGTTATCACGGTCGCTCAGCAAAAGGGCGGCTCCGGCAAGACGACGGTCGCAGCGCACCTTGCGGTCGCGCTGGCGCGGCTCAATGGCACGACCATCGCCCTCCTCGATGTCGATCCGCAGGGAAGTCTCGGCGAATGGTTCGAGGCGCGCGAGCGCCGGCTCGGCGAGCGCCATACGGGCATGGGCTTCCGCACCGCGAGCGGCTGGGGCGCACGGCGCGAGGCGATCGGCCTTGCGCGCGATTACGATTTCGTCGTCGTCGACACGCCGCCGAAATCGGACCTTGAGGCAAAGCCGGCGATCGAAGCCGCGAGCCTTGTCGTCATTCCGATCCAGCCAACGCCGGTCGACGTATGGTCGTGTTCCGCCACGCTCAAAATCGTCGATCGCGAATCCGTTCCGCCGCTCGTCGTCATAAACCGCGTGCCTCCCCGCGCCCGCGTGACCGACGCCATGATCGAACAGATTCTCGGGTTCGGCGCCGACGTCGCAGCGGCGAGGATCGGAAACCGCGTCGCCTTCGCGGCGTCGATGGGCGAAGGCAGCACCGTCATGGAGATGGCTCCCGGCTCCAAGGGTGCGGATGAGATTTACGCGCTGGCGCGCGAGATCAGCGCCCGGCTGCTTGCGCGCCTCGCCGCCTGACGGTTCATTCCCAAAGGGACAAGCAGTGCGCGGCAAGGCGCGCACCGTCGCCCGAGACCCGCACCGTCTTCAGCCGCGCGGTTTCGCCGCCAACCACAGCGACCGCCGATTTCGGCACGCCGAGCGTCTTGGCGACCAGCTTCTCGAGCGCCGCATTGGCGAGGCCCTTCTCCGGCGCGGCGCTGACACGCGCCTTGAGCACAGCGCTGCCATCCGCCATCGCGGCGATGCCTTCAAGCGCATCGCGGCCGCCGCGAGGCGTCAGCCGGATGCGCAACGTCAGCCCGTCGGCATCGGCCGCGTACGCCGCGGCCGAGACCTTCGTCACGGCACGTAAGGGAAGATGTAACGGATGATGATCTGCTGAACCAGGATCACGAGCAGGAGCAGGATCACCGGCGTGACGTCGAGTCCGCCGAAATTCGGCACGAAACGGCGGATCGGGCGGAGCGCCGGCTCCGTCAGCTGATAGAGCGACCGGCCGATCGCGGCCACCACCTGGTTGCGCGGATTGACGACGCCGAAGGCATAGAGCCACGAGAACACGGCGCTCGCGATGATGATCCACCAATAGATGTCGAGGGCCAACAGCACGACATAAAGAACGGCCTGCATCGCTTCTCCGATCGGCGCGAGGTCAAACCCAGCATTTAGCCGCCGAGCCTTCGCCTTACAAGCGGACGGATGGCGTTCTAAACTGGCGGTAACGCGCCGCGCGGGGGCTCCAGCACCCCGCAAGAAGCCGCGCGCGGTCTGGTCGCACGCCCGCGAGCCGAATTGGCCCGGCCCCGAGCGCGATGCTTGACACTCCAGGGGGTCGGACCCTAAATGCGCGCCGCCGGTGGGACGTGATCCCACCGCCCTTGGGGCCGTAGCTCAGCTGGGAGAGCGCCGCGTTCGCAATGCGGAGGTCAGGAGTTCGATCCTCCTCGGCTCCACCAACCAGTCTCTTCAGAACCTCTGTCCAATTCGCCCTGCAGGCAGAAGTGCCGGGGTTCCCCGGGTTCTGCCGGAGCTTCCTCGCGAAAGGCGCCGTGGAGACTGTCGTCGGGCCTGAATTTGGGCGAATTCCCGCAAGCGTCTCCGTTTGCCATTTCGGCGACCAAAAAGTCCCGTGCGGATCCGGTGAAATCCGGGCCGCACGGCAAACAAATTACCCACCCAGAGCCGACGCGGTCGAAAGCAAGATGTTAAGGGTTGATCGGACCGCGACCTGCTCAGTTGAAACCGAGCAGGTCCCGCTGCCTGGCCCAGGATGGCGGCAGCTTGTTCATCCGGTTCAGCCGCGCCGCGGTCAGCTCAGGCGGCTGCCTCCCGTCGAGGATGGCCTCGACGACATTGGGCGCAAGGAAGGCGAACGGAAGAATGCGGCTGATATCACCGGAATCGACGCGGTGCCGCTCTGCAAGGGCGTTGAGGGACAGCTCGCGTTCGGCGCGCAGTTCGCCGAGCCATCGTTGCGCCTGTGCAAGAAGACTGACCAGCTTCGTATCGGGAGCGATCACAGCACTGCCTGCTTTCCCGATGATCAGCCTTGTCTCAACCCCGCGGCGCCGAAACGAGACGGGAAGGTCGAGGGCAAGTTCGTCGCCGGTGCGGCCCCTGTCTTCCGCGTCCCGGATCCCGATCCGCGATCGGACCGCATCCGCTTTCAACACGATGCTGATCCGCTCTTCGGTGATGATGGTCCTGGCGATCAGCGCGAGCAGCATCTCCCGCTGCTTTGAAGTCGCAGCGGTCTGAAGGGCTTTCGCCAGCGCTTTGGCGGTCTCCAGGTGGTCGACGAACGCCCGGGCCTGAAAGCCCTGGCCTTGAAGAGCGCTTGAGAGCCGATGCCGATCGGATAGCAGCGTCTGCACGCCCTCTAGTACCGCCTTCTCCAGCGGCTCGGCCGGAAGCCGCCACTTCGGTCTTGCGCCGCGGGAGGTGTAGTAGCGGTAGCGCTTGGCCTTCTTGTTGGCATGGCTCGGCGAGAGGCGAACCCCGGCATCATCGAATAAAAGTCCGGCGAGAAGGCTCTGTTGCCTCGCCGATCCTCCGTTGCGGCGGATAACGGCATTCTGCTTCAGCTGCGCCTGCACCGCATCCCAGGTAGCGCGGTCGATAATCGGCTTATGGGCAGCGGAGTGACGGATTCCCTTGTGCAGGATCTCGCCGATGTAGAGCGGATTGGTCAGCACCTTGTTGATGTGGCCCCGCTGGAACGAGCCCCCGCCCTTGCGCTTAGGGTTCGACTCGGACGGCCTTTGCTTGGTCCGCATCCCGAGCCGATCCGCCTCCTCCTTCACCAGACGCGTGTTGCGGAAGCGGAGATAGAGGTCGAACAGAGTCCTGACGGCCTCCGCTTCCGTCGGGTTGACCACCAGGGAGCGATCCCTCGCGTCGAAGCCGAGCGGCACGACGCCTCCCATCCACATCCCCTTCTTCTTGGAGGCGGCGATCTTGTCGCGGATGCGTTCCCCCGTGACCTCTCGCTCGAATTGGGCAAAGGAGAGAAGAACGTTCAGCGTCAGCCGGCCCATGGAGCTGGTGGTGTTGAAAGCCTGGGTGACGGAGACGAAGGACACGCCCTTCGCATCGAAGGCCTCGACGATCCGGGCGAAGTCCGAGAGCGAACGGGTAAGCCGGTCGACCTTATAGACGACCACTACATCGATCCTGCCATTGCCGATGTCGGCGAGGAGCCGTTGGATAGCCGGGCGCTGCATGCTGCCGCCGGAGAAGCCGCCGTCATCGTAGAGTGTCGGGAGGACTGTCCACCCCTCCCCTGCTTGACTTGCGACATAGGCGAGGCAGGCCTCCCGCTGCGCTTCCAGGGAGTTGAAGGCCTGGTCGAGCCCCTCCTCTGTCGATTTGCGGGTATAGATCGCGCAGGCGAGCCGGCTGCGGTGATGGTTCATAGCTCTGCCAGCAATCCGAAGAAGCGGGGACCTGACCACCTGGCCCCTGTGATCGTGCGGGCGATGACGGAAAGCGATCGATAGCGCTCGCCCTTCCAGAGGAAGCCGCCTTCCACGACGTCAACGACATGCGTCGTGCCATTCCACTCGCGCACCAGCCGGGCTCCGGCCTTGAGCTTCGGGCTGCGAGCTGGCGCCCTGCCAGTACTCAGATCATTGACTGCACGTTGCAGACGGCGGCGCACAGAAGGAGACAGGCCGCCATACCGCCTTGCCTGGCGCTCATAGGCAACTCCTCTGGCGAGCAGCTTGCGCCGGAAGGCCGTCGGTGGAGGATCGCCGTAGGCCTCTTGCCAGAGCCTCCTGAGCTGCTCGAGGTCGAGATCGGGGAGTGCCTCGATCTCGGCCTCGAATGCAGAATCCCGTGAAGAAGCTAATATCCGCACAGCTGATGCCATCGCAGCTCGACACTCGTCAGGCCGCGCGCTTCGACGCGGTCCGGACCCCCTTGTTCTGGACCGTTCTGCGCTGCAGGCGGGGCGGCCCGATAGACTGAGGGTTCGCCCGCGACTTTCTCGCGAGCGATGACATAGCCCTTGCGCCGCAGACCGGTCAGCGCCGCGCGGACCGTGTGTGGTAGCCAACCCAGCGCCTTCGTCAGCTCGTCGATCTGCGCGCCTTCCGGCCGACTGATCCGCTCGATCAGAAGAGCGCGCTTTGAGCCGCCTTTTTCTTCCCCGTCCGCTCGCTTTGGGCCTGTCCTGAGTGGGACAGGAGTCGCCCGCGTCTTTCCGGTTCGCGCAGCCGGCTTCTTCCTGCCCAAACCGTCGACTCGATTTGCTCGCTTAGATGCGGTCATGAGATCCTCCTTTGGCACCGCCCGATGCGGCGCCCCGCACTGCCACAAGCCCGGACTGCAGCCGGGCGAAGGCGATCAGAGGATCAAGCGCAGCCACCTTATCTTTGGGGCCAACGACACCAATGCTCCGTCCCGCGCTGAAGTCCAGTCGGAAGGAACTCCGACAACCAGGTCGCGTTGGTCCCCCCGTACTTCGGGCAGACCTCCGCCGTCGATAGCCCGGCATCGTGCTCCTTCAGAATGCCGATCACCTGCTCTTCGCTGCATTTGCGCCTGCGCATCGTCCGTCTCCTCTCGAAGAACGGACTCTCCCTCACATCAGGGACACCCCAAGGCCAACAATCCCGTTATGGGGCCCACCTGCCGGTCCTCCGGTCGAGCCTGGCGGCTGCGGACGACCCATGCCGCGAGCAAGATTGGTTTGCGCATGGAAAGCCCTTTCTTGGCTTGTGTTGTATGGGGGCTGCTCAAGCCACACCGCGGAACGAATGTGGGCGATTGCCGTCAGCCGCAGGGTGAACAGCGTCAAGAATGACGACGAAAGCTGCATCCAGCCGATCGGGGAGCCGCCACTTGCCGTGTAAGTCGATCGCGGAGCCGATTGAGGTCGCCGGCGCTCTCGACAAGACCGCAGCTCTTGGGGCATCGCGGATTCTCCCGCGAGGTCTGTGCATGTCCGGGTTCGGACACTTAGCCGAGATGACACAGACGGCTGCCCACTTCGCCTTGACCCGAAGCGCGGAAACGCTGCCCGAAAAAACGGCGGCCTCTTCGGCGCAGACAACGAGACCGTGCCATACTCGGCGCGACGAACCGGCAAAGGCCAAGCGAACATGCGGTCACTCGGCGTCGGCGATCGACGACAACCGAAGCCGACAATCAGCCACCAAGCCGGCCGGTCACCAGTCCAGTGTCAATTCGCCTCCGCACTGACCCTCGACCAGCTTACTTCCGAAAACCCCTTTGCTCCGGCGCGCTGACGTGTGGTCCGTCCAACTCGCGCCATAACAAGCGACCCCCTTACCACCCTCTCGCCGATCCCGTCCTTGAGATCGTCTTATGCCCGGCTACAGTTCGGTTCATAGGAACGCCTCACGCCAGGCAGCACTGAGCATCTTCCGCCGCATCTCGATTAGACCTAAGTTGGCTCATCAACTCCCCGCGACCCGTTGGAGCTGGGACGATGGCCTGGCCTATGAGCATTGAGAAGCCGAAATCGGTTCGCGCCCATCTCATCTTTTTCGGGTGCGCCGTCGCGTTCCCTCTTATTGCACTCCTTGGCGTTTTGCTTTTTCACGGCGCGCACCTCGAGCGTAGCCAGCTCGAAAATCGGATGCTTCAGGTCAGCTCCAACCTAAGCGATGACCTGGATCGCGAGATTGACCGCCAGCTCGCTACGCTGCAGACGCTCGCCACGTCCCCTTCCCTGGCGCGGCAGGATTGGCGATCGTTCTACGCGCAAGCTACCGCAGCCACGCAGGGATACGGCTATATCGTGCTCGTCGACCATGACGGCCGGCAAATCGTCAATACCTTCGTGCCCTACGGAAGTGAGCCGCCCCTGGACGGCAATCCCGAGAGTGTCCGCAAGGCGGTTGAACTGAAGCGACCTGTTATTTCGAACGTCTTCATTAGTTTGGTCACACATAAGCCGGTATTCAATATCCGAAAGCCGATTTTGGAGGACGGGGAGGTTCGCTACGTTCTGAGCTTGGGTCTGCTCGCGGAATCCCTCCTTCCGATCCTCAAGACAGAACGACTTCCGGAGGGCTCGGCGGCCACCATTCGCGATGGCAACGACGTCGTTGTTGCTCAGGAACCAGATAATGATCGTTTTTCGGGCACGAAGATCCCCGCCGATCTTGTTCGCCAGCGAGTGCTGGGCCGGGTCATTGAAGCGACCAACCGTGACGGCGCGCCTGTGTTACTTGCCTCCGCGGTATCCGCAACCTCTGGCTGGCGCATTGATGTTTTTGTGCCTGTCTCGCTGGCCACGGCACCACTAAGAGCCTCCTTTCTTATGTGGAGCGCGGCAAGCATCGTTGGAATATTGCTTGCCGTCGGCCTCGCCCTCGTTTTCGCGCAAAGGCTCGAATTGCCATTTTCACTTGCGGCCAGGACGGCGAGAGAACTCGGACGCGGGGAAGCTGCCTCGCCTAAACGCTCGAGCGTCATCGAAGCCAATATCGTAATGGATGCGATGCAGAGAGCGAGCGAACAGCTTGCAGAGCGTGATCGCCGTCAAAGTCTCCTGATGCACGAACTGACCCATCGTGTAAAGAATATTCTCGCCGTCGTCCAAGCGGTCGTTTCGCGTGGACTTGCGGATGCCAGCCCGGATGTTCGGGAGGGGATAATCGCGCGGATTCAGGCCCTGTCGCAGGCCCATGACCTACTGCTGCAAACGAACTGGAAAGGCGTTCGTCTAACCGACATCGTCGTCGCGGAGCTCAACGCATATTCGGAGCAGGTCACGAAGCGCGGCCCTGACCTAACAATCAACGCTGACGTCGTTCAGACGCTCGCCCTCATTCTTCATGAACTCGCCACTAATGCCGTCAAACATGGGTCTTTATCGACAGAAGCGGGGCGCGTAGAGGTGGTTTGGGACATTGTGGAAGGCGAAGAAAATGATCCTCGCTTTGTCTTTCGTTGGCAGGAACGAGGGGGGCCACCGGTCAAGCCACCCTCCCGCAGCGGTTTTGGCTCCACTCTGCTCGCGACTGCCATTCCCACTGCGCAGGACTGCACCCCTCGCATGGATTACGAGGAGCAGGGATTCACCTACGAGTTTGACGCGCCGTTGGGTTCGGTAATGGAGCGATTCGCGGAAGAGGAGCAAACAGCAATGCCCAGACCGTGTCCGGCAAAATCATACGGCGAAAAAGTATTCCACCTTTCAGGCTCCGGCCACGCGATCAGGTCCGGCTCGTCCTCGGTGTGGCAAAAGACGGAAACGGCCGTGTCGGCGATCTCGGCCGCTGCCCGGTATGCGCCCTTGCGGCGGTGCATCAAGACCTCTGGCTGAACTGGCCCCCGTTTCGACCGGACAGTCGGCATGACCTGGCGAGCTTGAGGCTATCCTCAAGCACAAGCTTATGTCTGACGATTGTCGACGCATCGAACTGATCATCGGCACGCGCGGCGCGGGCATTGGTCGACCGATCAGAAGCTGCAGATCATCGAGGAGAGCCTGCAGCCGGGCGAGACGTTATCCTGGTCGCCCGCCGGCGCGGGGTCGCGGCTAACCTGCTGTATCGTTGGTCCTGTTGACGAGTGAGGGCGGAGCTGCGGCTGTGGGATCGGATGAACCGGTTGTCGGAAGCTCGGAGGTGCGGCGGCTCGAGGAGCGCATCCGCGACCTTGAGCGGCTGCTCGGCCGCAAGACCATGGAGATCGAGATTCTCGTAGGCGCTGGCGAGGTCGGAGTTCAAAAAAAACCGAGCTTGCGGCTCTTGTCGCA
>CAWDTS010000013.1:0-26506 GCA_963805325.1 uncultured Alphaproteobacteria bacterium | reverse complement strand
TCGACGCGGCGCGCGGCATCGCCCTCTTGGCGATGGTCGTCTATCACTTCTCCTGGGACCTTCGCTATTTCGGCTTCATCGCGGCCGACGTGGAGAACGAACTCGGCTGGCGCCTCTTCGCGCGCTCGGTCGCCGGCAGCTTCCTTTTCATCGTCGGCGTGAGCCTTGTCCTTGCGGAGCGCAAAGGTTTTGACCTTCGGCACTTCCTGCGCCGGGTCGGCATCGTCGCGGCGAGCGCTGCCGCGATCACCGTCGTGACATGGTTCGCGTTCCGCGACGCCTTCATCTTCTTCGGCATTCTGCACAACATCGCCGTTGCAAGCCTGCTCGGGGTTGCCTTCGTGCGCGCGCCAGTCGCCGTGACGATCGGCGCGGCGATTTCTCTCTCGCCGCGCCGCATTTCCTCTCAGCACCGCTTTTCGATCACCCCGCGCTGATCTGGATCGGGTTTTCCACGACGCTGCCGCGCTCCAACGACTTCGTGCCGATCTTCCCCTGGTTTGGAGTTGTGCTTGCGGGGATCGCCGCCGCCCGGCTCTGGCTCCAGCTTGGGCTCGAACGGCTCGCCGTCTGGCAGAAGATCAAGGTGCCGCGGGCGCTCCTCCTCGTCGGCCGCAACACCCTGGTCATCTACCTCCTGCACCAGCCGCTTTCTTCGGGCTCGTCGACCTCGCGGCATGGCTATATCCCCCCGATCTCCTGAGCTTCGAGCCGGCCTATCTGGAGAACTGCAACCTTTCGTGCGCCGGCACGGAGCTGGATGCCGACGTCTGCCAGAGGACCTGCAGCTGCGCCGCAAAGCAGTCGCAGGCCGAAGGGCTTTGGGGCGACATGATGCGCCAGAACATGAGCGTCGAAGAGGAGACGCGCTACTTTGCGCTGGTGGACGAATGCCGCGCCGCAGCAGAGGCGCAATAGGCGCCGCGGCGGGGCTTCGGCGGTGACGAACTTGTCACCGCGCGTGATTCGCTCGAAGGCCACCGGCGGGCGCAGGATGAGGACGCCCGCCCCGGTTTCGCGCAACGGACGCGACGGCGCGGAAAAGAGACCTCACGTATCCGTTCAGGAGGAATTCTCGATGCGTATCGCCGTCGGCCTAGCGGCCATTCTCGCGCTTTCCGCGAGCGTTTCGTTCGCGGCAGAGCCCGCCATGGTGATGGATTCCAGCATGGGCAAGATCTACTCCGACTCGAAGGACATGACCCTCTACACCTTCGACAAGGACGAGATGGGCAAGTCGAATTGCTACGACCAGTGCGCGGTGAACTGGCCGCCCTTCACGGCCGGCGCGGACGCCATGGCGGATGGCAAGTGGACGGTCATCGACCGGACCGACGGCACCAAGCAGTGGGCCTATGACGGCAAGCCGCTCTACACCTTCATCCAGGACACGAAGGCCGGCGACATGAACGGCGAAGGCAAGGCCAACAACACCTGGCACGTCGCCAAGGCCGAGTAGCTCAGGCCTGCGAGAAAAGGGGCGGCGCCCGTCGCCGCCCTATTGCGCGCCGATCCGCGCCGCAGGGGCCGGATCGTCGCTTGCCGTTCCCACCACGTGAACGACGCGCTGCGGGAAGGGGATGGTGATTCCGGCCGCCTCCAGCCGCTTCTTGCCGGTTTCGGTCAGCGCCCAGCGCGTATCCCAGAAGACCGGGTTGGCCGCCCACGCGCGCAGCTGCAGCACGACCGAGCTGTCGCCGAGCGAGAGCGGCACCACGACCGGCGGCGGGTCCTTCAGGACGTTCGGATTTTCCGCCGCCATCTCTCGCAACACCTGACGCCCGGTCGCCACGTCGTCCTCGTAGGCGATGCCGAACTCGAGCAGCACCAGTCGCGTCGGGTTGCGGCTGTAATTCGTGAGCGTCGTGTTCCAGAGTTCCGAGTTCGGCACGAACTTGAAGATGCCGTCCCAGGTCGTCATCCGGGTGCAGAAGAGCCCGAGCTCGTTCACCGTGCCGGCGACGCTGGTGGTCTCGATGTAGTCACCGACATGGAAGGGCCTCAGCCACAGAAGCATGATGCCGGCGGCGACGTTTGAAAGCGTGCCCTGCAGCGCCAGCCCGATCGCAAGGCCGGCGGCGCCGAGAACGGCAAGCAGCGAGGTCGTCTGCACGCCGAGCTGGCCGAGCGCCGCCACGAAGACCAGGATCAGGATCGCGTAGCGGATGGCCGCGGCGAAGACCGGAACCGCGGTCGCATCGACGTGGCGCGTCCGGGTGAAAAGGCGCCGCGTCAGCCGCGCCGCCCAGCTCGCGATTATATAGCCGATGACGAGGATCACGAGCGCTGCGCCGAGCCGCGGCAGAAACGCCTCCGTCCACGACCACACAACGGTCGCGAAAGCGCTCAAATGCTGCGGCGTCTGCGTGACATCCATCGGCGGCCTCCCTGCGCCGACCCGCGATGCGGCATGTATCCGCGGTTGTCAAATCTGCGCAGGACGCCTCGCGCGGCCCCGGGCGGACGCCCGATCGGCTTCGCGCTCCCTTGAAGAGCGTCGGAAATCCTGGGTGTTGAGGGGCAACGGGCGAATGGTGGGTGTAACAGGACTCGAACCTGTGACCCGCTGATTAAGAGTCGAGCTGCTCTACCAACTGAGCTATACACCCTGTCGCGGCCGGCTTTATAGGGGTGCGACTGACCGACCGCAAGGCTCACAGGCCGTCCGCCGCAGGAAGGCGACCGCGACGAAGAACCGAATGACGCCCTGAACACCTGAACCACGCTCGCATATCGGGAAGTGCCGCTTCGGATGATGAAGACGTCGGTGCCGACCGTCGGTGCCGAACCGCTCCAGGACCGTGGCGAGCGGGAGATAGATCGGCACGACGATGAGCATGGGCTGCGCGTAGCCGGGATTTGCCCCGGCGATCTCTCGCGTTGAAGAAGCCCCTCGCGGCCTCGCTGCGTCACCTTTCCTGGGGGACAAGCGGATCAAGCTCCTTGGGCCCCTCCGGCTTCGCCAGTTCCATGCGCCGGTCCGGGTCAGACGCCGGCCCCGGGGCGCCGGATTCCGACGAATTCCCAAGTGCAATTCTAGCGATTGCAATTCTCGGAATGTCGCGCGATAAAGGCGCTACCTTAGGTGGCGCATAAGAAGTTTTTCACGCATTGGTCGTATGGAAATGACCCATAGCTACCAACCACTTCCGATGCCGCGACACGCGACGCTCGAACGCCGGAATGCGCCGGAGGTCATGACCTTCGAGCAGGCCGCAGCCATCAGGACCCTCAGCGACAGCGAGCGGGACGCCCTGTGGAACCGCTATTACGAGACCACGACGATGGGCGGGTTCGCGAACGATCGCGTGGCGCTCCTCGCGCTGATCAAGACCGCGCCGTGCTTTGTCGAGATGCCCAACAAATACCTGGGCCTCTTCCCCACCCGGGAGGATGTCTTTCTGTGGATCGCCATGCACAAGGACAGCGACGAATGCTGCATGGCCCGAGCGCCGTCGCGCGAGTTCGAGAGCATGAGGGCCCTCTAGCGTCGCCGGCCGCACGCCTTGCCGAGAAGGAGTCGAGCCTCGCCGGTGGAACAGGGCTGACAGCATCTGGCAAAGCGCATACAACCTGTGCTCTAGTGATTACAAATGCACAACCGAATCGCAGCAATGCTCGGCGGCGTCGGCCTCTTTGCCGCTCTGCTCGGATTCGTTGGAGCCGCGCTGTCTCCCGGCGGCGCGGCTACCGGGCCGTAGGGTGTGGTGATGGCGCTCGGCCTCGCCGCATTCCTTCACTCGGTCTTCCGCGCAGCGACGGGATCGGACGGCTCCTGAGGCCAGCGGCGGCACGCTGCCCGAGGCCCCGTGAAGAGCGTCGGGGAAATCGTCCACAAGATCGCGGTTCAGGGTCAGTTTCCCGAACGGCCTTCATCGCGAACCGTCCTTCGGCTGCGACAAGAGCCGCAAGCTCGGTTTTTTTCGACTCCCACCTCGCCAGCGCCTCCCGCAGGATCTCGATCTCCATGGTCTTGCGGCCGAGCAGCCGCTCAAGGTCGCGGATGCGCTCCTCCAGCCGCCGCACCTCCGAGCTTCCGACAACCGGTTCATCCGATCCCACAGCCGCAACTCCGCCCTCACTCATCAACCGGCGCCAACGATACAGCAGGTTAGGCGCGACCCCGCGCCGGCGGGCGACCGAGGATACCGTCTCGCCCGGCAGCAGGCTCTCCTCGATGATCTGCAGCTTCTGTTCGGTCGCCCAATGCCGACGCCGCGCTGTGCCGGTGATCAGTTCGATGCGTCGATAGTCGTCAGACATAAGCCTGTGCCTGAGGATAGCCTCAAGCCCTCCGGGTTATGCCGACTGTCCGGTCGAAACGGGGGCCAGTTCACGAACACATGGAATGAACTCCGCCTAGATGGAGTCGCTAATCTGCGGAACGAGCCTTTCGACGCGGCTGCGTTCCCCGCGGGAAACGATCGCTCGCCGCAGGGGCCGCTCAAAGAGAACGTGAAGGGCGACGCTCGCGAGCAACACGGAGAGAAGGTAGAAAAAGTAAGCCTGTGTCGTAGCTAGCCCAAGGCGGCCGAACGCCATCCAGACGGGAGCGTGGATAAGGTAGAGCGCATAGCTGGCCTCACCTAAGAGGAGCAATGGAGAGAGGGACAGCACTCGTGCGAGCCCATTCCTCGCCAGCGCGAGCCCCAGGATGATTGCTGAATAGGACGGGATAAGTAGAGAGCTCTTTAGCGGCATCGAATCAACATGCGGCGCGAGCCAAAGGATGGTGCCAAATCCGAGAAGACCGGCGGCGAGACAACCGATCGCCAATCTCGAATATGTACTCTCATCACGGCTGGCCACGATGGCTCGATGAAGATTGGCTAGCACCATCCCGGAGGCAAAGTCGCTTAATCTGAAGATGGGATTGCGCTCGAACAACAAACCAAGCCAGCCCGAGGCTGGGTCGATGATGATTGTCGCGAGAGCGCACAGCGTGATGCCCGTGCCGCAAATAGCGGCTAGTGCCGCAAGATTTGCCGCGACGCCACGAAGTCGGGAGAAGACCGGCAGGAGCGCGGGGAACGCGAGATAGAAGAATATCTCCGTCGCGACCGACCAACTCGGATAGTTGAGCCCGCCGAGTTGCGGCAGCCAAACTTGGATCATTCCAAACTGTGATCCAAGGGTTACGGCGGTCCCGACCGAACCCAGCGCCACACCGTATTTTGCTACTCTCCAGAGGAAGAGGCGGGGGAGGTCAAGGAGCAGCGACAGTGCGTAGGTTGGGTAGATGCGCGCGAACCGCGCCAGCCAGAAGCGCCGCAATGCGCTCAAGTCGGCCAACTCAGGATATACGGTTGCCAGTATGAAACCGGAGAGCACGAAGAATAGCCCCACCGCCGTGTAACCCAAATCGACCAGGTGTGTGGGCGACAAGGCAGCTGACGAGGTGCCATCTGGGCGCAGGAGCGTGTGGTAGAGCACGACAAAAATTGCCGCGGCAAATCGCACCGTCGTGAGCGGGCCGACCCTTTTCCGATACGGAGTCAGATGTCCTGTTGGGCGTCGCCATGACGAGAACTGAGCACGTAAGATGTGGGCCGCGCCACAGCAATTCCGGCCTGTCAACTGATTGCAGCTTGCTCCAAATGGAATTAGCGCAAGGTCGGGAGGCTCTACACAGCGCCGCAACCGATACAGTCCAGAGGCATTGAATGAGCGTTCTAGTTACCGGCGCGGCAGGCTTCATCGGTTACCACGTCGCCCGCCGGCTCTCGGAGCGCGGCGAGCGCGTGCTCGGCGTCGACAATCTCAACGATTTCTACGGCAAGGAGCTGAAGCGCCGCCGGCTGGTGCAGCTTTCGACTTATCCGAACTTCAGGTTCGAAGAGGTCGAGCTGACGGATCAAAGCGCTCTGGAAGCGGCGCTGAAGGGTGAATCGATCCGCTCGATCATCCACCTCGCGGCGCAGGCGAACGTGCGCTACGCGCTCGAAAACCCGCACGCCTACATCGACTCCAACGTCGTCGCGCATCTGAACATTCTCGAATCTTGCCGCCACGGCGTCGCGCCGGAGAACGTCGTTTATGCGTCGTCGAGCTCCGTCTACGGACGCGGCCACGAGGTGCCCTTCCGCGAAGGGTCCGATACCGACCACCCGACCTCGATCTACGCCGCGACAAAGAAGTCGCAGGAGCTGATGAGCGAGGTCTATGCGGATCTCTTCAAGATGCCTCTGATCGGGCTCCGCTTCTTCTCCGTCTACGGGCCGTGGGGCCGGCCGGACATGGCCTACTGGCTGTTCACCGAGGCGATTCTGAAGGGCCGGCCGATCCGCGTCTTCAACAACGGCGATATGCAGCGCGACTTCACCTATATCGACGACATCGTCGCCGGCGTGGTGGCCGCGAACGATCACCCGGCCGGGCCAGACGACGCGCTGCACCGCATCTACAACCTTGGCAACAACCGCCCGGTCCATCTCATGCAGATGGTCGGGCTGCTCGAGGAACTGCTCGGCCGGCGCGCCGAGATCGAGATGCTGCCGATCCAGCCCGGCGAGATGACCGTGACCTACGCCGACATTTCGCGCGCCGAGGCGGATCTCGGCTACCACCCGCATACGCCGATCGAGGAAGGACTCAGGCGATTCGTCGATTGGTACCGGCGCTACACGCGATAGCTGGCCTTAGAGATCGAACAGCGCCCTGATTTCCGGCCACTCCGCCGCCTTGTGGCGCCCGATCGTTTCAAGGAGATCGTCGAGCAGCGCCCAGCTTTCCGTCTCGTGCACGCGGTGATGCGTGAGGATGCCGATCGGCTCGCGGCTGCCCCGGAGCCGCCGCTCGATTTCCGCCGAGAGCCTGCCATAGGCCTCGGCGCGGGAGAGCGCTTGGCGCGCCGGGTGCCATACGAAAATGTCGAGATGCGTGTTGACCTGATGCGGCATGTCCGCCGGTGCCGGGCCGAAGGTCGAGAGCCCTGAAAGCCCAACCTCGTCCAGCGCCGCGCACACATTTTTGGCGATACGGTTCCAGGGCGGCACGAGGACGGGAAGGGACCGCGGGAACAGCGCGCGGAGCCGGCCGCGGCCGCGGCGAAGCTCGTCGAACACATCCGAGGGCGGACGCTTTCCGCCAAGCTCGATCTTCTTCTCGCCCGCGCCCGCGTGGTTCTTGTGCTCCCAGCCGTGTTGCAGCACGGCGACCTGCGGTTCAGATGCGAGCCGCTCGGCAAGAGCCCGCGTCGCGCCCTTCGGGATGACGGCAAGCGCCAGCGGCAGTGCGTGGCGGCCCGCGAGGGCGATGAGCCGGTCGAGCGCCGGCGTCGCGTCTTCGGCGTCGTCATCGCGCCACCAGAATTCGATCTGGCGCGAATGTGCGGCTGCCTGTTCGAGCAGCGCGGCGAAGCGGTTGCGCGCCGCATCGCCCTCCGCGTCGACGCTCATGCCGCCCGCCGTCTCGTGCGCGAGGCTCTGAGCCGCTTCGCGACGAAATCGATGCCGGGCGTCGGACGAGAAGCGCGCACGCACAGTCTTCGCGCCTGCTTCGGCAAGGCGGAGCCGCAACGCCGGCTCCTCGATCAGCTTGGCGATGGCTTCGGCGAGAGCCTTCGGGTCGCGCTGCTTGACCAGCCACCCGGTCTTTTCATGCGTCACAAGCTCCGGGATGCCCGAGACGTCGGTCGCAATCACAGGGACGGCGAAGGCCTGCGCCTCCATCAGCACGTTCGGCAGACCGTCGCGGTCGCCGGAGCGCGTCAGCCGCGAGGGAAGCACGAAAAGGTCGGCGCGCGTCAGGAGGTCGAAGATGAAGGCGCGGTCCTGGCTTCCATGCCAGACGACGCGGTCGGCAATTCCGAGGCGCGCGGCTTGCGCCTTGAGCTTTTTCGAGAGAGCGCCGCCGCCGGCATGCTCGAAGCGCCAGCTCTTGTCGTCGCGCAGCGCGGCGAGCGCATGCAGGAGGTCGGAGTAGCCCTTCTTCTCCACCGCGCGTCCCACCGAGACGATCGTGAATGTTCCGCCCGCGCTCGCTGTGCGCTTCGGCGTGGGTGGGAAGCGCGAGAAGTCAAGCCCGTGATAGACGAGGTCGATCTTCTGCGGGGCAGGGGAGAGCGAGCGCAGGTAGTCGAGATTGGCACGCGTGCAGGTGACACCCCACGCAGCGTCGGCGAGCTTTTCCTTCAGCTCCCATTTCGGCGTCGTCCAGATATCCTTGGCGTGCGCGGAGAACGACCAGCCGAGCCCGCGGATCATCGCCGCATAACGCGCCACCGATGCCGGTGTGTGGAGAAAGTGCGTGTAGATCCAGTCGATGTCTTCGGGAAGCTCGTGCGCCAGCACGCAGGCTTGGCCGAAGCGCCGCCAGCGGTTGGCCGAGCGGTCGCGCTTGAGATCGGCGCGGAACGCCTTCAGCGCACTCCGGAAGCCCGGCTGCGTCTCTGCCCAGGTGCGCCCCGCCCGCACGCGCGCCGGATCGTCCTTCAGATATTCGGGGAGATAGAGCACGTCCGCCGAGATCTCGCGGTTAAGGTCGTGCACTTTGCCGTCGGTCGGGTGGCGGAGCGAGACGATAAGCTGCGCCACACCGCGCTTCTCGAGCCCCAGGATTTCCTGCGCGATGAAGGTCTCGGAAAGGCGGGGATAGCCCTTCACGATCGTGGCGATCCGGTTCATGGTCTGCCGCCTCTTTTCCGTAGTCGCCAAGCCTTTGCGCGGCTGCCGCCAACTTGGATGGGACCATTGCTTTCTACGAGCCAGGGCGAGCGCGCAAGCTTCAATACGGTGCATCTCGATTTTGAGAGCGGCACGTTCGACGGCTGGAGCGTGAAGCGGCTTTCCGGCGATCATTCGGCCGAAATCCAGTCCGAAATCGTCCGTGCCGGGACGCGCGCCTGCCGCTTCGAGCTTCGGCCCGGCGACTACATATCGCAGGGACACCGCGCCGAGCTGCGCGATCCCTATAACGTCGTCTGGGACGAAGAGGTCTGGTACGGTTTCTCGACCCTGATAGCCCCGGATTTCGCGCTGCCTGATTCCGCCGGCTGCGTGTTCGCACAATGGCACGACCAGGCGAAGCTCGGCGATCCGTCCGGCAAGCCGCCGCTTGCGATCCGCTACAGGTCGGGCCGGCTTTTCTTTACCGGTGCCTATGCGCGCGTCGCGTCGCCCGAACCCGACATCCGCTATGAGTTTGCGAGCATCGCCGATTTTCCGAAGGGCGTCTGGCACGATTTCGTCGTGCGGATCTTCTGGTCGCGCCACGCGGCCTCGGAGATTGTGATCTGGCTGAACCGGAAGCCGCTGGTCGAATGGCGCGGGCCGCTTGCCTATGAGAACGAGGAGGAGGGGCCTTATTTCAAGCTCGGCCTCTACTGGTCCCCGCCGGGCCCCCAGCCGATCGTCGCCTATCACGACAATTACAGCCGCGGGCATTCCTTCGACGAGGTCGATCCATCCGTCGAGCATCGTTCGGGCGCCGCCTGAATGCGTTGCGCGCTTGTCATCCTGCCGGCGGAGGGCGGCGACGTCGACAGGCTCCTGCGCTCGCTTGATGCGGCGAAGGCGATTGGCGCAGGCGATTTCTCTGAGGTCGTGCCACTTGAAGCGAGCGGCTCGCTGCCTGGGATACTCGCCGCGGCGGCGGAAGGTGCGATCAAGGAGGGCTTCGATTGGTTGCTTGCCGTGACTTCGACGGAGACGCTTGCCCCCGAAGTCTTTGTGACGACGCAACCGGCGCTTCGCGTCTACGACGCGGTCTGGGGTGGGGCGGCGCTCGCCACGCAGGACGGAACGCGGCCGAAGCTTGAGCGGATCACGCGGCTTGCGGCACAGGACTTCGTCACCTTCTTCCACGCCGCCCTGCGCTGGTGGATCGGGCCGAGCCATTTCGTCCGGCCGGACCTGGCGCTCGAAGCCCTTCGCGTTGCTGACACGTCAAGCTGGTACGCGGATTACATGCTCGCTCTGTGGAAGCACCGCCGCGCATACAAGACGGCCCAGTGCCTGACGCACTTCCACTCGGAGCTTCCGCCGTTTGCCGACCCGGACCGCGCACGCCTCGTCGAGTATCTGGAGGCGGAGCCGGTCTTCATGACGCTTCTCCATGACGCCCGTTCGCTGAAGCTTCCCTATACCGGGCTCAACCCCGTCATCGAGCGCGAGCAGATGCGCGGCGTCTTCTTCGAGGAGGAAGAGCTGCGCTTTCTCGCCGGGCGGTTTCCGCCCGGGCTCCGCATCGTCGACGCGGGAGCCAATACCGGAAACCACACGCTCTTCTTTGCGACCGCTATGCAGGCCGGGACTGTCATCCCCATTGAGCCGCTTCCGCGCGCCATTGCCGCGATCCGCAGCGTGGTGGAGGAGAACGGGCTCCGGAACGTCGATCTCTCAAAGCTCGGATTCGCCATTGGCGCCGCGCCGGGACGCATGCGGGCGATTCCTTCCATTACCGCAGGCCTCGGGGCCACGCATTTCGTGGAAGACCTTGAAGGGGCGGTCTCGCGCGTGCCCCTGGACGACCTCGTCAAAGGTCCTGTTGACCTCGTGAAGATCGATGTGGAAGGCATGGAGATGGAGGTTCTGGCCGGCGCAGCCGCGCTTGTCGCAGTGCAGCATCCGAGCCTTTACGTCGAGGTTCTGGACGCGAAAATCGCGGAATTCATGCGCTGGGTCGATTGCAACGGCTACGTGGTTGAAAAGCTCTTTCCCGACAAGACGCATTGCAATTACCTTCTGGTCCCACGGGAGAGTAACAAGGGGGTGCAGGTATGAACCTGCGAAGGATTGGCCGCGCTGCGGCGATTGTGATCTGCGGAACTCTCGGCGTGATGGCGCCGAGGGCCTTCGCCGGCGACGTGCCGACGATGGTCGAGCCGCCGTCCCTCGAAGCCGCGGTGAAAGCCGGCGAACTGCCTCCGGTTGCCGAGCGCATCCCCGAGCATCCGCTCGTTGTGAGCTACGAGGGCACCGACAAGAAGCCGGGGAAATACGGCGGCACGCTGCGCCTCATCGGCGGCAGCGCCAAGGACACGCGCATGATGGTCGTTTACGGCTACGCGCGCCTCGTCGGCTACACCCCCGACTACGACATCGTCCCCGACATCGCCGAGAGCTTTGATGTCCAGGAAGGGCGCATCTTCACCTTCCATCTTCGCCCCGGCCACAAATGGTCGGACGGCGAGCCGTTCACCGCCGAGGACTTCCGCTTCTACTGGGAAGACATGGCGAACGATCCAGTGGTCTCGCGCTTTGGCCCGCCGAAGGAACTTCTGGTCGACGGTGAGAAGCCGAAGGTCGAGATCCTCGACCCGCTCACCATCCGCTACACATGGTCGAAGCCCAACTCGTTCTTCCTGCCGGCCCTTGCCGCCGCGCAACCGGTCGAGATTTTCCGCCCGGCGCACTATCTGAAGCAGTTCCACGCCAAGTATATCGGCGAGGACAAGGCCAAGGCGATGGCCGATGAGGCGGGCGAGCGTAACTGGGTGGCGCTGCTTTACAAGAAGGACCGCTCCTACCGGAACGACAACCTCGACTACCCGACGCTCCAGCCCTGGGTGCTGAAGACGCAGCCGCCGTCCGACCGCTACCTCTTCGAGCGCAATCCCTACTTCCACCGGGTCGATGAAAACGGCCTGCAGCTTCCCTACATCGACCAGGTCGCGATGACGATCGCGAGCGCCGACCTGATCCCTGCGAAGGTCGCTGCCGGCGAGAGCGACCTGCAGGGCGCCTATCTCGCATTCTCCAACTTCACCTTCCTGAAGGAGGCGGAGTCGCGCAGCGACTACAAGGTCCACCGTTGGCTTGGGACGAAGGGCGCGCGCGTGGCGCTCTATCCCGATCTGAACAACACGGATCCGGTATACCGCGACCTCTTCCGCAAGGCGGACTTCCGCCGCGCGCTTTCCGTCGCCATCGACCGTGACGAGATCAACAGCTCCATCTTCTACGGCGTTGCGACTCCCTCGAACAACACGGTGTTGCCCGAATCGCCGCTCTTCGAAGACGAGTATCAGACGAAATGGGCCGAATACGATCCGGACCTTGCCAACCAGTTGCTCGACAGGCTCGGACTGACCGACCGCGATCCCAACGGCATCCGGCTTCTGCCCGATGGGCGGCCGCTGCAGATCGTCGTGGAGACGTCGGGCGAGGAGACCGAGCAGACCGACGTGCTGGAGCTCGTCGCGGACAACTGGAAGAAGGTCGGCGTCTCGCTCTTCATCAAGCCGTCGCAGCGCGAGATGTTCTACAACCGCATCAACGCCGGAGAGACGCAGATGGCGGTCTGGTGGGGCCTCGAGAACGGTCTGATCACGCCGGACATGGCGCCCTCCGAGTTCACGCCGTTCTCGCCCGATCAATTCCAGTGGCCGTTGTGGGGACTGTGGGCGCAGACCAGCGGCCAGGCGGGCGAAGCCCCGGAGGGAGAAGCGGTGCAGCAGCTCATGGCCCTCTACAAGGAATGGGGAGAAGCCGGCACGACCGCCGACCGCGAGGATATCTGGCACAAGATCCTGTCGCTCTGGGCCGACCAGGTGTTCACCATCGGCATCGTCTCTGGCGTCGAGCAGCTGGTCGTGGTCTCGGATCGCGTCCGAAATGTCCCGGAGCACGGCACCTACAACTTCGACCCGGGCGCCTATTTCGGCATGTATCGGCCGGATACTTTCTGGCTCGACCAATAGAAGGCGGAACGGTCGATGCTTGCCTTCCTTGCTCGCCGCGCGCTCACGATGGTTTGGACGCTGTTCGGTATCAGCATCCTCGTCTTCATCATCATCCAGCTTCCGCCGGGCGACTATCTCACCAGCTACATCGCCGAGATTCAGGCGATGGGCGAGAAGATCGCGGATGAGAAGATTGCGTTCCTGCGCGAGCAGTACGGCCTCGACAAGCCGCTATGGCAGCAATACCTCGTCTGGGTGACGGGACTTCTGCACGGCGACCTCGGCTACTCCTTCGAATACAACCAGCCCGTGGCGGACGTGATCGGCGACCGCCTGTTCCTGACGATGGTGATGAACTTCGTCACCGTGCTCTTCATCTACGTCGTGTCCTTCCCGATCGGCGTCTACTCCGCCACCCACCAATACAGCTTCGCCGACCACGGCCTTTCCTTCCTCGGCTTCCTGGGGCTTGCGACACCGAACTTCCTGCTGGCGCTGATCCTGCTCTATCTCGCCAATGTCTGGTTCGGCACGTCGATCGGCGGGCTGATGGACCCGCAATTCGTCGACCAGCCGTGGTCGCTCGCCAAAACGGTCTCGGTGCTTGAGCATCTGTGGGTGCCGGTCGTCGTCATCGGCACATCCGGCACTGCCGGCATGATCCGGCGATTGCGCGCCAATCTGCTCGACGAGTTGCAGAAGCAGTACGTGACGACGGCCCGCGCCAAGGGCGTGAGCGAGGGCCGCCTTTTGATCCGCTACCCGCTCAGGATGGCGTTGAACCCCTTCATCGCCGATATCGGCAGCCTGCTGCCGCAGATCGTTTCGAGCTCCGTCATCGTCTCTGCGGTCATGTCGCTTCCGACGACCGGTCCGATGCTGCTGCACTCGCTACAAAGCCAGGACATGTACCTCGCCGGCTCGTTCCTGATGTTCCTTGCGGTGCTGACCGTCGTCGGCATGCTGGTCTCCGACGTCCTGCTTGCGGTTCTCGATCCGCGTATCAGGCTCGCGGGGGGCGCTGCGCGATGAGCATGCCGCTCGCCCACTACGTCTCCGACGAGGCGTTCGATCCGGAGGCGACGGTCGCCGCCGGCTCCGAGCCGTCGCTTCGCTATCTGAACGCCTCGCAGACGCAGATCATCTGGTGGCGGTTTCTCCGCCATCGCCTCGCCGTCTTGTCACTGATCTTCCTCGGCGTCAGTTACGGCTCCGTCCTGATCTCCGAGTTCATCGCCCCCTACGACCTGCACAGCCGCCATTCCCGCTTCATCTACGCGCCGCCGCAGGGCCTGCACCTCTTCCACGAGGGCAGCCTCGTCGGGCCGTTCGTCTACCCGATGAAGTTCAAGATGAACATGGACACGCTGAAGCGTGAATACACGACGGATCGTTCCAAGCCGGAGCGAATCCGCTTTTTCTGTTCCGGCGAGACCTACAATTTCTGGAATCTCTTCAATTCCTCGTTCCATATCTTCTGCCCGCCGGAGAAGGGGACGATGTTCCTGCTCGGCACCGACCGGCTCGGGCGCGACATGTTCTCGCGTCTGACCTACGGCGCCCGCATCTCGCTCACGATCGGGCTCGTCGGCGTGACGCTGAGCTACGTCATCGGCATCACGATCGGCGGCATCGCCGGCTATTACGGCGGTCTCTTCGATTCGATCGTGCAGCGGCTCACCGAGATATTGCGCTCCATTCCCGAGCTGCCGCTCTGGATGGCGCTCGCCGCCGCGCTTCCCGTCACCTGGGACCCGCGCATCATCTATTTCGGCATTACGGTGATCCTGGCGCTGCTCGACTGGCCGTCGATCGCGCGCGCCGTGCGCTCCAAGCTCTTCGCGCTGCGTGAGGAGGATTACGTCGCCGCCGCGGAGATGATGGGCGCCAGGCCGAGCCGAGTCATCGGGCGCCATCTCGTGCCGAATTTCACGAGCCATCTGATCGCCTCCGCGTCGCTCACGATCCCGTCGATGATCTTGGCGGAGACAGCGCTTTCGTTCCTCGGGTTGGGGTTAAGGCCGCCGATTACGAGCTGGGGCGTGCTTCTGAACGAGGCGCAGAACATCGAGTTGGTGGCGCTCTATCCCTGGCTGCTGCTGCCGATGTTGCCGGTGATGCTGATCGTGCTCGCTTTCTCGTTCCTCGGCGACGGCCTGCGCGACGCCATAGACCCGCACGAATAGGCTCACGCCTTCACAAGCCAGAGGCTCGCTTCCTTGGCGCCGGCTTTGAGCGGGATCGCGCCTGCGGGACTGGCGGCGACGACCGCGGTCATGCGCGTCGCCGCGTAGTGGCTCGACCACAGGAGCCGGTAGCCTGCTCCCTGGATCAGCGCCGCCACGCCGAGCTGCTCGTTATAGCCGCGCCATTCCCATTCGAGCGGATAGTCGTCGGGCAGGAAAATGTCGTGAACATGCACGAGGACGCCGCGCGGCAGCCCCGGCAGCACGTGGTTCAGGAGCAGGTCCACATCGGTTCCCGGCATCAGGATGTGGCTTGAATCGATGAACAGGATGTCGCCCTCGACGAGCCTCTTGAAGGCACCCAGACCCGCGCCTTGCACCGTGTCGCGGATCAGCGTTGCGCCGATGCCCTTGATGTCGGCGCGCGGCTCCGGGTCGATCGCCGTGATCTCGCTCGCCAGGTCGCCGTCGCGGATCGCCCGCGCCATGAAGCGCGTCGAGTGGCCGGAGCCGACCTCGATGATGTGGCGCGGACGTTTTTCGCGCACGAGGACATAGAGCGCGGCCGCATCGAGGCGCGGGAACCAGTCCTGGTTCCAGCGCGGCTCCGGCGGCGCGTCGCCGCCAATCGCCTGAAATGCATCCGCGAACGCGCGCATCGATTGGAGCAGCGCCAGAAACGTCGGCTCGGCTTCAAGAAAGAGCGGCTCGAGCGCCTTGTAAGGAGCGCGCTTGCCGGCCGACGGCACCTGGTCGGCATAGCGGTAGGGAATGAAGAATCCGCGTCTGGCGAGGCCGAGCACTGTCTGAAGCCCGAAGCGCAAACGGCGGGCGGACATCAGCTTACGCTCCCCACGCTGAGGTCGGTCGAACGAAGAGCGAAACACGTCGCGCAAAAGCCTTCCCACGGCGCTACGCAGCCTCGCGGGCAGCCTCCCGGCGAAATCCGAAGAGTTCCTGCGGCTCGCCGACCCCCTCCAGGCGATGTGCGCCGACCGAGTGCCAGAGATCCGGCTCGATTGAAGCGATCTGGCGCGTGGCGAGCACGCGCGCGCCGATCGTCTTCGTCAGTTTCTCGATGCGCGCCACCTCGATCACCGTCGGACCGACGGCGGAGAAGGCGAGCCGTTCCGGAACGCCGATATTGCCGTACATCAGCGTCCCGACATTGAGCGCGATCCCGTACCGGATCGGCTCCAGGCTTTTTGCGGCCCGCTCCGCATTGACGCCGTCGGAAAGCGCGAGCGACTCGTTCAGCGCGGCCGTGACGCGGCGCGTGAGCTCCGGAAGCTCCGATTCCTTCTCGACCGGAAAGATCGCGAGCACCGCGTCGCCGACGAAGGCAAGCACTTCGCCGCCGGCGGCGATCGCCGGACGCGCGGCGCATTCGAAATAGACGTTGAGAAGTTCCAGGAAGGCGTCGCTCGGCATGGTCTCGGCGAGCCGCGTGGAGTTCTCTGAGGTCCGAGTACCAGACGAGCGCGCGCGTCTGCTCGCCGTCGCCGAGACGGATGGAGCCGGAAAGCACGCGGCGTCCCGTCTCGCGGCCGAGATAGGCCTCCGCGATGTTGCGGGAGATGCGTGACTGGATCACCGTCTTGCAGGCGATGGCGAGACGCCGCTGGATGCGCTGCAAAGCTGCCAGGTCATCGTCGATGAACCCGCCGCGCCGGTTCGACGCCCAGGTCACGAAGATGCCGCGCCGCTCGCGGTTGCTTGAGGCCGCTTGGGAGAAGAGATCGGTGCTCATGATCAGGTAATCGGTGTACCCCTGCTCCTGCAGATCCTCGGTGATCCCAAAATCGAGCAGGGCGCCTTTCCCGGTCAGCCGCCGGCGCAGCACCGTAACCTTCTCGTTCAGCATGTAGTGCATCGGGCTGCGGAGCCATTCTGCGGAGACAATGTCCTGGTGCGGGAATTGACCGAGCTCCGCCGGCTCCCCGTGGAGCCAAAGGACGCTTTCAGCCTGGAAGAGGGGGTGCAGCGTCGACCACATCAGCATGGCGCGCTTCACCGGCACGCCGATGGCATGCAGCCGTTTGCATACGCCCTCGAACAGCTCGACGATGTCGGGCTCGCCGAGCGACTGGTCGACCAGCCAGTCGGTAATTTGGGTTATGAGGCCGCTGTCCGCCATGGTTCCGATCAGATCAACACGTCAGGGTACAAGTTCAAGGCCGGTGCGGGCGACGATGGCGCCGGGAAAGCGGGCCTTCGCCTCTGCCTCGATGCGCCGGAGGTCGTCGTCGTTGCGGCCCGGGCGATGGTGGAAGATGACGAGCCGCTCGACGCCCGCCGCCTCGCACAGCCGTACGCCCTCGTTCCAGGTCGAGTGGCCGAAGCCCTTGTGGTGCTCGAACTCGGCGTCGGTATACATGCAGTCGTAGATCAGGATCTGCGCACCCTGCAGCATCGCGAGCAAAGCCTCGTCGGGATGGCCGGGAATGTGCTCGTGGTCCGTGATGTAGCAGACCGACCGGCCCGCATAGTCGACCCGGTAGCCGACCGCACCGTTCGGGTGGTTGAGCCGCACTGTTGAGATCTCGATGCCCGGGTACGGCGTCAGATGCGCTGGCGGTCGGAAGTCCTTGAACGTCAGGTGCGCGTGAAAGACCGACGGCGTGATCGGAAAGAACGGGGGCGCCATGAAGCTCTCGGTCATCTCCCGGCACGTCATGTCGTCAAGGAAATGGCCAGCGTAGAGGCTGGCATGCACCGCCCCATTGTAAAGCGGCTTCATGAACGGCAGCCCGATGACGTGGTCGAGGTGGCAATGCGAGAGGAAGACGTCGAAATTCTTGACGCCCTCCTGCATCAGAAGCATGCCGAGGCTCTCCGCGCCCGACCCGACGTCGAAGACGAGGACATGCTCCCCGCAGCGTATCTCGACGCAGGGAGAATTGGTGCCGAACTCGCAGTTTCCTTCGGCCGGGGCCGGCAGGCTGCCGCGTGCGCCCCACACCCTCACCAGAAAAGGAACATTGGTCATCTGCTGCTTTACGAAGCCGTCGCTCGGCGTTGCGCTTCAACCAGTTCAGCCGTCGTGCGCGTCAGACGCTCCGCCAGAAGCCGGGTCATATCTACCGCCATCTCGGGGAACTGACGCAACAACTCGAAGAAGGGCTCCTTGCGGATGCGGAGCGCCTGCAACTCGGACTTCGCGACAATGGTCGCAGTTCGCGGCGTGTCGCACAGGATCGCGATCTCACCCAGGAAGTCGCCGTCGTGAAGCTGAGCGACCGGTATCGGCCCGCTGTCGGTCGAGACCGAGACTTCCGCGTTGCCCTTGATGATCACGTAGGCCGCGTCGCCGATGTCGCCCTGGCGCATGATCGTCTGTCCCGCCTGATAGGTGATCACGTCGGAGGTGTAGGCGAGCAGTTTCAGACGCGAGGATTCGATCCCGGAAAAGAGCGGCACCCTGCGTAGGAGCTCGACCTCGTTGCTCAGCAAGCTCACGTCAATCCACCTTTCATGCGCCTCGAGGTCTGCACGGCCGAACCTTACTTTGCAGCCTCCAGCGTCCGCGTTTCTCCCGTATCCGTCGTCCGCGCTTCCGACTTCGCGATCCGTCCGTTCTCGAAAGTCAGCACGCGATCGAACCATTGTCCGGCGGCAGGATGGCTCAGCACCCAGAACACCGCAAAATGCGGCCCACCGTCTGAACGCGAGTAATCAAGCACACGTGTGACCGTGGCGTCCTGCGCATTCGCATCGAGCGCGGCGAGTGCACGATTGACGATGAGCACGTCCGGCCGCTTCAGGATGGCGCGCCCGAGCGCGAGCTTCTGCTGCTGCGCAAGCGACAGGCGCTTCGCACCGCTGCCGATGTCGAACCCCAGGCCAAGCTCGATCGCGGCGCTCGTCAGATCGAGCGCGTCCATGGTCTCGCGCAAAAGCGCGTTCACGCGGTCGGGAGCCTCCGCATAGGTATCGACGACGCGGCCGAAGAGAATGTTGTCCTGCACGGTCGCCGCGGCGTTGACGACAGCCGTCTGATAGAAGTCGATCGCACCTTTGATGTCACCCGGCAGGCCCTCGCGAAAGATCCTGCGCGCCTTGACGATCTCCGCCTTGAGTGCGTCGTCGAGGAGGCCGTGGCGATGCCGCGGCTCGATATAGCCGAAGGCGAGACGCAGAAGCGCCTGGCGGTCGGTACGATCGAGATTGGCGTCGGGGGAGCTGCCCACGCGCCGCACGATCGCACGATAGGTGTCCATCTCCTCCGGCGCCATCAGGTCCATGCGCTCGAGCAGCGGGTTGTTGGGGGCCAGATCGCCGAAGAGGTCGATGAGAGTTTCGGCGACGCCTGCGCCCATCCTGAGAAGCTTTGCCTCAAGCCCCGTCTCGGCGATGACCGAGATCAGATATGGATGGTCCTCCAGCCGCCCGCCAAGCGCCTCGGCGTCGGCAACGCCGAACACGAGGTTCTCCATCACCGACGCATTCACGACGTAGCGGTCCGGGTCGAACATCTCGACATAATGCTCGGTCTGCGACTTTGCGAGACGCTCGCGGAAATCGTCGCGCGCGTCGAGGATGCGGCTCGACAGGCTGTCGATCTGACCTTCCGACATCCGGCTTCTCAAGCCGAGCCGATAGACGTCTCCTTCGAGGTCGACGACCGTCAGCACCTCGCGCAGACGTAGGAGGAGATCCTCCGCGCCGGTCGCGCCGGCAGCCTCGTAGTCGATCCAGTCGTCGGCAATATCGGTTTCGGGATTGCCCGACGCCAGCGCTTCGGCGCGCCGCAGGCGCTCCTCACGGCGGTCCTTCTCTATTTGCCTGAGCGGTGCGTGCCGCAAGCCGTAGATCAGGCTGTCGAGCAGCGTCCCCTGCGGAAAATAGGTGCTGCCTTCCGCGTAGCCGATGCGCCGGCCGGTGAGCGAGTCCGGCAGCGTCTCGAGTGGAATTCCGTCGACGAAGACGCGCCCGGACGCCGGATCGACAAGGCGCGCAAAAGCTTCCGCCAGATATTCACCGCCGGCGCCAACGGAGCCTGCCGCGGCGACGGCCTCGCCGTGCTTCAGGCTGAATGTGGTGGAGTCGAGCAACGTGGCGCCTGAATCGTCGCGGATGACGATCCCGGAGGCGGAAATCTCTTTTTCGATGTGGGTTGGCGTATTGGAGTCCAGCTTCTGCAGCTCCGGATCGAGCACCTTCGTGATCGTGAAGCTCTCAACGACCTGCGTGTATTTGACCTGCACGTCGAGGCGCTGCTGGTCCCAGTCGATCAGATCCTTGAGCGGGGAGGGGAGGTCCTTGTAGGCGGCGATGACGGCGACGAGCTGCCCGATGTCGAGCCGCCCCGTGATCGCAAGATATCCGCCGACCAGATAGAAGATGAAGGGCGTCACCTGCGCGAGCAGGTTATTGATGAACTTGACCAGGAATTTCCACTGGTAGATGTCGAAGCGGATGAAGAAGATGCGCCCGAGCCGGCTGACGATCTCGGCGCGCTCCCAGTTCGACGTGTCGTTGACGCGAATTCCGATGATGCCCTCGACGATCTCGCCGACACGGCCGGCGAGCTGCCGCGCCGTCAGCTGGCGGGCGCGCCCAAGCACGAGGAGCCGGCGGCGGAGACGCGGGATCAGGACAACCTGCACCGCCACGATGCCGCCCGCCACGAGCCCGAGCGTGACGCTTTGCATCAGGATGAACGCCATGGCGGTGATCGCCTGGCTGATGAGGTAGGCCGGTTGCACGAAGGCGTCGCCGATGAAGCCGCCGAGCGGCTCTACCTCGTCCTTCACCATGGTGGCGATCTCCGACGATCTCAGGCGCCGGAACTGCGGCAGCGGAAAGCGCAGCAGCATATCGATGAGCTGAAAGCGCATGCGCCGAAGCATGCGCTCGCCAAGTCGCCCTTTGAACGTCGAGATGTAGAGCTTGAAGTAGCCGTTGATCAAGACGAAGAACAGGAAGAGCGTGCACAGATAGACGAGGGTCGTGATGCGGCCGAACTCGAACCCGCCGAAGAGCACGATCTCCTGTCCGCCGAGGAAGCTCGGCAGACCGAAGGCGATCCGCATCGCCGTTTCTGTGGCGTTGGGGCTGGAGAAGGTCTGCCCCTGGATCGGGCCGTTGACGATCGACTTCGGCAGATCGAGCGACAGGAAGTAAAACGGCAGCGAGGCCACGACGACGAGGAGCAGCCAAATCTGGTCGCGCTTGGAGTATCTCCAAGTGTAGCTGAAGATATTGAGGTCCATGACGCTCGAAGCGCGCTCCTCGTGACGGGGCCCGTCACCCTCGGTGAAAACTTATAGCTGCGGCCTGCTTCGCTGTCTAACCGCGCAGGCGGGAAAGGGGGCCATGCTCAGGTGCGCGCCGGCACCGCGATCACCGGCTTCGCCGACTGCTTCGGCGGCGCAGCAGAGGCCCGTACGAAGTGCCCCTCGCCAACCTCCAGCATCGGCGGATCGCCCTCCGGACCGCAGCGGAAGGGGGCAGGCCACGCGTCGGGATTCGACTGGCGGTGGGCGCCGATCGCCTCGAAATCGAGCGGGCGATCCGGGTCGGGGTAGGGCACTGCCGACATCAGCGCCCGCGTGTACGGATGCAGCGGATTGCGGAAAAGTTCACCACGCGGCGCCAGCTCCACGAGCCGCCCGGCGCACATCACGGCGATGCGGTCGGCGATGTAGTTGATGACTGCGAGATTGTGCGAGATGAACAGATAGGTAAGCCCGATCTCCTTTTGCAGGTCCTTCAGGAGATTCAGGATCTGCGCCTGGATGGAGACATCGAGCGCTGACACCGGCTCGTCGCAGATGACAAGCTCCGGTTGCAGCGCCAGCGAGCGGGCGATGCCGATCCGCTGCCGCTGCCCGCCCGAGAAGCTGTGCGGATAACGGTTCAGGTGCTCCGCGCCGAGTCCCACCATCTCCAGCAGCCGCACCGCGGCGGCGCGGCGCGTCACGTCGTTGCCGATTCTGTGGATAAGGAACGGCTCGGCCAGGATTGTGCCGATCGTCATGCGCGGATTGAGCGAGGAGTACGGGTCCTGGAAGATGTATTGAATCTTTCGCCGGATCGGCTCCATCTGCTTCAGGTCGAGCGTCATGAGATCGATCGGCCGGCCGCGGTCGTAGAAGATGATCCTGCCCTCATCCATCGACACCGCGCGCATGATCGCCTTCGACACCGTCGTCTTGCCGGAGCCGGATTTGCCGACGAGGCCAAGGCACTCGCCGCGCTCCACCGTGAAGCTGATGTCGTTCAGCGCCCGCACGACCGGCTCCACCCCGCGCGACAGCCACTTAAGGTTCTTGCGCATGCCGAAGCTTTTCGAGACGTGCTCGACCTGGAGCAGCGTCCCCCCGCTGCGGTCGATGAGCGGCGAGCCGGTCAGCCGCTCCATTGGAGTGATGATCTCGCGGATCGGCTTCAGCCGTTCGCCGGGCTTCATGTTGAAATGCGGCACCGCGTTCAGGAGCGCCCGCAGGTAGGGGTGCGTCGGATTTGAGAAGATGTCGTTAAGCGTTCCGGCCTCGACCACCTTGCCGTGGTGCGCGACAACGACCTCCTCCGCCATGTTGGCGACGACGCCGAGATCGTGCGTGATGAGAAGCACGGCCATGCCGAGCTCGGCCTGCACGTCGCGGATCAGCTTCAGGATCTGCGCCTGCACCGTCACGTCGAGCGCCGTCGTCGGCTCGTCGGCGATCAGGAGCGCCGGCCGGCACATCAGCGCCATCGCGATCATCGCGCGCTGGCGAAGTCCGCCGGAGAGCTCGAACGGATAGGTGTCGACGGTTTCGCTCGGGCGCGGGAAATCGACGAGCCGCAGCATCTCGATCGTGCGCTCGCGCTTCTCGTCCGCCGTCACCTTGCGGTGCACCGCGAGCGCCTCGCCGATCTGGTCGCCGATCGTGTGAAGCGGCGAGAACGAGGTCATCGGCTCCTGGAAGATCATGCCGATGCGGTCGCCGCGGATCGCCACGAACTCCTTGGAGCGGGGCGACAGCTTGGCGAGGTCCCGCGTGCCTGTATCCGTATCGTTGAAGACAATCTCCCCGCCGGTGATGTGGGCCGTGCGCGGCAGGATGCCCATGATCGCCTGCGCTGTGACCGATTTGCCGGACCCCGATTCGCCGACCAGCGCCACGGTGCTTCCCGGCCGGATGCGCATCGACAGCGAATCCACCGCCTGCACGCGCCCCGCAAGTGTGCGGAACTGCACCGACAGGTCCCGGATCGTCAGCAGCTCTTCTGCGGGCCGCGCCCGCTCCAACACGTTCATGTCCTTATGGGGCCATGGAATCGTTGACCTTGCAATGACCGGGAAGTGACGCTTGTCATCTCAGTGTGATTTGTGGGTTCCGCGCAGCGCCGCAAGCTCGCCGACGATTTGCGCCGTCTTCGCCGCGCCCGCAACATCCACATTCAGGGCCGCGGTGGGTTTTTCGATTGCCGCCTTGACCGCCTGGACCATCCGCTGCGGCGAGAGTTCCCCCGCGGGGACCAGGGTGAGGAGCCCCTTGCGCGCCAGGATTTCGGCGCGCAGACGCTGCTCTGTCTCGCCCTTCGACTCGTAGGGCACGACGATGGCCCGCGCGCCTGTGCTCAATATGTCCATCGTGGTGTTGTAGCCGGCCTGCGAGATCGACAGCGTCGAGCCGCGCAGACGATCGGCGAAATCGTCGCGAAAGCGCTCCACGATGGTGCGCTCGCTCGCGTGTCTGGCGAGTGCCTTGAAATCCTCTTCGCTGAGATTCGGGCCCGTCAGGAAGCGCCAGACGTTGCCGGCAAGCGCGGTGAGCGGCCGTGCCGCCATCGCCGCGGCGAGAAGCGGCGCGCCGACCGCGCCGCCACCTGCGGAGACCACCACTTCGCCGGCGCCCTTCGCCGACCCGTCGTTCGACGCCGGCGCGACGTAGCCTGTGTAGCGGATCATGTCGCCAAGGCGCGCCGCCTCCGGAAAGGTCGCGTCGAAGCGGATCAGCGCCGGATCGCCGTGTACGAGGACCGCGTTGAAGTGGCGGCGAAGCGTGGCCACCGTCTCGGCAACGCGGCTCGGCAGCTTTGCCGCGACGAGAATGTCCCTGACGGAGCATGCGACGCGCGGCGGACGCTTCTCGGCATGGATTGCATCGAGGAGCGGTAGCAGCTCGAAGCGGAATTGACGGCGCCCGAACGGGAAGAGCTCGATCAGCACGACGTCCGGATCGGTCTTGCGGCAAAGCGCAAGAAGCGCGTCGCGCCGCGCCGACTTCCACGCGTCATCGATCGGCTTCCCCTTCGCGTCGAGAAGCTCGGAAAAATTCTCCCCGGCGATTGTGGCAGCCGGAAGCGCAGCTAGCGTCGCGCCCTTGAACGAAACCTCGCGCACGGCCCGTCCGCCGAAAGCCACCGTCACGTCGAGACCGGCATCGACCATCGCGGTGGTCAGGACCTCGGCGCGCTTGAGATGCCCGATCCCGAGAAGATGCTGGACGTAGAAGAGCACGCGCTTCTTCATCGCCCCTCCAGCGGAATGTTGAGCGTCTCGACAGCGGGCGTGCCGTTTGCCGCAATGCGGAAGGCGTGCGCGGTACCGTCGCGAAGCTTGTCCGGCCCCTTTTCGGTCATGCTCCAGCCCGTCGCAAGCGCGTAAAGCGCGCGAAGCACCCCCTTGTGGGTCACGAAGACGGTCGGTTCGGAGAGGCTTTTCAGCAGCGGAAAAAGCCGCGCCTGCACGTCGCGCGGGCTCTCGCCGCCGGGCGGGCGGAAATCGAGTCCGCGCGCCTCGTTTTCCGCCATCGCGTCGCCGAGCGCCGCCCGCAGATCGCTGAGCCGCCGGCCCTCCCATTCGCCCCAGGCCATTTCGATGAGAAGCGGCTCGGGGTTCGGATCGAGACCCAAGAGCCTTGCCGTCTCCATCGCGCGGATGAGCGGGCTCGCAAGGCAGGCTGCGCCGCCCCATCCCGGTGGCAGGGTCGCCGCCTGGATCGCCGCGCGGCCGGCGGCGTTGAGCGGCCGGTCGGTGCGTCCCTGGATCAGCCCCGAGGCGTTCCAGTCGGTGGTGGCATGGCGGATGACGAGAAGCGGGGTCATTTGCGAGCGACGAGGCAGCGGAGATGCCGGTCGAGCGTTTCGGCCGCCACCGCGATGTCGTGCTCACGCTCGCTCTTTTGCATTGCAGCGTGCCCCATCGCCGAGCGGCGCGCCGGATCGCCGAGGAGGGCCCCTACAGCCTTGGCGAATGCCTTGGCGTCGCCTTCCGGCGCAAGCAGTCCTGTCTCGCCGTCGGCGACAATCGCCGGCACGCCGCCGCTTCGGCCGGCGACGACCGGAAGGCCGGCCGCCTGTGCCTCGAGCAGCGCCATTCCCCACGCTTCCTTGACTGCCGGCCAGACGTAGAGATCGGCGGCCCGGTAAAGGCGCGTCATCACGCCCGGGGGAACGACTCCGATCCATTTCACGCGGTCCTTGAACGGCGCGAAGGCCTGCTGCACCGCGGGCTCGGCGGGACCGGCGCCCGCGACGATCAGCTGCCAGCGTCGCAGCTTGAGCCGCGACAGCGCTTCGGCGAGCGTCTGATAGGAGAAGAGTTTCTGGTCGTCGCGCATCATGGCGACTGCGAGAAGCCAGGGCTTGCGCGCGTCAAGGTCGAGCATCGTCCCGATCGAAGCGCGCGCCTCGGCACGCTGCGGCGCACGGAAGGGCGCCGTCTCGAGGAACGGAACGAGCGGCGCCAGCCTGTCGGGGTCTGCAAGAAGCGGGAGCACGCATTCCGCGTCGGCCGGATTCGGCTCGAGGATCAAATCGGCGCGGCGGATCGCATCGGCGGTCGCCTGGTGGCCGAGGTCCCAACGTCCGCCCGCCTGCTTCGGCGCATAGGACGCCTCCGCGACGACGTAGGGGATGGCGAGCTGCGCAGCGATGGTCGGGCCGAGCCAGTCCGGCGCCTTGTGATAGAGGTGGTAGGTGAACCAGAGGTCCGGCCGCGGTGCGCCATCGATGATGCGTCGGAGGTAGCGCTCCGCCAGCTTGCCGCCGAGTGTCTTGAGCCGCATCTGCCGCGCCGCATCGCCGCCGTCGCGGCTTCTGAAATGCGAGGCGAGCGTCACCTCGTGCCCGGCGAGCGTCAGCGCCGCAATCAACGCGCGCGCCATCGTGCGGTCGCCCGACGCAACCGCATGGTCGGGAGGCTTCAAAGGGGCGTAAAACGCGATCCGCATCAGTTTTGGCCGCCGCCTTATTCCGCGGCGAGCAGCACGTGGCCCGATTTAGGGCAGCCGGGCGGCCGCGCCAATTCACGAAACGGGCCGTCGACCGGCCGGTCCGCGAGCACCACCGTGCCGGGCGCGCACCATTTGACGACCAGCGGCGAGAGCCAGGCACGTGTGATCAGGTCCTGCGTGGGGTCGCCCGAGCCAAGGTCGATGTTAATCAGCGCCGGCTTCTCCGATATTCGTGGCGCGCAGAATTCAAGCGTCTCACGGATCTCCCCGAGGATCAGGTGGTCACCGTCCGGAATGCACTTCGGATGCGCCCCGATCGCCCTGTCGAACGCATAGATCTCGCGGTCTGGGAAAAGCTGCCGCAAATGGTCGAAGGTGCGGCCGCTGCCGAGGCCAAGTTCGAACACAGACCCCGGCCGCCCCGCAACGACGCGCGCCGCTTCCTCCATCAGCGCGCGCTGCGCGGTCAGCCGGCTGATCATGAAATCAAGCCGACTCAACGCTTTCCCCTTGCTCGGTCTCTCTGT
>CAWDTS010000012.1:0-80130 GCA_963805325.1 uncultured Alphaproteobacteria bacterium | reverse complement strand
GGCCCCGCAATCGCTATTGGCGACCTGCTCGTCGGAGTAATCTGAGCCGGGAGGGCATTGCCGTGCTGAAGCGCGCACCGGCCGGGCTGTTCGTCGCCGGGGGCGAGGGCGCGCCGCAGTCAGCGCGTTGCGCGGGTGGTCGAGGGCGCCTATGCTAAGTCGATAGGTTTATTCACCGAGTGAGCGGCGGCCGCTCTTTAGTTAGCGCGTTGGCAAGTCGAGTTTTTCAGTTCTATCCGCACGCCCGGTCGGTTACGAACGAGGTCGCGGCGATGTCTAACACAGCAAAAAAACTTCCAGAGACGGATGACACGAACCAAGCCGTCGAGACCTTCTTGACGGGCGGTGCGCGAGTAATCGTGAACTGGAACTACAGCCTCGCTGGCTTCTATGGGCGATGTCTTCAGAAATACTGGCTGTATCCGTTCGAGCTTGCAAAAGTGCGCTCCCTAGAAGCGGTCGCGCGGTCGCTTGTCGAGTTCGAGACGGAATTGCTGGCCGACTATGCCGACCAAGCCGACGACTTCCAGCGGATCGTTGGTGAAAAAGGCCGCGAGGCACCGGGTTTGCCGGGTCAAGTCTATGAAGAGCACCTTCTGAAAGCCCAAAAGGATGCCGCTTTGATCATTGAGCAAGCCAAGTTGCAGGCCGAACGCATCGTCAACTCGGCAAGGTCACGTGCCGAAAAGATGACGGGCGACCAGATCGTTGAAGCCGCCCGAAAGGCGTCGCACGGCTGAGGGTCGCGGACGCTTGGTCCGCAATCTGGCCCGGCCGCGTCGGTCGGTAGCCTTTCCGTTGCCGCAAGAAACATGAGGGCCGAGACGAGATGCCAACCGAACCGAAATTACCGCGGCTCGGAGAAAATCTGCTCTAACGCAGCGCGCATGACTCCGGGGTCGGCATCAACTCCTGTCCAGGTCCTTGATGCCAAGGATGCCCTGATTGATCAGCATGCCGAGACCATCGAGCACCGTGCAGCCGCGCGCTTCCGCGTCACGAAGGAAGAGCGTGCTGGGCGGATTGGGTATGACGTCCGCGACTATCATGCCTGGCTTCAGCGTATCGGGGACGATATCGAGACGAGCGGTGACGTCGGGATAGAGGCCGATCGACGTGGCATTGACGACGATGTCGGTATCTTCCGAGATGACGTAAGGCTCGTCCCAGGTGACGAACTCCGCCGACGCCGGTGTCTTGTCAGCGAGCAGCTTGACCAGCATCTCGCCACGCCCGACGCTCCGGTTCACCACGACAACATCTTTGGCCCCGGCCAAGGCAAGCTCGACGCCAATCGCCCGTGCTGCGCCGCCGGCGCCGAACATGACGACGCGCTTTCCTCCCGGATCGACCACCTCCATCAGGGATTTGAGAAAACCCTTTCCATCAGTGTTCTCGCCGATGAATTTATCGCCGCGTCGGACTGCACAATTGACCGCCCCCATGATCTCGGCCAACTCGCCGAGCCCATGAGATGGTCGATCACCGCGACCTTGTGGGGCAGCGAGCAGTTGAAACCGACCCACCCCATCGCCTTCGCTCCGCGCACCGCATCGCCAAGAAGCTCCGGCGGCACGTCGCAGTTGATGTAGCGGGCGTCGATCCCATGATGCCGGTACGCGGCCTCCACCATGACGACCGTTGGGTTTTCGGCGACGGGCGTCGCGAAGCGGCCAGTAAGAATGCTCAGGAAGTTCACTGGACCCACCTCCTCTTCAAACCGAATGGCGCGGCGCAAGTCCCCTTCCACGCTATGCGTCAGCCATAGGTTGGCGAGCGCGGACAGGCAAACGCTGTAGTCGTCTCTTAAATCCTACCGGAGTATAACGTCAAGAATTCCCGTGGTCGGTGCCTTGGCGGGACTGCTTCCCGTTGCCATCGTTACTCTGGGCTGGATGGAGGTCTCTGCAGCCGCATAGGCGCGACCGCCGCCGTGCCCTGCCGCGACCCGCTGGAGTTGTGACAATGCCCATGCTCCCGCTGGCGTCAGCGCCCTAAACTAGCTCAGCTTCTCTTCAGCTCCTCCATCGCCGCCGTCACCCGCTTCTGCGCATCCTTGAAAACCCTTTCATTGGCGGCGCGAACTGCGTCAGCCATCTCCTGCATCAGCTTCAGCGCCTTTTCTACCGAGCGCCCGTAGGCGTCAGCATTGCGCTTAGCGGCTTCGGGACTGCTTGCCGCTTCCAGACCGGAGACGTACTCCGTTGCTGTATCGGTCACGCGGCTGAAGATCTCCATCTGCTTTTCCAGCATGTCCCGATACGTTTCCGCAGCGGCCTTGTTGGCTTCCATCATGGCTTCGAAGTTACGTCGGTTCTGGTCCACAACATCACCGAGGTGCGTGCCGCCCGGCGTCATCGCCTTCACCTGCTCCATGAACTTCTGCGGATTGAAAATTTCCTGCATCTTCTCAGGGTTATACATCCTCCAAAATTCGCCCATTTTCTTGGGCAGTTCAAAGGGAGAATGTTCTGGTTTCTTGGCCATATCACCGCTCCTTTCTGGCAGTGTGAACACGGGTACCCTCGCCGTTTTCTTGAGCGTCTTCGCGGCGGTTTTCTTGGGGGCCTTCGCGGCGGTCTTCTTCTGCGCCTTGGGCCGCGCTTGGCGCAATGCAGAGGCTATCGGCGCTCGGTCTTGCTTGGGTGTCTTCGAGTTTCGCAAATCCTTGCCCGCTTGAGACGCCACACGCGGCGACGTCACGCCGCTCTTTCTGGTGCCCTTTGCCATGTCACACTCTCCTTGGTTGTCCGTCGTCAGATCCGCCGTGCGGCTTCAGCAGCCCTTCCTCCGCTGCGACTTTCCTCCGCTGCGACAGCTCAAATAAGGGCAAGACTTAAACAGGAACCAGCCAGCTGGTGTCGTCGAACAGAAAGTCGCTGACGGTGCCAAGCTGACCGTCACCGGCAGAAATCGCGTAGCCGTTGAGCACTGATGCGTTCCACAACATTGCACGCTCCTCTTGTGTTTACGGAGCCCGCCGGTTGCGGGAGGCTCCGCGAAAGACGGTTAGCCGCTGGCCGCGGCTTTTGCCCTTGAGGTGGGCCTTCCAGTAGGGCATCCACTTTCTGACTTTCCTGGTCGAAGTGACCGGGGCATTGAGCAAAACTGCACAGTCACCGGCTTGGGAAACGCATATCAGCTCGACCGCGACGGAAGAGTACGTGACGGAGGCAGTCATGCAGACGATCGCGCAAGCCAACATCGATAGATTCAATCTGCTGCTCAAAACTGAAACCGATCCCACAAAGCGCGCGATGATTCTTCGGCTCCTGGCGGAGGAGAAGGAGAAATTCAGATTCGCAATCGAAAACAAGGGGCTGCTTAGGAAGTGATCTGAATATCCTCGCCCCAAAGCCGCCAATGTGTCGGTTGAATTTCTATGTGCCCTTTCGTTGAAGGATCGAGCCATGCACGACCCTCCTTTTGACAAGGGAACACCAGCGCGTGCACGCCTTGCTTGTCTATCACGCACACCTCCAAATCGACGCCCGTCGGGGCGCTCGAAATTTCTTGCCACGTTCGAGGCAGTGAATGGATTTGTGCCATGGTCTCCGGTAGCCAGGGCGCGCCTTCGGGCGCATTGAGGCATATCAACACCGACGCCGAAGCCCTGCGCGCAAAATCGCCTTTTTGCCCTGTGGGAGCCTCGCCGGCCAAGGCGCAGTTCGGGCGCTTCGGGGATGGCAACGCCGGAGCTGATCAAGATCGGCGCAAAGCTCGTCAGCCACGGCCGCCACGTCACATTCCAGATGGCTGAGGTCACCGTGACGAGGGTCATGTTCGCCGAGATTCTGCGATTGATCGCCGAACTGCGGCGGCCACCTGATCCGGCGCCGGCGTGAGCGGCTCGGTCGTCACCCGTACGTAAGCAACTGTTAACACGCTGGTCGCTTCATTCTCCTCAGCATGAAACGGCGATTCTGCAGGTCTTCGAGTTTTGCGATTGGCGCCGTCGCATCCGCGTCAGTGCTGATTTTCATAAGCTGCGCTTCGGCAAAAGAGTATTGTCTTTTCAATCTCTCCGAGCCGGGTGCCCCGTACTATGTGCTCGGTTCGTTAGTCACTCCGCAGTCCAACTACGTTGTCATCGATCTTTGCACCAAGTCGGCCGACGAAGTCCGGGCGGATCTCATTGCTCCAGCTCACGAACGAGCAAAGGCGACATTGCAAAGACGCGAGGCGGATGAGGCGCGTGCGCAACAAGTGCGCGAGGAGAGTGACAAGCTGTGGAGGGAACGGGCTGAAGAAATGAAAAACGCTGATGAAAAGAAAAACTTTGAAGCACGGCAGCACTGGTGGTCTCGGTTCTGGAATTGAGATGAACTCCAAATAAACCACCGTTTGATCATTTGAGACGGGACGCGGGTTCCGCGTTGGCTGGGACACGCGGATTGTCCTGGCCGAAAACCTCGATATACGCTGGATAATATAAGACGATAGCAACTGATAGACTATCAGATGCACATCTATCACGCTCGCTGGCAAAAAAGTGCTGCAAACAACGACCGAAAAGTGCAACTGCTATCCGGGCAGATTGACGTTTCCAACCTCCCTGATCCGGTGGCCGCATGAACGCCCAGGACCTCCCGCTCACCCAACTTTTGGATGGCGCGAAGCAGTTCATCGTGCCGATCTTCCAGCGCGATTACTCGTGGGGCACCAAGCACTGCCAGCAGCTCTGGCAGGACATCCTCTCGGTCGGAGGCGATCCCGACGCGCGAGCGCACTTCCTCGGGTCTGTGGTCTATATCGCCGCCGAGGACAATCAGGCGGCGATTCCCCGCTGGCTGGTGATCGACGGGCAGCAACGCCTGACGACGGTCACACTGCTGCTCATTGCCCTGCGTGATCAGCTGAATACAAAACCATCTGACGACGAGGCCCTGCCGTCGCCGGAAGAAGTTGAAGACCACTTTCTGCACAATCGCCACGGCAGGGGCGAGCGCAAGAGCAAGCTAATGCTTCGCCGAGCCGACAACGAGGCGTTGGCCGCTCTAATGTCCGGGCGTGCGTTATCCAGCGACGGCGCCGAGGCGGTGCGGGAGAACTACGAGTTCTTCCGCGAGCGTCTGGCCGACGCCGATGTCTGTCAGGTTTACTCCGGGATCATGAAACTAGTGATCGTGGACGTGAGCCTGACGCGGGGACACGACGATCCGCAGATGATTTTCGAGAGCCTCAATTCGACGGGGCTGGATCTGACGCAGGCTGACCTGATCCGCAACTTCGTGCTAATGCGCCTCGATGACGGGCTGCAAACTCGCCTCTACGAAGACTACTGGCGCCCAATTGAGCTCGCCTTCGGCAACCGATATCGCAGCGAGTTTGACAAGTTCTGCCGCGATTTCCTGGTTCTAAAGCTACAGCCGAGCAAGCAGCTCCGCGCTGATGCGATCTACCATCATTTTCGCGGGTTTTTCCATGCCGAAACTAAGCGTCGGTCAGTCGAAGACGTGCTGGGGGAGTTGCGCCGTTTCGCCGGATACTACGTCCGCTTCAGCCTGGGCCGGGAGGCCGATCCGGTGTTCGCCGTCCCGGCAAATCGACTGCGTAGCCTAGTCGAGGTGGCATCACCCTTGATGCTGCGCCTGCACGATTGCCACGAACGCACAGGACAGTTCGAGGGGCGCGCGTTCGCAGAAGCGATTGCGTTGGTCGAAAGCTACGTCTTCCGTCGTTCGGCCTGCGACATGCAGACCCGCAGCCTCTACCAAATCTTCGCCAGCCTGGCCTACAGGATCCGGGACGACGCCCCGCTCTTGAGCCTGAAGGTGGCGTTGTATCGGGCCAGCAAAAAACGCCGCTTTCCCTCTGACATCGAATTCCGCGATACCCTGGAAACGCGCGATGTCTATGCGATGCGGACCTGCGCCTATCTGCTCGACCGCCTGGAGAACGACAGCAAGGAAAAGATCGATACCAGTTCCTTCACGATCGAGCATGTGCTTCCGCAGAACGAGAACCTTGCGGCGGCGTGGCGGCAAATGCTTGGGGATGACTGGAAGACGATTTAGGAAACCTGGCTGCACCGTTTGGGCAACCTGACGCTGACGGGGTACAACGCCGAATACAGCGATCGCTCGTTCGACGAGAAGAAGACGATGCCCAGGGGCTTCAACGAAAGCCCCCTGCGCCTCAACCGGTTCGTCCGCGAACAGACGCAATGGACTGCTGCGGAAATCGAAGCCCGAGGTAGGGCGCTGGCGGACCAGGCCGTTCGCGTCTGGCCGGCGCTGTTGGTCGATATGGCGGCCGTTCGCCAAGCGGATTTGGAGGAGCGTCGGGCTGCAGCCGCCCAGTTCAGCATCGACGCGGTTGGTTTCGATACCGAGAGCCGGGCGTTGTTCGACGCCATCCGCCCCAACATTATTGCGCTAGGCGAGGACGTGGTTGAACTCTGTGGGGCGAAGGGCGTGGTCTACCGCGTCTACGACCATTTTCTGGAGATCCTGCCCCGCACGAAGTACATCCTATTGCTGGCGAATATCGATTTTGACGAAACAGACGATCCCTCGGGCCTCTCGCGTGATGCGTCGGATTTCGCATTCATCACCAATGCTAGCGAATCCGGGGATGTGATTTTTTCGCTCAAGGACGCGTCGCAAGTTCACGCGGCCATGCACGTCGTGACGCAAGCCTATGAGCGGGTGACCGAGTAACCATGTCCACCGGTCTTTTCGCAACGCTCGGCTGTCAAACCGCCGCTCGGCCGTGAGACCAAGGGCGAAGGGGCGACCACCGCCGATTAGATCGCAGGCCGTTCCGTTTGCCTTCGAGGACGTAGCCGGGTGTGGTGCGCTTGGCAGGTTTGCTGCCGCTCCGATGTCGCCGTTGCGCTGTTACGCTTGTTACGCATGTGGGAGAGGCGGACCCAGATAGCGGTCCCATGCATCGTGTAGATCGGCACGGTCATATCCGCGCGCTGTGTTCTCCCCGATACGGATGACCTTCGGGTGGATGTCGTATTTGCTGAGACGGCGGGCGAGGCCCCGATCATCCAGAGCTTTCCCTCCGATATCTCCCCAAGGGGCTTCTTCAATCTTGTGAAGGGCGGGGAGAATGGCTGCCGTTGTCATCGCCTCGTTGGAGCCGAAAATCTTCCTCAGGTCGGAGAGAAGGCGAATGCCTAGGCTTGGGTTTGCCTCCCGGAGAAGCGTAACAAGCGTAACAGCCGCAACACGAGCCCTCTCCGGCCACTCGCCACCGGCGGCGTCAGCGACGGCCAGAAGCGGCTCCCAAACGTCGGCATTGCGATCCTCGACACCGAGAGGAAGCTCAGGCCAGGCGTCCTGGACGCTATCGAAAACTGCGGCGGCCCACTCCTCAAGGCGAGCGCGAAGGGCATGTCCTTCACCAACATGGAGACGCCGCCGATACGGTTCCACAATCTCGGTTGGAGCGCGCCTCCGCATCCTGATGATAACCGATCGCGAGAGGATCGTGTCGGGCAGATCGCCGATGCCGGCGAGCGCCACGGCGCAATAGGCGGGTATCTCCTCCGTCTCCACACTCTTCCCCCGGACCACGCAGCGGCCAGCGACGGCGCCGCGACGATGACCGGCGTTAAGAAGGCCACGGATTTCCTCGTTGTCCCGTGCCTTCGGCCCGAAGATCGTGTCGATTTCGTCGAAGAGGATCGTGGGGCGGCCATCGGCACTTCCCACCTTCCGAAACAGGTAGGCCGGCGTGACGTTGATCGCTTCCACAGGGCGAGGAACAAGCAGCTCGGAGACTTCGAGCGCCCGCGTCTTTCCCGAGCCAGGTTCGGGGGAGAGGAAGGCGATTCTCGGCGTCGATACCCATGCCTCCATCAAATGCGTGTGGGCGGTCCATAGCGTGTGCGCCACGTGCGCTTCTTCGGAAGGATAAGCGACGAACCGCCCGAGGACGTGACGAACATCGTCAAGGACTGCGGCACCGGTGTCGGTGGCCGCTTCGTCGGGCACCTCGACGTCGATGCGGTTGTTGACGCCGATAACTGCATCCAGAAGAGCGCCCATCAGGAAGCGCTCCGTCGGAAGCGTTTGGCGACCTGGTCGTGACCGTAGGCGTCGGCAATACGCTGAAGATTGTCGGCGAGCATGCCCAAGCTCTCGATAAGGAAGGGGAGATCGACTTCGCCGAGATCGAGCGCTCCAACGAAGGTCTGGTCGTCCAACGCCGCGTCGGCCTCCTCCAAGAGGCAATGGCACACCACGGCAAAGCGTTGAGTCCCTAAGGCAACGGAAGCCGCATAGCTGAGCAGAGAGCCCGGCCCTTGCCGAACTGTGTCAGCGTGGCTATTTTTCGGGTGTTCAAGTTGATCAGTCCGTTCGTTTTCATGAGCCCTGCCGTCTGCCAGGACGGCGGGGTTTCTCGTGTCAGGGGGCACTGGCGTGCCCTCCCGCGGGAAGCGGCTTGGTGCCAGATGATGGGCTGCCCCGCGTCCATGCAGCTTTGCCGAGGGTGAGTTCGCCTTCCGCGATGCGACGAATCACGTCACGGATTTCGGACACTCCCCAAAGTGAGACTGTTCCGATTTTCTTTGGCGGGGGGAACTCGCCTGCTTCTATGCCCCTGTACCATCGCGTGCGGCCGACTGGGATCACACCCTTCGGCTTGATGATCTGGGCTAGGCGAACATACCCTTCAGTCGGTAAGGCTGGCGCGTCAGGGACGCTTTGGATGCTGGAGTGTGTCTGTCTCATTCCACGCCCTTTTCGGTTCGAACCGAAGCGGCTATGGGCGAATGCGGGGGTTTGCGGGGCGAGATACTGTATTTCGCGGCGAAATAGACTATTTCGCCTGCCTCTGCTTCTCAGCGACGTATGCGATGGAGTCCAATAGATGCTTCCGCGCCGTCTGATCATCGATGGCGAAGCCGGAGAGTGCTGCCCACTCGACGACTTTCTTGACCAACGCCGGCACATCGTCTGCAGAGGGTCGCTTAGTGCCGTGAGCGGCTAGTGCATAAATGATTGCGTAGAAACTGTTCTTTGTTTTGTGGTGGACCTTGCCGGTGCTGGTCGGCAGAACTGCCGTCAGCCGGACAATTTCGGTTTCGAGGTGTTCGATATGCGCTTCCTTGCCCTTCAACGCTGCGCGAAGGTCCGTGATCGGCCACCCAAGCTCATCCAGTTCTTTCTCCCACTCGGGGGCCACGACGAATCCCTTCGTCCTTGCCCAGTTGGCAATTGACCAAGGCGTCGAGTTGCTCAAGGCTCCAGAATAGAACGCGCTATCGACGATCCGCATTCGGTCTTCGTATGCCTTCGCGAACGGTGATATCTGCACAAGGCTTTGCACCCCCTTTGGGTCGCCTGTCCTACTACCAAACCAATTCACCTTCCTCGGATCGCGGCGCAGAGTGAGGGCCACAATTTGGTCTGGCTTCCAGTGATCAACCCTGCACCAGTGCGCGTAGTCAGCCATTGCGTCTGGCTGATTGTAGAAGGCGCGGCGCTCCCTCTCTTCTGCGGCGGCCTTCGCCTTATACCGCCGAGTTCGGCGACCAGGCCCGCGACATCGGCGGCCGACTTCGACATTAGGTCTTGCGCATAGGCATCGGCAGCATCAGCGGTGGCGCGGTCAATCGAGATTGGCGGTGTGAGGTTACTGAGAGATTGGTTCGCTTGTGAGGCTTTCCATCGGCGGTACGCGGGGTACTTTTCGCCCACGAGGAACTCCACGTTGGCTTCGTGGGTGTCTTGGGGATTCATCGGCGCCCTGCCTTCGCCTGAATGGGCACAACCTTGCCCGGCGTGGCCGATACGAACCCGGCCCACGTATCCATGAGTTTGCGTCGCTTTTCGAATAGATCAGACCGAGCATAGGCCCGCTCGGCTTTGTCCTTGACGACGTGCGCGAGTGCGGCCTCGCATACCTCACGCGGAAAGTTGGTTCGCTCCCCAGCCCAGTCGCGAAACGAGGCCCTGAAGCCGTGTGCGGTTACCCGGTTGCCCAACGTGCGTAGGGTCTTGAAGAAAACGAGCGGCCCCAATGGCCGGCCCAGCCGAGTTGATGCGAATATGAACTCGCAATTTGGGGATAGGTCCAATGCGCGCTGCACTATCTCGATCGCTCGGGGTGACAGCGGAATGCGGTGCTCGCGTCTCCCCTTCATGCGCTCAGGCGGGATGGTCCAGACTTTCTGTTCCAGGTTGATCTCGCTGCACCGTGCGCCAAGCGCCTCGCTTGTCCGCGTCGCCGTCAAAATAAGAAACTCGAAGGCAAGTCGAGCCATCTCGGCGACATCGCTTTCCTGCAGGCGCCGAATGAAAGACGGAATCTCGGAGTAGGGCAGGGCGGCATGGTGACCTGTTCTTTCCGCTTGTTTTGGAAGGCCGTTTCGGACGCTGTCAGCGGGATTTTCGCCCGAACGATGTCCGGCAGCCTTTGCCCAATCCAGCACCGTCCTTATTCGCTGCCGGACACGTTTCGCCGTCTCGGGTTTCGTAAGCCAGATCGGCGCGAGCACTTTCAAGACTTCCGGGGTGTCGATTTGATCGACGCGCCTGCGACCAATCAGCGGGAATGCATAGGCACGAAGTGAATTTAGCCACTGCTCGGAATGGCGGGCATTGCGCCAGCCAGGAGCGTGCTCTGAAAATACAGTCTGGGTAGCGGCTTCAAATGTAGGGACGCTACGACTGGCTTTGCGTTTCTCGGCTAGGGGATCGCCACCGTCGCGGGCTTTCTTGCGATACTCGGTTGCTTTGTCTCGGGCCTCTGCAAGCGTTACGAGCTGGGCGCCCCCAAGCCCCATGTCTCGTCGGCGTCCTTGAACGACCGTCCGGAGAATCCATCGCTTGGCGCCCGATGGATCTACGATTAGATAAAGGCCGTTTCCGTCCGCGTAGCGCCCGGGCGTTCGCAGAGCCCTCACTCGCACCGCAGACAGTGCCTTCTCGGGATGTTTGCCACGTCGCTTCGCCATAGGTCCATCCCACATTCGATTCCACATAATATGTGGGATGCAGGCGGGCAACAACGGGCTAGTGCGGACGTTCCACAAGCCGAGATGACAGAAATATATGGGCTTTTCGGATGCGGTCGGATGTCAGCGGACGTCAAAAAGCGGGAAGCCGCTTCCCCTTTTTCGTTGAGGACATCGAGCATGATTGCCGCCGGCCGCATTGCCGAAGAGGGCCTGAAGAGGGAGCAGGTGACGCTCGAACCTCTGATGGGCGCGCATGCGGATGCGCTCCTTTCGTTGCTCGACGACTGGGACGTGGTACGGATGCTCGCCTCCGTCCCCTGGCCGCTCACGGTGCGGGACGTTGAGGAGTACGTGACGCGGAGCAGTCGCCCCGACGCGGAGAGCGACGACTACGCCGTCATCTCCGCCGGAAATCCGGTTGGCGTGGTCACGGTGAAAAGGCCTGGCGCCGGCAACCCGCCGCGCAAGATGCCGCGGCTCGGCTATTGGATCGGCCGCCCGCATTGGGGCCGCGGGCTTGGCACTGCGGCGGTCGGAGCGCTCGTCGACCGTGCGTTCGGCGACTATCCCGGTGAGAGGATCGGCGGTGGGGTCTACGTGGACAACGGCGCATCGAAGCGGGTTCTGGAGAAGCTCGGCTTCTCGGAGGCCGGGCGCTACATGGTGGCGTGCCGGGCACGCTGCGACGAGGTCGAGACGATCGACATGCACCTTTCACGCGCGGAGTGGGAAGCCCGGAGAGGGCGGCGATGAAGTTCCTCGATCAGGCGAAGGTCTATATCCGCTCCGGCGATGGCGGCGCGGGTGCGGTCTCGTTCCGGCGCGAGAAATTCATTGAGTTTGGCGGGCCGGATGGAGGCGACGGCGGGCGCGGCGGCAACGTCTTCGCGGAAGCGGTCGATGGGCTCAACACGCTGATCGACTATCGCTACCAGCAGCACTTTAAGGCCAAGACCGGTGGCCACGGCATGGGGCGCGACCGGCACGGTGCGAACTCGTCCGACGTCGTGCTTCGCGTACCCGTCGGCACCCAGATTTTCGAAGACGACAACGAGACGCTGATCGTCGATCTCTCGAAACTCGGACAGCGCGAGCTGCTGGCGAAAGGCGGTAACGGCGGCTTTGGCAACGCGCATTTCAAATCATCCACCAACCGCGCGCCGCGCCGCGCCAACCCCGGACAGGAAGGCGATGAGAAGTGGATCTGGCTCAGGCTGAAGCTCATCGCCGATATCGGAATCATCGGGCTGCCGAATGCCGGGAAGTCGACGCTTCTTGCCCGCGTCACGTCCGCCAAGCCGAAGATCGCCGACTATCCGTTCACGACGCTGCATCCCAATCTCGGCGTCGTCCGTCACAAGGGCGTGGAATTCGTGCTTGCCGACATTCCGGGGCTTATCGAAGGCGCGCATGAGGGGGCGGGGATCGGCGATCGCTTCCTCGGCCATGTCGAGCGCTGCCGCGCACTGATCCATCTCGCCGACGCGGCCGGCGAAGATTCCGGGAAGGCCTACGACACGGTGCGTGGCGAGCTTGAGGCCTATGCGCATGGCCTCGCGGAGAAGGACGAGATCGTCGTGCTCTCGCGCATCGACATCGCGACGCCGGAACAGCTCAAGTCGGCGAAGGCGAAGATCCGGCGGCGCGCCGGCCACACGCCGCTCGCAATCTCCGCCGCGACGGGGCAGGGGATCGAGGCGCTGCTCGACCGATGCCTCGAAGTGGTGGGCAAGACTGAAGCCGAAAAATCCGCGGCGGCGGACACGCGCTGGAGCCAGCCGTGAAGCGAAAGAAGCTTGCAGATCATCGCCGCATCGTCGTGAAGATCGGCTCAGCGCTTCTGGTCGACCGCGACAGCGGGCAGCTCAATCGCAACTGGCTGGCGACGCTTGCCGACGACATTGCTCAGCTTGCGGCGAAGGGGCGCGAGATTCTTATCGTTTCCTCCGGCGCGATCGCGCTTGGGCGCGGTGTGCTGGGTCTCGGGCGCGGCGCGCTGAAGCTGGAGGAGGCGCAGGCCGCAGCGGCGGCCGGGCAGATCGCGCTTGCCGGAGCGTGGGCCGCGTGCCTCGGCGAGCGCAATCTGAAGGCCGCGCAGGTCCTGCTGACCCTCGGCGATACGGAAGAGCGTCGGCGATATCTGAACGCCCGCGCCACATTGGCGACGCTTCTCAAGATGCGTGCGGTGCCGGTCATCAATGAGAACGACACCGTCGCGACCTCCGAAATCCGCTACGGCGACAACGACCGGCTGGCCGCGCGCGTCGCCGCGATGGCCGGCGCCGACTGCCTCGTGCTCCTATCGGATGTCGACGGACTCTACAGCGCGCCGCCCGCTGTCGACCCCTCGGCATCCTTCATCGACTTCGTGCCTTCGATCACGCCGACGATCGAGGCGATGGCGGGCGCTGCCGGCTCAGAGCTTTCGCGCGGCGGGATGCTCACCAAGATCGAAGCGGGCAAGATCGCGACGGCAGCCGGTGCGGCGATGGCGATCGCAAGCGGCCGGCGGAAGAATCCGCTCGCCGCGATCGATGCCGGCGAGCGCTGCACGTGGTTCGCTGCGCAATCGACGCCGGCCAATGCACGCAAGGCCTGGATCGCCGGACACCTCGAGCCGCGCGGGACGATCACAGTTGACGCCGGTGCGGAGGCCGCGCTGAAATCCGGCAAGAGCCTGCTGCCGGCCGGCGTCGCGTCGGTCTCCGGCGCGTTCGCCCGCGGCGATGCCGTCATCATCCGCGGCGCCGCCGGCAACGAGCTCGGCCGTGGGCTCGTCGCGTTTGACATCGAGGACGCAAAGAAGATTATCGGCAGGCGCTCGAGCGAGATCGAAGCGGCGCTCGGCTATCGCGGCCGTGCCGAGATGATTCATCGCGACGACATGGTGCTGAGAGACGGGTGAGCCGCGTTGCGGCCCCGCATCCGGGCCGCTGCTGCCTCAGTTGATGTCTTCGGCTTCCGATGGCCGCTTCATTCCGGAGATCATGGCTCGCACAAGGTTTTCGCGATGCCGATAGCTTGCCAGCACGACGCCGGCGAGGTGAAAGCCGACCAGCAGGAGAAGGCCGTGCGCCGAGTAGTTGTGCACATGCTGGGCCCACTTGACGCCCCAGAAGGCGTCCGTCGTCAGCAGCCAGCCTGAGAACGCGGTCGATGCCATCGCCGCGATCAGGGCGACGATCATGGCGCCGCCGGCCGGGTTGTGGCCGACGTAGCGCTCCTCGCTGCCTTTGAGTATCGCCTTCAGGTAGGCGAGAACGGTGCCCGGCGGTCTGACGAACTGCGAGAACCGGGCATAGGGCGTTCCGACGAAGCCCCACACAACGCGCATGATGACAAGCCCGCCCGCGGCGTAGCCTGCCCATACGTGCAAGTCTTCCCAGGAGTGGGCGCTGAGCCATGCGACGGCAAAGCTCAGCACCAAGCTCCAATGGAAGAGCCGCACCAGGGGATCCCAGACGCGCACTCTCATGTCTTGCCGACGCTCTGTCGGTCGATCAGTTCTCGCCGGCTTCGGCGTTCTGAAGCTGCTCGAGCGTCTCGGCGTTGAAGGCGAGGTTCATCCGCTTGCCGGCAGTATCCGTCGCATAGACTTCGTAGCAGCCTTTCTCGACCTTGATCTGACGGACCTTGAGGCCCTGGGTCTTGAGTTGCGCTTCGAGGCTGGACTGCGGCTGCCAGCTCGCCTTCGGCGCGGTGCTGCAGGTTCCGGAAGCGAAGGCAGGGCTTGCGACGGCGAACGCCATTGCGGCGAGCAAAGCGACTTTCATGAAGATCTCCAAAGTTGATCGTGTGCGCAAACATCTTTCGGTGGGGGAGTTCGATGTTTGCGGCGCGATGCCTAGTCGAGGCGACCTGACAGGAGCCTGACAGAGACCGTCAGCAAGCTGACAAGAAAGTCAGGCGTCTTGGTCTCAAGTTTTGTCGCGCGTCGATGCCAAGGCTCCGGCGACGGGCGACCGGTGTTGGCTCTGTCGCGCAGGGACTCCGCGGCGGCTTGCAAATCTTGCGGTGCGGTATGCTGCGCGCGTTCTGAAGGCAGCCATGCTGATTGTGCTTGGCCCAATTCCGTCGGGCGGGCCGAAATGTCGCACGCAGGTTGCGGGCGGCTGCACGGGGTGAAAGTCGCCGCGATAAGTGTTTGCGACAACCGGGAAAGTTGCCCGTGAAAGGGCCGGTTCAACTCATTGAAATCTTACGATTATTTAATCTTCACACCAACTGGTTCGCCAGATTTCAGGCGTAATTCGGTCACAGCAAAGCCGCCCTGCCGCAGGGCGCGGCTGCACGATTGCCGGCCCCGTAGAGGTTCGAGTTTCAACGAATGCCGGGACACAACGATGCTTCCTAAACGCGCACTCCCGATCGCCCTGGCGATCGCATTCACGCTTTCGCCTGTCGGCCTCGTCTTTGCTCAGACCCCGTTCACGCCGCCGGACACGACGAGCCAACAGAAAGAAACCGGGCTCTGGCTCCTGACCGACTTCCCGGAGCTGACGGCGCAGATTGGCAACGAAGCCAAGATTTCGCTCACGCTTCAGAACTCCAACCTGCCGCCGGAGCGCGTGGGGCTGTCGGTCGATGGGCTACCGGACGGCTGGACCTGGAAGCTCGTGGGAGACGGCCGCGAAGTGTCCGCGGCGATGGTCGGCACCGACCAGAAGCGCAGCCTCACGCTCTCCGTAACGCCGCCGGCAGATGCGAAGGCGGACACGGTGAACTTCCGCGTCGTAGCAAAGTCACCCGATCAGAGCCTGACGCTTCCGATCACCATGCGGCTCACCGCGGCCGAGCCTGCGAAGCTTGAGCTCGATCCCGAGCTGCCGGCGCTTCGCGGTACGCCGAGCTCATCCTTCGACTTCCAGGTCGCGATCAAGAACGACAGCCCCGACGATACGACCGTCAACCTGGTGGCGCAGGCGCCGGAAGGATTCGTCCCGACCTTCAAGGAGCAATACGGCGCGCAGGAGCTGACCAGCCTGCCGATCAAGGCCGGCGAGTTGAAGACGGTGAAACTTTCGCTGCAGCCCCCGCACGATGCTCCGGCCGGCAATTATCCGGTGGTCATGCAGGCGACGAGCGCCGATGTGTCGGCGGAGACGCAGCTCGTTGCCCAGATCACCGGCCAGCCGAATCTGACCTTGGCCGGACCTGGCGGCAGGCTCTCGGGAGAGGCGACAGCCGGAAAAGCCGAGACCTTTGCGTTCGATATCGGGAACAGCGGCTCTGCGCCGGCAAAAGAAGTCCACTTCAGCGCGAACGCGCCGTCCGGATGGAAGGTCTCATTCCGGCCCGACCAGCTTCCCGGCCTCGACCCCGACGGACACCAGCCCGTGCAGGTGGAGATCACGCCATCGGAGAAGGCGATCGCCGGCGACTACATGGTCAGCGTCCGCGCCAACGGCGGTGGCACGTCGGCGAGCGCAGACTTCCGCACGACCGTGACAACGTCCACCATGTGGGGCATCGCGGGGCTCGGCATCATCGCCGCCGCGGTGCTTGTGCTGGCGCTCGCCGTGACGCGCTACGGCCGCCGATGAACGCCCCGGTCATCGAGACCCGCGGCCTCACCAAGCGCTACCGCGGCGTGACGGCCGTCGACAGCCTCGACCTTTCGATCGAGGCAGGCGAGGTCTTCGGGCTGCTTGGGCCGAACGGCTCCGGCAAGACGACGACCATCCTGATGATCCTCGGCCTCACGGATCCGACTGAGGGCTCGGTGCGCGTCCTCGGGCGCGACCCTCTGCGCGAGCCGCTCGCCGTGAAGAAGCGCGTCGGCTATCTGCCGGATGCCGTCGGCTTCTACGATCAGCTCACGGCGCGCGAGAACCTTGCTTACGCCGCGCGGCTGCAGGGGCTGCGTTCCGCCGAGGCGGCCGAGCGCATCGCGACGGCGCTGAAGGACGTGCGCCTCGACCACGTCGCGAACCGCCGCGTGTCGACCTTCTCGCGTGGCATGCGCCAGCGGCTCGGGGTCGCCGACGTCCTCCTGAAGGACGCGGAAATCGCGATCCTCGACGAGCCGACATCCGGACTCGATCCGCAGTCGACGCAGGAGCTGCTCGACCTGATACGGCAGATGGCGCGGCGCGGGATGACGATCCTGCTTTCCTCGCACCTTCTCACCATGGTGCAGAGCATCTGCGACCGCGTCGCGCTCTTCAACCAGGGGCGGGCAGGGCTCGTCGGACGTGTCGCCGATCTCGCCGCCGAAGTGCTCGGCGGGTCCTACGTGATAGAGGTCGAAGCGACTGGGGTCGACGTCGCCGGTGCGCTCAAGGGACTCGATGGGGTTACGGTCGTGACGCCGTTGCAGGGGAACGCCCATCGCGCCGACTGCACGCGCGACGCGCGCGCCGACATCGCCCGCCGGATCGTGGAGGCCGGCGGTGCGCTCACCAACATCAGCATGGACCGGTCGAGCCTCGACGAGGTCTATGTCCGCTATTTCGAAAAGGTGGCCCATGCGGCGTGAAGGCTCTCCCTTTACCGGACTTTCGGCCGTCGCCATGAAAGAGGCGGCCGATCACCTGACCAGCGCGCGCATGCATCTCGCGATGCTGCTCGTGCTGATGACCGCGTTCGGTGCGGTCTATGCCGCAATCGGACAGATCAAGGATACGGTCGGACAGGACCCGTTCCTCTTCCTGCGGCTCTTCACGACAGCGCGCGAGCCGCTGCCGTCCTTCGTCTCGCTTTTGACGCTGCTTTTGCCGCTCGTTGCCATCTCGCTCGGCTTCGACGCCATAAACGGCGAGTACAACCGGCGCACGATCAGCCGCGTGCTCTCGCAGCCGATCTATCGCGACGCGCTGCTGACCGGGAAATTCATCGGCGGTCTGATGGTGCTCGGCATCTGCCTTGTCACGCTGTGGCTGCTTCTGACCGGGCTCGGCATTCTGACGCTTGGCCTGCCGCCGTCTGGGGAGGAGACGCTGCGCGGCGTCGCCTTTCTGATCACATCGCTTGCCTATGCGGGGGTGTGGCTGGCGATCGCGCTGCTTTTCTCGACGCTCTTCCGCTCGCCGGCAACTTCGGCGCTCGCGGCGCTGACGCTCTGGCTGTTCTTCGCGATCTTCTGGGGCATGCTGTCGCCGCTATTGGCGTCGGCACTGGCGCCGGTCAATCCATTCGACCCGTCGACCGCCGTGTTCCAGATCCAGCTCGGTCAGGACCTCGCGCGTATCTCGCCGAACACGCTCTTCGGCGAGGCGACGCTGGCGATCCTGAACCCGTCGACGCGGAGTCTCGGGCTGGTGTTCATGTCGCAGCTGCAGGGCGCGCTGGTCGGGGCGCCGCTTCCCTTCGGCCAGAGCGCGCTTCTGATCTGGCCGCAACTCTCCGGCCTGATCGCGGCGATGGTCGTCGTCTTCACGCTCGCCTACGTCTCGTTCCAGCGGCAGGAGATCAGGGCTTAGCCCCGCGCGGCGCGGCAGGGACGTCGCGCCGCGGAGTTGTCAGAAGGCGTCCGCCGCGATAGAGCGTTCCGTCCGAGCGTTGAGAAACCGGATGAACGCGAAGCGCAACGAGCTTGCCGTCGGCGAAGAGCCTGACGTCGCAACCCTGATGCAGGGGTTCGGCGAGCGTGCACGCGCGGCCGCGGCGTTGCTTGCCAATGCCACGAGCGAGGCGAAGGACAAGGCGCTTCGCGCGGCGGCCGCCGAGCTTCGCCTGCATGCGGCCGAGGTGCTTCTCGCGAACGAGAAGGACATCGCCGCAATGCGGGAGGCGGGGAACTCGGAAGCGCTGGTCGACCGCGCCCAGCTCGATCCTCTGCGCGTCCAGTCTATTGCGAGGTCGCTCGAGGAAATCGCCGAGCTTCCCGACCCGGTCGGTACGGTCATCGCCGAATGGGACCGCCCGAACGGACTCCACATCGAGCGCGTGCGCACGCCGATCGGGGTTATCGGAATCATCTTCGAGAGCCGACCGAATGTGACCGCCGACGCGGGCGCGTTGGCGATGAAGGCGGGCAACGCGGTCATATTGCGCGGCGGCTCCGACGCGCATCGAAGCTCGGCTGCGATCCATCACTGCCTGGTGGACGGGTTGCGCTCGGCCGGCCTGCCGGAGGACGCGATCCAGCTTGTGCCGACACGCGATCGCGAGGCGGTCGGCGCGATGCTGCGCGGTCTTGACGGCGCGATCGATCTGATCGTGCCGCGTGGCGGGAAGAGCCTGATCGCGCGCGTGCAGGGCGAGGCGCGCGTGCCGGTGTTCGCGCATCTCGAAGGTGTCTGCCACGTTTATGTGCACGCCGCGGCCGACCTTGAGATGGCGAAGAAGATTGCAGTCAACGCCAAGATGCGCCGCACCTCGATCTGTGGCGCCGCGGAGACGCTGCTCGTCGACAAAGCGTGCGCGGGAAGTCACTTGCGGCCGCTCGTTGAGGCGTTGCAGCAAGCAGGCTGCGCGGTCCGCGGCGACGCAGCTACGCAGGCGGCGGCGGAGGGAGTCGAGCCGGCGACCGAAGACGACTGGTACAAGGAATATCTCGACGCGGTCATCGCGGTCCGCGTCGTTGACGGGCTCGACGAAGCAATCCAGCACGTCGCCACCTACGGCTCGCATCACACCGATGCGATCGTCACCAACGACACGGCGGCCGCCGAGCGCTTCATGGACGAAGTCGATTCTGCCATCGTGCTCCACAATGCCTCGACGCAGTTCGGCGACGGCGGCGAGTTCGGGATGGGGGCGGAGATCGGGATTGCCACCGGCAAGCTGCACGCGCGCGGGCCGGTTGGACTGGAACAGCTGACGAGCTTCAAGTACCGCGTACGCGGCTCCGGCCAAACCCGTCCTTGAGAATCGAAAACCGGCCGAGCAAGGTCTTCCTCGGGCTGCCGCCGCATGGGGCGGGACAGCGGATCGGGCTATTCGGCGGCTCGTTCAACCCACCGCACGAGGGGCATCGACGCGCGAGCCTGCTTGCGCTTCGGAGGCTTGAGCTCGATCAGGTCTGGTGGATGGTGACTCCCGGGAATCCCCTGAAGTCGAATGGCGGCCTGCCGCCGCTGCGCGAGCGGATGGCGGTCGCGGCACGCGTTGCAGCGCATCCGCGCATCATGGTGAGCGGGGCGGAGACTGGTTTTAGAACGCGTTACACGGCGGACTTGATCGCAATTCTGAAGGCACGCTTTCCCACGACCCGCTTCGTTTGGATCATGGGGAGCGACGGGCTCGTCGATTTTCACCGCTGGGAGAACTGGCTCGGAATCGCGGCCTCGGTGCCGATCGCGATCGTGAATTGTCCGAAATCCCTGCTCGCGCCGCTTTCTTCCCGTGCCGCGCAGACGCTTCGCAGCTACCGCGTGGACGGTGACGATGCCCGGACGCTTGCCGACCGCGATCCCCCAGCCTGGATTTTCCTGAACGGCCCGCGCGCTGCCGTGTCCTCCACGGCGCTGCGGGAACGCGTCTTGAAACGGTAACGGTTGCACCCCTATCTTAGCCCATCGTGGCGCGGCTGCGATTCGCGTGGAGAAAGGGGACCAGACACTGTCCGACATGACCCGCTCTGTAGAAGGCGCCACGTTCGGCGCGCCTTCCACGGCCTCCCTGTTGGCGGCCAATGCGTCAGGGGAAGCTTTGAAAACCGTCCTTGCGAGCCTCGAAGATGCGAAGGCCGAGGGCACCGTCACCATCGACATCCAGTCAAAATCCTCGCTCGGCGACTATATGGTCGTTGCCTCCGGCCGTTCGCACCGGCACGTGGGCGCCATTGCCGACCGGCTTGTCGCCGACCTGAAGCACGCGGGCTTCGGCCCGATGCGCGTGGAGGGCCTGCGTCATTGCGACTGGGTGCTGATCGATGCCGGCGACCTCATCGTGCATGTGTTCAGGCCGGAAGTGCGTGAGTTCTACAACATCGAGAAAATGTGGGCAGCCGAGCCCTATTCGGAGCGGCGCGCTCTCGCCTGAGTCTCGATGGACGTCGCCATAGAAGCGGTCGGCCGGCTGAAGGCCGGCCCCGAGCGCGAGCTTTGCGAGCGCTATCTCGACCGCGCGCGCAAAAGTGGCCGTGCCCTCGGGTTGCGCGGCTTCACAGTCGAGGAAATTCCGGAGTCGCGGGCGACGCGCGCCGCGGACCGCGTGGCCGAAGAGGAGCGGGCGCTCCGTCACGGCATCAAGGACGGCGATCGCGTTATCTGCCTCTCGATCGACGGCGATCTCATCGACAGCGATTTTCTTGCGGGGTCGTTGCGGAAGGCCGCGGAGGCGGCCGTCCCGCGAACGCTCTATGTGATCGGCGGCCCGGACGGCCTCGGCGAGGGACTTCGCGCCCGCGCTGACGGCACGGTGTCGTTCGGGCGGATGACATGGCCGCATCAACTGGCGAGGGTGCTTCTCGCGGAGCAACTCTACCGTTCAACGACAATCCTTTCCGGCCACCCCTACCATCGGGCATAATGTTAAGCCCTTGTTGGTTATATGATCAGGAATGACCCGCGGCAGCGCAGTCCTTCTCTTTCTGCTTTCCGGCCTCACGCTGTTCGCCGCGCCGCGCGAGGCGCGCACGGCCGAGGCGACCTCGCCCGTGCCGGACCAAGCGCTCGGCGAGCCGCGCGATGCGGACGCCAGCCCCGCCGATCGCAAGCAGGCGCGCGAGGCCGAGCTTGAGGCGATCCGCCGTTCGATCGAAGTCTCCCAGCGTCGACAGGAGGCGCTCAGCACTGAGATCGCGGGGCTCGACAAGGACAGCGCGACCCTCAACGCTGATCTCATCGCGACGGCGCAGCGCCTGCGATCCACGGAAGAGGATGTCGGCCGCATCGAGGCCAGGCTCGATCAGCTGCATGGCGAGGCGGACGCTTCCCGCAAGTCGCTGTACGAGCGCCGCGACGTCATGGCGGAGGTGCTGATGGCGCTGCAGCGCATGGGGCGCACGCCCCCGCCTGCGATCCTGTCACGCCCGGAAGACGCGCTTGCCGCGATCCGCGGCTCGATCCTCGCCGGGGCGGTTCTCCCCGAGATCCGCGACGAGGCGGAGAAGCTCGCCGCCGAACTTTCCAACCTCACACGGGTGACGGCGCAGATCGAGGCGGAGCGCGATACGCTTCGCAAGCGCTATGCCTCGCTCGGCGACGAGCAGGCGCGCATCGATCTCCTGCTCAGCGCCAAGAAGTCGCAGCGCTCGCAGACGGAGGCGGCGCTTTCCGCGGAGCATGACAAGTCAGCGGAGCTCGCGGGCAAGGCGGAAAGCCTGCAATCGCTGATCGCGTCGCTCGAGCGAGACGTCGCGGCGGCGGCCAAGGCCGCGCAAGACGCGCAAAAGGCTGCGCTCGCAACAGCTCACGCCGATCACAACGAGGCTGCGCGCCGGCTCGCCGACACCAGCCGCATCGCCCCGGCGGTCCACTTTGCAGACGCCAAGGGACTTCTTACATGGCCCGTGGTCGGCCAGAAGCTTCTGGGCTTTGGCGACCCCGATGGCCTCGGCGGCGACAGCCAGGGCATAACTCTTGCTACTCGTCCGGGTGCACCGGTCCTTGCGCCGGCCGACGGCTGGGTGGTCTATGCTGGACCGTTCCGGTCCTACGGGCAGGTCTTGATCCTGAATGCCGGTGACGGGTATCACATAGTGTTGGCAGGAATGGAGCGGATCGACGCGGCTCTTGGCCAGTTTGTCCTTGGCGGGGAGCCGGTTGCCGCGATGGGCTCCACCAGACTGGCGAGCCTCGGGGACATAGACCATACTTCTGCCCAGCCGATTCTTTATGTCGAGTTCCGCAAAGATGGGAATTCCATCGATTCAGCGCCTTGGTGGGCGCCGGAGAGTGAGGTCAACGGATGATGCGTAGGTTCACCCTCTTGGCGGCTGGAGCCGTCATTGGCGCCGTCGTCATGGGCGGAATTGCCCAGTTTGGGGGCGTCGGAGGCGCGACGGCCGCCGCGACCGACACTTATCGGCAGCTCAACCTTTTCGGCGACGTGTTCGAGCGCATCCGCGCCGACTACGTCGAGGAGCCCGATGACGCGAAATTGATCGAAGCCGCCATCAACGGGATGCTGTCTTCGCTCGACCCGCACTCGAGCTACCTGAACGCCAAAGACTACCAGGACATGCAGGTGCAGACGCGCGGCGAGTTCTATGGTCTCGGCATCGAGGTCACGATGGAGAACGAGCTGATCAAGGTCATCTCGCCCATCGACGATACGCCGGCTTTCAAGGCGGGCGTCCTTGCCGGCGACCTCATCACCGAACTCGACGGCGAATCCGTTCAGGGCATGACACTCCGCGACGCGGTGGAGAAGATGCGCGGGCCGGCAAATTCATCGATCACGCTGACCGTCGTACGCGAGGGCGTGGAAAAGCCGCTCAAGATCACGGTCGTGCGCGACGTGATCCGCGTGCAGTCGGTCAAGCAGCGCGTCGAGGGCGACGTTGGTTACATCCGCATCTCCTCCTTCAGCGAGCAGACGATGGAGGGCCTGGAGAAAGCCATCGACAAGATCGACTCGGAGATTCCGGAGGGCCAGCAGAAGGGCTTCGTGCTCGACCTGCGAGGCAATCCCGGCGGCCTGCTCGATCAGGCGGTGCTCGTCTCCGACGCGTTCATCGATCACGGCGAGATCGTCTCGACACGTGGGCGGCACGCCGACGAAGTGCAGCGCTTCAGCGCACGTGCGGGCGACCTGATCCACGGCAAGCCGCTCATCGTCCTGATCAACGGCGGTTCCGCCTCGGCTTCGGAGATCGTCTCCGGCGCGCTGCAGGATCATCGTCGCGCGACGCTGATCGGCACGCGCTCGTTCGGGAAGGGCTCGGTGCAGACGATCATCCCGATCGGCCGTGCCGGTGCGATCCGGCTTACAACGGCGCGCTACTACACGCCGTCGGGCCGCTCTATCCAGGCCAAGGGCATCGATCCCGACATCGAGGTGCTTCCCGAGCTGCCTGCCGATATCAAGGACTTCCAGACGGTGACGGAAGCGGAGCTTCGCGGCCATCTGCTGGGCGAGGGCGAAAAGCCACCGGCCGCAGATGCGACGAAGGACGCAAAGGACGCAAAGGACGCGGGGAGCACGGATGCCGCGGCGGCTCCCAGCGATACCGGGACCGACGCCAAACCGACCGAGCCTGGGAAGGAAGAGGCGTCGCCGTCAGGCGCGCTTGCTTCCTACGTGCCGGAGGATCCGAAGCTCGATACCCAGCTGAATTACGCGCTCGATCTTCTGCGTGGCATTCAGGTGAACGCGCGCTTCCCGGCGACAGCCGACCAGGGCGTGCCGAACTAGCACGGGTTCGGCCGCCGGCTCTTTATCCAAGTCGAGAGCCGGCGGCGGTTTCTTCAACGGGCGGCTCAGAGTATACGTTGGGACGAATTGCTGGCGCGATTTGACGTGCGCGTGGGCATCGTCCGAACGGGAACTCGATGCGGAAGAACGACCTCAACCAACCGGTTGCCGGAGCATCCCGTCCACGTCCGCCGGTGCAGCGGCGCTCGGTCGTAGCCCCGGTCCTCATATCGACAGCCATCATCGTCGCGCTCATTGCGGGCCTTTGGATTGCCGTGGTTGACAACCCCGACGGCGGCCACCCCGTCGCGGTGGCTTCGATTCAAGACGAGGTGCCAGAGGCAACCGGAAGCATCACCTCGGCAGCGCACGTCCCGCCCCAGCAGCCAAGCGCGCAGCCGGCAACCTCCGACGAACTGCAGCTCGCCGCGCTGCCAATGCTACCACCGGCGATCTCCGGCGATCCGAGCCTCGTTGAGGCGTCGAGCTATGGACCTCTGCCGCGCGTCTCGCCCGACGGGCGGCGTCCGCGCGAGGCCTATGCGCGCCATGCGGCGCCAGTGCCGGACGGCGTTCCGCGCATCGTGCTCGTCGTGGGGGGCCTCGGGCTCAGCCAGACGGGTACGCAGAAGGCGATCGAGATTCTGCCGGAGGATGTGACGCTCGCTTTCGCCCCCTACGGATCGAGTTCTTGAGCGCTGGGTCTCCAAGGCGCGCGAGAAGGGGCACGAGGTGCTGCTTCAGATACCGCTCGAGCCGATGGACTATCCGACCGTCAGTCCCGGCGAGCACACGCTTCTGGTCGCGGGCGGCGCGGCCAACCGCGACGACCTGCATTGGGCGCTCGGCCGCATGACCGCCTATGCGGGCGTCATGAACCACATGGGCGCGCGTTTTCTTCAGGACGAGCGCGTCGTGGTGCCGTTCCTCGGCGAGATCGGCGAGCGCGGCCTTTTCTACCTCGACGACGGAACGGCGACGCAGGACGTGGCGATGAAGATCGGCGCCGGTCTGCATGTGCCTGTGATGGTCGCCGACCGGACGCTGGATGGCGTGCGCTCTCGAACGGCGATCGAAGCGCAGCTTTCCGAGCTTGAGGCGACCGCCCGGACGCGCGGGATTGCGATCGGCATTGCCTCGGCATTCCCGACTTCGGTCGAGGTGATCGCGAAATGGGCGCGCGAAGCCGAGTTGCGTGGATTGATCATCATCCCGGCCAGCGCCGCCGTCGATTCCTGAAGCCGATGGCGGAAGCGGAAGGACTTTACCGGCCCTGCGTCGGCATAGCGCTGTTCAACCGCGTGGGCCGGGTCCTTGTGGGCCGGCGCCGGGTGGGCGCCAATGAAGGCCATCTACGGCATGCTTGGCAGATGCCGCAGGGTGGCATCGATCCGGGCGAAGCGGTCGCAGACGCCGCGCGCCGCGAACTCTACGAAGAGACGAATGTCCGCTCCATCGAGCCGCTGGCGGAGGCGGACGATTGGCTTTCCTACGATATCCCGACGCCGCTTGCCGGCCTTGCCTGGAAGGGCCGTTACGTTGGCCAGCGGCAGAAATGGCTCGCCTTCCGCTTCACAGGTGAGGATTCGGAGATCGACGTCGAGCGGCCGGGCGGGGGGAAGCACAAGCCGGAATTCGGCACCTGGCGCTGGGAGCGCCTGGAACGCGTGCCGAAGCTGATCGTCCCGTTCAAGCGCGAAGTCTACGAGAAGGTGGCCGAGGCATTCGCGCCGTTCGCGCGCCCGATCGGCTAGGCGCCGGCGCCTAATCGACGACCACCTTCACAAGCTGACCGGCAGTAACTGCGTCGCCGGGCGCCAGGCCGTTCAAGAGACGGAAAAGATCCAGGCTGTGCTCCGTCCCCTGCATGCGGGCGGCGAGATCGCCAACGCCTTCGCCGTCGCGCACTGTAACGATATCGATCCTGAGCGGGTGGAGCCTTGCGATCTCGGTCTGCGTCATGCGGTGGAAGGACGAAAGCGTCGCCGCAAGCGCAGTGTCGATCGTCGCGCCGTTGCTGCGGTCGGCGAAGATCAGCCGGTACATGCTGCCGCCGATCTTCACCGCGCCGATGCGGAAGACCCAGTCGCCGGCGGCGGCATTCGCGGTCGCCGCGGGGAGCCCGTTCACCGTCGTTTCTTCGATCGAGCCGTCGACCAGCCCGTTGATCCAGCCGGAGGCAAGATAGGCCGCCGGCGACGTCGACGTGTCGACCGTCACGCCGTCGAAACGCATGGCGGTGTCCTCGCCGGCCGCGGCGAGCACGGCTTTCTTTGTGTTCTCAAGCTTGAAGTCGTCGGGGACGCGGAAGGCGATCGCGAGCCGCGGGTGCAAAAACTCGTGGCCGCGCACGAAGCCTTCGGATGGGTCGTCGCCGAACACCATGCCGTCGAGCGCCTGCAGGTAGCCCTTCTCGGTGCGCTCGCCGATGCCGGGGGCGCCGAACTGGCGGGCGACAACGAGCGCCAGTTGCCGGCGCTCGATCGCGGCCGGATGCGAGGCGAGGAAGCCCGCGGCATCGTCATGGCGGCCGATGGCGGAGCGAAATTCCGCATAGGCCTGCAGCTTGTCGAGGAAGCGCGAGGCGGCGAAGGGGTCGAAGCCGGCGCGCCCGGCGATGGTGATCCCGACGCGGTCGGCCTCGATCTCCTGGTTGCGGGAGAATGTTGCGAGCGTCATCCGCGAGCCGTCGCGCGCCGCGCGGCTTTCGGTCGGATCGGTCAGGACGTCGGCCGCGACGCGCTCCACGATTTCCGTCTGTTCCGCCACCTTCGCGCGCTCCAGCGCGTGGTTCAGGAGCACGTGCGCGATCTCGTGCGAGATCACGGCGGCAAGCTCTGACGATTCGTCGGTCAGTGCGATCAGCCCGCGCGTGACGTAGAGGTAGCCGCCGGGAAGCGCGAAGGCATTCGCCACGGGCGAATTCAGTATGGTGATCTTGTAGCGGTGCGAAGGGTCGTCGGACGCGTCGACGAGGCGCGACACCACATGCGCCACTTCCTGCTCGAGATCCGCGTCCTCATAGACGCCGCCATATTCGGCGACGACGCGCGGATTCTCGCGTGCGCCGATCGCTTCTTCGGCGGCGCTCGGCATGCGCGGCGCCACGACGGCGACCGGTTCCACCCGCGGAGGCGTATGTCCCGCGAGCTGACAACCGGCGAGAAACACGCCGGCCAGGGCAGCAGTGAAGTTCCGGAGCATGCTCTCGCAAATGCGCAGGTTCGGCCGCAAAATCAAGGCGCAATCCTGTCGGCGCGGGGGCCGGAAGAGAGGATTTCAAGCTGCATTGCGGAGCGGACCGGCAACATGGGGCCGCCTTTATCCACAAGGAAGCCACGCAGCCTGATTCTTGCCCCGGCAAGCTTCTCCAGGGCGGTCTCGCCTCCAAAGCCGGTGCGCGCTTTCGCGGGGATCTCGACGGTCACGTCTTCCGACCATTTCTTGCCGAAATCGAGATAGGTGGTCGCCGGTCGCGCACCGACCGACACGACCGTGCCTTCGAAGATCGCGAAACGGCCGATCCGCGGGGCAAGCGCTTCGGGCGTCGCTTCCAGCACCGACCCATTCGACCAGAATCCGCGCCCGGCGCGCCGCGCATCTGCCTCCTCCGCCAGGATGCCGGAGAAGCAGGGGAGGGGATCGTCGGTGGCATAGGCAAGCGCAAGGCCTTCGCCCGCGAGCGCCTCCTGAAGCCACGAACCGCCGACGGAGACAAGCGCCGGAACTCGCCCGTAGCGGTCTGGCTTTGCCGATATGATGGCGACGCGGAGCGCCTTGCCCGCAACGAGGTCCATGAGCCGGGCCGCGAGCTGTTCTTCGGCGCTGCCTGAATCGCCGAGAAGGAGCGTGAAAGGCTCGATGCCGGCGAGGCGCAGGACACGGCCGTCCTGAAGCTTCAGCGCGCGCGCGTCGAGAGAGGTGGCGGCCCGCGCCTCGACTGTGGGCTCCGTGCAGGCCGCAAAGGCAGGCGTGCCGGCCGACACTCCCACCAGGGCAAGCGCCGCCAGAAGCCCCCGTGCCCCGGCGCGCGCTGTCCCATCCCAAAGCCGTTTCGTCGATGCCGTCGAGGCCAATCCGTCCACCCTTGCCATGGAGGAGTCCGCTGCACTAACTACTCCCGCGCCGGCCCGGCGCCATACTGGCCCCGTAGCTCAGGGGATAGAGCATCAGATTCCTAATCTGAGGGTCGAAGGTTCGAATCCTTCCGGGGTCACCAATTATTTCAATGGTTTAAGGCTTGGAAGCCTATTCTTCTTGCGATGTCAGGCTAACGCTAGGCTAACAAGGGGTGCGGCTTAGACAGGGAGCCGCAGATGGGCGCCGAGCTTCGGCATCGCCTCCTGGCGTGAACGCGGGGAAGTACTGCCGGCCACTTACTTGCCCAGCAGCAGGATCTCAGACCTCATCCTCTCTGCCGCCGACTTCAATACCGGCACAGAGCAAGATCGCATCAAACTCTTCGGCGAACTGCTTTTGCCAGTGATGGCTCGGGAAATACGGCACCCGACCGCAGTTGATGACGTTGAATCGATCGTTTCGCAGCCGCGACTCCAGCGTTCGGCACACGACAGCCCCAACGAAGAATCAGAGGTATTGCGACGCGATCGCCGAGCAAGCCTTGGAGATCTTCCCGCAGGAACTGGTAGCAACTTGCCACGATCTTTGCTTTCTTTCTTTGGCTGAGCCCATCAATGGGATCGTATGTCGCGTCAACCATCGTCCATCTGATCCCGCGAAGCCGATCGAGCCCTTCCATCTTGCCGATGGGCCAAAGGTGCAGATGCTTCATGAGAGCGATGAATAGAGGATCAGGCGGGCTCTCAGGATCGTAGAAGAACTCGCCCGACTGCGGAGGTGACTCCGCGACGACAACGAGCGTCGGCGCTTCGGCGGCGTGCTTGCTTCTCAGGTCGACGTAGTCGCTTCGGTTCATCATAAACGCGGCGAATGGTCGAGGCATCTTCCCGCGCTCTTATCGCAACTCGCAGGCGATCGCGACCATCTGTCTTCCATCCTCTGGATCGATCAAGCTGACGCTCTCATCTCCGAGCGATGGCACTTTGTCGGGCGTGCGCCATTTGAGCGCATGATCCTCGGGGGTCGGTTGTCGGACGGTCCATTTGCAGCACGGCAGGGCGTCTATCACCGAACAGATCGCAAGCAGTGGTTCTGGCGGTCCGATTCGTCTTGGGGTGTCCCAGAGAGAATGAGGTTGCCGAACTGCCTGCACGTCTCACCATTTACCGGCCCGGAGAACTCTCCGCTGTCACACAGGTATATGTAGTCGGTCGCGATCCGTTGAACCTGAAAAGTGACATCGCCCCAGGTCGCCACGTAGGTGATAGTACCTGAGCGGGCAATTTAGGAGATCGATTTTCGGTAGTGTCTCAGTTTGAAATCCGGCGACCTTGACGCGGGTGTCGCTCCCGCCATCAACTCCTATATGCTTAGCGGAAAGCATGGGGCCGAGTTTGAGCGATTTGCTGCCGAAATGCCCGAAGTGCGGAGCCCCCGTCAAAAAGCTTCGCGCCGAGATCATTGAAACTGACACTCTACGATCGCAGTTCGGCCCCCTTCCGCGGGCGTTGGCTTTCATCTGTCACAATCCGTCGTGCAACGCGGTTCTGTCAGTGGTCCAATATGTAGACCCGGTGAATAAGTAGACGCCCAGAGGCCCTAAAGGCGAGAGGCGCCCGCCGACGTGATCGGCAACGCCGTCCGCATCATGAAGATCGCGACGGGCGAGAACGAAGAGAAGGCGGAGCCGCGAAGCGCCGCCGCCGAGCTTGGGGGCCAAGGCGCGGGCAGAGAAGATGTCGCCGGAGCGGCGGGCAGAGATCGCGAAGACGGCCGCGAAGGCTAGATGGGGAGTTCCGGCTCAGCGGGCGAAGAAAGAACATCAAGAGCCTTAGCCTCGACGAGCCCAGCTTCAACTCCTTTCATGATGACGTAGGGCTGCATCATTGGATCACGAAACCTGAACTTGTAGGCTCTTTCCTTCCCGCGCCTGACCAAAATCCTCTCTCGTTCTTCGCTGATGAATTTCTTTAGGTGGTTCTGGAAGTTTGCGATTGAAACTTCTCGGTCCAAAATCTTGGAAAGCGGTGGAACCACCGAATTTGGAGTGAATAGACCCCGTTCGTCGGTCTTCGCCAATGCACAGGCGAGTATCACTTCTTGAAATAGAGTATCTGTGCGGTTTGTGTGGATCGCTGTCGCATATTCACGTTGGACAAACTCTTGCGACTTTTCGAGCGCTCTCTTAATCGCTGCGTCGACGTTCTTTTCGGTTATGGTCAGATGTCGATCTCTGGCAGCGTCTTGGACCGCATACAAACCAAGCAGATGAACGTACGAAGGAAGCCCGCGCGAGAGCGTTATTATTTTCCAAAGTGCATCCGGCTCCATCCTCATGTTTAGTCGGGGAAGTCGCTTACGAATGATTTCTTTCATCTCGTCATTTGACATGCGAGGCATCGGTATCTGCTCTATGCATCGAGCAAGTGACTCGTGCTGCGAAAGCAGCTCTCCTATATCGTCGGCAACGCCTACTACGATGACCGTCACGTTTACTGAATAGTCCGATAAATGCTTCAATAAATTTGCCGTTAGAGTTCGGACCGAATCATCTTTTGCCTTGTCAAATTCATCGATTACAACGACCGGGATGTCAGATGCCTTGAACGAGCGCTCTAAGGCACGTCGAACATCGTCGGGAGAGATTTCGTCTCCATAGAGGTCTGACAAAACGATGCGTTCATCGTGGTCAGCGTGTCTGATTGTCAGCTCTATGTCTTTGAACACCTTCCGCCACACTGATGCGAAATTGTCGCTCGGATCGACTTGCTCTCGGAGCAAGACAACCTTCCGAACAAGCGTGGGGAAGAGCATGTGGAAGACTCTGGCGAGGGATGTCTTACCGACGCCTCGTTCTCCGTAAAGCACCGCGTGCTTTCCACGCTCCAAGACCACCTCGATCAATCTGCTGAGCTGGGCAGACCGGCCAGCAAACAGCTCGCTTTCGTCAATGGGCGCGGAAGGACTGAAAAGCTGGGTAGCTTCAAAGCTTAGTGCCTGCCAATCGTCGGCCGTTCGGGGTGTCGCCATAAGGCCTCACTTAAGTAAGTAACCAACCTACTTTATAAAGTAGGCCACTAACTGAACGAATGCAATGGACTAGTGAGCGAAATATGCACGCTAAGCATAGAAGTTAGAGCTGGTCCCGGATTTTGAGACAGACGGCTAAGGTGGATTCGCCTTCGAGAAGGACGATCCACCATGAGGACGCGCAGACGGCCGAGTGAACCGTCCCGGGTTTTCCGGAGGCCGTTTCGCTTGAGTCACGCGGCCAGCTTCTGCTCCGTGAGCAGAGCGTAGTAACGCTCCTCGGCTTCGGCCGGCGGGATGTTGCCGATGGGGCTCCAGCAGCCGGCGATGGTTGAACCAGTTGACCCAGGTGAGCGTCGCGAGTTCGACGGCCTCGAAGCTCCGCCAGGGTCCGCGCCGATGGATCACCTCGGCCTTGTAGAGGCCGTTGATGGTTTCGGCGAGCGCGTTGTCATAGGAGTCGCCGACGCTGCCGACGGAGGGCTCGATGCCCGCCTCCGACAGGCGCTCGGTGTAGCGGATGCTGACATATTGCGACCCGCGGTCCGAATGATGTACCAGGCCGCCGCGATGCATGGGCCTGCGCTCGTGCAGGGCCTGCTCAAGAGCATCGAGGACGAAGCTTGCGTGTGCCGTCCTGCTCACCCGCCAGCCGACGATGCGGCGGGCGTAGGCGTCGATCACGAAAGCCACGTAGACGAAGCCCGACCAGGTCGAGACGTAGGTGAAGTCCGAGACCCAGAGCCGGTTCGGCGCAGCGGCCTGGAAGACTCGGTTCACATGATCGAGCGGGCAAGGCGCCGCCTTGTCCTTTACGGTTGTCCGCACCGCTTTGCCGCGGATCACCCCTTGCAGTCCGAGGTCGGCCATCAGGCGCTCGACGGTGCGGCGTGCGACCGGGATGTTCTCCCGGTTGAGCTGCCGCCAGACCTTGCGCGCGCCATAGACCTCAAAGTTCTCCGCGAAGACGCGGACGACTTCAGGCTTCAGCGCCATGTCCCGCCGCGACCGCGCCGACAGCTTCGCCGGGTCCGCGCGCTTCGCGACATGGTCGTGGTAGGTCGAAGGGGCGATCGGCAGCACCTTGCAGATCGGCTCGACCCCGTGGACCTCGCGATGATCGTCGATGAAGGAGATCATGTCTTTGACCGGCGGTCGAGCTCCGCCATCGCAAAATAAGCCGACGCCTTGCGCAGGATCTCGTTGGCCTGCCGAAGCTCCCGGTTCTCCCGCTCCAGAGCCTTCAGCCGGGCGGTCATGTCGGTCGGCAGGCCAGCACGCCTGCCGGCGTCAACCTCGGCCCGCTTCACCCACTCGTTAGCGTCTGCCCCGTGCAGCCGATCTTGGCCGCAATCGAGCTGATCGCCGCCCAGCGTGAGGCATGTTCATGCTCGTGATCCAGCACCAGCCGTACCGCGCTGCGCACTTCCGGAGAAAACTTGTTCGTCGTCTTGCTCATGGTGACTCCACCCTCTCAGGAGTTGGAGCCTCCTGTCTTTTTGACATCAGTTACTTTGCGCCTGCGGACGGCATCCCGTGAGCCTCCGGGGTGCTCGAGCCCGTTTGCCGGCGTGGGAGCCGTCCGCTTCTTCGCTTGTCATCCTGAACAGTTGACTGGGGCTGTTGCAGCAGACCCCGCAGAACAGGAACAGGGGTCATGATGCAGGAAGTTTTCGTCGGCGTCGATGTAGCCAAGGACTGGCTCGACGTTCACCATCCCCGCCGGGGCGCCCGTCGTATCGACAACACGCCTGCGGCGGTGCAAGTCTTTACAGCGGCTTGCGCCAGGGAACGCGTTTGGGTCGTCTTCGAAGCAAGCGGCGGCTACGATCGCGTGTTGTTCGAGGGCCTCGATACGGCGAACGTCCGCTTCAGCCGAGTGAACCCACGCCAGGCTCGCGACTTCGCGCGAGCGATGGGAGTGATCGGTAAGACCGACCGAGTCGATGCGCGCATGCTCTCCGAGCTTGGCGCTCGTCTCCGTCCGGCGCAGACCGAACCGTCTTCGGCGGAGCGTCGCGCCCTCCAGGCGCAAGCGACGCGCCGCCGCCAGCTTGTCGATCTGCGGAAACAGGAGACTACGCGGTTCCAGCAGACTGCCGACGGCGAGGCGCGGGCCGACATTCGCAGTCTAATCGCCGTGCTTGATCGCCGAATTGCGAAGGTCGAAGCGCGAATGGCTGCGCTCATCGCCGTCGATCCCGAGTTGGCTTCAATCGATCGACGACTGCGGTCCGTTCCCGGTGTCGGACCCATCGTCGCCGCGACACTTATCGCCGAACTCCCCGAGCTGGGACGGCTGGATCGACGACACATCGCTGCCCTCGCCGGCCTCGCGCCGATCGCACGCGATAGCGGTAAACGCGCCGGCCGCCGCACCATCGGCGGAGGCCGTCCCATAGTGAGGACGATGCTCTACATCGCCGCACTCCACGCATCGCGGCGATGCCCTGCATTCAAGGAGTTCCGAAGCCGCCTCGAGAACAATGGCAAGCCCGTCAAGGCCGCCATAATTGCGACCGCCCGGAAGCTGCTTGCTGTCCTCAACGCCATGCTCGCCACCGGCACTGACTACAGTCGCGCTGCCTCAGCCTGAATACAGTTGCCGGCAAACCCGGAACGGTTCAGCCCGCCGCTGCGACCGCATGCACTCAACGTGCTCGCGACCCTCGAGGGCCAATCTTGTTCAGAAGTTATTGCGCTCGTGATAAGTCCTCAGGAAGGCTTGGATACGTGTATCCATAGGCTGATGAAGGATGTGGTCTGGCGTGTTTACGCTGACGAGTTCGCCCTTCTCCATGAACGCCACCTGATCCGCGACATTGGCTGCGAAACCCATCTCGTGGGTAACAACTGCCATGGTCATCCCCTCGCTGGCCAGAGTTTTCATCACGGTGAGCACCTCTCCGACCAATTCCGGGTCAAGCGCTGATGTCGGCTCGTCGAAGAGCATGAGTCTTGGTTCCATGGCGATTGCTCTTGCGATCGCTACGCGCTGTTGCTGGCCGCCGGAAAGGCGAGCCGGATGGCTTTTCAGCTTGTCAGAAAGGCCCACCTTGGCGATTGCCTGCGCCGCTCGAGCGCGGGCTTCCGCCTTCGGCAGCTTCCGTACCCGGATGAGACCCTCCATCACATTCTCTTCGGCTGTCATATGCGGCCACAGATTAAATTGCTGGAACACCATGCCAACCGTGCGCCTCATCGCCCGCAACTTCCATCCCGGCGCTTTCCGGCCAGAAGCGTCGTAGCCTACCAGCTCACCATCAATCCGGATCTCGCCCGCGTCATACGCCTCAAGGAAGTTGATGCACCGTAGAAGTGTCGACTTGCCGGAGCCAGAGGGCCCGATGAGGCAGGTCACCTTGCCCGGCAAGATGGTCAGGCTCACATCCCTCAGCGCCTGAAACTGGTTGAAGAATTTGCTCACCCCACGGATCTCAACAGCGGACGCTTGCGTGGTCATGCAGTTTCGACCAGATGGCGGGTCACGACCGTTTCGAAAGCTCGCCCGATACGCGACACGGCTTCGACCAACCCCCAGAAGAACAGAGCAAGCACCAGGTTCGCCTCGAGATAGCGGAACGTTTCGGTCGACATGCGCTGAACCTGATACATCAGCTCGGGGACCGTGATGATCGATAGGATGACGGTTTCCTTGGACAGGATAATCGAGAAATTCACCAGCGCTGGCAGAGCGGAGACCAGTCCGAGCGGCAGCAGAATCCTGCGAACGATCGACGGCTCCGACAGGCCGATTGCACGCGCGGCTTCGATCTGGCCAATCGGCACGGCGCGAAAGCCGGAGCGGAATATCTCAGCGAAGTACGGGCTACCGTAGACTGTCAGCCCGAGTAGACCAGCGGGAAGAGCATTCAGCCTGATGCCGACCAGTGGACCGCCATAATAGAGGATGAAGAGCTGCACCAGGAACGGCGTGCCGCGGATGACCTCTATATAGGCCTGCAGGATCCAGGCGAGCCAGCGCGGCCCGTATCGCTGCAAGAGCGCAACCACGAGCCCCAAAGCCATGCCAAGCACGGTTCCCAGAAGCCAGCACAGCACCGTATTGCCGAAGCCCTTCAGCAGCATCGGTCCGTATTCTTGCAGAACACTCCACGACATCAGGCAGCCGTCCGATGCTCGAGATAGCGCCCAAGGGCCGCAAGCAACAGGTTAATCAGCAGGTAGATACAGCCCGCCGCGAGATAGACCTCGAGCGGACGGAAGGTCGTCGCCGCCTGCGCCTGGCTGGCGCGGGTGAGTTCAAGGATGCCCACAACGGAGACCAGAGAAGAGGCCTTCACAAGGAGGATCAGCTCGTTGATCAGTGCCGGGAGCGAAAGCGCCACCGCTTGGGGCAAGATGATGCGAGTCCAAATGTCACGCGGCCTCATCCCGATAGCTATCGCTGCTTCGGGCTGCCCCTTCGGAAGCGCCGCGATTGCGCCGCGCCAGATTTCCGAGATGTAAGCGCTTGCACAGATGCCTACGGTTACGACGGCTGCGCCTAGGGCGGGCATGTCGATGCCGATCACCGGCAGCGCGTAATAGAAGACGAGCAACTGAACCAGCAGCGGCACGCCACGCAGGAAACTGACCCAGAGGCCAGCAAACCAGCGGAGCGGAAGAAAGGGTGAAAGCCGGGCGACACAAAGCAATGCCCCAATTACCAGACCCAACGCGATGCCAAGGCTCGAGATCAGCACAGTGTACCTGGCAGCCCAGAGGAGCGGTTCAAAGCTACTGACGAACGCCGCGAAGGAGAACATGACCTGGCCAAGGCGCCGCTGGCGACCGGGAAGATCCCGCCCGCCAGAGGATCACCGCTGACTACTTGGTTGGGACTTCGCGCGGGAGCTCGGTGTAGGCGCCCAACCACTTCTCCTGGATGGCTTTGACTCGGCCATCATCGGTCATTTTCAGCATGGCGTCGTTGATAGCCTTGGCGAAGCTCTCGCTGTCGGCGTCCTTACGAAGCACCCAGGAGAAGTATTTCGGTTCGCCGAACCTGGAGTTCTCCACCAGCGCGAAGGTCTCGGGGCGGGTCTTCACGAGGTAGTTCAGGTTGGGCAGGGATCCAGCCACCGCATCCAGACGTCCAGCCGCCAGATCGGCATAGGCCTCGTCGGTGGTGCCATATTCCTTGATCTCAACGCCGCCGATCTTCTCGCCAAACTCCTGCAACTGCGTGAACTGCGCCGTGCCCTGCTGGACACCGACGGTTTTGCCTTTGATGTCCTCGGCCTTAGTCAGCTCCGCATTGCCGGCCGCCTTGACGAGCGAAACCGTTGCGTCCGCGATCGGCAGCGTGAAGGTATAGCGCTCGAGCCGCTCGGGCGTGATCGTCACGGGTGCGATCACGATGTCGAACTTCTTGACCTCAAGGCCGGGTAGTTCGGCGGTCCACGGAATATCCTGGTAGACGGGCTCGACGCCGATCTCCTCCGCCACCCCGTCGAACAGGTCCTTGGTCATGCCTTCATAGGTGCCGTTCGTCAGCATGTCAAAGGGGGCATAATGCATGTCGGTGGCCGTCATGATTTTGCCTGCCGCCTTCACATCGGCGAGCTGATCCGCATGCGCCGCCGTGACGAAACCGAGCGCGAATATGCCGATTGCGAGAGAGGCTTTGAATGTCAGAGATGAGGACATGTGTTGCTCCTTTTGGACGGGATGAAGGGCAGGCCGCGGTACCTAGCGCAAGCACTCAACTTAGAATGGGTCAGCAATTCAAGCCAGCTCCTGCGCCGTCGAGTGTCAATGTCGCATCGTGCATCATTCGGCAAGGATGCATAGATCTGGATCAGGTACGCGCCTCGCTCTCATGTCACGGCCTCGTCGCCCACCTGCCGTGACGGGTTTTTCGCGAGGTGCAACGCGGGGTGCTCGCGGTGTGGACATTTCTCGCAGTCGTTCATGTGCCTTCTTCAAACGGGCTCCGATCACCCGAAAAGACATTTAGGGCGAGTGCGGGCCGCCGCGCGATGAGGTCGTGTGAATCGGCATGGGGTCACGGCGCCGATCGGCGTGGGGGTCACGCTCGTAAGCCTCTGATCCAAAAGAGTTGGTTCGAGTCTTTGAGGGGTCACGGAGTCGCGCCGATTAACACCTCAGCCGTCCGGCGGGCGATGTCAGTGGCAACATGCTCGGACTCAAAACGAGCCGCGAGAAGCTCGGCCGGCCGGGTTACGATCTCGCGAAGCTGCGCCTCGCGTAGCGGGGGCACCTCGACACGATGGTAGATCTCAAAGAGCGGCTCGTCGTTTTGCAGCGCGCCGGAGAAATCAGCGCGGAGACTCATCAGAGCACGTAACCGAGGGTCGGAGAGACCATGGGCGAGAGCTTCGGAGAAGCGAGCACGCTGACGGGGCTCGGCGCGCACATATAGCTCTTCGCCCTGATCGATGTAGAGGAAGAAGATCGGCGGCTGCGGCTGGTTCAGCTCCTTGAAGCGACGCTCAGTTTCATCGAGCAGATCGGAAAGAGTGATCTTACTGTCGCGATCGAGAATGAGCTCGATCCATTCGTTGCGTTGCTTGATGCGAGCCGGATCGCCTGCATCGAATTGCCATGTCTCTAGGAATGCCTCGACCAGAGCCTTTATCGGTTCGTCGCCTGGCCGCACGGTTAGAAAGCACCACCGCCGAGTGTTTTGAAGCCCCTCCGGCCAGTGACCCACATCCTCCGCCCGTTCCGGCCATCCCTGGCGCACAAGCGCGGCCAGGACACCCGCCTGAGCGAGCGATGATTTTCCAACGCCCGAGTTGCCCAGCAAGACGGGAAGCTTGCCCGGATTTGCTTCGAGCGTTCGGATTACTTCGATGGTCTCACGTGTACGTCCAAAGAAGAAGTCGCTATCAGCCTCCGTCATAGCGGCGAGACCACGGTATGGCGCACAATGCCGCCACAGCTCGCCTAGCTGGGTTCCACCGCCAGAAGCTGCCTTAGTTAGTTTTGCGAGAGTTTGTTCGGAGGTAGGTTGGGAGGTGACGATCCAATGTAGTTGACGCAAAAACGGCAGTCCGGGCGCAGCCTGGCCATTGAGCAACACAAGCACCACCGGAAAATTGTCATCCTTCACCCGGCGGTCGATGGCCTCGTAATACTCGGTGACCTGCCAAGGTCCGACGCCGCTTTCGCCGATTAGCAGAATGAATGCTGTCGCGTCGGCGATTTCCTTAGCGAGCTCCGGAAGCCAGAAACCGCCTGCGCGAAGCTTATTAGGCGCAGCAAAAATGTGTGCTTCAGCATCCTTGCGTCGGAGCGCTGCCTCGAACGCCTGCATCAGCGCGAGGTCCTGCGAATTATAACTCAAGAACCAGCGGCGCACACTTACCCCGAAAGCTTAACGGCCACGCTACCGTCGGAGATTATCATCTTGTTGGGAGTTTCCAATGTTCACAATCGGTCGGGTCGTTGCTGTTACCGCCGCGAGGATAGCCTCTGGCGGCACAACTCCGCGACGTTGACTTTCGGTAAAGGGGCGTTCGCCCCAGCCTGCGTGCAGATCGGCCCGTATCCTTCGGTCCTCACCCTATGAACCAAATCTCGTAGCTGAAGAGAGGGAACGGTCAGATCGATGTCTGCATCTGTCCATTCCCAGTATTTCGCATCGTCGATGAACTGGCGAGCAGACGCCACCGATCGCTGTCCCCAGACACCGTTGACCACGACGATCATCGAGGGGTCACGGCAGAGACGCAGCTCACGCTGCGTTTGAAGCGCAAGACTCCCTTCGGCCTCACAGACTTTGACGAAGACCTCATCCGATGCCATCACTTGGTAGAGAATTTTGTCAAAGAGCGTGAGTTTGTCGTAAGCGCGATGCGCTTCTTCCGAGGCGACGTCGTCGACATTCGTCGCAAAGGCTGCCAGCCTATTTTTGCTCTCTTCGACCTCTGCAGCAAAGGAAGCAATCCGGGGTGCCAGTGACCCAGCGCTGGCGCGATCTTCCTCTGTTAGATCTACATAGGCTCGATAGAGCGCCCTCAGGGGCGACGTGAGCGGCGGGTCGTGGCGCGCGCTCTCTTGGTCTCGCTGATCAAACTCCTGCAACCGCTGAGCTGAATTTGGATCGGGTGAAGGCGGAGATGTTTGAGGTTGATCGCTCGCACACACAATAAGCACGGCAAAGCGGCGTGCCATGTCGGCGATTTCCGGCAGCTTTTGTCTCTCTCCCGTAACCGCATTTTGGAAGGCAATGTCGTGGGCCTGAAGGAAGCTAACGACGACACTCGACTTGATCGCAAAGTTCACATTCTGTGGAAACTCCCCACCAGTCTCTCCAAGCATCGATTGCACTATCCCGACAACATTACCCGCCTCATCGAGAAGGGGGCCGCCGCTGTTACCCGGCTGGATTGGAGCAGTGAACTGGTAGAAACGAACGTCATCACCCGGACCAGCCAAGGCACTTATGTTTCCCCCGGTTATGTTTCCTTCTTGGCTAAGGACATCGGGCAGAGGGAAGCCGAACGCAGCAATCGTCTCGCCGCTTCGCACCGGGGGAGAAACTCTGACCTTTGCCACGTTCTCTTCTGAAATTTTCCTATCGACTTTGATTAGAGCGAGGTCATTCGCTACATCGACGTAGAGCAGAGTCGCCTCCGCAGCATATCCGCCCGCAAGCCCCACCAAGATGTTACGACAGCCGCCCACGACGTGGTTGTTCGTGAGAATTTGACCTAGTGAAGAAACGAGGATGCCAGTGCCGGCAGACAAAGCTGGCCCCGGCGCGTTTGGAATGGCGGGTTCCTCGGCGAACGCATACCACCCGCCTGCAAACTGGACGGCAACAATAAGAGCAGCGGGAAGACAGTTCAGCACCGACTGCCTGCTTGGGACCTGCATGTTCAGCGTGTCCGCGAAGATAACATCGAGTAGCAGGTTGAGGCATTTAGGCTTACGGAGCAAGATCATCGAAGGCGGGTCATATTTTACTCCCTGCGAGGATGCCGGTGACGTTGCCCCCTGAGGCTTAATCAGCCCGCTCACCGCGCCGTGCATAATTTAAAAATTTTGCACGATTCTACTGGCCCTTTTTCGTCAGCGGGTTAGGCTGTGCATAAATTGGGTGCGAAATGGAGTGTCGTTGGTGACCGTTTTCGGCTATGCGCGAGTTTCCTCCGACGGGCAGAGCGTCGAGGCTCAGGTCGCCGAACTTAGGGCTGGTGGGGCTGAGCGTATCTTTCGTGAAAAGGTCAGCGGAGCAGTCACCGATCGGGCACAGTTGCGACGAGCTCTGCAAGCGCTCCACAAGGGCGACGTGCTGCTTGTCACGCGCCTCGACCGGCTGGCGCGATCGACGCGGGATCTTTTGAACACCCTGGCGTCGATCGCCGAGCGAAATGCGGGGTTTCGCTCGCTTCGCGATTCCTGGGCTGACACGACGACGCCCCACGGGCGACTGATGCTGACCGTTCTTGCCGGGCTGGCGGAATTTGAGCGTGAGCTAATTCGCACGAGAACGGGCGAAGGACGCGAACGAGCAAAAGCGCGTGGTGTTCGGATGGGTAGGAAACCGAAGCTCACGCCGCATCAGCGACGAGAGGCGCTTGCGCGCCGCGAGGCGGGAGAGCCGCTGGCGGACATCGGGCGATCCTACGCCGTCAGCCACTCAACAATTTCGCGTCTGCAGTAAGCCAGCGACCCCGCAAATTCCGCCCTTCGATCAAGGTCTGCTTTTCGGCGATCTTCGGAAGCTGCTCGAAGCCAACGCCGCTTCCGAATGCGCCGATTTTGTTGAAGAAGTCGGCGTGACTGCGGCGTATAGCGAGGCGAACGACGATCAGCCGGGACACTCAGCCGCCTCACGCTACCTGAGGTGCCGGCATCGGAATGAGCTTTGCGAGCTTCCTGAGGTTCTGGGCAGTGGCTGCGAGGTGGAACTCGTCACGCGCACCATTCGGGCCTCGTAATCGGAGCCTGTCGAGACGCAGGATGCGTTTGAGATGGGCGAAGAGCATCTCGATCTTCTTTCGCTGGCGCCGTGAGGTCAGGCCTTCCTCGCTCTTGGCGATGTCGCGGGCCATGTCCCGCGCGCCCTCGTGGATCGACCGCGGCACCTTGCGCGCCGGCGCTTTCGGACAGCAGCGCGGTTTGAGTTCGCAGGCATCACAATCGTGCTTGCTGGCGTGATAGAGCAGTGTCGCGCCGTCATTGACCAGCGTCCCGGTGCAGGTGAGCCTCTTGCCAGCAGGACAGATATAGACGTCGCTCCGGTGATCGTAGGTGAAGTCCTCGCGTTCGAATGTCCCGTCGGTTCTCGCCGACTTGTCGAAGACAGGAATGTGCGGCTCGATCCCGCGCTCGTAGACAAGCCACCCGAGCATCTCGGCCGAGCCGTAGGCGCTGTCGGCGGCGAGCCGTTCCGGGTAGAGCCCGAAGCGCTCTTCGGCGCGTCCGATCATCGTGCGTGCCGCGCCGACTTCGGCCTGCCTGATCGCCCGCGTTGCCTCGACATCGACGATGATGGCGTGGTCGAGATCGATCAGATAGTTCGTGGCGTAGGCAAAGAACGCATGTCCCTTGAGGGCGCCTGTCCATTGCGCCGCCGGGTCCGATCGGGAGATGAACTTCGGCTGGGTCTGGCTGGCCGCGCCCCAGGCTGCCTCATCAAGCGTATCGAGATACTCTCGGACCGATCGGCGCGTGAGCGCCATCGCTTCCCAGTCGACGTCTTCCGAGGCTTCGGCGGAGCGCTGCTTGTTGGCATCGGCTTTGATCAGGCTGGCATCGACGGCGAAGCCTTCGCCACCGACAAGGCCCTCATCCATGCAGCGCCGCACGACCATCTCGAACACCTTCCGCAGCAAGTCGCTGTCGCGGAAGCGGCCATGCCGGTTCTTGGAGAAGGTCGAATGGTCCGGCACGTCGCCGTCGAGGCCAAGTCGGCAGAACCAGCGATAGGCGAGGTTCAGATGCACCTCCTCGCAGAGCCGACGCTCGGAGCGGATGCCGAAGCAGTAGCCGACAATCAGCATCCGGATCATCAGCTCGGGGTCGACCGACGGACGCCCCATGGAACTGTAGAACGGCGCCAGCTCCGGCCGCACCGCTGATAGATCGACGAAGCGGTCCATCGACCTCAGGAGATGATCTCCCGGCACGTGCGCGTCAAGCGAGAACTCGTAGAACAGCGCACCCTGTTCGACTTGCCGCGGTCCCATCATCAACTCAGCTCCTGCTCCTCTGCAGGACTGAATCAGCGAACTTCCGCCGTCTCAACCGCCGACTTTTTCAACAAAATCGGCTAAAAGCCGACATCCACTCCCTTGTTTTCCGGGCGCTGTTTGCGGAGCTGGATGTGACACCGACGGGATGGTGCGCAAGCAGGCGAGCCCAGTGGACAAACTGCTCGGGGGTGGCATCTCGTGCCGTTTTTGGGGTCGGACAGGGCCTCAAACGCGGGCATAGCGCGGTCGGCGGAGCTTACGTAGAATAGCCATCGCGATGGCCACCCGGGGGGCGGCATGAAACAGCGCGGCAAAGAAGACGACTCGACGGTCAAAGGCCGGCGCCGGAGCGCGGCTGCATCGAAGGCCCCCAAAGCGGCCGCATCGCATTCATCCGTTGCCGACCTGCGAGCACAGGTCGACGCTCTTACACGAGAACTGACAGAGGCGCGTGAGCAGGAGACGGCGACGTCCGAGGTGCTCCATGCCATCTCAATCTCCCAGGGCGACCTGACGCAGGTCTTCAAAACAATAGGCAAGCAAGCCGAGACGTTATGCGACGCAGAGATCAGCCTCATATCCATGGTCGATGGTGACCTGATCCGCCTGGTCTCGATTAGCGGTGTAACCGCGCAGGGTGTGGAGACCGTCCGACAAGTATATTATCCGATGCGTCGCAGCGACGAGACTGTCGCGGCACGAGCGATCCGGTCGGGTGCGGTCTGCCACGTCCCTGACGTTCTCAGCGATCCACTTTATCCAAGCAAGGAGGCCGCGCGCGTAGCCGGATTTCGTGCGTGCCTCGCTGTGCCAATGGTCCATGATGGGCAGGTCATCGGAGCGATCTTTGTCGCGCGAAAGCAGCCGGGACTTTTTGCAGATGCTAAGGTTCAGCTTCTCAAGACGTTCGCTGATCAAGCGATCATTGCGATTGAGAACGTGCGGCTTTTCAATGAGATCGAGGCGCGTAACCGTTCGGTGACGGAGGCGCTGGAGCACCAAATGGCGACGAGCGAAGTGCTCGGCGTAATTAGTCGATCGCCGACAGACGCTCAGCCGGTATTCGAATCCATTGCACAGAGTGGCGAACGCCTATGCGAAGCACTCGTCAGCCTCGTGTACCTCTATGACGGCGAGCTTCTCCATGTCGCCGCTACGAACAAGCTTAATCCGGAGGTGCGCCAGAAATATATGGAGCAATATCCCAGGCGGCCCGACCGGTCACAAAGCGGCGGCAGGGCGGTCTTGGATGGAGAGACTGCGCATATCCCCGACGTATGGGACGATCCCGATTACTCGCGCGAAATTGCCGCGGCTGGAGGGTGGCGGGCCGCGCTTGCGGTTCCCATGCTGCGTGACGGCAGACCGATTGGATCGATCGCCGTCGCCAAGGCGGAACCAGGGCCATTTCCCGAGCGGCAGATTCGGCTGCTGCGGACTTTCGCCGATCAAGCCGTCATTGCCATCGAGAATACCCGGCTGGTTAACGAGCTCCGCGAAGCGCTAGAGCAACAGACCGCAACCGCGGACGTGCTCAAGGTCATCAGCCGCTCTGCGTTCGACTTGCAGGCGGTGCTCGACACGCTTGTTGAATTGGCCGTCCGCCTATGCCGTGCCGACAAGGGAGGCATCGTCCGCAGGATCGAGGGCGCGATGCGCTATGTGTCGACTTCGGGCTATTCGCCCGAGATGAGCAAATACCTCTACGAGAATCCTCCTGCCGAAGGGCGCGGATCCGCCGTCGGACGCGTCGTGGAGAAGCGCCGGATCGTCCATATCCCCGATGTTCTCGATGACCGGGACTATGAGATGAAGCGGCTTGCGGAAGTCGGAAGCTTCCGCACCGTGCTCGCCGTTCCGCTAATCCGCGGCGATGCCTTGATCGGCGTATTTGCGATGACCCGCGCTGGCGAGCCGCAGCCCTTCACCGACAAGGAGATTGAGCTCGTCGAGAGCTTCGCCGACCAGGCGGTCATCGCGATCGAGAACGTGCGCCTGTTCGAGGAAGTACAAGCGCGGACGGCCGAAGTTACCGAAGCGCTTCAGCAGCAGACCGCAACCGCGAACGTTCTCAAGGTGATCAGCCGCTCCGCCTTCGATCTGCAAACGGTGCTCGACACCTTGGTCGAATCGGCCGCGCGTCTGTGCGATGCCGAAAAGGGCACGATCGTGCAGCGCGACGGCGACGTCTATCGCTGGTCGGCGCATTTCGGCCACGCGCCCGACCTTGTCAAGTATGTGAAAGCGCATCCTTTCAAGCCCGGGCGCGGCACTGTCACCTCGCGCGTCACGCTTGAGGGAAGGGCGGTTCACGTCCCCGATGTCCTTGCAGATCCGGAATACACCGAGCTTGAGCTGCCGAAGCGTGGCGGCGACCGCACGGTTCTTGGCGTGCCGCTCATGCGCGCGGGTGTCCCGATCGGTGCGTTCACGCTCACGCGGACTGAGGTCGGGCCCTTCACACCGCGGCAGATCGAGCTCGTCGAGAGCTTCGCCGACCAGGCGGTCATCGCGATCGAGAACGTGCGCCTGTTCGACGAGGTGCAAGCGAAAACGCGGGATGTCGAGGAGGCGCTCGAGCGCCAGATGGCGACCTCCGAGATCCTTCGCATCATCAGCACGTCGCCGACCGACGCCCAGCCGGTGTTCGAGACAATCGTGCGCAATGCCGTAGCGCTGTGCGGCAGCCTGTTTGCAAACGTCTTCCGTTTCGACGGCGAGCTGATCCATTTCGTGACGAGCCACAACGTCGTGCCGGATCACCTGGGGCTGCTCAAGTCGAAGTACCCGATGCAGCCCGACCCGTCTCAGGTCTCCGGGCGCGTCGTGCTTCAGAAATCGGTTGTGTGGGTAGAAGATGTGGGCGCCGACGCTGGGTATGACCAGACGTTTCCGACGACTTTGAGCTGGCGGCGCCTGCTTGGCGTTCCGATGCTGCGCGAAGGGGAACCGGTCGGTATCATCGTCGTAGGGTGGAAGGATCCCGGACCGCCGCTGAAGGCCGAGGAACAGCTGCTGACGACGTTCGCCGACCAGGCAGTGATTGCCATTGAGAATGTGCGCCTCTTCGACGAAGTGCAGTCGCGCTCCGCGGAGCTGTCGGAAGCGCTGCAGCAGCAGACGGCCACCGCCGAAGTTCTGAAGGTCATCAGCCGCTCGGCTTTCGACCTGCAGACTGTCCTCGACACACTGACCCAGTCCGCAGCGCAGCTTTGCGAAGCCGATATGGGCGCCATCACGCGCCGGGAGGGCGACGGATTCTTGTACGCTACCAACTATCAGTTTCCGGACGACTGGCTCGAGTTCGTACGCACAATCCGCCTCACGCCGGAGCGCGGCAGTGTCATCGGGCGCTCCCTCATCGAGGGTAGGACGGTGCATGTCGCGGACGTGTTGGCCGATCCCGAATACACCTATTTCGAGCCGCAGAAGAAGGCGGGCTACCGCACTTTCCTAGGCGTCCCCCTGCTCCGGGAGGGTCAGCCGATCGGTGTCTTCGCGATGGCGCGCAAGACGGTCAGCCCCTTCAGCGAGAGGCAGATCGAGCTCGTGTCGACATTCGCCGACCAGGCGGTCATTGCAATCGAGAACGCGCGCCTCTTCGAGGAGGTGCAGGCACGCACGGCCGAGCTCAGCGAGGCGCTGCAGCAGCAGACGGCGACGGCTGATGTGCTCAAGGTCATCAGCCGCTCGACGTTCGACCTGCAAAGCGTGCTCGACGCGCTCGCGGAGACAGCGACGCGGGTCTGCGAGGCAGACAAGGGCGCCATAATGCGGCGTGATGGTGAGGTCTTCGATTTCGCAGCCAACGCCGGCTTCCCCCAAGAGCTCGTCGCTTATGCAAAGTCGCACAGCCTGAGAGCCGGGCGGGGCAGCGCCACGTCGCGTGCTGCGCTTGAGATGATGACTATCCATCTGCCCGATGTTCTGGATGACCCTGAATACACCGCCAGCGAGTTTCAGAGGCTGGGCGGATACCGGACCATGCTCGCGGTGCCCCTGCTTCGGGAGGGGGGTGCGCCGATCGGGGTATTCATCCTGACCCGGACTGAGGTGAAGCCGTTCACGGAGAAGCAGATCGAGTTGGTCGAAACTTTCGCCGATCAGGCGGTCATTGCGATCGAGAACGTTCGGCTGTTCGACGAGGTGCAGCATCGGACCAACGAGCTCGCGCGTTCGCTCGCAGATTTGCGTACGACGCAGGACCGCTTGGTGCAGACGGAGAAACTCGCCTCGCTCGGCCAGCTTACGGCCGGCATCGCGCACGAGATTAAGAACCCGCTGAACTTCGTGAACAATTTCTCGTCGTTGTCGGCCGAGCTAATCGATGAGCTGAATGAATCGCTGCAGGAGCTGGACCTGACGCCCGAGAAACGGGCCGAGATCGGCGAGGTCGCTGACCTCCTGCGCGGCAACCTTCAGCGCGTCGTGCAGCACGGCCGTCGCGCGGATTCCATCGTCAAGAACATGCTCCTCCACTCGCGCCAGGGATCGGGCGAGCGACGCAAGGCCGACATCAACGCAATCTTGGAGGAGAGCCTGAACCTCGCCTATCACGGCGCGCGGGCTGAGAAGAAAAGCTTCAACATCACCATGGAGAAGTCGCTCGACCCGGAGGCGGGACAGATCGACCTTTTCCCGCAGGAGATCACGCGGGTGTTTCTCAACCTCATCTCAAATGGCTTCTACGCGGCCACGAAGCGAAAGGAGAAGGCGGACGGGGCGTCCTATGAACCGACGCTGACCGCGTCGACCAGAAACCTGGGCGACAGCGTCGAAATCCGCATCCGCGACAACGGCACCGGCATCCCGCCGGAGGTCAGGGAGAAGCTGTTCAGTCCTTTCTTCACCACAAAGCCCGCGGGCGAAGGTACCGGGCTCGGGCTCTCGCTCAGCCACGACATCGTCGTCAAGCAACATGCCGGCTCGATCGAGGTCGAGTCCGAGCCGGGCGCGTTCACGGAGTTCAGAATCGTGCTGCCGCGCGCCGCGGCGACCCGCGAGCGAGGAGCGGAGCCGTGAGTGTGCTTATCCTCGTGGTCGACGACGAGCCCGATGTCGAGGTGCTTTTTCGGCAGCAGTTCCGTCACGAGTTGCGCAGTGGACGCTTCACCATGGATTTCGCGCAGTCGGCGGCCGATGCTCTGAGACGGATTGGGCAAGCCGAAAGCGCCACCCTGATCCTGATCCTTTCCGATATCAACATGCCCGGAATGAGCGGGCTTGAGCTGTTGCCGAAGGCGCGTGCTGCAAGGCCCGATGTGCCTGTCATCATGATCACAGCCTACGGCGATGCCGAGACCAAGCGGCGCGCGCTCGAAGGCGGTGCTGAAGCCCTGCTGACGAAGCCGATAGACTTCGTTGTTTTGCGCGGCGAGATCGAAAGCCGCGTCGGACAGGCAGCGTGAAAGCGACCGTGCTCCTGGTGGACGACGAGCCCGACATGGAGGCTCTCGTCGTCCAGAAGTTCCGGCGCAAGATCAGCGACGGCGCGATCAGCTTCCTGATTGCCCATGACGGAGTAGAGGCGCTCGAAATTCTTGCGGCGAACGGCGCGGTCGACATGGTCGTGAGCGACATCAACATGCCCAGGATGGACGGGCTGTCGCTGCTGCAGAAGCTGCAGGAGATGAAGGCGGGCCTCGCCACCATCGTCGTTTCCGCCTACGGCGACATGGCGAACATCCGCACTGCGATGAACCGAGGCGCGTTCGATTTCCTTACAAAACCGATCGACCTTGCTGATCTCGAAGCGACGATCGACAAGACTCTGCTGCAGGTCGTCCGCGCGCGCAAAATGAGCCGCGACAAGTCGGAAGCGGAGCGCGCCCGCTCTGCCCTCGCGCGCTATTTCTCACCGCAACTCGCCGAGCAACTTGCCAGCAACCCGCGCTTCATGGCGCTCGGCGGAGAGCGGCGCGAAGGCACGTTCCTCTTCACCGATCTCGCCAACTTCACGCCGCTCGTAGAATTCGGGCGATCCCGCCCGCATCGTGCGGCTTTTGAACGCCTATCTCGACGGCTTGACCAAGACCGTCTTCGCGCACGACGGCACGGTGGTGAAGATCCTGGGTGACGCGGTCTATGCGATGTTCGGCGCACCTGTCGAGCAGTCGGACCATGCGGAGCGTGCGGTGCATTGTGCTCTCGCCATAGACGAGTTTGCCTGCCGCTTCGCAGCCTGTCAGAACGCTGAGGGCGTGCCTCTGGGCGTCACTCGGATAGGCGTGAATTCCGGCTCCGCGATCGTCGGAAATTTCGGCGGCGAGCTCTTCTTCGACTACACGGCGCATGGCGATGCCATCAACGTCGCCGCACGGCTGGAGAGCGCCAACAAACAGCTCGGGACGCGCATCTGCGTGAGCGCCACGACCGCAGCCAAGATGCCTGACTTTCATGGCCGGCCAATCGGCGAACTTCTGCTCAAGGGCCGGGAGGAAGCCTTGATGGCCTACGAGCCGCTTTCGGAAGACGCGCTTCGATCGCCTGAGACCGCGGCCTACGCCGCGGCCTACGAGAAGTTGGGGATGGGAGATACTGTGGGTGCGCGGCAAGCCTTCGCAAGCCTGATCGGCCTACTACGGCGACGATCCGCTCGCGCTCTTCCATCTTCAACGCCTGCTCACGGGCAAGACGGGCGTCAGGATCGAGCTTTCGGAAAAGTGATTCCGTCTGCCAAAGGCGGAGCGTTCCGGATGTCCGCACCGGGTCAAAATGCGAAGTGGGCAGCCGTCGGCACGATGTCCGCTTGGCCTCCGAACTCAGACATGCTCACGGCGCGGTGATTTCTGAGAAGCGCCGCGGGCGCATGGGCGAACATTCCGCCGAAGCGTGATCGCAGAACCCCGATCTGCTTCAGCGCCTACCTCTACCGCGACCGAAATCTGGTCGAACGGTTTCTCAACAAAATCAAGCATGTTGGCGGGTGGCAACCCGATACGACAGACTGGCGGCCAGCTATCTCGCCTTTATTACGCTCGCCTGCATCAGGCTATAGCTGCGCGTTTATGAGTACACGGCCTTTAGATCCGGAAATCGATGTTCGATGATGCGGCGCTTTCAGCTTCCATGCGCGCCATGTCGAGCAGGTAGGCCAGAAGCGGAAGCCCAACTCTATCCGTTCTTGCGCCGGCCGTTCTTTAACCTAACGCCAGCCCCCCCTCCGTTCTCTTCAATGAGCACGACGCCGGCTTTTTGAAGCGCCGCCGCGATCGACAAGACCGCATCATCAGAACTTTCCCGGCGAGCGTTTCCGCGGCATCGGCGCCGTACAGGCTGCATTGCTTCGTGACGGAGCTTCGTTCGTCATCACTCACGTTCCCGACACGCGCGCCTTTGCCCGAGCAAGACAAATCCATTTGACGCGCGAGCAAACCTAGCGCGATCCTGGTTGCGAAAAGTCAAGATGTCGGAATCCGGATGCAGGACCCTCGGCTCGTTTGAATTTGCTCGCAGTGGCTCTTGGCGCCCTGGCTGTCGGCAGCTTACGCTGCTTGCGCTAAAAGCGCTAACGCGCCCGCTCGCCTCAAAAGGCGAGGGGTAGTTTCAGAAGGGTCCTATGTCGAGCTTTAGCAATGAGAGGGTTGCGTGGTTCAACGGCGCGTTCATGCCTGAGCGTGAGGTGCGGATTCCTTTCCGCGAACTCAAGCTGGGTCTACGGCGACGGTTGCTTCGACATGACCCGCAGCTTTGGGCATCGCCTGTTCAAAGTGAAGGAGCACATCGACCGGCTTTATCGATCGCTCAAATATCTGCGCATCGATCCCGGCTTAGGCCCGACAAAGATGTGCGAATTGACCGAGGAGGTGTTCGCACGCAACCGTCATCTCCTTGGAACTGACGACGACTATTGGGTCGGGCAGCGGGTCAGTCGCGGCGTCAAGGAGACGGACGGCGACAACATCGACTATCACGGCCCAAACGTTGTCCTTGAATGCGCGCCACTGCCTTTCATGCAACGCGCCAAGCTCTTCAAGGAGGGCATCCGCGTGATAACGCCGGCGCACCGGCGGGTGCCGCCGGACTCGCTGACGCCGCGCGCCAAGACACACAACTACCTGAACCTCATCGTTGCCAACCACGAAGCGCAAAGCATCGACCCGGAATCTTGGGCGGTGCTTCTCGACGTGAACGGCAACCTAGCCGAAGGCATGGGATCGAATATTTTTGTTGTGCGGGGAGGCGAACTCCAAACGCCGCGCGAGAAATTTGTGCTTCCCGGCGTGAGCCGCCAGACGGTCATCGATCTGGCGCGGGCTGAAGGCCTTGTGGTGCATGAGGCAGACCTTGACCTCTATGACGCCTACAACGCGGACGAAATCTTTCTCACCTCGACGTCGCTATGCCTTTGTCCCGTCACCCGCGTAAACGGGGTCACAATTGGCGCGGATGGACGAGGTTTGGGGACCGGTCACCAAGCGTCTCGCTGATGCCTATAGTCGATTTGTCGACCACGATTTCGTGGGACAATACCTGAAGCGATACGTGGAAGGGATGGAAGCCCGCGCATTTTAGCGTTCCAAGGACGACGGGGACCAAGGCGACCTGACCTGCCGTACGTGAAGCGGCAGAAGAACGACACTCCCGACGCCGAGGCGATCTGCGAAGCGGCGACCCGTCCGACCATGCACTTCGTCGAGGTGAAGACGCCGGAGCAACAGAGCGATCCGGTGCTGCACCGGACACGACTGATGCTGATAACACATGACCCAAGGCGGACATCCGAGACGCTAGGAGAGCGTTCCATTTTTCCTGGAAGAGCCCACATGGCACAATGTCGCCTCGACCTAGATCATGAAGGCGGAAGCGCACTTCGGCTGTTACCAGGAGATCCAGGTGAGATTCGACAAAAGCGGAATCGATGCATCTGCCGTGCTTGAAGCGGCATCCGAAAGCATCTTGGTCACTGTTGCTGATCTGGAACCGCCGGGACCCGCAATCGTCTATGTTAACCCCAACTTTGAGCGCATGACGGGATGGACGGCCGATGAGGTTATCGGCAAGTCGCCGCGCATCCTTCAAGGAGAGAAGACCGATCCGTCCGTATTCTTCGGGATGCGGGAAACATTGAGACGCGGAGATCGCTGGGAAGGTCAGGCGGTCAACTACCGGAAGGACGGCGCTGAATTTGTGATGGAGTGGTCGATTACGCCGCTGCGAGACGCGGCCGGGAGCATTACTCATTTCGTCGCGGTTCAGCGTGACGTGAGTGCGCGTGTCGAGGCTGAGAAGCGGCTCGCCCAGGCGCAAGCGGCGGCTCGCGAGTCGGATAGGAAGAAGACCAATCTGGCCCGCTACTTCTCGCCGGGGATGGTTGAGACGTTGGCGCAAAGAGATCGCCCCCTCGGCCCGGTGCGTCGCCAGGAGATCGCTGTTCTCTTCGTTGATATCGTCGGATTTGTCGGGCTGAGCGAGAGCCTGCCGCCTGAGCGCGTCGTCGCCCTTCTTCGTTCCTTCTATCGACGGCTGGCAAGGGTGATCTTTGCCAGAGGCGGCTCCGTCGAGAGCTTCTCCGGTGATGGGCTGATGGCGCTGTTTGGCGTCCCCAACCCGACAGGATTGGAAGCCACCAATGCATTGCACGCGGCAATCGACATGATGGACGAGATGGAGCGTTGGAACGCTAAGCGAATCAAAGCCGGCCGCAGCCGCATTGATTTTGGAATCAGCGCCAATTTCGGCATGGCTGTTCTCGGGGATATAGGAACTCGCGAATCGATGAGTTTTACGGCCATTGGCGACCCGGTGAATACTGCGAGCAGAATGCAGGAGCTGTGCCGAAGCCTGAACGTGCGGCTTGTAGCTAGCCAGTCTTTGGTCGAACGAGCTTTCGAGGAAAGCGGCGAACAGCCAACGGGCCTGACACGACTTTCCGACGCGGGCCGCCACCGCTTAAGGGGTGTGAGCTTGCCCGTTCACGTGTGGACGTGCGCCTGATCCGCGGATCGTGCCTGGAATGCGACGGGCGTGCCGACTTAATCAGTCTCGCTTGGCTGCCGCGCGATTGAGACGCCAGACAGCGAAATTGAGCGCCGCGGCAAAGGTGACCCAGGCCAGGTAGGGTATGAGCAACAAAGCCGCCCCTGCGTGGATAGGGTAGAAAAGGGCGCTCGTTGCGACGATGGACAGCCACACCAGCACGATGTCCAGGAAGCCGAGATCGGGACGGTGCAGGCCAAAGAAAAGCGGCGTCCAAGCTGCGTTCAAAGCGAGCTGCACAGCATAGACCGCGAGTGGCAATGCCGCGCCGGCAAAACCCGCTCGCTGCCAAACCAGCCATCCTGAGACGGCGATCATGAAATAGAGAATTGTCCATACCGGCGCGAAGATCCGGTTCGGCGGCCGCCAGGACGGTTTCTTGAGGGACTCGTACCATTCGACCCGGACGAAAGAAATCTCCGGTCAGAGCCGCGAGGAACGCAAGCGGCGAAGAAGCCAGCGAGTCCGAGTGTCGGAAGATATGTCCATTCAGCGGCGTCTCGGTTGAAGCGATGTAATTGGGCTTTCCGGGATCAGGCGAGACGCGTCTCCAAAGCGATTTTGGTTTCATGAGCCGGCAGCGTTTTCTAGCGCGTCACAACGACAATGGCGGAGCAGGCTGCTCTCCCTTGACGGCGGTAGCTATGGGGAAAGCCGGAGTCGAAGTACATCGAATCGCCTTCGCCGAGCTGCGTGTCTTTGCCGTCAACATTCACGACGAGGTGGCCACCGATCACATAAATGATCTCTGCACCCGAATGCTGGTGAGGCTCTGTCGGTGCGGAGTGCGGCTCGAATTCCGCGTAGTAGGCTTCCATTCTGCGATCGCTCACGGGAAAATCGAGGCTCTCGAAATAATATGACGGCGATCCTTCTTTTGGACGATCCGGCAAACGAATGCGGTCCTCTTTTCTGACGACGGCGAGGGTCGGCCGGTCTGTCGAATCGACGAAGAAGTGCTCAAGGCCGACGCCGAAGACCAACGCAATCTTGAGCAACGTCGGCAGCGTTGGGAAAAGCTGCCCGCGCTCGATCTTCGACAACATGCCCGAAGACAGATCCGTGTGCTCGCCGAGCTGCTTGAGCCCGAGGTTTTTCTTCAGGCGGAGCGCTCGGATCTTTGGGCCGATCTCGTAGCTCTCAAGGCCCTTGGACAATGTGTCTGAGAGCATTTCTCCCGGACTCCTTTCGTGTCATTCAAACAATCATATGCCATTTTTCTCAAGGTGCAACATAATGTTCGCATCACGCAAATGTGCGTGTTGAGAAAGGACGATTGCCCTATATGAAAACTATAGACGCGGCCAGTCCGGGTCGCGATCGAAGGGTCCACAAGGACCGCTCACAAACTCAGGGATGATCAATCATGACACTCAACACCTTCAAATCTGCTCTTGCCGCGACGGCGATTGGCTTGGCGGTTGCGACCTCAAGCGCCTACGCGGCCGGCAAGGACATCGTCGACACCGCGGTCGAAGCCGGTCAGTTCAAGACGCTTGCGGCAGCGCTAACCGCCGCCGGTCTCGTCGATACGCTGAAGGGGGCTGGACCGTTCACCGTTTTTGCCCCGACCGACGATGCCTTCGCCAAGCTGCCGGCCGGCACGGTTGAGAGCCTGCTGAAGCCGGAGAACAAGGCAAAGCTTACGGCGATCCTGACTTACCACGTGGTGCCCGGCGACGTGATGGCCGCCGATGTCGTCAAGCTCGACGAAGCAAAGACTGTCGAGGGAGCGATGGTGAAGATCTCGACGAAGGGCAGCGCCGTGATGATCAACGACGCGACGGTTACGGCGACCGATATCGCAGCCTCGAACGGCGTCATCCACGTGATCGACACCGTCCTGCTTCCGCCCGCCAACTAAGCGCAACGATCAACGAGAAAACGTCGGGTCTCGGTTCAATCTCCTGACGCCTGTCACTGAGATCGGGCGCCGCGCCGAAAAGATTTCGAGCGGCTCTCCGATCTCAGAATCAGACCCGACTGCGAACAATCAAGAAACCGATGGAGAAATGAAATGACGAGCGAGAAAGACATCGTCGATACGGCCGTTGCCGCCGGCAACTTCAAGACTCTGGCAGCCGCGCTTGGCGCCGCCGGCTTGGTCAACACGGTCAAGGGTGCTGGCCCGTTCACGGTCTTCGCCCCGACCGACGCAGCCTTCGCCAAACTGCCCGCCGGCACCGTTGAGAACCTGCTGAAGCCTGAGAATAAGGATCAGCTGACCGCGATCCTGACCTACCACGTCGTGCCGGGCAAGGTTATGGCGGCGGACGTCGTCAAGCTCAAGGAAGCGAAGACTGTCAACGGCAAGAAGCTGAGCGTGAAGGTCAACGGCGCCAATGTCATGATCGACGGCGCGAATGTGACGACGACCGACATCCAGGCGTCGAACGGCGTCATCCACGTGATCGACAGCGTGGTTCTTCCGCAGGCCGCATAGCCTCACCGCCAAACTTGGGTCGCCAGCCGGCAGAACGTTGGCGACCCAGATGCGCGGAACTCTCGGGTGCCGTCAGACCCGAAGAAGGAATCCAATGAAAATCAAAGACAGGCCGGAGTACCAAGAGCAGATCAAATGGTTGGCGCTTGCCGAGACACTCAGCAAGCTGCCGCCTTGCATAGTCGGCATGGAGGCCTGCCTGAGCGCCCATTTCGTCAACCGCTGCCTTCGCCAACTCGGCCATGAGCCCAGGATCATTCCGGCGATCTACGTCAAGCCGTTCGTGAAGGGGCAGAAGAATGACTACAAGACGCCGAGGCCATCGCCGAGGCGGCGCTACGACCGAACCTGCGGACCGTGCGGGAGAAGACCCAAGATCAACTCGATCTACAGGCCTGTCACCGTGTGCGATCGCGGCTGGTCTCCCGCAGGACGGCGACGATCAACCAGATGATCCGTGCTTTCCTGATCGAACAGGGCATTGCGGTAAGGACTGGCTCTCGATCCCTGCGCAACTCGCTATTCGCAATTCTGAAGAACCGCGAGGAAGAGCTCTCACCTCGGATGAGTGACCTCATCGTCGGCCTCTACGAAGTCTGGCTCTGGCTCGACGAGCAAATCGAGACGGTCAGCCGCGAGGTCGAGGAGATCAGCCAGCAGGAGGCCCGAGCTCAAGCCACGATGAGTTCGTCGCCGATTTGCCCGATCGAAAAGCCGGCTTAAGGATAGGTGCTCGCCGGTGATAGGCCGGTTGGACCCTATGAGCCCTATGCACTATGCTGTGAGCCGAACAACCTGAACCCATGGTTCCGTCGCTAAGCTGGACCAAGCTTACATCGTCTGACAACCAGACGGAGAGGAACGGATGCAGCGGCGTTCGTCACCTCGTACTTGGCGATTTGAGCGCTATGTGCTGACCGGTACGATCCGCAAGGTCGGGTCACGTGTACATCTGACGCTCACGCTCACAGAGAACGCGACGGGAGCCGTGGTTTGGCGAGACCGGCTGAGACAGCAACCCTTCGACGCGCTGTTTGACGGGTTCGACTATCTGGCCTCGCGGATGGCCCGAGGAACCCGAGCCGAGCGTCAAAACGTCGACAAGCGGATCGGCGTACCTCGAAGAGAGTGAAGTCGCGGGAGCAAAGCCAGACGTAGATTGCTGAGTGTTGGAGGGTGCGTCAAACACGCGAGCCGCAGACCTTCCATCGCACTAACGTTCTGCATCTTTGACCAGTCGAACGGACAACCATCAGCTTGTGCCAGTTGCTAGGCTCGGCGTTAGATGCCCGGCATTTCGCAACGTTCACCGCACAATCATGAGATCTTTCAGCGTAAACACCGCCTCGCCGCCCGAGACATTGACACCGTGGCCGAAGAAGCAGCCCCCTCCGAAGGTCATACCGATCTTCCCGATATTTTTCAGCGCCTGAGCAAATTCCTCCGGAGCGGCATCACCATTCTTTCCGAATACGCTGGACCATTGATGGGGCCTGAGCGGAACGGCAATCGAGTACCGACCTGCCTTGAGCACGATCGCCTCAGGATTGGACCACCAGCGATAAAACTCCTTGGTGAAATCATCGCCCTCCCGCTGGAGCAGCAGCCGCACACTTGCAGGAGTGTCGCAGGTGTTGGCTGGCTCCAACTTGTAGCGAAATTCCGGAGAGCCAGAGATTTCCACTGTCATCGTGATGGATCGGCCGGCGAGCGGCCCGCCGGCCTGCGTTTCGACGTAGTGGACACTTGGACAGTCGTGAGCGAGATGGTCCCGGCATGGCAACGGACCTTCATAGCGGGGGAAAGAAAATCTCCACCCCATGCCCACCTGCATCGGATGTTCCGGCATCCGCGGGCTGAACCGGAAATCCCACGCCTCCGCCTGCATCGATGGTTGCCAGTCGGCCGGTCGCTCCGCGCTGCCACAGTCCGAAGCTGCCGCGAACACAAAAATGCATGCGATTAACAACACATCGCGGAGAGTGCGAGCCAAGCGGACAGCCGCCCCAGGCGGAACCCACTCGCAACCGTCGGCTCCGTGCCAAACCGTGATCAAAATTCAGGTATCATCGTTAAATGCAGAAACCTGTGCTCAGCGGACACCAACTTCCCGGGCCGGTTCGCACGAAGAGTATGCAGGGCGGTCGAACAAGGCAGCTGTCCTGCTCTGAACCGTAGCGCTACACGCGATTGTCGCCCCTCCTGCGCAGGATCTCAACGACCTTCCGGATTTCCTGGTCGTCTGCCATGTCCGCAACGAGGACGGCATCCCCCGTCGCGACCACAATCAGGTTGTCCACGCCAATCGTCGCGACCAAAGACCCTTCGCTTCGGATATAGGAGTTCGTGGTTGCTACCTCGACGACGTCTCCGAAAATGGCGTTTCCGTTCTCGTCCCGAGAAGCAATTTCCCAAAGCGACGACCACGAACCGATGTCACGCCACCCGAACGTCGCCGGGACAACGGCCAACCGCTCGCTGCGCTCGAGAACGGCGTAGTCAAGCGAGATCGAGCGACAGCGCGCAAAGGCTTCCGGGTCCAAGCGCAAGAAATCCGCATCTCTAGACGCGCGGTCAAGCGCGAGCCGAGCCGCGGAGAGAAGTTCAGGCTCAAAGATTTCGAGCTCGCCAAGAAGCGTACTCGCGCTTGCCAGCACGATTCCGCTGTTCCACAGACAATTGCCACTCGCGACATAGGATTCTGCGCGAGCAAGATCGGGTTTCTCCACAAACGTCGCGGTCCGCGACCCCTCCAAATCTCTCGCCGGGGGCGCGGCGCGAATATAGCCGTAGCCCGTCGCGGGGCGATCCGGTCTGATACCGAAGAGGGTGAGGTATCCGCTTTTTGCGAGCGGCACTGCGGTTGAGAGTGTGTCCAGAAATGTCTTTTGGTCGCTGACCCAATGATCGGCAGGCATCAGCAGAAGGAGGCCGTCCGCCGCGAACTCCTCGGTGAGAAGCGCGGCGATCGCTGCTGCTGGCGCAGTATTGCGCGGCATTGGCTCTAACACGATCGTGGCCTCGCGGGCGCCGATCTCGCGAAGCTGTTCCGCAATCAAGAATCGGTTGTCCATCCCCGTGATGACTGTGAGCGGAGCCAAGAGGGCTTCGTCGGTTGCGCGGAGTAATGTCTCTTGGAAAAGTGTTGGCCCGCCCATCAACCTGATCAGCTGTTTCGGGGCGGCCTCACGCGAGAGCGGCCACAAGCGCGCACCGGATCCTCCGGAAAGGATGACGGGAAATATCCGCGTTTGGACAGTGTCCGCGGGACGGTCATCATCACGGTTGATCGACCGGGGAGTCGCATTCACGATGGCACCGTCACACATTTGTCGGGCCGGGTTGTTTTTCGGGGTGGGGGATCGGCAGTGAACAAACCTATCTGACGTTTGCGGCCAGAAATCTCACCGACCGCGAGGTGCTGTGATGGCGAAGGACGGGGGTAGGGAAGGTCGCGCTGATCACTGGCGCCACCGGGCAGGACGGTGCCTATCTTTCCGAACTGCTCCTGGAGTGTCCGCCGTCAGCGCTCGGCCCGGCCTGATTTCTTCCGAAGCCGAACGCCGGGCGCATCTTCGGGCGAGCCGATAAACTCAATTATCGACTTCCGAGGCTTTGGGGGAGGGGAGGGGGTGAGATTTTTTTTTTTGAAGAACAACCCCATGCAAAGTAGGGATCAGGTTTTCTCGCGCGCAGAACCGGTTGCCGCCGACCGGCAACTCTCTATTTCACGCGCTAACGACTGGGCGCGCGGCGCCTGCACCAAGTAGAACCAGGCCGAATTCGAAATGACGGAGTTCAAGAAGAGCATCGCGGCGAAGCCCGAATATGAGCCGACGGCAGCGGAGCTCTCCGCAGTCAAGAACTTCGCCGGGCGACAAACGGATTCGCCGAGGTTCCGCGTCACGAAAGGCACGAACGGGCCGAGGGTCGCGCCCGACCACACTGACTTGGCGGTCGGCAACGCGCTGCTCGGGGAGGCTGTCGGGACATCGGATCTGGATTTTCTCAGCGGCCTTCTCTCCCAGCTCAACTACTCCAGTGCCCGGGGCGGGAGCCTAGCGAGAGGCAGCACAAACTTCATGCTCTCGCTCGTCAAGGGGATCAAGCCGAGGGACGAGGTCGAGGCCATGTTGGCGGCGCAGATGGCAGCAGTTCATACGGCCATGATGACCTTCGCGCGTCGCCTTGGCCATGCCGAAAACATCCCACAGCAAGACAGCGCCGAGGCGCGCCTTCAACAAGCTGGCCCGCACGTTCGCGACTCAATTGGAGGCGCTGAAACGCTATCGCACCGGCGGTGAGCAGAAGGTGATCGTGCAGCATGTGTCGGTCAGTGAGGGCGGGCAGGCGATCGTGGGCAACATCACGCAGGCGCCGCGCGAGACACGCCGAGATAGGCTGCGCCGGCGGCATTGACACATTCACCGGGGCTCGATGCCGATCGTCGCCAAGAGCGGCGAGCGTGTTCAGGCACGGCGTCGGCCGAAGGAATGAGCCATCCCCGAAATCCGGGCCGATGCTTTCGAGCCGGCGCTGTGGCGCCAGGACCCGATCCGCAGTCCGTGCATGTCGCCGGCCGTCCACGGTAAGGAGCGCTGCCGCATGCATGGCGGTGCGCCAAGATCGGGTGCGCCGAAGGGCAACAGGAACGCACTGAAGCACGGGCTCTACACGCAGGGCGATCGCCGAACGGCGTCGGGTCCGTGACTTGATCAGCCAGTCGCGCGAACTCCTCAGCAAGATCGATTGATCCGCAGCAGGTCGATCCCTCGTCGGCGCTGTCATCGTGTCCGTCGAGCAGTTTCCGGTCAGTTCTCGTTGAGTTTGGTTTCTCCCGAAGCCGAACGCAGGGAAGAGGGGGGCTTGCTGACGCAGAAGGGGGTGCAAATGAGGGAGAGTTTCGAAGGAGGCTAAGGGGGGGTCGGAAACTTAGGTGACGGCGAAGGGGGGGCGGGGCCAGGAGAGAGGGGGGGTAGAGGGGGAGGGAGGAGGGGGCAAGCTGAGGCAAGGAGGGGGGCGATACGCGATATGTCGACGGTCCGACCCTCCACCAGTCGCGATTCGGCAAAAAAGCAAGAGAGCGTTTTGATCATGCAGTCGCGAACAAAGTGCAGTATATTGGATACGGGATCAGCCAACCGCGACCGGCATCCCACGAGCGAGTGCAAATGCTCGCCTATTCGGCCGCCTCGGCGACGCTCTCCGGCACGTAGTTCAGGATCGGAGCGAGCCAACGCTCAGCTTCGTCGACGCTCATCCTCTTGCGCGCGGCGTAGTCCTCGACCTGGTCGCGCTCCACCTTGGCCACCCCGAAATAGTAGCTCTCCGGGTGGCCGATATAGAGACCGGATACCGAAGAGCCCGGCCACATGGCGAAACTCTCGGTGAGCCTGACGCCAATCTTCGCTTCGGCGTCGAGTAGGCGGAAGAGTGTCGCTTTCTCGGTGTGATCGGGCTGTGCGGGATACCCCGGCGCCGGACGGATGCCGCGATACGGTTCGCCGATTAGTTCGTCAGTCGCGAGCGCCTCATCCGGCGCATAGCCCCAGAACTCTTTTCGCACACGCTGATGCATGGCTTCCGCAAACGCCTCGGCGAAGCGGTCGGCAAGGGCCTTCACCAGGATCGACGAATAGTCATCATTGGCGCGCGCGAAGCGCGCGGCGATTGCTTCCTCCTCAATGCCTGCGGTCACGACGAAGCCGCCGACGTAGTCCTGTTTTCCGCTGTCGACCGGCGCAACGAAATCGGCGAGAGCGACGTTCGGGCGACCATCGCCGCGCTTGGCGAGCTGCTGGCGGAGGGTGAAGAGCGTTGCCAGGCCTGTGCTGCGCTGCTCGTCAGTGAACAGTCGGATATCGTCGCCTATTGTGCCGGCTGGCCAGAGGCCGATCACGGCCTTCGGCGCGAACCAGTGCTCCTCGACGATACGGGCCAGCATCGACTGCGCGTCGTCGAATAGCTGGCGGGCGGCGGCGCCCTGCTTCTTGTCGTCGAGGATTGCCGGATAGCGTCCCTTCATCTCCCAGGTCTGGAAGAACGGCGTCCAATCTATGTAGCGGGCGAGTTCCGCGAGGTCGTAGTCCTCGAAGACGCGCGTTCCGAGGAAACTCGGGACCGGTGGCTCGTAGGCGGCCCAGTCGATCCGCATAGGGTTTTCCCGCGCCTTGTGAAGCGGCAGTCGCAGCTTTTCTCGCTCGCCGCGCGCATGGGCATCGGCGACCTTGCGATATTCCGCCCGGACAGCGTCGATATAGCCCCCGCGGTTCTCCGGCGAGAGCAGGCTGGACACGACGCCAACCGCACGGCTCGCATCCGTGACGTAGACCGTCTGGCCGCGGTTGTATTTCGGATGGATCTTCACTGCCGTGTGCACACAACTCGTCGTTGCGCCGCCGATCAGCAGCGGCAGGTCGAAGCCTTCGCGCTCCATCTCCGCCGCGACATGCATCATCTCGTCGAGTGATGGCGTGATCAGGCCGGAGAGACCGATGATGTCGGCCTTCTCGTTGCGCGCCGTCTGCAGGACCTTTGCGGCCGGCACCATGACGCCGAGGTCGATTACCTCATAGTTGTTGCAGGCAAGCACGACCCCCACGATGTTCTTGCCGATATCGTGAACGTCGCCCTTCACCGTCGCCATCAGGATTTTACCGGCGCTTTCGCGTCCGCCGGCGCCGCCATTGGCGGCCTTCTCCGCTTCCATGTAGGGCAGCAGTAGCGCCACGGCCTGCTTCATCACGCGCGCTGACTTCACCACCTGCGGCAGGAACATTTTTCCGGCGCCGAACAGGTCGCCGACGACATTCATGCCAGCCATCAGCGGGCCTTCGATGACGTGCAGCGGCCGCTCTGCCACAAGCCGCGCCTCCTCGGTATCGACGTCGATGAACTCGGTAATCCCGTTGACGAGCGCGTGCTCCAGGCGCTTGGCGACCGGCCAGCCGCGCCAGGCGAGGTCGCGCTCCCTGGCTTCCTTGCCGGGGCCGCCCTTGAAGCGTTCGGCAATGGTCAGCAGGCGCTCGGTCGCATCGGCACGACGGTTGAAGATCACGTCCTCGCAGGCTTCGCGCAGCCCGGGCTCGATCAACTCGTAGACGGCGAGCTGTCCGGCATTGACGATGCCCATGTCCATTCCGGCCTGGATGGCGAAATAGAGGAACACCGCGTGCATCGCCTCGCGCAACGGCTCATTGCCGCGGAACGAGAAGGATAGATTGGAGACGCCGCCGGAAATGTGCACATGCGGCAGGCTGGCTGTGATCTGCCGCGCAGCTTCGATGAAGGCGATGCCGTAGCCGTTGTGCTCCTCGATGCCGGTGGCGATCGCAAAGACGTTCGGATCGAAGACGATGTCTTCCGGCGGAAAGCCGATCTTCTCGGTCAGCAGCTTGTAGGCGCGCGTGCAAATCGCGACCTTGCGCTCCAGCGTGTCGGCTTGGCCCTGCTCGTCGAAGGCCATGACGACGACCGCGGCGCCATAGGCGCGCACCAACCGAGCATGGCGCAGGAACGCGGCCTCTCCCTCCTTCATAGAGATGGAGTTCACCAAGGGCTTGCCCTGCACGCATTTCAGGCCGGCCTCGATGATCGACCATTTGGAGGAATCGATCATGATCGGCACACGCGCGATGTCGGGCTCGGCCGCGACGAGGTTGAGGAACTCGACCATGGCCTTTTCGGAATCGATCAGGCCTTCGTCCATGTTGATGTCGATGATCTGCGCGCCGTTCGCCACCTGGTCGCGCGCCACGTCGAGAGCCGAGGCAAAATCGCCGGCCGTGATGAGTTTTCTGAACTTCGCCGAGCCGGTGACATTGGTGCGCTCGCCGACATTGACGAAGGGGATCTCCTTGGTGAGCGTGAAAGGTTCAAGCCCCGAAAGGCGCATCTGCGGCGCGATCGTGGGCACGGCGCGGGGTGGCAAGTCACGCACCGCCTCGGCGATGGCACGGATGTGTTCAGGCGTAGACCCGCAGCAGCCACCGACGACATTGAGCAGGCCTTCTTCCGCGAAACCGCGGAGCTGTGCCGCCATCGCCTCGGGGCTCTCGTCATACTGACCGAACTCGTTGGGCAACCCCGCGTTCGGATAGGCACAGGTGAAGGTGTTGGCGACCGCTGAAATCTCCGCTAGGTGGGCGCGCATCGCGTTGGCTCCGAGCGCGCAGTTCAATCCGATCGTAAAGGGGCTCCCATGGCGAACGGAGTGCCAGAAAGCGGTCGGAGTCTGACCGGAAAGCGTGCGGCCGGAGAGATCGGTGATGGTCCCGGAGATCATCACCGGCAGACGATTACCTGTTTCGGCGAAGAACTTCTCGCAGGCGAAGATCGCCGCCTTGGCGTTCAGCGTGTCGAAGATCGTCTCGATCAGGATGATCTCGGCACCGCCTTCGACCAGGCCGCGAAGCTGCTCGCCGTAGGCGATGCGCAAGTCGTCGAAGCTGACGGTGCGATAGCCAGGATTGTTGACGTCGGGCGAAATCGAGGCCGTGCGGTTGGTCGGGCCGAGCGCACCGGCGACGAAACGGCGGCGTCCGTCGTCTGCCTGCGCGATCCGCGTTGCCTCGCGCGCGAGCCGCGCGCCCTCGCGGTTCAGCGCGTGGACTGCGGCCTGCATGCCATAATCGGCCTGTGCGATGGAGGTCGAGGAGAAGGTGTTGGTCTCGATGATGTCGGCGCCGGCTCGGCAATAGTCGAGATAGATGGCCTTGATCGCCTCTGGTTGGGTAAGCGTCAGGAGGTCGTTGTTGCCCTTCAGGTGTCGATCGCAGCCTGCCGTGTGGTCATGGTGATGGAAATGCTCTTCCTCCAGGCCGAGGTCCTGGATCTGTGTGCCCATCGCCCCATCGAGGATCAGGATGCGCTGGCGTGCTGCCTTTGTGAGTGCGGCGCGGACTTCGACGCCGTCGGCGGGGACTGATGCGTCGGTGGTTGCAACGGACGACATACGATCAACTGCTTAAGCACGATTTGCCGCTCTATATCATAACCACATAAGGATGTCTTTATGTGTTTATATGCTCAGGGCTTGTGACGTATGCCTATTTCCGGCCGAGCGGGTGACGTCGCATTGGACACACATCGAGATGTCCACTTTCCACCCCGTGCGGTCTCTCAGGGCCTTGATGCCAAGGGCAGCTTCGGGTCGCCGCGCTAGTCGGCAGAGCCGCCGCTATCGACGGCAACTTCAATTTCGTCTTTCGAGATGTTCCCCTGATTGACCGGAATGAATCGCATGACGCCGTCGTCTTCCCCAAGATGAAGGAAATAGACAAAGACGGTTTGATGGATGGTATGATCTGGCAGTATTTCATAGGTCACACATCCGATAATCCGCGGCATTATAAAGCCATCCGGATTTGGGTTATTGATGACCTCATCGGCATAGGCAGACAAATACCACGCCCTGTCATATTCTTCTCGTGGGAGAACAATTCTTCCAGAGCTGGAATTGTTAAAGCGATTTTCGCTACAGAGTTTTTCAAGTTCGGTATCAACTGCGTCGTGCAAGACCATGTCAAGCGCGGTATGAACCCTAATAGCGGGCGTCTTCCCTATGTTCTGGTACCTGGCGGCGACCTCGATGAAGGCACGGCCTTCAAAGAACTCGAGATCGCCACGAATGATGAGTTTGCTAGTAATCCACGCTCGTTGATCGGCGATCATGGCCTCGCAACTCAGCGCATTGGCATCGCCCGCGCGGTCTACCGTCTGCCGAGCCAACCTCAGACTTTGGAGCACAACGAGGACGCCCACAGTGATTACGATCAGGCCGAAGGCGGAGATCAGGAGTATCCCATAGGCCCACTCCGCCATATCCTGCTGGGCCTTCAAGTCATATTCGGAACGCTTGGCGCGGCGGTTGGCTTCTATGCCCCCTGCAAGGCAGACTATGCCCTCAGCGAAGCTGGGCGCGTCGACTCCATCGAGGCATTTGATAACTACGCCATCGGCGCTGTCATATTTGTACAGGGATGCGCTCACGCGCTCATTGGCGTGTTCAGCATGATACCATCGTAGCTGGTTCACACCCCAGATAGTCGGACCAATCGGGCCGACGACTACCGCCCCAGCAACAACATATCGCAGCCAATAGCGTCCAAGCATTGGATTAGAAACGCAGCCGAGAACCCGCCGCGGCTGATCTTATTGTTAAGGTTGCGCTCTGTCTCCCCCACGCCGATAGCGGAAAGCTTCTCCGCGAGATCGCGGTAACTCAATCCACGGCGCTTCAGCTCGCCTTTCAGAAGGTTCTTGGCCCGCGTCTCATATTCCTGAGTGACCGGGCTGGCCTTGAAGGCATTCGTGGGCATATCTGGCCTCAAAATATCATCGTATCTGATGATATTAGCCCTTGCATCCGGTTATATCATATCGCGATATCCAATGGCGAACACCGTTGGAAGCGATGACAAATGGCCCAACATTTCCTTCTCTCCGCCGCCGCCCGGACCCTGAGCCTCCGGGCGATCTATCAGGACGGAGAGGACAAGGCTTACGAGACGTTCAAGGCGATCCGCTGGAATGAGACGGACGGCGCTCCGGTATGCCCGCGCTGCGGCTCTCTGGACCACTACGCCATTCCGACCCGCCGCAAGTTCAAGTGCGCGGCGGCGGTTGCCGTCACCAGTTCTCCGTCACGAGCGGCACGATCTTCGCCTCGCCGCAAGATGAGCCTTCGTCGATTTGCTTGGCGCGATCTGCATCTTCGTGAACGGCGTGAAGGGCATCTCCGCGTGCCAGCTGAGCCGCGACCTCGACTGCCAGTACAAGACGGCCTTCGTGCTGCTCGCACAAGCTGCGCGAGTCGCTTGCGCAGGAGAGTGGCCGGCGCAGACGCTAGACGGCGAAGTGGAAATCGACGGCTCGTACTACGGCGGTCACATTCGTCCTGCGAACAAAGTCGAGGATCGCGTTGACCGTCGCCTTGCCGAACACCAGACTGGCACCCGTCGCGTTGTGGTGGCGCTGCGCGAGCGCGGCGGGCGGACCCTGCCCTTCGTGACCATGCACGAGCGCGAAGGCGTCGAGATCGCCAAGCGGATCGTCTGCCCGCATGGCGAAGCGTCTATGCCGACGAAGCCTCACATTGGGATGCGCTGCACGATGGCTGGCCGACCGGGCGCATCAATCACAGTGAGGCGTATTCGCAGGACGGCGCGAACACCAATCAGGTCGAAAGCTACTTCTCGCGCCTGCGTCGCATGGTGGACGGCCAGCACCATCGCGTGAGCGCGAAGTATCTCGCACAGTACGCCAACGAGGCAGCGTGGAAGGAAGATCACCGCAGGAAATCGCGTAGTCGATTGGTCGGTCGGCGCCATGCTGCTTTGAGGTGGACGGGTACTTCGATCTTGTCGCCCTTCCCAAAGCGCGTATGCCCGCCCACTCATTCGCCTCCGGAGAGGCGCGATTCAGGATGTACACGGCCTTTGGATCTGGAAATCGATGTCCGATGATGCGGCGCTTTCAGCTTCCATGCGCGCCATGTCGAGCAGGTAGGCCAGAAGCGGAAGCCTGCCGAGCGAGGCGCCCTCCTCCAGTGTCGGTCGCTGACGACCTCAGCAGGTGTCTTTTTCCAATAACAGGGAATCCTCCAGCAGAAGTAATCGTTAATCCATTGTAATCAAAAGTATTACTCGCTCTCGTCATCTGAATAACAGGGAATTTGCCTTTGATTTTCAGGGGCAAAAGATGCGAAATATGCTAAAGCTTTCAGGGCGGCTTTATCAAGTGGGGGCGTTTTGTAAGGTTCGGGCGTCGTGTCGTGGGTCATCATCATCGAGAAGATCTCCTTGAGAGCCGCCCAGTCGCCTTCGAGCGAGCGCTGAATCAAGTTCTCGAGCATCAACTCGAATCGCGACACACGCTTTGCCCTTGGCTTCGGCTGCACTCGCTCCTCGAGCAGCTTCGCCAGAAGGGTCTTGCAGTTTTTTGATCCTCTCGGCCGGCCTCTGGGATTCCCCGAGCGACCCGGCTCGAAGCGCGTCGCCACAGGCGGGCTGCCGTAACCGACCGAACGCTCTTTGCTTTCGCTCATGTCTTTGCCGCCTCACTTCCGTATTTTTCTAGTGCGTTCGCGCACGCTTCCTCGAAAGCCTTGTCGTCTTCGTCTTCGTCGATCGCCGGGTCTCGAAAAGTCTCACGGAATTCGGCCAGCATTCTCAACGCGGCCGCGTGGCCCGATTCAGCGCGCTCGATGAGCTTTCGAAGCAAGAGCTCCCGCACCGAGATGCGCTTTCTGCCCGGCATATTCTCGACCGGCAGCTTCTTATCGAGAAGTCGCACAAGGATGGCCGGCAAAGCTTCTCGCTCCCTCGGCTGCTTCATCTTCCGCATTTTGGTGCTCCCGGTTCAAAGGGCTTCGCCGACCGATGCTGACCACCTCACGGCGTCGACGATCGGTCAGACCGGCCTTCGGTTAAAACCAAAGAAAAATTACAAGGACGGGGGAAAGGACGGGGGGAATGACAGCTACCCGATCTGCAGGCTCGTCCAACATCTGGCGGCCAAGGATCCGGAGCGGAAAGACATCACCAAAGAATCAGTGATGCGCAGCAACGAAAGAGGAAGCTGAATGCGTGGAACAAGCCTGTAAAGGCCCGCGAAGAATTCGCTGTGGAAAACTCGGCATTGATGACCGACCACCGTTGCCGCCAGCCATGTGTCGAAGGTCACCTGAAGCGCGCAACTATCGGACGGAACACTTGAAGAAACGAGTTCCGTCCTCAGCCGGGCGCGCCTTCCTTGCCTGCCGATCGTCTTCAATCACAATCCTGCAGCAGTGGTTGTAGCCCGTCGGCGAGCAACTCCTCTTTTTGTGACCCCGCAGCTGAATAAGGCGTGCTTTTCGAGTGGAAGAGGGGTGGCCTTGCAGCGGAAGAGGGGGGCTTGCTGAAGCAGAAGGGGGTGCAAATGACGGGAGAGTTTTGAAGGAGGCTAAGGGGGGGTCGGAAACTTAGATGACGGCGAAGGGGGGCTCAGGCCAGGAAAGAGGGGGCCTGAGGGGGAGGGAGGAGGGGGGCAAGCTGAGGCAAGGAGGGGGGCGATACGCGATTATGTCGACCGTCCGACCCTTCACCGTGCCAGAGGAGGATTTCGACCGGACACTGAAGCAGGTAGCATCGCCCCGGAAAGCGGAAGCCGATGACGGGAAAGAAGAACAGTCCTGAGCGAGGTCGAAAGGCGAAAGATCGCCGCCGAGATGCAGTGTCAGGAAGCCGGTTCCTCAAAGGAGGTATCGCCTGCTGCTGGTTCGGTCGAAGTAAATGCATTTGTCTCTCGCCTACCGAAGCTGTCTCTCTGCTACCGAAACGCCGAAGGGAGATTTTTTTACCGACGTCCCCCCGACGCCGCCGGTTCGCAAACAGGCCCGCAGGCCGGCACCCTCTTCCAGCTCGCCGTCAGACGATGCGGAATTTTCCAGCCAACCCCGGTCCAAGTTCGGCCTCACTGCAAACACGGCCGCGGCTCTAGTCGCCACTGGATGAGCCTTTCAGGTCACCCAGTCTTTCTTTCTTTTTGCGCCAAGCGTCCGATGGCTGTATAGTCTAAGCACTTTCGGCAAGACTTTGCGGACGGCTCAAAAAGATGCAGTCCGAGGTAAGCAGCAATGCCAGAGATCAGAAGCGACCCCAACAAGTCCCGCGGAAGCGGGACGGTCGCCGTTTACACCCAATCCTCCGTCATGCGCCGGAAGGCAGCGGCAGTCCTCGTGGTCGACGTCGCCGGCTATGCGAGGCTAATGGAGTTGGACGAGACCTCAATCCACGCCGAGTTGATGCATCTTATGTCGGAGATCGTGACCCCAATCGTCGCCGAGCATGGCGGCTGGATCGTCAAGGGCACCGGAGACGGCTTTCTTGCCAGTTTCGATGAGGCGGCAAGTGGCGTCAGATGCGCGATCCTCCTCCAGAACCGCCTCGCGGAGCGGGCCGCACTTTTCCCACCGGACCGCCGCATCTTGTACCGGATGGGGCTCAACTATTGCGATACGATCGTCGAGGCGGACGACATCTACGGCGAGGGGGTCAACCTCGCCGCTCGCCTCCAAGCGTACGCCGAACCGGGCGACATCGTGCTGGAAGGGTCGATGGCGTCGATGGTCGAAGCTGAGCTTGCCCACCAGACGACATTCGATCTGGGCGAGCTCCATCTCAAGAATATCAGCCGCCGGGTGAAGGCGACGGGCGTCCGCATCGGCACGCTCCGCGGTCTCCCGCCGCGGCTTCTCCTGCCGGCGTCCGACACCAAACCCTCGATAGCTGTCCTTCCCTTCGGCCGCCAGGATGCGGATGGACTTCTTGCGGACGGCATCGTGACGGAGATCATCCACGCGCTAGCGGGTTTGAAACAGCTCTTCGTCATCTCCTGGGCCTCAACCCAGCACTACGCTGGGAAGACGGTCGACCCAAAGGAGGTCGGCAGGGAAATTGGCGTTGGCTACCTTCTGACCGGCAGCCTCACCCGGCGCGGCGATTGCCTCCTCATTTCCACCGAGCTCATCGATGCGGGCACCGGCCGGCTCATCCGCAGCAACCGGTTCGAGGAAAACAGCGCGAAGCTCTTCGAAGTGCCCGCTCGGATCGCCCTAGCGGCGATAAAGACTGTCGCTCCCGAAGTAATGGAATGGGAGCTTCGGCGGGGGATGCCGAAAGCACCCCGAGAGCCAGACCGCCTACGACCTTGTGCTCCAGGCGTTGCATTACCTTTACCGAATGGATTACGAAATCCCATTCACGGGCACGTAGCCTCCTGCAATCGGCGATCGCGCTCGATCCCGACTACGCGCTGCCCTATTCCTACACTGCCTATTGGTACATCTTTCGCGTCGGCGAGGGTTCGGACGGCCGATCAGGACGGCGATTGCGCCGAGGCGTCGCGTCTCGCCAAGGCCGCGCTAGATCGCGACGGCAACGACGCGCTCGCCCTCGCGATCTTCGGCCACGTGCAGGCCTTTCTGCTCCGAAACTTCGACGCCGCCGAGGTTATCCTGAACCGCGCCATTGACGTCGGGCCGAGCTGCGCTCTCGCCTGGGCGATGAGCAGTGTCACTAGGGGCTATCTCGGCGATGGTAAAGGCGCTGTCGAGCGTGCCGAGCAGGGAATCCGGCTGTCACCACTCGACGGGCACATTTTCTGGAATGAGGGGATGCTGGCCCAGGCCCATTACATCAACGGCGACTACGTCTCCGCCATCGCTTGGGCGCGAAAATCAGCGAGTCGCAAGTCGACAGCAATGTTTAACCTTCGCACCCTCGCGGCAAGTCTTGTCGCCCTCGGCAGTGGCGAGGATGCCCGCGCGATTGCGGAGGAGATGCTGAAACACCAGCCGCAGTTTCGATTGAGCACTTATCGTTCCAGGTGCCCGTTCACCGGTGTGATTTTGCGCACATGGATCGAGCGCCTGACTATGGCAGGATTACCGGAATGATTGGCGCAACCTGAACCAGAAGAAAAGTCTCGAGGTGGCCACGATGACGAGCAATACGTCGAACACGTCGAACACGTCCAATACCTCGAACACATCAAACATAGGGAACTCGTCTGGCGATCCCGGCGGAGGCTGGGGCTACGCCGATCGAGTGAACCTTCCATTCGTCGATCAGCCGGGCGTCACTGTGCAGCCGGATGCGGACAACTGGCCTACGCCGTTTCGCGCGCGCGATTGGAGCCCGATCTGGTACGCTTGGCAGGCTTTGACTGAATTCGTGAAGCTCGACCTCGCCCTTCTTGATCCGGGCATTGCCGTTGACGCCTTCGGAGGCCCAGCGGACACTGCGTCCGAGATTGAGGAGCTCGTCCACCTCGCTCGTTTCGAACGGGCGGACGCATTGGGCGAGATCCTTGCTCCGAAAAAGACGAATTCATAAGCTATTTCATGGGTCTTCTTAACGCGACCCCAAGCGGCCATCCCGAGACTTTTCGACTGCTCCACATGGCCAACCTGTTTGCAACCGTCGCAGCCATGAAGTTCAAGAAGCAGTATAGCCGCCCACGTCCTTCGCAGATCAGCTCCGTGCTTCTTGGTCCCGCGCCGCCGCCGGGACATGCCGCCTATCCGAGTGGGCACGCCACGCAGGCTCGCTTGATGGCGCTGTGGGCAGGACAGATTCTTCCCGCTGCGGCCGAGTGGGACGCCACCCGGAACAACCTCCAACAGCTCGCTTTTCGAATCGCCCGAAACCGTGAGATCGCGGGCTTCCACTACCCGAGCGACCGGCGGGGAGGATTTGTGCTCGCCGACAATATAGCTGCGGCGGTCGAGAACGACCGCATTTCGGCGGCGGTCTTGGTTACTGTCCACCAGACCAAAGCCGACGCGGCGGCGGAGTGGATTTGAGCTGAGGGGTGAAACCAATGCCGTACCTCACAGCTCATAAGCCCGTTAAGTTCTGCAAGGATGGCTCTCCTTGAGACCCGCGTTTCCGTGAATTCTTCCTGAGCCGGGCTTCGATCCGCTTGGTGCAGACGAGGCGACGCTAATTCATCACCGCCTTCCACCTCGGCCGGACGCTAGAATGGCGCCCGTTGCGTACCGATAATTGGGCGAGCGCGATGTCGGGAAAGCCCGAATTCATCGGAGGCGTCGCGAGCTTTGAAGGCGGCCCCAGGGCGCTCACACTGGCGCGCGGATCTTCCGACTTTCCTCATGAATCAAGCAAGAACTGGTCAGGCGGTTACGTTCGGCCACTTGACTTCAGCAAGATGGCGCTGGTTCAGGGCCGCTGGACTGTGCCGGGGCCAAAAAGCCCCAGACCGGGCACTCGCGGCATATATGGCTCGTCCACCTGGGTCGGGCTGGACGGCCGGGATCCGACCAGCCGATCGCTTCCCCAGATCGGAACCGGCCAGTATTTCGTGGATGTGATCATACAGGACCCGACGCCTAAACCGATCGTTGGACCGGCTGTCTTCGCGTGGTGGCAATGGTGGGACCGCGACGATCCTGACAGCAAGCAGGTCACGCTGCACCAGTTCCTGCCGGTCAATATTGGGGACTCGATCTACGCGCAGGTGCAAATCCTGCCGGCGGGCACTGTGAACGAGAATCCAGTCCCTATCGCCAGCCTTTACATAAAGAACGAGACCACCAATAGAGCCTTCCCGGCGTACGTTACCCCGCCAATCCCACTGGATCCTCCGCCCGCGTACCGCTCCGTTGAAGGGCGAACGGCCGACTGGATCCTCGAGCGCCCGGCCGACCCAAGCCAGCCGCTGCCAACTTATTTCGGCCTTGCGGATTTCACCTCAGTGACCTTCGTCAACCGCAATGCGGCCATACAGGCGGGTCCCATCCTTCATGATATTCCGCTCGATCGCGGCAGGCTGATCCGGATGAACGCCTGGGACGACCCGGACCGCCCGGGAGAGGAGGTTTCGACCCCGACATTGCTCGGAACCAACCCGACCGCCGATGACCTGAACCTCAGCTACGAGCCATTGCAACCGTAGCCCTGTCGTGGAGGGAAGAATGCGCTCGCTCAGATTTGGCGCCCTTGCAGTCGCGATAGCGGTCCTTCCGTGGCCCGTGAGCGCCCAGGAACTGCGGATCGGAACGGCGTCCGATCCGACATCGCTGGACCCGCAATTTACAAACGCCGCGCCGAACATTGCCCTCACGCGGCAGATCTTCGATGGGTTGATTAACTACGGCCCCAAGCTGGAGCTCATGCCGGGCCTTGCGAAGAGCTGGGCGCAGGTCGACGCGCTGACCTGGAGGATCGAGCTTCGGCAAGGGGTCACGTTCCACGACGGGACACCGTTCACCTCGGCCGACGTTCTCTGCAGCATGACCCGCGCACTGGACATGCCAAACTCACCATCCAGTTTCGCGAGCACGCTGCGCGGCAAGACCTTCGCCGCGGACGGCGACTTCGGGGTGGTGATTACGACGGCAGCGCCGAACCCGCTGATGGCCGATGACCTTGCCCCGATCGCTATCGTCTCGCACGAAGTGGGGTGTGGCGCGTCGACCGCGGAATTCAATAGCGGCGCCAATGTCATCGGGACTGGGCCTTTTGCATTCGTCAGCCGTACGCCTGATCGGATTGTCCTTTCCCGCAACGATTCCTATTGGGGCGAGCGACCGGCATGGGAGGCCGTCTCGATCCTTCCGATCACGCAGTCCGGGCCCCGAGTTGCGGCTCTCCTTTCCGGCAGCGTCGACCTCATCGACGCGGTCCCTAACGCCGATATCGCACGCCTCCATGCTGACCCTCGGTTCACGCTTTTCCGTGGGCCGACGACGCGCGTAATCCATGTGGTCCTTGACCAGGCGCGCGAGAATTCTCCGTTCGTACATTCTGCCGACGGTGGGCCTATCGCCAACCCACTCCGCAATCCGAAGGTGCGGCTCGCGCTCTCGATGGCGATTGATCGCTACGCCATCCGCGACCGGATCATGGAGGGGAACGCCATCCCCGCAGGCCAACTCCAGCCGGAGGGCATCTTCGGCCATGTGCCAAGCCTCGAGCCTATCACCTTCGACCCGGACCGCGCCCGGCAGCTCCTGGCAGAGGCGGGCTATCCCAACGGATTTCGCCTGACTGTCCACGGACCGAACGACCGCTACCAGAATGACGACGCCATTGTTCGGGCGATTGGATCGATGTGGAGCCAGATCGGGATCGACACCGACGTCGAAACGATGCCGTGGGCGCTCTACAACCCACGCCAGGCCGACGGCGGTGACGGACAGCCGGGCTTCTCTGCCTCGCTGTCGGGCGTCGCCTCGCTTAGTAGCGGCGGCCTCACGCTCCTCCGCCTCCTCATTGCGAGCTACGATACGCAGCGCGGCTTCGGTAATTTCAACCGCGGCCGCTACTCGTCGCCCACGGTCGACGAGATGGTCACTGAGGCGCTGCAAACGTTCGACGAGCGCCGCCGCGCCGAGATCACCCGCGAGGCGACGAAGTTCGCGATGGAGGACGTCGCGATCATTCCGATCCACTTCCAGGTCGCGACCTGGGCGGCGCGGAACAATATCGACTTCACCCCACAGATGAGCGAGTTTACGTTCGCGGCCGCCGCAAGGCCTCGTTAGCATCGCGGCTGTGGTTTTGTAGGCTGCCGCCTAGCGGAGGCGGGGGTTGAGCACGTCGCGGAGACGATCCCCGATGAGGTTGATGCTGAGGACAAGGGCGAGCAAGAGAAGGCCGGGGAAGAGGCTGATCCAATAGAACCCGGAAAACACGAACTCGTATCCGTTGGCGATGAGGAGACCGAGCGAGGGCTGGCTGGTTGGCATGCCGACGCCAAGGAAAGAGAGCGTCGCCTCCACTGCGATAGCGTTCGCAACCTGGAGACCTCCTACCACGATGATCGGCGGCAGGCAGTTTGGAAGGAGGTGCCTCACGACAATCTGTCTGGCGCTGACGCCGAGCGCGGATGCTGCCATCACGTACCCTTTCGCGGTCTCGGCCATCGCGGCACTCCGGGCGACTCGCGCGAACGGTGCCCATTGGACCAGAACAAGCGCCAGCATCACCGGACCGAGGCCGCGGCCGATTGCGGCAAGTAGCATCAACGCGACGAAAATCGCCGGAAAACCAAGCATTAGATCGGCAAGCCGCATCGAAAAGGCATCGAAACGTCCGCCAAGATATCCGGCAAGAAGACCAGTAGCGCCGCCTAGAAGGAGCGCAACTGCGCCACTGCCGACGCCGACGACGAGGCTGAGGCGCAGTCCGTAGATCATCGCCGATACGAGGTCGCGGCCCTGCCCGTCGCTTCCCGCCCAGAACACGAACCCCGCCGACGCCCTGGAGCCCGGCGGCAGCTTGGCGTCGAGGATGGTGATCTCGGCGAGGTCGTAGGGATTCTGAGGCACAACGAACGGCCCAATCGCGGCAAGGACGACAAGGAGAGCGAGGAGGAGAACCGCGAAGATTGCTGTCGGGCCCCTGAGCGTCCGGCGGATGATGCCGGGGCGGCGGGTTTCAAACACGGCCGAGCCTGATCCGCGGGTCCAGAGCCGAAGCGAGGATGTCCACGACCAGGTTAATGACAACAAAGAGCGCGACGGACAGGACGAGATAGGCGACCACGACCGGCCGATCGAGGTGTTGGATGGAATTGATTAGGAGCTTGCCGATCCCCGGCCAGCCGAAGATCGACTCCGTCACTACGCTGAAAGCAATGAGGGATCCGAACTCGATTCCGATTACCGTGATGATCGGGATGAACGAGTTCCGGAGGACGTGCCTTAAGACGATTTGACGCTCGTTCAGCCCCATGGCGCGGGCGGTCCTGACGAAGTCGAGGAGCATTGTTTCCCGCACCCCGCTCCGCGTCAGGCGGATGATCAGCGCTATCTTGAACAGAGCGAGATTAAGAGCCGGAAGTACGAGGTGGCTGATTCCCGACCAACTCGCGAAACTCGTCGGGATGCCGAAAGTTGTTCCAATCTCGCCCCGGCCGACGGAAGGCAGCCAGTCGAGCAAGACTGCAAAGATCATGATCAGTATCATGCCAGACCAGAACGTCGGCAGACTGTAGCAGACGACGGAGATAATCATCACCGTCTGGTCAAACAGCGACCCGGGCCGCAGCCCAGCTAGGGTGCCGATCGGAATGCCGATCGCGAGGGCGAGCAGAAGCGCCGTAAATGCAAGCTCAAGTGTAGCCGGCAGGCGCTGGAGGATCAGCTCGACGGCCGGCTGATTGTAGACGAAGGAGCGGCCGAGATCACCGTGCGCCAAGTTCCAAAAGAAGGTCAAGTATTGCTCCGGCAGAGACCGGTCGAGGCCGAGGGACCGGATGGCGTGATCGCGATCGAGCTGCGTCGCGTCACCAGCAAGAAGCACGTCGACCGGGTTCCCGATCACATAGAGACCCACGAAAATGATCAGCGAAGCGATAAGGAGAACCGCCGCCCCATGCAGGAGTTGTTGGCCGATGAACCTCAGCATGTCGCCCCAAGCCTTGGTGCAATCTCGAGCGAGGCCCGCCAGTCTAGCAAACGTAGGTAGCCTTAGGAGAATGAAAAAGCATTGTCGGAGTGGGTTCCCCGTAGCCCCAATGTCCCATAGCGCGGCTCGACGGCGTAGAAGTCGGAGACGTCATGGCCATTGTCTCGGCAGGGCGAGGCGTAAAACGGCATCAGCCAGATGGCGGTGATACCCAGCCCATGCAAATAGTCGAGGCGCCGCGCGAGGCCCTTGAAGTCACCGACACCGTCGCCGTTGGGTCCATGTAGCGACTCACCGAGAGGCAGTAGATCACCGCGTTCTTGTACCAAAGGTCGCTGATCACGGCTGGTCTCGGCCTTGCGGCTTCAGGGCGGGATTGATCGGCGGATCGGGAAGCTCCGGCGCTTCGTCCTGCGGTTTCGCGGATAGCACGATCGCCGCGTGCCCGGGCAGATGCCATCCCGCCTTATGCTCGATCGGTGGTGTGCCGCCGCCGCCATAGATCGGGTTCTCGCTCGACCATTCGATGCTCCATATGCGATCCGGGGGAGGCGCGACGAGCGGATCGGCGATGCTTTTGAGGTTGAGGTCGAGCCCGAGATTCACGAGCAGAAGTCTGTCGTCGCCGTCCTCGGTGAAGAATTGGAGCGCCATCGCCTCTTGTCCAAGCACCACGCCGTCTAAACCGCGCGGGAGCTGCGCCGAAAAGGCAGGTGTCCCGCGACGCAGCCGGATGAGATCACGGTGCAGCTCCACCGCCTCGCGATGCCGATCCCGTTCGCTCCAGTCGAGTGTGCTGCGGGCAAAGGTGTGCGGATCTCCGGGGTCGGCGAGCCGGACCGACATGTCCTCGTCTGTGAGGCTTGGGAACTGCGCCAGGAACGTGCGACGTCCCTCCTTCACAACGCGGCCGAGATCAGGTCGGTGGTCGGCAAAATAGAGGAATGGCGTGTCGGCCCAGAACTCCTGTCCCTGGAAGAGCATAGGGGTTCCGGGGAGAAGTAGAATCAGAGCCGTCATCGCCCGCGCGCGGCCCGGCGTCGTCCTGTCTTGGAAGCGGACCCCGTGACCGGTATTGGCAATCTGATCGTGGTTCTCCGCGAAAATGACGAAGCGAGCAGGGTGGATATCGAACACCGGCTGACCGCGCCGATTTGCCTGCCAGGAATAGAGCTGCCCCTGGAAGAGGTAACCGTATTTCGCCGCGGCGATGAACTCCTGCGCAGTACCCGCATGGTCAGAATAATAGGCCTGTCTCCGCCCGCTCAACGCCACGATCGCCGAGTGATGGAAATCGTCGTTCCACACGGCGTCAATGCCGAATCCGCCCGCCTCCGGCGATCGCATAAGCCGTGAATCCTGCGCCTCGTTCTCCGCCACGATGATAATCGAGCGCTTACCCGCGGCGCGCCGCGCCGCCGCTACTACCTCCGCCAGGATGTGCGTTTCGGAGGCATCGTGGATGCTCTGAGTCGCGTCCAGGCGGAGTCCATCGAAGTGATAGTCCTCGATCCACATTCGCGCGTTGGCGATCATGAATTCGCGAACGCCCTCCGCGTTCTCACCGTCGAAGTTGATCGCCTCGCCCCACTCGTTGGAATAGCGCGAGGAGAAGTAATCGGGGGTGAAGAAGCTGAGGTAGTTTCCGTCCGGTCCGACGTGGTTGTAGACGACATCGAGGATGACGCCGAGACCGAGAGTGTGCGCGCGGTCGACGAACCGGCACAAGTCCTCAGGGGTGCCGTAAAGATGCGACGGCGCGAAGAGGTCGACGCCATCGTAGCCCCAGCCGAAGCGGCCGGGGAACTCGGCAACCGGCATCATCTCGATCACTGTGATGCCGATGTCCGCGAGAAGTGGGAGCTTTTCGGCGGCTGAAGCCCAGGTGCCCTTCGGCGTGAAGGTCCCGACATGCATTTCGTAGATCACCTGCTGCGGCAGCGCGATTCCCTTCCAGCCGGCGTCGGTCCACGGGAAATCCGAGAGATCGACCGTTGCGGAGGGGCCATGCGGACCCTCAGGCTGAAAGCGCGATGCCGGGTCAGGGTAGAGCATCTCGTCGTCGTCAAGCCTGAAGCGATAGAGGGCGCCGCCGTCGACGCCTTCCGCCATTCCCGAGAAGTAGCCCGAAGACTCACGCTTCAGCGCTATCCCGCCGCCGCCTTCGACGACGACCGAGACCTTGCGGCGGGCCGGCGCCCAGACGCGGAAACTTACCCCATTCTGGTCAACTTCGGCACCAATCGGCAGCCGCCGCCGCCCCTTGTGGCTCTGCCTGCTCACCTGACGGCTTCCTCCGCGATCCGCTATTGAACAACTTGGCCGGCTTGCGAGTTCCAGTAGCCGTCGGGGCGGGTGGCCGCTGTCGTTCACGCGGAGAGAGATATGGCGGATGCTCCCTGGTGGATGAAAGGCGTTGTCTACCAAGTCTATCCGCGGTCCTTTCAGGACAGCGACGGAGATGGAATTGGCGATCTTGCCGGCATCCGTCGCCGTCTTGATTATCTCAAATGGCTCGGTATCGACGCACTCTGGATCTCGCCGATCTATCCGTCACCGATGAAAGATTTCGGTTACGACATTTCCGACTATTGCGGCGTCGATGTCACCTTCGGCACGCTCGCTGATTTCGACGCGCTGATCGGCGAGGCGCATGCGCTCGGGCTAAAGTTGATCCTCGACTTCGTGCCCAATCACACGTCGGACCAGCACCCATGGTTTGTTGAAAGCCGAGCGTCACGTACCAGTCCCAAGCGCGACTGGTACATCTGGCGCGACCCGCGTCCTGACGGAGGGCCGCCGAACAACTGGATATCCAACTTCGGCGGAAGCGCCTGGCAGTTCGACGAGGCGTCCGGACAGTACTACTACCACGCATTCCTGAGGGAGCAGCCCGATCTCAACTGGCGCAACGCGGGCGTCCGCGCCGCCATGCACGACGTGCTGCGCTTCTGGCTCGATCGCGGAGTCGACGGCTTCCGTGTCGATGTGATCTGGCACCTCATCAAGGACGACCAGTTTCGCGACAACCCTCCCAATCCCGGATATCGCGAGGGCCAGCCCGATATCGACCGTCTGCAACAGGTTTACTCTGCGGACCGTCCCGAGGTACATGAGGTGATCGCGGGGCTGCGCGGCGTGCTCAACGAGTATGAGGACCGCGTACTCATCGGGGAAATCTACCTGCCGATCGAGCGCCTCGTCACCTACTACGGCAAAGACCTTTCCGGCGCGCAGCTTCCTTTCAACTTCCAGCTCCTGCACAGTGCCTGGGACGCGCCGCATATTGCAGGAATGATAGGCGAATACGAAAAGCGCTGCCGAAAGGCGGATGGCCAAACTGGGTGCTCGGCAATCACGACAAGCCGCGGATCGCGAGCCGCGTCGGTGCTGTGCAGGCGCGCATCGCGGCTTTGCTTCTTCTCACACTGCGCGGGACGCCGACTATGTATTACGGCGATGAACTTGGGCTCGAGCAGGTGCCGATCCCGCCGGAGGATGTCCATGACCCGTGGGAGAGGAACGAGCCCGGTCTCGGTTTCGGGCGCGATCCCGAGCGCACGCCCATGCAATGGGACAATACTAAAAATGCGGGCTTCACGTCCGCGCGACCCTGGCTGCCGCTTGCGACGACGTGGGAGCGATGCAACGTCGCCGTCGAGGCCGACGATGCGGATTTGCTGCTCTCGTTCTATCGTGCGCTGCTTCAACTGCGCGGAGTCACAAGGCGCTGTCGTTGGGTGACTTTGCGCTGGTTGAGGCGCGCGGAGATGTGCTTGCCTACGAACGCAGTCTTGATGGCGAGAAGCTCTTTATCGCGCTAAACTTTGGCGCCGCGGACCAGGAAGTTCAGTCGAACTCGTCAGGACGAGTGCTTCTTTCGACACGCGGCGCACACGACGCTTTCACTGGCCTGCTTATGTTGCGGCCGCATGAAGGTGTCGTTTGTCAGCTTGGCTGTTAGCCCCCGATTTCCAGGCCTTTCCGGCAGCGGCGCTCGGCCTCTGACCTTCCTGCCGGATCGCGGATATGACGCGGACTGGCTCAGAGCGCTTGCAAGATAGGGGTTAGACGGCGGCTAGCTTTCTCGGAGCGAACGGCCAGCGCCCTCCACTCCCTCATAATCCGCGTCGCGGTTTCGCCCGTTTGGTCCAAAGGCGGACCCCAGGACCCTCCTCTGGCGAGCCAACAAACTCTATTCCTGCGGCCTCGAGAGCGCGTTGCAAATCGGCAAGCGTTTGCGACCTGCTCGAGGGAATTCCGTCGCCCCGTTCGAACCGCTCGATAGTCTTCCGGCTCACCCCTACTGATTGCGGCTTCCTCCGCCGACCAACGAAGCAA
>CAWDTS010000011.1:0-120564 GCA_963805325.1 uncultured Alphaproteobacteria bacterium | reverse complement strand
GGCGTTTGAGTTTGAGGTGGCCAGAAATGCTTCTCAAGGAACTGGACGTCAAGGTCGAGGATCGGCTGCCTGAGCGCCGGGGCGGACTTGCGCGTTCGCCCGAGCGCCGACGATCATCGCAGCAGTCGACTCCGTGAAATCCGCCGTGCGCGCGCTCGAAGTGATCGAGCTCTTCTCCGTTTATCGCGAACCGCTTTCCGTCAACGCGGTGTCGGAAGTGCTGAACATTCCGCAGTCCAGCGCCTCCACGTTGCTCAAGAGCCTGAACAGGGCCGGCTTCATCGACCGCGACCCGCGGTCGCGACGCTATATGCCAAGCCTGCGCTCCGTGTTCCTCGGAAGCCGGGGGCACGATCTGCTCTATCGGCAGGGCAGTCTGCAGCACGCCCTCGATCGCCTCTCTGAGGTGACCGGCTGCAGCGTGCAGGTTTTGGTCAGGAACGGCATCTTTGCCCAATATGCCCACGTCGTGTGGCGTCAGCCCGAAACCGGCGCCATGCGCCCCCGCCCGGGCGCGCTCCGCCCGCTCTGCCACGACGCAATCGGCGCGATGCTGCTTGCCGATCTTCCCGAGAAGGAAGTGCGCGGCATCGTTCAGCACGTGAATGCAGTCGGCCATTTCGGACGGTCGCAGGTCGACGCAAAGACGTTTCTGCGGAGGCTCGAAGGTTGTCGCGCCGCGGGCCATGCGGAGAGCGCCAGCCTCGACGCGCCCGACGAGCGTGTGCTCGCCGTTCCCCTTCCCTCCTGCCTCGGCGTGCCGGCCGTCATCGGCCTTAGGGCACCGTCAGCCCAGCTTGCCGAAAGTCGCGCCGCGATCCTTGCGCTCCTCAAGGAGACGATCAGCGGTTTTCGCGCCGCCGCGTGAGGTCCTAGGCGCCGAAGGACGTCTCCACGGCCTATCGCGAAACGCGATGCCCGCATTCCGAACCACGACTCCGGAGCGAAGCCCGGCCTGCCTATAAGAGCTTAAAAGTCGCCTCAGTCGGCCAGCCGCGCAGTCGGCGCGAACGAACGTACCAGGAGGGAACGATGAAGCTTGGACGCAATGCGCTGTCTGGTATTGCAGGGGCCGCCGCCCTTGCCTGCGCGACTCTGATCCTTGCCGTGTCGGCGTCCGCACCGGCCGCCGCGCAGGACAAGCCGACGATCGTCATGCTCGGCGGACCGCTTTGGGATCCGTTCTTCGGCGCGATGAAGAAGGGCGGCGACGACGCCGCCCGCGACCTCAACGTCGACTACCAGTGGGTCACCGGCACTGATCCGAACAACTTCCTCGCCGACTACGCCAAGCTGGTGAAACAGTCCGCCAGCCGGAAGCCCGACGCCATGGTCATCGGCAACTACTTCCCCGACACGCTCGACCCGATCATCAAGGACATCACTGCCAGCGGCATTCCGGTCATCATCCAGCATGACGGCGGCGCCTCGTGGAAGGATGTTGGCGCGATCTCCTATGTCGGCTTCAGCGCGCGCGAGCTTGGCCGCACGGTCGCCGAGACGGCAGTCGACGGCCGGCGCCAAGTTCGGCCTCTGCGTCAACCACGTTCCCGGCAACACTACGCTCGATCTGGACTGCCTCGGCTACAACGACGCATTCAAGGCGGCCGGCGGCAACTCCAAAGTGCTGATTATCCAGTTCTCCGACGCCAGCAACCCGACCTTCGTCACCAATGCCATCAAGGGCGCGCTGCAGGCCGACACCGAGATCGACGCGATCTGGACCATCGGCGCGCTGCAGGCCGTCGCCTCCGTCGAGGCGGTCAAGCAGACCGGCCGCAAGGTCGTGAACGGCTCGCTCGGCCTCTCGCTCGGCTCGCTCGAGGCACTGAAGAACGGCGACCTTCTCTTCATCGCCGATCTGCAGCCCTATCTCGACGGCTACTACGCGCTTCTCGCGGCCTATCAGTACGTCAAGTACAAGATGCTGCCGCTCGGCCAGATTTCGACCGGTCCGCTGATGATCACCAAGGACAATGTCGACGAGGTCCTGAAGGTCAACGAGGAGCTATCCCGGGCGTGCGGGGCGCCTCCTGACCGACGGAAGCGCGCCGCTCCGAATGGTCGGCGCGCCGAGTGCCGGCTCGGCGGGCCGGCATCGGATGAAATGCCGAAGCTGCGGCAGCGTTGACGAAGCAGATGACTGCGACCATGACGCTCGCGAGACCTCGACAGGGGCTCGCCGCCGCGCCCGCTCGGCATGGTCTCCGAGTCTCACGCGACGCCCGGAATTCGGCGCCTTCGTGGCCACGGTTCTAGTTTACGCTTCTTCGCCGCGACCGCCCACAGTATGGCTTCGTGTCGTTCGACGGCACCGCCGGCTGGATGAACACGGCCGCCGAACTCGGGATCATCGCCATTCCGGTCGGCATCCTGATGGTCGCCGGCGAATTCGACCTGTCGGTCGGGGCCGTCGTCGGCGCAGCCTCCATCACCGTTGCCATCGGGACCACGCGTGTTCGGCTTCCGATCTGGCTGATGATCGCGCTGGCGCTGGCCCTGGGTGCGGCGTCGGGCTGCTGAACGGCTTTCTCGTGGTCCGCACCGGCCTGCCGTCCTTCATCGTGTCGCTGGCCAGCAGCTTCAGCGTCGGCGGCCTGTCGCTCGGTCTGGCGCGGCTGCTCAGCAACACGACCACGGTGTCGGTCAAGTCGCCGCCGCTTTCCGATGCGGTGTTCGCCGTCCACTTGGGGCCAGGCGAACGTCTCGATCCTCTGGTGGCTCGGCGTCACGATCATCGGCGGCTGGGTTCTGGCGCGAACCGCCTTCGGCAACTGGATTTTCGCCACCGGCGGGAACCCGGTCGCCGCACGCGGCGCCGGCGTCCCGACCCGCCTCGTCAAGATCGTTCTCTTCGTGGCGACCGGTCTCGGCGCCAGCCTCGTCGGCATCATTCAGGCGATCGAGTACCATACCGGCAACGCCACCGCCGGCCTGGGCTACGTGTTTCAGGCCCCGATCGTCGCGGTTATCGGCGGCGTGCTGCTCGGTGGCGGCTACGGGTCCGCGCTTCGGCGTGTTCCTCGGCACGGTCATCTTCGGCGTCATCAATATCGGCATCTTCTACACCGGCTGGAGCACCGATTGGGTGCAGCTCTTTCTCGGCGTCCTCCTTATGCTGCGGTCGCCACCAACCATTACTTCCGCCGCCTCGCCATGAGCACGGCGTAGCGCGGGCGCGACATGGCGCCCAGGATGCCCCTCATCGAACTGCGCAACATTTCCAAGCGCTTTCCGGCGCGAGGCGCTCGACGATGTCTCCCTCGAGGTCCCGGCGGCAGGTCGTGTGCCTGCTCGGCGACAATGGCGCCGGCAAGTCTACGCTGATCAAGATCATATCGGGCTTCCATGCAGCCGACCGAGGGCATGATCCTCCTCGACGGCGAGGAAACTCGATTTGCCGACCCGCGCGATGCGCGCGCCCGCGGCATCGCCACGGTCCATCAGGACGTCGGCACCATCCCGCTTATGAGCGTCGGTCGCAACTTCTTCCTGGGCGCCGAGCCGAAGAAGGGCGCCTGGCCTTCCGGGCTGGATATGGAAAAGGCCAACCGCGTCGCGCTGGAGCAGATCAGCCGCTTCGGCATTACGCGGGTTCGCGATGGCAACCAGCTCGTCGGGTCGCTCTCCGGCGGCGAGCGGCAGGTGCTGGTGATCGGACGGGCGATGTATTTCGGCGCCCGCGTGCTGATCCTCGACGAGCCTACATCGGCGCTGGGCGTGAAGGAAGCGGCCACCGTGCTGCGCTTCATTAAGGCGGCGACGGCGAGGGCGTCGGCATTGTCTTCATCACCCACAACGCACATCATGCCATGCTCGTTGGCGACCTGTTCACCGTGCTGATTCAGGGCCGCGTCGCCGCAAGCTTCAGGCGCGGCGAAAGGACCAGCTCGGAGCTTCTCTCGCTGATGGCGGGAGGCGAGCAGATGGAAGATATTGCCGGCGAACTAAGCTCGAGCACTTGTACCGGCGGTTCGAAGGCTCACGGCGGGGGAGCATGCACGCCGTGACGACAACGAAAACATGAGTGCGATCGACGCTCTTCGTAGACGCTGCGAGGCGGAAAGGTACCGGGCGTGGTCGCGGTCGCAACCGACGACAAGGAAGCGCTTTACGAAGGCTCGCTCGGTGTTCGCAGCCTTGCAACGGCGTCGCCGATGACGCTGGACACGGCATTCTGGTACGCATCGATGACCAAGGCGCTGGTGGCTACCGGCGCCATGCAACTGGTCGAGCGGGGACAGGTCGCGCTCGACGAGCCGATTTCCGCAAGCTTGTTCCGCGGCTGGCCGTCGCCGCCAGTGCTGGAGGGCTACGACGACGAGGGAGCGCCGATCTTCGGCCGGCACAGCGCCCGATCACGTTCCGCCATCTTATGACCCACACGTCAGGTTACGGCTACGATATCTGGAATGGCTACGGTCGGCGCTACATGCGCGAAAACCGATCCCGGATCTCGTCGACTGCAAGCTGAGTTCTCTCGCCCAGCCGCTCGCCGTCGACCCCGGCGAGAAATGGGAATACGGCATCAGCATCGATTGGGTTGGCCAGGTCGTCGAGGCGGTGAGCGGCCAGTACCTCGAGGACTACCTTCGCCGACCACCTTTTTGCCCCGATCGGCATGACGGACACGGCTTTCATTATCGGACCAGAAGCGCAGCCGCCTCGCCACGTGCATCAGCGCCGACCCGACGGACTGTTCGAGCGATCGAGCACGAAATTGCGCAGGAGCCCGAATTCTTCATGGGTGGCGGCGGCATTTACGGAACGGCCGGCGACTATGTGTACTTGTCCAGATGCTGCTGAACGATGGCCGGGCGAAGGACGGCACCCCGTGCTGAAGCCGGAGACGGTCGCGCTGATGGGGCAGAACAGCATCGGCCACGTCGAAGCGGGCATGATGAGGCCGTCGCTCAGGGAACTGGCCAACGACGCCAATTTCTTCCCTGGGACGTCGCAGAAATGGGGGCTGAGCTTTCTGCATAACATAGGGACTCACCGAACGGCCGGAGCGCAGGTTCAGCTGACCTGGGCCGGCCTCGCGAACACCTATTTCTGGGTCGACCGGGCAAGCGCGGTCGGCGGCGTGATCATGACGCAGATCTTGCCGTTCGGCGACCCGGTCGTGCTCGACCTCTACGGGCGTTCGAACGCGGCGTGTATCGCGATCTGCGGCGCGTGCGCTGATCAGGTCGGCTGAAGAGCGATAACTGAAAAGATTTCGGCCCGCCGCGCAGTGCGCGGGCCAGGAACGCGATCCTCCCACCCAGGCCGGCGGAGCCCGCCAGCCTCGGCTCTGCCTTACGGCTATTCGGCGGCGATGAACTTTTCGCTGCGGAAGTCGGGAGCGCTGTCCATGTCGCGGGAGCGGCTAACCTTGACGGTCGGCAGCTTGGAGACGCCGGACGGCTCCACCGTCGACACTTCGATGTCGTTCTCGGCGGCCTTCAGCGCACCGAGAAAAGTATTCAGCTCGGTCAGAGTCATGCGGAGATAAGCTTCTGAGGACTGCCGCTTCTTGCTCTCGTCGAGCACCGAGAGCGAAAAGCCCATGCGCTCCAAATCGAAATCACGGATCTCTACGCCGATATTCAGCTTACTCATTACCCTTCTCCTCAGATCGCGAGCCGCTTACGACGGTCCATCTGCCGGCCCGGGGTCGACAACGGACTAACGGACTCTTAACCACCACGCTAGGGATAGGTCGCGTAGAGGGTTAACCTGAACTCTGAGCAACCCCCCGGCCCGGCATCCCATGAACCGGGCTCTTCAACTTCTAAAATGCAGTCGATTAATAATCTTCGACTACGTCGATCCGATGACTTCTGCCGGTTACTAAGGGGTCGAAATGAAGCGACGCCGCGGCGCGGATAAGGCGTAGTGGCGTCGCATTTCTGGCGTTCACATGGCAGCCATCGCGGCCGCGAGGCCCCTCTAAGGGTCCGCGCAGTTCATTGCCGGGTCGAGCACGACCTTGGCCTCCCTCTTCGGCCTGGCGACGACCGACTTGATGATCTTGGCCGTGCGTTCAGTCGTTACTGGCGCGGTTGCCGGACCCAAGAAAACGTCCCGGCAGCAACCCTGCCTTGCCGCCGCCGGGCGCGACAAACCATTCCTCGCCAGCGAAAGAACCCGAGCTATCGCGGTAGGACCTATTGGCTATTCGCCATTCGCCCTTCGCCATAGTAACAAGCCCCATGACCAAGATCGCCCTCGTTGCCAGCGATGCGCCCGAAGCCCACGAGGCCGCGGAGGCGCTTCGTGCCCTATATGGCGACGTGCCTGTCGGCGAGGCCGATGTCGTGGTCGCGCTCGGTGGCGACGGCGTCATGTTGAGCGCGCTGCACGAGACCATGAGCACGGGAAAGCCGATCTACGGCATGAACCGCGGCTCGGTCGGCTTTCTCATGAATGAGTATCGTTCCGACGGGCTGATGGAGCGCCTCGCCGGCGCGAAGGTCGAGACCATTCACCCGCTGCTTGCGACCGTCGTCAACAAGGCCGGAACGAGCCGCGCGCATGCCATCAACGAGGTCTCGCTGCTGCGCCAGTCCTATCAGGCGGCGAAGCTCAGGATCGGCGTTGACGGCCATGTGCGGCTCGACGAGCTGATTTGCGACGGCCTGCTCCTTGCCACGCCGGCCGGCTCAACGGCCTACAATCTCTCCGCCCACGGACCGATCCTCCCGATCGACGCGCCGCTCCTGGCGCTGACGCCGATCAGTGCGTTCCGCCCGCGCCGCTGGCGCGGCGCGCTGCTACCGAACCATGCGAAGGTGCAGATTACGGTGCTCGAGGCCGACAAACGCCCGGTCAACGCGGTCGCCGACCACGTGGAGTTCAAGAGCGTGAGTGAGGTCACGATCGAGGAAGACCGGAGCATCGCCTCGCTCATCATGTTCGACCACGACCATTCGTGGGACGAGCGCATCCTGGTCGAGCAATTCCGATACTGACCGCTCTTCCGGGTGAGGCTCAGAGCCCGTTGCTCGCCAGGATGATCGCTTCGATGCTCCCCGGCGCGTCGGGCTGCGCCGGTTCGACGTAAGCCGGCCTTGGCTGCGGGGAAGACGCGGCGGCGACATAGGTGGGTGCGGCAGGCGCCGGCGCTGGCTCGTTCTTGGCGATGCTGTATCCGCTGCCGAGGAACCAGCGCGGCGCGGTTACGGAATCGAGCGGACCTGCCTGCGCGATCACGCTGCGCGGGATGTAGGCGCGACCGGGGGTCGGCGTGCGCTCATAGAAGGCATTGCCGCCGGCGACCGACACATAGTGCATATTGGAATAGCCATAGGTACGCCCGGCCGTGTGGAAGAACATCGCCTTGCCGACGCCGCGATGGCGCTTGCCCCTCAGCACTTCGTCGGCGATGTGATAAGCGCGGTCGCGGCTTTTTCCCGCCGGCATCGGATTGCTGAGAGCGCCCGGCGCAAACTGGTTCGGCTGCCCGACCACGGCGCAGACGTTGTTCGGATACTTCTTCGAATTCGACCCGGTTCATCACCACCGTGCCGACGGCGAGCATCCCCTCGTCGCTTGAGCGGATCGACTCGAAATACATGACGCGCGCCATGCAATCGCGGTCGCTCCCCAAACCTCCGGAAAGGTGCCCGCAGGCGCCGAGCCCGCCAAGTGCCACTCCGATGAAGGCAAAGCGCAAGAGGCGCAGCGCGGCGCCCGCCTGTCGATACGCAGCCATACACAAACACCCGCCCGATCGGCATCCGACGGCCGGCATCTTGGCTAGGAAGGCAAAACGATTGGTTAAGAAACGGTCGCGCGAACAGCGGGAAGAAGTGTCGATATTGTCCGGCATTCGGCGCCGGAGCGCCTAGGCTGCTTCGCTCAATTGCTCCACATACCCGCGCGCTGCCGCACGCTTGGCGTCGCGGGCAAAGCGGCGGAGGAGCATCAGGATCTGGTCACGCTCGCGGTCCGGCCGCGCCTGATAGCGCGTGACGATTGCGTCGATCAGGCGCGTAGCCCGCCGGTAGTCGCTGCCTTCGCCGGTATCCGCGCCGCTCTCGCGGATCACGTCGATCGCCGCGGCGAAGACCGGAAAGGTCTTCTTCGGCAGCTTGGACTTCTGCAGCAGCGCCCGAAGATTTCCCGGCCGACCCGACGCGATCAGCGCCGCGACTCGCTCACGCGGCACGCCGGCGAGTGCCGAGAGCGCTGTCTCGAAGAGTAGCGTCTGCCCTGCGGCGACCGCGCGGATCATGAAGGCCGGCGTCAGCGCATCAGCCTCGATGAGCTGGTTGACCAGCGCCGGCATGTTCTCCGCCGGCGCTTCGAAGGCGGCGGCGATGGTCGCGCATTCGCGCGCGTCCTGCGTCACGGCCGCGGCGCGCTCCGGCGTGGTCCAGCCGTGTGCGACGATCAGCTCGCGCAGCGCCTCGGCAAGCCTGCCGAGCAGGATTTCGCGCACGTCGAGCGGAAGATCGTTGCGGTCGAGCAGCGCCTGTCGAAGCTCCGGAGCATCTCCGTGCCGAGCAATAATCCGGTCGAGCGTAAAGCGCGGCACGCGCGCTCCGGGGTTGGAGACGAGCACCCGGCAGGCCTCAGTGGTCCCGACCTCTCCGACGGCCGCAGAGACCGCGCGCGACAGGAACGGGCGGCTTGCGACCGCGATCTGTATGACCTCGCCGCGCGTCGCCACCATATCGACGAGTTCGCTGTCGAGGATGACCGGCGATCGCTTCACGACGATCGTCGCGATCGCCTCGCGGTCGGTGGCGAGCGCCAGGACAATATGCGCCGGCGCGTTCCCGCTGTCGGCGAGCGAGTCGGCGAGCACTGTGCGCACCTCGCTTGCCGGGTCGTCGAGGAGTATCGTCAACGCCTCGTCGATCTCGTCGCGCTCGTCCTCCGGAAGCGAGGGCATCAGGTAATTGCGGGCGAGTTCGCGCGCCGCACCCACGCGCGCCGCGACCGGTGCCTTCCGGGCCCACTGGAGGAAGTTTTCGACCATCGCGCCCATGAAATCCCCGGCTCCCGCGCGCGTTTCTCGGCGTCGGACGACGTTAATGAATGGTGCACGGAGAGCCTTAACGAATTGTTGCCAAGCCGGCGGATGCCCTTTCGGGCAGGTTCCCGAGCCGTTAGTCTCGATTCGCAAGGGAGCCCCGATGGCCGGACTTCACTACGAGGATTTCTTACCGCAGCAGATCTTCCACCATCCGCTGCGGCGAACCGTCACCGAGATGGACAACATCCTCTTCTCCAGCCTCACGCTCAATCCGCAGCCGCTCCATATCGACCGCCAGTTCTGCGAGACCGAGACGGAATGGGGCCAGCCGCTTATGAACTCGCTGTTCACGCTCGGGCTTATGATCGGCATCTCCGTCAACGACACGACGGTGGGCACGACGATCGCCAATCTCGGGATGACCGACGTGCGCTTTCCAAATCCGCTCTTTCAGGGCGACACCGTACACGTCGTCACCGAGGTGATCGGGAAGCGCGAGTCGAAGTCGCGCGCCGATGCCGGGATCGTCGAGTTCGAGCACCGATGCTTCAACCAGCACGATACGCTGGTCGCGATCTGCCGCCGCCAGGCTTTCATGAAGAAGCGGGCGCGCTGAGGTGCGGTCTTTTCTCTTCGTTCCAGGCGACAGCGACCGGAAGCTCGACAAGGCGTTGCGGGCCGGCGCCGACGCGGTGATCGTAGACCTTGAGGATTCCGTCGCGCCTTCGGCCAAGGACGCGGCGCGGCGCGGCGCGCTTGGCTATTTGAAGGCGCATCGCGCGACCGAGCCAAGGCCGCGCCTCTATGTCCGCATCAACGCGTTCTCCACGCCCTACGCCGACGGCGACCTCGACGTCGTGATGACCGGCGCGCCCGACGGCATTATGCTGCCGAAGGCGCGCAGCGGCACCGACGTGACGATGCTCGACGCAAAGCTCTCGGTGCGCGAAGCGCTGCACGGCATCGAGGATGGCGCGACGAAGATCGTCGTGCTCGCAACCGAGAGCGCCGACGCGATGTTCACGCTCGGCACATATTGCGGCGCGAGCGAGCGCCTTGTCGGGCTGACCTGGGGCGCGGAGGATCTCGGCACGGACATCGGCGCATTGGAGAGCCGCGCCGACGGCGACTGGACCGGGACATTCCACCTGGTCAGGCACCTCGCACTTTTCGCCGCCATCGCCGCGGGCGTCCAGGCTATCGACGCCGTCTATGCCGACTTCCGCGATCTGGAAGGGCTGAAGCGCGACTGCGGGGCCGCGCGCCGTGCCGGCTATTCCGGCAAGCTCGCAATCCACCCCGATCAGATCGAGACGATCAACGAGGCCTTCACGCCCTCGCCCGAAGCAATCGCCCACGCCGAGCGCGTCATCGCCGCCTTCGCCGCCTCAGGTGACGCCGGCGTCACCTCGCTCGACGGCAAGATGCTCGACATCCCGCACCTGAAGGCCGCGAAGCAGCTCCTCGCCACCGTCGCAACCCCCGCGACGCCGACACAGCACACCCCGCAGCCTGCGAGCCTACCCGGGGGAGATGTCGCCGAAGCCGATTCGCCTACGCCCACGCACTCGTAATCGCCGCCACATCCGGCCGGTCGCGCTCGATCGGAGGCACCGTCGGTGTGCCAATGTGGAGGAAGCCGGTGAACTTCTCGCCGGGCTTCAGCCCGAGCCAGGAGCGCGCCTCCCCGTCGTAGGCGTACCAGCCGGTCAGCCAGTTGGACGCAAAGCCATAGGCGTTGGCCGCGTGGGCGAGGTTCAGCGCCACGCAGGCGGAGGAAAGCTCCTGCTCCCAGAGCGGGATTTTCGGATGGTCGGCGATCGGCGCCGAAACGACGGCGACGACGACGGGCGCGTCGAGGAAGCCCTTGGCTTTCGCCTCGCGGATCGTCCGCTCCTTCTCGTCCGGATGCTTCGCGGCGATCTTCTGAAGCCCGGCGACCGCCTTCTCCCGCGCCGCCTTGTCGAACAGGATGAAGCGCCACGGCGCGAGCTTTCCGTGGTCGGGGACGCGCGCGGCGATCGTCAGCATGTCGCGGAGCGTCGCGGGGTCGGGCGCCGGCTCTGCGAGCTGCGACGCCGGAATCGTGCGGCGGGTCTTGAGATAGCGCGCCAGCCCTTCGTTCATCGGAAAACCCTTTCGGAATCGTCATGTCTTGAATTCGCCATCCTCGCGGGCTTACCACGGTCGCTCGCGAATTTGCCATTCCAGGGGATGCTCCGCGATGGTCTTGGCCGCGCGTATTCTGGCGACGCTTGCTCTGCTTTTCGCAGCCTCGTCTGCCGTTGCGCAGGATGCGCTGAGCCCCGGGGCCGACATCTACTCCCAGGAACTCGTCGCTCCCAATCTCGATAACGTGCTGACGCCGCCCGCGGATACTCTGGCGACGCCGCAGACCCCGCTTCCGGCGTCCCGCTCCGCGCCCGTGGTCCTGACACCTGGAATTCGTCACAATCTGATGCTGGAGGCCCGCCTCGTCCCTGACGGCCAGCCCCTGACCAACGGGCTGATCTGGCGCGTCTTCGGCGCGCGGCCCGGGTCCAACGGCCAGCTGCCGCTCTTCGCCGAAACGCCGCCGGGCGGAACGACGACCGTGCAGCTCCCGCCCGGCGACTATTTCGTGCATGCCGCCTTCGGCCGCGCCGGAGCAACGAAGCACGTCTCCATCGCCAACAACGACCAGACGGAATCGCTGGTCATCGACGCCGGCGGCCTGAAACTCAATTCCGTCGTCGGCGACGACCGGCCGATCCCGCCCGCCCAGCTCTCCTTCGAGGTACTGCAGCCCGACGAGACCGGCGAGCTCGTGACCGTCGTGCCGAACGCCGCGCCGGGGCGCATCCTTCGCCTTTCCGCCGGCAAGTACCACGTCATCAGCCGCTACGGGAACGTCAACGCCGTCGTGCGCGCCGATCTCGAAGTGCAGGCCGGCAAGCTGACGGAGGCGGTGATGCGTCATACCGGCGCGGAGGTCACCTTGAAGCTCGTGTCGGAAGAAGGCGGCGAGGCCATCGCCAACACGAGCTGGACGGTCACCACGCAGGACGGGATCACCGTCAACGAAAGCGTCGGCGCGTTCCCCTCGCTGATTCTCGCGGCCGGCAACTACACCGCCGTCGCTAAGCACCAGGACCAGATCTATTCGCGCGACTTCACGGTAGAGACGGGGCTGGAGCGCGACATCGAAGTGCGCCTCAGCGACGTCGTGCAGCCGGACACTGGCCCCTCCAACGTGGAGCCGAGCGCTGGCGGCGAGCCTGTGGACTCCTTCGGCACGGACTAGAGCCGAAGATCGGGCGGCGTCGCTTCAGTGCTGAGATCGCGGATCGCCTGATCGAGGCTCGCCGAGCTCTGGTCCTTCTCGCCGAGTCGGCGGATCGAGACCGTTCCCTCCTCCGCCTCGCGCCGCCCGACGACGAGCATCACCGGCACCTTGGCAACCGAGTGCTCGCGGACCTTGTAGTTTATCTTCTCGTTGCGGGTATCGGCGCTGGCGCGAAGTCCCGCCGCGTTGAGCTTCCGAGCGACCTCCTCGGCGTAGGGATCGGCGTCCGACGTGATCGTGGCGACGACGACCTGCGTCGGCGCGAGCCATAGCGGCAGCCGCCCGGCATAATGCTCGAGCAGGATGCCGATGAAGCGCTCGAACGTTCCGAACACCGCGCGATGCAGCATCACCGGGCGATGCCGGCCGCCGTCCTCCCCGACATAGATCGCGTCAAGTCGCTCCGGCAGCACGTAGTCGAGCTGATAGGTGCCGCACTGCCAGGTGCGGCCAATGGCGTCGGTCAGATGGAACTCAAGCTTCGGCCCGTAGAAGGCGCCTTCGCCCGGCGCGTATTCGAAGTCGATGCCCGAGGCTCGCAGCGCGTCGGCCAGAGATTTCTCCGCCCGGTCCCACACCGCGTCGTCTCCGGCCCGCAGGTCGGGGCGCGTCGCCAGCTTGTAGCGGATTTCGGTCAGGCCCATGTCGGCGTAGACGCGCGCGAAGAGCGCCAAAAATCGGCGTGTCTCTTCCGTCACCTGATCGTCGGTGCAGAAAATGTGCGCGTCGTCCTGCGTCATCTGGCGCACGCGCATCAGCCCGTGCAGTGCGCCGTGCGGCTCGTTGCGGTGGCAGCAGCCGAACTCCGCCATCCGCAGCGGCAGGTCGCGGTAGGACTTGATGCCCTGTCGGAATATCTGCACGTGCGCCGGACAGTTCATCGGCTTCAGCGCCATCCAGCGCTCGACCTCGCCATGGATGATTGGCCCGTGCTCCTCGATCGACGGCGTATGGTCGGGCACCACGAACATGTTTTCGCGGAACTTCGACCAATGGCCGGACTGCTCCCAGAGCTTGGCGTCGAGAAGCTGCGGCGTCTTCACCTCGACGTAGCCGTCGGCGTCGAGCCGGCGCCGTATGTAAGCTTCGAGCGTCCGCCAGATCGAGTAGCCCTTGGCGTGCCAGAACACCGACCCCTGTGCCTCTTCCTGCAGGTGGAAGAGATCCATCTCGCGGCCGATGCGGCGATGGTCGCGCTTCTCCGCCTCGTCGAGCATGGTGAGGTAGGCGTCGAGCTCCTTCTTGTTGGCCCACGCCGTGCCGTAGACGCGCTGCAGCTGCTGGCGATTGGAATCGCCACGCCAATAGGCGCCGGCAAGCTTGGTGAGCTTGAAGGCGTCGCCGACGAAGCCGGTCGACGGCATGTGCGGACCACGGCAGAGGTCGAACCAGTCGCCCTGCGAGTAGACCTTCACGTCCTCGCCTTCCGGAATCGCGTCGACCAGCTCGACCTTGAACATCTCGCCCTTGTCGCGGAACACTTGACGCGCGCGCTCGCTCGACCAGACCTCCTTGGTGAAGGGGCGGTTCTTCTGCACGATCTCGTGCATCTTCTTCTCGATCGCGGCGAAGTCTTCCGTCGAGAACGGCTCGTTGCGGAAGAAGTCGTAGTAGAAGCCGTTCTCGATCACCGGCCCGATCGTGACCTGTGTGCCGGGAAAGAGCGACTGCACTGCCTCGGCCAGAACGTGTGCGCTGTCGTGGCGGATAAGCTCCAGCGCCGCCGGATCGTCGCGGGTCACGATCGCGACCTTGGAGCCCTCCGGAACGGGATCGGCGAGATCGGCGAGCACGCCGTCGACCTTCATCGCGACGGCCTTCTTGGCGAGCGACTTGGAGATGCCCTCGGCCACCGTCGTCCCGGTCGCGCCGCTCGGAAATTCGCGTTGCGCGCCGTCGGGAAGAGTGATTGTGACCATGGCCTTTCCTTGCGCTGCCGCTTGAGCGGCGGCGCCGCCTTTCATGCTTGGGTGTCGAGGACTATTCTTCCGAGAACCGCCGGCCCGTCGCCTCAATCCGGCAGGATCGAGCCCCAGAAGCCGTAGCGCCACGGCCTATACCAGCGCGCATCGGCAGGCAAGATTTCCGGAACCGGTTCGAAACCGTGCGTGCCGCCCGGCCGGCAGCGCGAAATCCGAGCCAGCCCCATCCAGCCACCCCGCCAGAGGCCGAAGCGCCCGATTGCGATATCGACGTATTCGGAGCAGGTCGGCAGATGCCTGCAGGTGCGGCCCGCGATGCTCGATAGGGTGTAGCGGTAGAGCTTGATCAGCCCGCGCGCGAGGAGCGCGGGTATCCCGATGATGCGGCTGGCGAGGCCGGCGGCGCGGTAACGCCGGGCCTCCACCTCGATCCTCTGCGTGCCGAATTCGCTCATCCCCGGGATATGAGCGCGCTCGCCCCGCGCCGCAAGCACGGACCGGGCGTTCAGAACACCGGTCGTCCCGGCACTTCGACCCGGGTACGATAGAGCGAACTCGACGCGGTGATGAAGAGGCTGCGGAAATCGTCGCCGCCCCAGGTGAAATTCGCGGTCGGCTCCGGAACCCGGATCACGCCCAGAGAGACTCCCGCGGGATCGAAGACATGGATGCCGCTGGGACCGCACGAATAGAGATTGCCGGCGCTGTCAACCTTCATGCCGTCCGGCGCGCCCGCGCCCTCGCCGACCGTCTCTGCGAAGACGTCGCCGCCTGAAAGGCTCCCATCCGCCGCAACCTCGAACACCCGGACGTGCCCGCGTGGTGTGTCGTTGACGAAAAGCCGCTTCTCGTCGAGCGAGAAGCAAAGCCCGTTGGGCTGATCGAAATCGTCGACCAGGAGCCGCAGCGTCCCGTCGATAGGATCGATCCGATAGACGCCCCGGAAGGCAAGCTCGCAGTCGCGCGGCACGCCGTAATATTCCACCCGCCCGAAGATCGGGATCGCTGAAATAGATCGCGCCATCGCGAGCGACCACGATATCGTTCGGGCTGTTCAGCTCCTTGCCGTCGTAGTGCGACGCGAGAACCGTCAGCGAACCGTCCGGCTCCGTCCGCGTCACGCGGCTCGTAGCATGCTCGCAGGCGAGGAGCCGTCCTTGCCGATCGTAGGTCAACCCGTTCGTCATGTTGCTCGGCCGGCGGAACGTCTCCACCCCTTTCGCCGCGGTGAAGCGGCGAATGATGTTGCCCGGCATGTCGCTGAACAGCAGGAATTTCTGCGTCGGGTGCCAGAGCGGCCCCTCGGTGAACATGAAGCCCGACCCGAGCTGCTCAAGCTCCGCCGTGCCGCCGACCACCGACCGGAAGCGCGGATCGCGGATCTCGACGCTCATCTCAGGTCTTGGAGCGGATCGATTTCACGGATTTTCCGTCGACGAACCAGTCCTCGTCGGTCACGTCCTCCCACACCACCCAGACCGGCGCGTCGGCCGGTAGCTTCGCTACCTCGCGGATCGTTTCCGAAACGCGGCGAGAAATCTCTTCCTTTCGCTCCTGCGAATGGCCCTTCAGGATCTGGATATTCACAAACGGCATGTTTCCCCCTTCGCGAGCCCGTTTCTCGGGACCCGTCTCTTTACGTCTTGCGTCAGATCTTCTTCGCCTCGATCTGGTTCACCGCGTCGACCACCGCGTCGAACGTCAGCATGGTCGAAGCGTGCCGCGCGCGATAGTCGCGCACCGGCTCGAGGTATTTGAGGTCCGACCAGCGGCCGTCGGGCGGCGCGCCGTTCTCTTTCAGCATCTTGCGCATCGCCTCGCGGACCTCGCGCAGCTCGTCCGGCGTCGCGCCGATCACGTGGCTCGCCATGATGGAGGACGACGCCTGTCCGAGCGCGCAGGCCTTCACGTCGTGGGCGAAGTCGGAGACCTTCCCGTCCGCCATCTTCACGTCGACGGTCACCGTCGAGCCGCAAAGCCTTGAATGCGCACGCGCCGTCGCATCCGGCTCGGCAAGCCGGCCGATCCGCGGGATGTTTCCCGCAAGCTCCAGAATCTTCGTGTTGTAGATGTCGTCGAGCATCTCAGAAGCCGCCAGGCTGCGGATGGTTGAGCCTCAGCCGAACCTCTATATAGGACGCCGTCCGCCCTACCTTCAAATACGAGATCGAGCGTCCGAGAAATGTCCCCATCGCCAGACGCCGCGCCGGCCGGCATCGAGGAGGCCCTCCGCTTCACGCCGCGCTTCGGCGCCGACGGCCTGATTCCCTGCATCGCCGTCGATGCCGCCAACGGCGATGTCCTGATGATGGCCTGGATGAACCGGGAGGCGCTTCAGCTGACGCTTGCGACCGGTTTCGTCCATTATTTCAGCCGCTCGCGCGGCGCGATCTGGAAGAAAGGCGAGACTTCCGGCGCGCTTCAGCGCGTGGTCGAGGTCCTCGCCGACTGCGACCAGGACGTCCTTCTGGTGCGCGCGGAAGTGGCCGAACCGCGCGGCGACCTGCCACACGGGCCGTGACACCTGCTTCTACCGGCGCGTGCCGCTCGGCGCGGGGCCGATCGAGCGCCCGCTCGAAATGCTCGCCGCAAGCGCGAATAACGCGCACGACTGAACGGCGTCAGGCGGTCGCGATATACTCGCGGATCTGGTCGGCCTCGCGTTCGACGTCCTCGATCCGCCGCTTCACCACGTCGCCGATCGAGATGATGCCGGCGAGCTTGCCGTCCTCCACCACCGGCACGTGGCGGATGCGCCCGCTCGTCATCGTCTGCATCACCTCGTTGATCGTGTCTTTCGGTTCACAGGTGATTACCCGCGCCGTCATCCATTCGGAGACGCGCGTGACAAGCGCGTCGCCGCCGCGCTTGGCGATCGCGCGCACGACATCGCGTTCCGAGATGATGCCGTGGATGGCGCCCTTCTCGACGATCACGACCGCGCCGATCCGCTTTTCGGCGAGCGTCGTGGCAAGCGCTGCAAGCGAAGTCTCGGGGGAGACGGTGACCACATCCCGCCCCTTGTCATTGATGATCCGTGCGACTGTCATCGGATCCTCCCTTCGGCTGGCTCCCTTCAGGGAACTCTATCGCTAGTTTAGGAGCGTGGCTCTTGTGAGGCTAGAGCTTCATCGCGGCGGCCGCCGACGGGATCGAAAAGCGAGAAACAGAGAAGTCCGGCGAGAAAGCCGCCGACATGCGCCTCCCAGGCGATCGGCGCGGCAAGCCCGGACGCATAGCCGCCGGCAAGCCCGAAGACGAGGTTCACGGCGAACCAGATCAGGATGAAGGCGACGGCGCGGCCGTTCCTCAACACGTCGGCCAACGGTTCCGCGGGAACACGGTATGCGGTCGACGAATGGCCACCGGCTAGCGGGCCGCCCGGCGAGAAGGCGAATCGTGTGGTCGCGGCCATCATGCCGGAGATCCCGCCCGAGGCGCCGATGACGAGCGCCAGGTCGCCCGAATGCGCCAGATAGTGCACGCCCGCGCCGGCGATTGCCGCGATCAGGCTGAGGAGCAGGAAGCGCACGCTCCCGAAGCGACGCGCGAGCGCGCCGCCAAAGCTCGCCATCCAGATGATGTTGACGAAGAGGTGCAGGAAGCTCCCGTGCAGGAAGGCGTAGGTCACCGGCGTCCATAGCCGCGCCCCCTCGCCTCCCGGAAGATACGCGCCCATCAGCGAATAACGCGCCGGAACGAAGGCGAAGGTGAGCAGGAGCCGCTCGTCGAGAGCCGGGCTCAGGAACAGGCGCAACACGTGGACGGCGATGAAAACGACGGCGAGCCACAACACGACGGGCGGAAGGTTGATGGCGCGGGTTCGATCCATCAGCGGGTCATGCCCGCATGCCGGGCCGAAATGCAATGCGGCATAGAAAAACCGCCGGGCCGAGCACCCGACGGTTTCTTATGCGCCCCTGCCTCTCGTTCTTCAGCTTGCCGCGCGCATCTGCGCGCGCGCCCCGAGCCTTGCGAGTTTCGCCCTTGGATTGGCAGCAGCATCTCATTTGAACCGCACCACGCGTGCAACGCTTACAATCCGTTAACCTTAACAAATGGTTTCCTCCCGCCGTGTCGGCCTCGCGTGGCACGTCAAGGGACCCGGAGATGCGCGGCAAATGTGGCCAAAGAGCCACCGCCAGCCAACCGGGGACGACGGGGGCGAGATGAAGCACGAAACGAGCAAGGCCCTCTATGCCTATTGGCTGCGCTGCCACCGGGGGACCGGCGTTCGCGCGGCCTCCCTGCGCGCCGGCGACCTTGCCTCGATTCTCCCTTCCCTCTTCCTGATCGACATCGAAAACTCTGACGTCGCAAGCTTCCGCTTCCGCTTCTGCGGAGCGTCGGTCGCTACGCGCTACGGTCGCGATCTGACCGACGAGAGCTTCATCGCGCTCTGGGACGCGACCGACGCGGCGACCTTGCGGCGCGACCTCCGCGCCGGCGCTTTTCTCACGACCGGCATGGTGACCGGCGTGATGGCGGAGACGCTTGGCGGCGGATTCGTCGCGCACGAGATGCTGCTCCTCCCCCTTTCCGGCGAGACCGGAATGGCCGGCGCCATCGGTTCGATGGTCCGCGTCGGCGGGCATGAGGAGACGAACCGCGTGCGCGGCCGCATCGTCGGGCAGGCGCTCCGTTCGATTCGCTTCCTGCCGGACATTCGCCCCGCTTTGCTCAAGACGCGCTTTGCCGCCGCACCCCTTGCCGTTGCGGCTTCTTTCCAAAACCCGCGCCGCTACGGACACTTGACCGTCGTCCCCGGCGGAAAGTGACCGCCCAAAGCGACCGACGCTTACACATCCTTAACGACACCGGCATAGCTTCCGTACCGGGCCGCAACCGCCCGCATAAGTTGGAACATTCGGGGTTGCCATGCCGGCTTTGGAAGCTCAACGGACAATAGAACCTAAGAATTCCGACCGAGGGCGGTTTCAGCGGGTGCAGCTGAGCTTGCTCGGCCGCTGCATGTTTCATGATGGGCAGGAATGCCCATGCCAGCTCGTCGCCATCTCGCCCGGCGACGCCGAATTCGTCAGTCCCTCGTGCGGCGACATCGGCGCACGTGTGATCGCCTACATCGACAATATCGGTCGCGTCGAAGGCGTCATCCTGAGCAGAAGCCAGCACGGCTTCGTCATGTCGATCTCCGCCTCGCAGCGGAAACGCGATAAGCTCGCCGACACGCTGACCTGGCTCGCCAACCGTCATGTCCTCAATCTCGACGAGGACCGCCGACATCTGCGCCGCACGCCCAAGCGGAGCGAATCCAGCATCGTCCTCGCCGACGGCACCACGCATCCGATCCGCGTGATCGACATGTCGCTCTCCGGCGCGGCGCTCGCGACCACGCTTCGCCCGCCACTCGGTTCGCCGGTCAAGCTCGGTCGCCTCGGCGCGCGCGTGGTGCGCCATTTCGACGACGGCATCGGCATCGAGTTCCTGCGGCTTCTCTCCGACGCCGCGATCGAGAAGACCATCGAGAGCGACTACTTCTGAGGCTGCGGAAGCGGATCACAATCCCCAGCGCCGCTGGGGATTTTCACACCTCGTTGATCTAAAGTTTTAGGTCAACCGCAATTCTATTTCTGCTATGGTCGCCACCAAGATGGGGGGCGATAAAAATGTTTCTATCTGCGTACCGGCCCCTGTTGGCCGGTGTTGTAGTGCTTTCTGGACTGATGCTCGGGACGGCTGGGTGGGCCGCCGCCGACAGTCCTTCGATGCAGGTCGGCGGAGCGACGAATCCGCCGGTAGGCTATATCGATTTCTGCCGAAATTTCCCGACCGAATGTAAGATCCGCGGGGCTGACACACCCGAGGAGCTGAACGAAGAGACGTGGCGTGACCTGCAAGAGGTCAACGTGCTCGCCAACCGGATCGTGACGCCGGCAACCGATCTCGAGATCTACCATCGCGACGAAGTGTGGACGCTCCCGGGCGCCTATGGCGACTGTGAGGACTACGTCCTGCTGAAACGCAAATGGCTCGAAGAACGCGGCTGGCCCACGTCGGCGCTGCTCATCACGGTCGTCTTCGACGAGGTGGGCGACGGCCATGCGGTGCTTCTTGTACGCACGTCGCGCGGCGACTTCGTGCTCGACAACAAGACCGACAAGCTCCGCCGCTGGTACGAGACGGCGTACCGCTTCGTGAAGCGGCAATCGACCGAGGACCCCAATCGCTGGGTTTCGATCGGCGATCCGCGCTGGACGACGCAGAACACCGCGACGTCGCGCTAGGCGCGGCGTCAGGGCGAAGCCCGCAGCACTGCCGGCCGAGTTGCGCCTGGAGGAATAAGGATTTGCCGCGCCCGCTGGGCCGCGGCGACTATGCCGCGACGAGCAGGCTCACATAGAAGATTCCGGCGCACGCGCTCCACATGCCCGCGATCACCACACCGATGAGCGCCGGCAGGACCTTGAGCTCGCGCGAGCGGAGCCCGGTGACGACCTTGCGCACCACGATGAACGGCCCGCAGAACATGCTGAGCACGATGGTGAAAGCGAGGCCCGCAGCGCTGGCACGCCCGGAAAACAGCTCGGCCGTCTCCGACGTGACCCACTGATAGAAGGTCGCAATCGTCGCCGCCGCGACGAAACCCATCGCGGCGCAATACGCAAACACACCGAGATCGGACACCGCCCCCTCCGTTAACCCTTTGTTAACTTTTCGGAAGCGTAGCCGCGCCCGCCGTCGGCATCAAGCGCCGCGACGCGATGCTCGGGGCTTATGAGCTTGGTGGTTAACCCGCGAGGCCGCGGAATTCCCCGGCCGGCCGCAAAGTCAGACCAGATCGACTTCGAGGATCGCCATCGTGAAATTGTAGGAGAGGTCGTCATCCTCGTCGTCGCGATAGACGACGCCGACAAACTCCTCTCCGATGAAGACCTCAGCGGAATTGTCCTTGCGCGGGCGCGCCTTCACCGAGATTTTCTCGTTGGAGAAAAGGCGGCGGAGATAGCGCTCCACCTTCTTGAGCTCTTCGATGGTCACAATCCGTGCGCCCCAGGTTCCTGTCGCGCCAGCCTTTTAGAACGCCGGGCCGCGAACCACAATCGCCCGAGGTCAAAGTCCCCCATACAGCAAAGTCCGGTCAGATGCCCGAGGCGACGTCGCCGTCGCTCTCGCTCTCGCGCAGGACCTGATCCATGCTGCGCGCAGGCTCCGCGCAGCCCGCCTGTCCGACGAACTCTCGCCGGCACGCCCGCCACAGTCGCGTGCGCCGGAACCGGCTTCAGCACGACCGAGCCCGCGGCAATGCGCGAGCAACTTCCGACCTCGATGTTACCGAGAACTTTCGCGCCCGCGCCAATCAGCACGCCGCGCCGGATCTTTGGATGCCTGTCGCCGCTTTCCTTGCCGGTGCCGCCGAGCGTCACGTTCTGCAGAATTGACACGTCGTCCTCGATGACGGCGGTCTGTCCGACCACCACGCCCGTCCCGTGATCGATGAAGATGCCCTTCCCCATTGGCACGGCCGGATTGATGTCGACCTGGAACACCTCCGACGCCTTGCTTTGCAGATAGAACGCGAAGTCGCGGCGGTCCTTGCCATGCAGCCAATGCGCCAGACGATGCGTCTGGATGGCGTGGAATCCTTTGAAGTAGAGCACCGGCTCGATGAACCGGCTGCACGCCGGATCGCGGTCATAGACGGCAACGAGGTCGGCCCGCAGCGCAATCGGATAGTCGCGATAATCCGCAGCCATCTCCGCGAAGGCGCGGTTGATGATATCGCCGTCGAAGGCGGCGCTGTCGAGCCGGTCGGCGACGCGATGCGCGACCGCATCCTCAAGCCGCCAATGGTTCAGGATGTAGGTGTAGAGGAAGCCGGCAAGCGCCGGCTCGGCATTCACCACGGCCTCCGCCTCGGCCCGAAGCTTCGTCCAGATCGGATCGAGCGACTCGATCGTGCCGGGCGCGGGACTTGGAACCTTCACGCTCATCGGTATGCCTCCGTCAGAACCCCAATCATACGGCATCGCGGCCGCGATTGGGAGCGCCACCCATGTAGGGTGAGCACGTTGTGATGTCAGCCGTAATCCGGCCTCTCCAGGAACGCGAAAACAGCCTCTTTGTGCCGTCTGTCGCCGACCGCCTTCATGTGGTCGCGCCCGGAAATCGCGAAGGCTTCGCCCTTCGGAAGGAGGCTCGCGAGCGCCGTCGCGCTTCCCGCGACGTCGTCCTCCGTTCCGACCGCGACGAGCACCGGAACGTCGATCTTTCCGATCTCGGCTTCGCTCAGCCGGCGGCGCACCCCGATGATGCACGCGGCGAGCGCCTCGCGGTCGCTTTTGGTCTGGTCGGCAAAGACGCGATAGCCGCGTGCGACCGGGTCGCCGACCTCGTCGACGGATTTCGCGCGAAGCGCCGCGGCAATCGCCTCCGCCCCGCCGATGCCGTGCACCATGGCGTCGCCGAGCCCGCCGAAAACGGCCCGCCGGACCCGATCGAGGTGCGCGATCGCCAGGTTGGCGGCAAGGCGCGCGCCCATCGAGTAGCCGATCACGTCGGCCTCTGCGATCCTGAGGTGATCGAGCAGCCGCCGCGAGTTTTCCGCCATGATCTTCGGCGTATAGGCGGCCGGGTCATGCGGCTTGCCGCTCTCGCCGTGGCCGCGATTGTCGAGGGCGATTACGCGCCGCCCTCTGGCCTGGAGGTCGCGCACCCAGGAGGTTGACACCCAGTTGACTTCGGCATTCGAGCCGAAACCGTGGATGAGAAGCGTCGGATCGCCCTCGCCGACGTCGAGGTAGGCGATTTCGACCCCTGCTGAATCGAAGCTTTGCACCGCTCACCGTCAAGATTTCCTGCGAAGGGCGCGGACGCTACACGACCCGCCGCGGCCGACAAAGTGCCGCGCCCCGCTTGTTTGAGGCGGCTGACGGTGGCTATTGTCCGCCCGCCGTTGCTTCGGGAGCGAAAAAGCGCATGGCCGACGGGATCGTTCCGCATTTCCACAATGACGCCGGCGTCGATTCGATCGCGATCGGCGCGCGCGAGTTCATGTGCGTCGGCGCGCTGCCGCCCTTCGATCATCCGCATGTCTTCATCGACATGGGCGACGATAACGAAGCGGTCTGCCCCTATTGCTCCACCGTCTATCGCTTCGATCCCAGCCTCAAGGCCACGCAAACCAGGCCGCAGGACTGCCTCTACCTGCCGGCGGCGTGAGGCTTCATGCGTGTCGCGGTCGCCGGTGGCGGAATAGCCGGCCTGACCGCCGCCATAGCGCTTGCCGGGCGCGGTTTCTCCGTCTCTCTCTTTGAGCGCGCCGAGCGGCTGGAGGAGATCGGCGCCGGCATCCAGCTCTCGCCGAACGCAATGGCAGTGCTTGAGCGCCTCGGTGTCACGCGCGCGCTCGAAGGAAAGCTCTCGGAGCCGGCGGCACTCGTCATCCGCTCCGCAAGGAGCGGCGCCGTCATCGCCAGCCTGCCTCTCGGAAAGGTGGCGCGCCAACGCTACGGCGCACCCTATTGCACCCTCCACCGCGCCGATCTCCAGGAAGCGCTGCTTGCAACGGCGCGCCGCGACCCGTCGATCGGCTTCCACCTTAACGCCGAGGTACGCGACGTAAGGCCTTCGGAAACCGGAATCGTCTTCACGGCCGGCGGGCTGGGGCGGAAGGCTGACGTGCTGGTTGGCGCTGACGGCGTCCATTCGCGCGTGCGCACCGGCTATTTTGCTTATCCCGGGGCCGAGCCGTTCGGCCGCAACGCCTGGCGCGCGGTCGCGCCGGCGGCGAACGTCGCCGGTCTGGCGCCCCTCGACACGACAGGATTGTGGCTCGGCAGCGGAGCACACCTCGTGCATTATCCAGTGCGAAACGGCGACGCGCTGAACGTCGTGGTGATCGCGAAAGAAGATCAGCCCACGCCGCCCGTCGCGAATTTCGGCAAGCTGGCCCGGCGGCTCATCGAGGCTGTGGGCGAATGGACTTCGTGGCCGCTCCTTCACCTCGATGCGGAGCGACCCTGGACGCGCGGACGCGTGGCGCTTCTCGGCGATGCCGCGCACGCGATGGCGCCGAGCGCCGCGCAAGGCGGAGCACAGGCGATTGAGGATGCGTGGGTGCTGGCGAAGTCTCTCGCCGAGGCAAAGACACCGGAACACGCGTTGGCGAAATTCGAGAACATCCGACGGTCGCGCGTGCTTCGCGTCGTGCGTGAATCGCGCCGTAACCTGAACACTTATGAAATGCGCGGCGCGCCGGCAGTTGCGCGAAATCTTGTTCTTGGAGCTTTGCCGGCTAGTCTTCTGACTTCCCGCCTTGACTGGCTCTTCGGCTGGCGCCCCGAGTAAATCGCGCTTCACGTCGCTGGGAACGTCTCCCTCCCGAGAACATTGTCTGACTGCAACGCCCGCGGCGAACCGGGTCCCGCCGAGCGCCGCGGTCAGGCTTACGCATCACCGATGCACGAAGGAGGTTGAACATGATCCAGAAACTTATGGCGAGCAGCGCACTGCTTGCACTCTTGAGCGTGGGCGCGATCAGCGTCGCGCAGGCCGACGACGCGGCGATGAAGCCGGCAGTCACGGCTGCGGCGACCAACACCGCTGACGCGGCCGCCAAGGACAAGAAGCTCGTTCCCGATACCGCGACGCTGGCGACCGCCTTCATCGGCCGTTCCGTCTATGCGAGCGACACCCCCGATTCCGATAACATCGGCGACGTCAACGACCTGATCATCGACAACAAGGGCGCCATTACCGATGCCGTTGTCGGCGTTGGCGGGTTCCTCGGCATCGGCGAGAAGAACGTTGCCGTGCCCTTCGAGAAGCTGAAGGTCGTGGAGAGCAATGGCGAGATCCGCCTGATCTATTCCGCGACCCGCCAGCAGCTCGAAGACGCGCCTGCGGTCGACCTCGCGCAATATGACCCTGCGGCTCGCTACTCCGAGAAGCAGGCTGCAATGAACGCCGCACAGCCGGACGCGATGAATCGCACTCTCCGCGCCCCAGGACACATGGCGGCCGCGCCGTCGCAGGACATGACTGCCGCCCCTGCCAACCAGCAGATGGCGGAAACCACGGCAACTGCGCCTGCCGACGCCGGCTTCCTGAGCGCAGCGAATGGGCAGATTCGTGCCTCGACCGTTATGGGCAAGACAGTCTACGGGCCTGACGACAAGAGCATCGGCGAGGTTTCCGACCTGGTGCTTGAAAAGGAAGGCGGCACACGCGCGGCGCTGATTGATGTCGGCGGCTTCCTCGGCATCGGCTCTAAGACCGTCGCGATCCCGTTCAACCAGCTGCAGTTCTCGCAGACGGCGAACGATACCGAGCCCAAGGTCACGGTTGCCATGGCCAAGGACCAGCTTGAGCAGCTCCCGGCCTACAAGCCGATGGACCGGATTACTTCGGTTCCGCAGCCGGCCGACAACAACATAGCTGCCCAGCAACCGGCCGACCAGAAGCCGGCCGACCAGATGGCCGCGAATCCGAAGCCGATGACGACCGGCTCGATCGACAGCAACGGCCACGCCACGTTCGCGGCGCAGCAGATCTCTGCCAGCGAGCTGATCGGAAAGACGGTCTATGGCACCGACGACACCAATCTCGGTGAAGTCAGCGATGTGGTGTTCAACAAGAGCGGCGACATCGACGCAGTGGTTGTCGACGTCGGCGGCTTCCTCGGCATCGGCGAGAAGCCCGTCGCCCTTGACATCAACACGCTCAACTTCCGCGTGGACGAAGGCGGCAACCTGATCGTCTCGGCCGACGCCACGAAGGATCAGCTGAACCAGGCGCCGACCTACCAAGTCTCGATGAAGTAGGCCAAGCGCCCAGCCCGAACAAGGAAGCCCGCCTCTACGGCGGGCTTCTGCTTTTGCGCGCTATTTCGACTCTTCTTCTCCACGCGCCGCCCACAGCATACCGCGATGCAGGATCGTCTTCATCTCCGGCACGTCGAACTCCTTCGAGACATGGCCGAGCGAGGAATAGAAGACGCGCCCCTTGCCGTGATGCCGCTTCCAGACGACCGGCATCACCACACCCTTCGTCCACCACGCGTGCTCGCCGCTGAACGTCGTCGTCGCGAGCACCTCGTTCGAGGGATCGACGTGCATGTAGTACTGCTCGGATTTGTAGGGGAAGCTCTTGATCCCCTGCATCACCGGGTCGTCGGGCTTCGTTACGTCGACGCGATAGTCGATGACGTTGCCGGGATGCGCCACCCACTGGCCACCGCACATGAACTGGTATTCGACCGCCTCGCGGAACGCGTCGCACATGCCGCCGTGATAGCCGGCGAGCCCGACGCCGCCCTCCACAGCCTTGGTGAGGTTCTGCACCTCTTCCTTCTCGATCTTCGACATCGTGTAGATCGGCACGATGAGGCTCAGATCCTTGATCGCCGGATCGGCGAACGCCTCCGTCGTCGTCTCCACGTAGACCTTGAACCCGTCGCCTTCGAGCAGGTTCGCGATGATCTTCGCACCTTGCTCCGGCTCGTGTCCGCTCCAGCCGCCCCAGACGATGAGCGCTTCCCGCATGCTTCTCTCCCAATCGTTGTTTGGTTCAGGCTGAAAGCTTCCGCCGCACCAGACTCTCCGAAAGCGGCGCCGGCCGCTCCGGCCGGGTCGATATCGCGATTGCCCGCCCGCTGTCCGACGAGCGACCGAACGCCTCCATCACTTCGAGCACGTGCAGCGCCAGTGCGCCGCTCGCCCGGTGCGGACGGTTGGAACGGATCGCGTGCGCCATGTCGGCGAGCCCGATCGAGCGATAGTTGGCGTCGGCGTAGGGCAGCTCGGTCTTGAGGTTCACCCATTTGTTCTTCTCCGCCGCGAACTCGATCTGGCCGCCGAACCAGTTCGGGTCGGGCACGACGAGCGTGCCCTCCGATCCGTAGATCTCGATCGGCAGATGCCGGTGCGCCGGCACGTCGAAGCTCATCGAGACCTGCACCAGCGCGCCAGAGGCGAACTCAAGCGTCCCCGCCGCATGCGTCGCGACTTCGACCGGGATCGTCTGGCCGTGGCGCGGCTTCGAGGTGATGGTGCGCGTCCTCTTCGGCATCGAGGTCATCGCCGCGACGCGCGCCACCGGCCCGAGCAGATTGACGAGGTCGGTCAGGTAATAGGGCGCCATGTCGAGGATCGGCCCGCCGCCGACCTGGTAGTAGAAATCCGGCGCCGGATGCCAGCGCTCGTGCCCGGGGCACATGAAATAGGCCGTGCCGCCGACCGGCGTGCCGATCTTGCCGGCATCGATCAGCTTGCGGCAGGTCTGATGTGCGCCGCCAAGGAAGGTGTCGGGCGCGGAGCCGACGCGAAGCTTCTTCTTGGCCGCGCGCTCCACGAGTTTCTTGCCATCCTTGAAGGCGACGCCGAGTGGTTTCTCCGAATAGACATGCTTGCCGGCATCGAGCGCCTTCAGTCCGACCTCGACATGCGCCTTCGGCACGGTGAGATTGAGCACGATCTCGATGGCCGGATCGGCGAGCAGCGCCTCGATGCTCGTCGCCTTGAGCTTGAACTCGCTTGCGCGCGCCTCCGCCGCCGCGGGCACCATGTCGGCGAGCGCCCGGATGTCGAGGATCGGAAAACCCTTCGCGGCGGTCAGATAGGCGCCCGAAATAACGCCGCAACCGATCACGCCCACGCCCACCTTCTTCATGTCGCCTCGCGCTCCGAGCCGTTGGAACCGTTATGGAAATGGCGCGGCCGCACCGGGCCCGTCGTGCTCCACGGCGCGCCGTAGAGCTCCTTCAGCGCCGCCGCCGCCGCGCCGCGCGCCCAGGCCGTGTCGTCGGCGTCGTCGACCGCGATCTCCGAGACGTCGGCGAGCCACGCGGGAAGCGTGCGGTCGAGCGCGCTCCTGAGCCCCGCCATCAGATGCTCGCCGAGCACCAGCGTCGAGCCGACGATGACGACGCGCGGCGGCGCGAAGAGCGTGATCAGGTTGGCGATCGCGAGCCCGAGCGCCTCGCCGGCGCGAAGCGCCGACGCCGTCAGCGCGTTGTCGCCGGCGGCGATGCATTCGCCCGCAAGCTCGATCGCTCGGCCGAGACGGATCGCCTCGCGGAACTGCGGCTTGCCGGCGACCGGCGCCAGGATCGCAGGCTCCGCCGCCTGGTCGGCGAGCCGCGAGACGGCCGCCGCCTCCGTCTCCGCCAGACGCCATCGCGAGATCGCCGAGATTGAAGCTGATCCCCTTCGCGCCGCGGAAGAGCTCGCCGCCATGCATCACGCCAAGGCCGAGCGAATGCTCCACCGTCACCACCACGAAGTCGTCGAGGTCGCGGCAGCGGCGGAACCAGTGTTCGCAGATGGTGACCGCGTTGGCGTCGCTCTCGATCAGCGTCGAGAGCCCGAGCCGCTCGATCAGCGCCTTGCCGAACGGCACGTTGGAATCGCGCAGAAGCGGGCTCTGCCGCACGACGCCCGTCGCGTGCTCCACAACGCCGGGCAGCGCCACGCAAAGGCTCTCGACGCGATCGAGCGTCAGTCCCGGCGTCGGCGACGCAGCGGCGCACGCCATCCTCGACCAGATCGGCGATCACCTCCGCCGGCTGCCGATCGACACGCACCGGCTGCGTCAGCTCGGCCAGCACGTCGCCCTGGAAATCCGTCACCACGTGCACGATGCGGGTCGGCGCGATCTTCACGCCGACAACGCGCGCTGCGTCCGGGTTCAGCTCAAGCAGCACGCGCGGACGCCCGCGCGCGGCGTCCCGCACCGCTCCCATCTGCCGCGTCACGATCAGCCGGTCGTCGAGCAGCGCGGCGGTGATCGCCGAAACCGTCGTCGGGCTGAGCTCGGTCCGCTCGGAAATCTCCACGCGCGCGATGGGCCCGTGCGGCGGATCGCGTCCATCACGTGGAAGCGATTGATCGCGCGCATGAATTCCGGGTCGGCCGTCTTCATTCTTCGAGAGTCCAGATTTCGGGCGGGGTCCGGATTTTACTCCGGGACAGTGATTTATTCCTCCAGGGCGGACGAGACTGTCAATGCCGCAACCTGCCCAATGTGCGAATTCGCGCGATTGCCGCTTGACACGAAAGCGACCTCGGCGAACATTTATTTTGCGATACGAAAAAATGCCGGGGCTCGATACCCGGCAGAAGTCCCAAGCAGGGAGGAGAACTACGATGCTCATGAAAGCGCTTGCCGGCGCGGGCCTTGCCCTGGCCTTTGGCATGGCTCCGGCGTTCGCCGACGACGTGACCGTCCATCTGCTGCACGTCAACCAGACGGGCGACCCATTCTGGAAGCAGGTCGCCGAGGACTACAACGCCTCGCACCCCGGCGTGAAAGTCGTCGTCGATTACATGGAGAACGAGGCCTACAAGGCGAAGCTTCCGACGCTACTTCAGTCCGACGACCGCCCCGACATCATCTACTCCTGGGCCGGCGGCGTGATGAAGGCGCAGATCGAAGCGGGCTACATCAAGGACATCAGCGACGCGAAGCCGGACTTCGACAAAGCGCTCTATCCCGCGCCGCTCAACGCCTACGTCGTCGACGGGAAGCTCTACGGCATCCCGATGCAGCTCTCCGACGTGTCGATCATCTACAACAAGGCGCTGCTCTCCAAGGCGGGCGTCGACCCGAAGTCGATGGAGACCTGGGACGGCTTCCTCGACGCGGTGAAGAAGATCAAGGCCGCCGGAATCACGCCCCTCATCATGGGCGGCGGCGACAAATGGCCGATGCACTTCGTCTGGTCGTATCTTCTGATGCGCACCGGCGGCGACGGCGTTCTCTCCACCGCGGAGACCACCGACAAAGGCTTCCTTGCAGACCCGTTCGTCAAGGCCGGGACGTTGCTCAAGCAACTCGCCGACCTCGAGCCGTTCCAGGACGGCTGGCTCGGCACCAAGTACCTGCCTTCGCAGGGCCTCTTCGGTGACGGCAAGGGCGCCATGGCGATCCAGCTCAACGGCTTCATCGCCGGCCAGCAGAAGAACGCGACCGACGGCAAGGGCATTCCGGACGACAATATCGGGCTGGCGCTCTTCCCCACGGTTCCAGGCGGCAAGGGCAAGATCACCGACGTGTTCGGCGGCGTGCAGGGTTTCCTCGTCACCAAGAACGCACCGCCTGAGGCGGTCGATTTCCTGAAGTTCTTCGCGACGCCCGAGGAACAGAAGGCCGCAGCGGCAGCCGGCGTCTACGTGCCGGCCGTCAAGGGCACCGACCAGTTCATCACCAATCCGCTGGTCGCGCAGGTGGCGCAGACGCTGTCGAACGCAACCTGGCTGCAGAACTTCCTCGACCAGGATCTCGGGCCGTCCGTCGGCCGTGTCGTCAACGACGTGTCGGTGGCGGTCGCCGCCGGCGATGTGACGCCGGAGGAAGGCGCGCAGCAGATCCAGGACGCGTGGGACCAGCGCTAGTCCTGACGTTCGGACCCCGGCCCAGCGCCGGGGTCCCTCCTCTCTTCGTCTTCGTCTAGGATCGCGAGCGGGATGGCCAACACGACCGCTCTCTTTCAGGGTCGAACCAACAACGTCCGCGGCGGCCTACTGACCGCGCTCATCTTCCTGCCGCCGGCGCTCGTCCTCTTCACGCTTTTCGTCATCCTGCCGATCGGCGAAGCCGCCTGGTACGGCTTCTACAACTGGAACGGCCTCGCGACGCCGGAGAACTTCGTCGGGTTCGCGAACTACAAGCAGCTGCTCGGCAACAAGGTCTTCGCCCACGCCTTCGTCAACAACCTGCTGATCATCGTGGTCTCGCTGACGGTGCAGTTGCCGCTGGCGCTGGCGATGGCCGTGCTGCTCGCCGACCGGCTCTTCGGGGCAGTCGCGTTCCGCATGCTGTTCTTCCTGCCCTACATCCTCGCCGACGTCGCGGCCGGCCTGATCTGGCGCTTCATGTTCGATGGTGATTACGGGCTGATCTCCAAGATCTGGCAGGCGATCGGCGGCGACCCGCTCTACATCCTCGCCGACCGTGACTGGGCCTATGTGGCGGTGCTCACCGTCATCGTGTGGAAGTATTTCGGCTTCCACATGATGCTTTACATCGCCGGCCTCCAGAACATCGATCGCAATCTCTATGAGGCTGCGGCGATCGACGGCGCCAACGGCTGGCAGCGCTTCCGCTTCATCACGGTGCCGGGACTGTCGCCGATGATCCGGCTCTCCGTGTTCTTCTCGCTGCTCGGTTCGCTGCAGTTCTTCGACATGATCGTATCGCTGACCGGCGGTGGCCCGCTCAACACGACGCACACGATGGTGTCATTCCTCTATTACTTCGGGATCGGCCGCATGCGCGTCGGCTTCGGCTCGACCGTCGGCGTGGTGCTCTTCGTCCTCTGCGCCGTCGTGGCTTTCACCTATAAGCGGCTGTTGATGCGCGATGACTGACGCGACCGCACCCGACATCGCTACGCTGGGGGCGAGAGCAGGCAGCGACCGGCCCGCAGTGCCGCTCTCCACCCCGATCGCCGGGCTGCCGCGCCTCCTGATCCTCTGCTTCGTCGGCGCCCTGGTGATCGTGCCGCTGCTTGCGACCGCGATCGGCGGCTTCAAGGGACTGGGCGAGCTGCGCACCAACCCCTTCGGCCTTCCCGAAGTGTGGCAGTGGCAAAACTACTGGGGCATCCTGTCGAGCTGGCGCTATTGGCAGATTCTCGGCAATTCGCTCTTCATCTCCACCGCCACGGTGCTCTTGACCCTTGCCGTCGCTGCGCCGGCCGCTTTCGCCTTCGCGCACCTCCACTTCTTCGGCCAGCGTTACCTCTTCAACTATTTCATCCTGGGGCTGACCTTCCCCTTCGCCACCGCGATCCTGCCGCTCTTCATCAAGGTCCGCGATCTCGGCCTCCTCGATACGCACTGGGGCATCATCCTGCCGCAGGTGGCGTTCAGCCAGGCGATCAGCATCCTTCTGATGCGCAATGCTTTCCGCCAGCTACCCGTAGAGCTTCTCGATTCCGCGCTGGTCGACGGCTGCGGTTACATGCGCTTCTTCCTGCTGATCACGCTGCCGCTCTCGCGCCCGATCCTCGCGACCGTCGCGGTCATCAGCTTCGTCGTGAGCTGGAACAACTTTCTGCTGCCGCTCGTCGTAATTAACACCACGAGGAAATATCCCTGGACGCTCGGCCTGATGGATTACCAGGGCGAGTTCATGGTGGAGTGGCAGTTGATCCTCGCCTTCATCACCCTGACCATCCTGCCCGCCATCCTGATGTTCGTGCTGGCGCAGCGCTACATCGTCTCCGGCCTCACGGCGGGCGCCGTGAAGGGCTAGGGATTTTACTCTTCGAGCCACCGCCCTAATGTAGCGTCCTAAGACCGGCCCGCCTCGCCACCTGCCGCGGAAGCCGGCCGGTTTGAAAGGATGGATATGCCTGCAGGCGAACCCTCGTTCGACGTCGCGCATCTCGGCCATGTCGAGCTTCTGACCAACCGGCCCGAGCAGAGTCTCGACTTTTTCGTGAATGTCTACGGCCTGACGGAAAGTGGACGCGAAGGCGACTCCGTCTATCTCCGCGCTTGGGACGACTACGAGTTCCACACGCTGAAGCTGACCGCAGCGAGGACCACCGGGATGGCGCATTGCGGCTATCGCACCTCCTCGCCGCAGGCTCTGGAACGCCGCGTCAAAGTGATCGAGGCGATGGGCCTCGGCATTGGCTGGACGGAGGGAGACCTCGGCCACGGCCGCTCCTACCGCTTCAACAGCCCCGACGGGCACGTCTTCGAGCTCTATTGGGACACGAAGAAATACCGGGCGCCGGACGATGAAGCACCGGCGCTGAAGAACATCGCCCAGCGCTACCACGGCCGCGGCGTCGCACCCCGCCGTCTCGATCACTTCAATCTTCTCGCCAGCGACGTCTCGAAGATCCGCGATTTCATGGTGAAAGCCCTCGGCAGCCGCATCACCGAGCAGATAGTGCTCGACAACGGCCGGCTCGGCGGATGCTGGTTCACGGTGAACAACAAGGGCTACGACATGGCCTGCACCGAGGACCACGCAGGCGCGCGAGGCCGCTTCCACCACATCACCTACGCGGCCGATCATCGCGAAGACATCCTGCGCGCCGCGGACATCTTCCTGGAGAACGGCGTCTTCATCGAGACCGGGCCGCACAAGCACGCGATCCAGGGCACGTTCTTTCTCTACGTCTACGAGCCGGCTGGAAACCGCGTCGAAGTGGCGAATGCCGGCGCACGCCTGATCCTCGACCCTGACTGGGAGCCGATCACCTGGACGGAGACGGAGCGTAAGAAGGGTCAGGCCTGGGGCTTGAAGACGATCGAGAGCTTCCACACCCACGGCACGCCGCCGATCGGCGAAGCTGCCGAGTAGGAGACAGCGAACGATGCCGAAGAAGACGGCGCTGGTGGTCAGCGCGCATTCCGCCGATTTCGTCTGGCGCTGCGCCGGCGCGATCGCGCTTCATGCCGAGAAGGGCTACGACGTCACTGTCGTCTGCCTCTCCTACGGCGAGCGCGGCGAGAGCGCCAAGCTCTGGAAGGAGCCGGGCATGACGCTGGACAAGGTGAAAGCCGGCCGGCGCAAGGAAGCGGAGAACGCCGCTGCGGCTCTCGGCGTCTCCGACATCCAGTTCTTCGATCTCGGCGACTATCCGCTTGAGCTGGACCGCGAGGCAAAGTTCCGCCTCGTCGATACGATCCGTGCGGTTCAGCCCGCTTTCATGCTCTCCCACTCGCTCGACGATCCCTACAACACCGACCACCCCTACGCGGCGAAGATGACTCTCGAATGCCGCATGATCGCGCAGGCTTGGGGCCACAAGCCCGGCGAGAAGGTCTTGGGCGCACCGCAGCTTTACCTCTTCGAGCCGCATCAGACCGAGCAATGCGGCTGGGAGCCCGACACGATCCTCGACATCACCCCGGTCTGGGAGAAAAAATGGAAGGCGATCGAGTGCATGGAGGGTCAGCAGCACCTTTGGCACTATTACGAGAACGTCGCGGAGAATCGCGCCAACCAGTTCCGCCGCAACTCCGGCGGACAGGCCGGCGGGCGCGAAGCGAAATACGCCGAGGCCTTTCAGTCGATCTTCCCCCGCACCGTGGACGAGCTTTGAGATGAGCGTCGTCATTCAGAACATAGCGCGCTGCGGGATTGAGATCGCAGACGGTCTCGCCGAATGCGGCGTCGCCACCGTGCACGAGGCCCAGGGGCGGAGCGGCCTGATGCGCTCCTATATGCGGCCGATCTATCCCGGCGCGCGCATCGCCGGGACGGCCGTCACTGTCTCGGTTCCCCCCGGCGACAACTGGATGATCCATGTCGCCGTCGAGCAATGCCAGATCGGCGACATTCTCGTCGTTGCGCCGACGAGCCCCTGCGAGGACGGCTATTTCGGCGAGCTGCTTGCCCGCTCGCTGATGGCGCGCGGCGTCAGGGGGCTGGTGATCGAGGCGGGCGTGCGCGACGTGCTCGAACTGACGGACATCCGCTTTCCGGTCTGGTCGAAGGCGATCAGCGCACAAGGCACGGTCAAGGAGACGCTCGGCTCCGTCAACGTGCCGATCGTCTGCGCCGGCGCATCGGTCAATCCCGGCGACGCCATCGTCGCCGACGACGACGGCGTCTGCGTCGTGCCGCGCGACAAGGTTGGGGAAGTTCTCGCCGCCGCGAAGGCGCGCGAGGCGAAAGAAGCGGAAACGCGCAAGCGCCTGATGAATGGCGAGCTCGGCCTCGATATCTACGGCATGCGCGAGCGGCTGAAGGCGAAGGGCCTCAAATATGTCTGACGCGGTTCCAGCAAAAGTGGGAACCGGTTTTGCGTCCGGAACCGCGCAAGCGGAAATCGGCGTCCCGTGCATGTGGATGCGCGGCGGCACGTCGAAAGGCGGCTACTTCCTCGCCGAAGACCTCCCCGCCGACCAGGCGGCGCGCGACGCCTTCCTGCTCCGCGTCATGGGCTCGCCCGACAACCGCCAGATCGACGGCATGGGCGGCGCCGATCCCCTCACCTCCAAGGTCGCCGTCGTCGGCCGCTCGCAGCGCCCTGGCGTCGAGGTCGACTATCTCTTCCTGCAGGTGTTCGTGGACCGGCCGATCGTGACCGATGCGCAGAACTGCGGGAACATCCTTGCCGGAATCGGCCCCTTCGCCATCGAGCGTGGGCTGGTGAAGGCCGAAGACGGCACGACCGATGTCCGCATCTTCATGGAGAACACCGGGCAGATCGCAGTCGCCACGGTGGCGACGCCGGGCGGACGCGTGTCCTATGAGGGCGCCGCGCGCATCGACGGCGTCCCCGGCACGGCGGCGGCGATCCCGATCCTCTTCAAGGACACCGCCGGCTCCTCCTGCGGCGCTCTTCTGCCGACCGGACGCGCTGTCGATGTCATCAACGGGATCGAGGCCACGCTGATCGACAACGGCATGCCGACGGTCGTCATGCGCGCCGCCGATCTCGGCATAACGGGCGACGAGGAGCCGGGCGCCCTCGAAGCGAACGAGACGCTCCGCAAGACGCTGGAGGCGATCCGCCTGAAGGCCGGCCCGCTCATGAACCTCGGCGACGTCTCCCAGAACTCCGTGCCGAAGATGACCATGGTCTCGTCGCCGAAGAACGGCGGCGCGATCGCGACGCGGACCTTCATCCCGCACCGCTGCCATTCGTCGATCGGCGTTCTTGGCGCGGTCTCTGTCGCCACAGCCTGCCTGCTGCCGGATGGCCCGGGCGCTTCGCTCGCCGCGACGGGCGAAGGCCGCGAGCGCTCGCTCTCGATCGAGCATCCGACCGGCGAGATGACGGTCGTCGCGACACTGGGCGAAAACGGCAACGTGGAGCGCGCCGCTATCCTGCGAACCGCGCGCAAGCTCTTCGACGGGGTGGTCTTCTAGATCTCTCAAATGCATCGGCACGCTGCCCGGACGGACGACGCACCGATGCTTTGGACCCACGCGTTAGACGAGGCCGGCGAGCACTGCGACGCCGGCAAGCGCCACCGCAACACCGCCCGCCTGGGTGATCCGATGTGACGTGAGCTGGCCGGTCTTGCTGATCCCAAACCCGACGCCGATGCCGGCGAGATGCAGAAGCCCGGTCGCGGCGACGAAGCCCGCCGCATAGGCCACGCCCGAGACGTCGAGTGGCATTTCGGTGCCGTGCGCGTGCCCGTGGAAGACCGCGAAAAGCCCGACCATTCCCATCGCGACGGCGACCGGCCAATCCCACTTCACGGCGACCGCGAGGCCGAGCACTACGATCGAAAGCGCGATCCCGACTTCCACGAACGGCAGCGGAAAGCCGAGAATGCCGAGCGCGCCGCCGACGAGCATGAAGCCCATGAAGGTGAGCGGAACGGCCCAGAGCGCCCGTCCGCCGAGATTGGCGGCGAAAATGCCGACCGCGACCATCGCCAGGATGTGGTCGACGCCGCTGATCGGATGCGCGAAGCCGTGGACAAAGCCGTGGGTATGACCCGCGACGCCGGGATGGGCGAAAGCAAGCGTCGGCGCGAGCGCGGCGAGCGCCGCAAGGGTGAGGCGCAGCGATCGGTTTCTTGAAGACATGGGAGGCCCTCCAATTCGGGTCGGCGATCCAACCACGAGTATGACGAACGGACAAAAAAATCATACACGGACGGGCGCCACGCGCACGTCCTTTGTTGCGCCTCTCCGCAGGATTTCTTGCCGCAGTCTGGACCGGCCGCGGCGCTTTCCCTAGTCGCGCCGATGCAGCTGATGGTGGTCGTGCTTATGCGCGCCGCCGACCCCGTGCGCATGCGCCTCGACCACATGCTCCACCGGCACGAGCACAAGCTGCCCATGCCGGATGTTGCGCTCGGCGATCACGTGCTCGGCGAGGTGCTTCACGCTCGCCGTCTTCCCGCGCAGCACCGCCACCTCCATGCAGCTCTCGTGATCGAGATGCACGTGCAGCGTTGAGAGTGCGAGGTCGTGATGGTCATGGAATATCTGAGTCAGCCGCTTCGACAGCTCGCGCGAATGGTGGTCGTAGACATAGACTAGCGCGCCGACACAGTTCTTCGCCTTACCGGCGTCGATCGTGCTCTGCCGGACGCCGGCGCGCGCCAGATCGCGGATGGCCTCGGAGCGATTCTGATAGCCGCGCGCCTGGATCAGTTCGTCGAGCTCGCGCATGAGATCGTCGTCGAGCGTCACCGTCACCCGCTGCATGGCTTCCTCCCCGGCGCGGACATTTGCATCAGAGAAGAGGGGTAGCACGGAACGCGACGGGATTGTCTGGGCCACCTACATTTCTGTCGTCCTGCCCGGACTTGATCCGGGTATCCATTCGTGACCGCGGTATTGTTTTGGCCGTGACGGAATGGATTGCCGGGTCAAGCCCGGCAATGACGACAGGAGAGGTAAGTCGGCGCGAAGCCGACGCCTAGCGCAGCGTCGCCTCTTTCGCCGCGCTGGCCTCGCGACGCAGCCACGCGTACCAGGCGTCGAGCCCTTCCCCGGTCTTCGCCGAAAGCCGGAAGATCGCGATGTCCGGATTGACCTTCCGTGCATTGCCGATCGCGCCAGCCACGTCGAAATCAACATATGGCAGAAGGTCGATCTTGTTCAGGATCATCACGTGCGCCGCGCGGAACATGTGCGGATATTTCAGTGGCTTGTCCTCGCCCTCGGTGACGGAAAGGATCACGACCTTAGCGCGCTCGCCGAGATCGAAAAGTGCCGGGCAGACGAGGTTGCCGACATTCTCGATGAGAAGCACAGAGCCCGTCGCCGGCTTGAGCTCCGAGACGCCGCGCGCCACCATGTCGGCTTCGAGATGGCAGCCGGCCCCGGTGTTGATCTGCACCACCGCAGCGCCGGCCGCGCGGATGCGCTCGGCGTCGTTCGCAGTCGCCTGATCGCCTTCCAGCACGCAGAGCGGCAGCTCGTCCTTCAGATCTCGGATCGTGCGCTCGAGTAGCGTCGTCTTGCCGGAGCCCGGCGCGCTTACAAGATTCAGCGCGAGAATCTCACGGCCGGCAAACCAGGCGCGATTGCGCTCAGCGAGCGCGTCGTTCTTGGCGAGGATGCGCGCTTCGAGATCGACCGTCGTGCCGGCCTCCGCGTGCGCGTGGGCGTGGCTGTGCGCATGCCCGTGCCCATCGTGATGATCGTGGTGCTCGTGATGACGGTGGCGATGATGATGACCGTCGCGCGAAAGCACCGTCTCGGCCCCAGTCTGGAGATTGAGCACGGTCGTCGCCGCGCCCTGCCCGCAGCCGCACGTCGCGCACATCAGGCCGCCTCCTCGATCTCGATGGATTTGACGTTGAGCTCCTCGCCCGCCAGCCGCTCCACGCGGTGGGAGCCGCAGGCGCAGGCGTCGAAAAGCGTTGCCGCCGGGAATTCTGCGCCGCAATCCAGACAATGCGCGCGCCCCTCGATCTCGCGAATGTCAAGCGCCGCGCCTTGAAGCGCCGTCCCTTGCGCCGCCACGTCGAAGGAAAACACCACCGCCTCGGGGATAACGCCGGAGAGCTTGCCGATTTCCAGAGTCACGCGCCGCACGCGACGGCCGCCCGCCGCTTCGCCCGCGATGGCAACGATGTTCCGGCAGATCGAGAGTTCGTGCACGGATGAGCCCTCAGCAAATTCTCGGAAGCTGCTCGCCAACCAGCATGTCGACGATACGCCTCCCGCCGAACACCGTCTGCATGGTGACACGGCCGGCGAGTCCGTCCCTCACGGAGCCGATGATGCTCGCGCCTTCCCCAAGCGGATGCGCCTGCATTGCCGCAAGCGCGGCCTGCGCTTCCTCAGGCGGCGTAACCACAACGATCTTCCCCTCGTTCGCCAGATAGAGCGGATCGAGCCCGAGGATTTCGCAGAACGCTTTCACCTCCGTGCGGATCGGCGTCGCCGTCTCGTCGATCTCGATGGCGATCTGCGAAGCGTCGGCGATCTCGTTCAAGACCGTCGCCGCGCCGCCGCGGGTCGCGTCGCGGATGAAGCGGACATTGGGCGCCGCCGCGATCAGCGCCTCGATCAAGCCGTTCAGCGGCGCGCAGTCGCTTTCGATCAGCGTCTCAAGCGCCATGTCGCCTCGGGCGCCGAGGATCGCCGCGCCGTGGTCGCCGAGGAGCCCGTTGACGAGAACGGCATCCCCCGGCCGCGCGAGATGCGCGCCGAACACACGCTCCGCTGCAATAACGCCGATTCCAGTCGTGGTAATGAAGAGCTTGTCGCAGGCGCCCTTGCCCACGACTTTCGTGTCGCCCGTCGCGATCGCGACCCCGGCCTCCGCCGCCGCTTCCGCCATCGAATGCGCGATCCTGCGCAGCATCTCGATCGGCACGCCTTCTTCGATGATCATTGCGCAAGAAAGATAGAGCGGCACGGCACCGCCGACGGCGAGATCGTTGACCGTGCCGCAGACCGCAAGCTTGCCGATGTCCCCTCCCGGAAAGAACAACGGATCGACGACAAAGGAATTTGTCGTGAAAGCGAGCCGGTCACCCTTGGCCGAGAGCGCCGCCAGATCGAAACGCGCCTGATCTTCGAGCGGCGCCAGCGCCGGATTGTCGAAGGCGCCGACGAAGACGTCGTCGATCAGGTCCTTCATCGCCTTGCCCCCGCCGCCATGCGCAAGCGTGACGGTCGGCACGTTGACGCGGCCGCGCGGTCGCGTGCGGAGAAGCGGAACGACGTTCACGCCGCGCCCCTCTCCGGCATCGTGTGCTGCTTCACGCCGCCATATTGGTAATAGGCGGCGCAGGCGCCCTCGGGCGAGACCATCAGCGCGCCGACCGGCGTCTCCGGCGTACAGGCGGTACCGAACACCTTGCACTGCCACGGCTTGATCATCCCCTTCAGCACCTCGCCGCATTGGCACGACGCCGGGTCGGCGATCTTCACGCCGGGAATGGCGAATTTCCGCTCCGCATCGAAGCGCGCATAGTCCTCGCGCAGCCTGACGCCGGAATGGTCGATCGAGCCGAGCCCGCGCCATTCGAAGAACTCGCGCAGCTCATACACCTTGCCGACGGCGGCGAGCGCCTGCGCGTTCCCGGCCTCCGGCACGATCCGCGCATACTGGTTCTCGATGTCGGCGCGCCCCTCCCTGATCTGCTTCAGCGCCATCCAGATCGATTGCAGCACGTCGAGCGGCTCGAAGCCGGCGATCACCATCGGCTTCTTGTAGAAGCGGGCGATGAACTCATAAGGCGCCGTGCCGATCACCATCGACACGTGCCCCGGCCCGAGAAAACCGTCGAGCTTCAGGTCCGGGCTGTCGAGGATCGCCTTGATCGTCGGCACGATGGTGATGTGGTTGCAGAAGACCGAGAAGTTGGCGATCCCCTCACGCTCCGCCTGCAGGATCGTGAGCGCGGTAGAAGGCATCGTCGTCTCAAAGCCGATCGCGAAGAACACCACGTCCTTGTCAGGGTGTTTGCGCGCAATCTGAAGCGCATCCATCGGCGAATAGACCATGCGCACGTCGGCGCCGTCGCCCTTCGCCTGCATCAGGCTTTTCTTCGAGCCCGGCACGCGCATCGCATCGCCGAAGGTCGTGAAAATGACTTCGGGCCGCTCGGCGATGGAGACGCAATCGTCGACGCGCCCCATCGGCAGCACGCAGACCGGGCAGCCGGGCCCGTGCACCAGCTCGATCTCCTTCGGCAGCATCCCTTCGATGCCGTAGCGGAAGATCGAATGCGTATGGCCGCCGCAAATCTCCATCAGATGGATCGGCCGCTCTTTCGCGATGTCGATCTCCGAGACCAGCTTCTCGATCTCGGTGACGAGAGTCTTCGCCTTGTCGCGGTCGCGGAATTCGTCGACGTATTTCATGGCCCGCGACCCTCCTATTGCGCATCGGCGAGTGCTGCGGAAGAAGCGCGCATCGCCTCCACCTCCGCCTGCGCCTCGCCAAGCTCCGTCAGGATTTTCAGCGTCTCCATCGCCTGCTCTTCGTCGATGCGGCTCATGGCGAACCCGACATGGATCAGGACCCAGTCACCGACGCAGTCCTCGATCGGATGCGCGTCATCGACGACGCAGACCATGTTGATCTGCCGCCTGACGCCACCGATGTCGACGGTGGCGAGCATCTTCGCCGCGTCGTCGATCCTCACGATCAGGCCGGGAATGCCGAGACACATGCTGTGCTCCCTTCCGTCTTGTTGGTGTGCGGCCCAGCAAGCGCCGCTGCCGCGATCGCCGCTTGCCCGAGCGCGAGTCCGCCATCGTTGGCAGGAACGCGCGAATGCGAAAGCACGCGAAAGCCCTCCGCCTCAAGGCGGCGATGCACCGCCTCGAAGAGCACGCGGTTCTGGAAGCTGCCACCCGAAAGCGCCACTGTGTCGAAGCGCAACGTCTCATCGTCGCGATGCACGAGCTTTTTCGCCATCATAACAATGGCCCGGGCGAGCCCATTATGAAAGCGCGCGGCGATGACCGGCGAGGGAACCTTCCGTAGCAGGTCGCCGAGCAGCGCTTCCCACATGGCCTGCGGCTCCAAAATCGACGGGCTATCTTCGTCGCGATCATCGACGCCGAACGGATAAGCCCACGCCTCGTCTTCGTCGCGCAGCGTCCGCTCGTCCACAAGCGCCTCAAGCCGCGCCGCCGCCTCGCCCTCATAGGCCTGCCGCTCGAAGCAGATGCCGAGCGCCGCGGCGACCGCGTCGAAGAGCCGCCCGCAGGAAGAGGCAAGCGGGGAATTGATGCCATTCCCGATCATGGCGTCAATTGTTGCACGCGGCCGATCCGCAAGACTTTGATAAAGCTCAAGTTCAGCGAAATCCGCCGAGAGACGCGCCCAGCCCATTCCGGCCATCAGGTGCGAATAGAGGTTCCGCCACGGCTCGCGCACGGCCTGCGCCCCGCCGGGCATGGCGACCGGCTTGAACGCGCCGAGCCGCTCGTAGCCAAAATAGTCGGCGAGTAGAAACTCTCCGCCCCAGATCGCGCCGTCCTCACCGTAGCCCAGGCCGTCGAGCACAATGCCGAGCACTGGCGGCGCGTCGAGCGGATAGGAATTCTCCGCCAGGCACGCCGCGACGTGGGCATGGTGATGCTGCACCTCGATGAGTGGCAGTCCCTCCGCCGCCGCACGCGCGCGTGCAAGCTTGGCCGAGAGGTATTCCGGATGGCGGTCGGCGACGAGCGCCGCCGGCTTGTGGTCGAAGAGCTCGGCGTAGAGCGCAAGGTTGCGGCAGTAATCGTCGTAAGTCGCGACATCTTCCAGGTCGCCCTGGTGCTGCGAAAGCACCGCTTCGCCGTTCTTGACCAGGCAGAAGGTCGCCTTCAGTTCGCCACCATACGCCAGGATATCCGGCGTCGCCTCAAATCCCTCGGGAAGTCGGATCGGCGCCGGCGCATAGCCGCGCGCGCGGCGCAGGAGCCGCGGCGCGCCGTCCATGAAGCGCACGACGGAATCGTCCACGCGGTTCGCGATGCCGCGGTCGTGGACCAGCGCATAGGCGCGATCCCGCGAAGCCGCATACGCGCCTCATCGTCGTCGATGACCTGCGGCTCGTCGGAGAGATTGCCGCTGGTCATCACCACCGGGCCGTCGATGTCGCGAAGCAGGAGGAGATGCAGCGGCGTGGTCGGCAGCATGAAGCCAAGCGTTTTCAGGCCCGGCGCGATGGCCTCCGGCAGCCGCTCCAGTCCCGTCGCATCGAGAAGCACGATCGGCGCTTCGGGACTTCGTGAGCAGCGCCTCTTCCGCCGTGCCCATTCGGCAGTAGCGGCCGACGATATCGAGGTCGCGCGCCATCAAGGCGAAGGGTTTCGCGTCGCGCCGCTTCGCCACACGCATCCGGGCGACGGCGTCGGGATTCGTCGCGTCGCATACGAGCTGATAGCCGCCGAGCCCCTTGATCGCGACGATCTCGCCCTCGCCGGATCAGGATCGCGGCAACATCGACATCGTCCCGCGCCGAATCGCTCGCCGAAGCTCACCGCCTCGCCGTCCAATCGCAAAAGCGTTGCCTGCGGCCCGCAGGTCGGGCACGCGATTGCCTCGGCATGGAATCTGCGGTCGCGCGGCTCGCGATACTCTTCGAGGCACGCATCGCAGAGCGCGAACGCCGCCATCGTCGTCGTCGTGCGGTCGTAGGGGATGCCCTCCACGATCGAAAGCCGCGGCCCGCAATGCGTGCAGTTGGTGAAGGGATAGCGATAGCGGCGCCCGAGCGGATCGAGCGCGTCCGCCACGCAGGCGGGACAGATCGCAGCGTCCGGAGAAACCTGCGTGCGCGCCGCGCCGCCGATACTCTCCACGATGCGGAAGGTCGCGGGTAGATCGCCCGAGAATTCGCGCGTCTCCACCGCCCCGATGGCCGCGAGCGGCGGCGGCTCCTGCCTGATCCGCGCGACGAACTCGTCGATCTCGGCCGCCCCTCCCCGCACGCGGATCAGCACGCCCTCGGCATCGTTCAGCACTTCGCCGGCCAGCCCAAGCTCGGTCGCGATCCGCCACACGGTCGGGCGGAAGCCCACGCCCTGCACACGCCCGCGCACGCGGATTTCCACGGCCGTCATGCCCGGCACGGGAAAGGACCGCTGCGGAACAATATTCACCGGCGATTTCTCTAAAGGCTCGCGGGAGCGCATCTGCGCGATCCCCCGATCCGCCATCCTGCCGCCCCTGTCAATTCGGACATCGACCCGGGCCGCCGAACTGGGCGGCCGCAAATGGTGCGGGCGGCGGGAGTCGAACCCGCATGGCCTTATGGGCCGAGGGATTTTAAGTCCCTTGCGTCTACCGGTTTCGCCACGCCCGCAGGTCGGCTCCAGAGCGAGCCGAAGCGCCGCCGATGCTGTGTCCGCTCAAAGCGCCTCTTTCAAGAGTATTCGTCGGCCCGCGTGTTTCGGAGGATCGGATGAGGTCCGTCAAAGCGCTCCGGCTCCCCACTCCGCGCGCGGCGTGGCCGCACTCGGAGACGGCAAGAACGACGCGAAACTATGTCGTTGATCGCGCGCCAGTGCTTCGCCCGCATTCTTGAGCGCAAACTGTGCCTCAGGTTCGCCGTGATTAACTGGGCCTATCAGAACCTCTGGACAGTTTATAAACCTTAACATACTCTTTCGAGCTGTCCTTCCGCGCACTTGAGCCAAGACTTGTAAGGCACCGCGTCCCGTGGGAGCAGCGTTAAGATGCTGGCCAGAATTGCATCGCAGGCTTCGCCCGATCTTTTCGGCCCAGGTCACGCGCGGAGCGACGGCTCCAAGGCAATCGATGCCCTCCGCTTCTTCGCAATCTTCTTCATGACATATGCGCACTACGAAATTGATCTTACGTCATTTCTGCCGAGAAGCGTTCTCTCCGGCGTGGCACACATCAGCTATACGATCCTCCATTTCGGACTGAGCAGAACCGCTTCGGCGTTCCTCGGCATTGTCTCCGGATATTTTCTGTACCAACAGCTGACGAGGATGGGCTATCGACGGACGCTGTCGCGGCGCTTCCGGAGCCTGATGATACCCGAAGTGACATGGTCGGCGCTTTACCTCGTGGTGGAGGCCATCCGCGCGCTGGCAAAGCACGGCAAGCCCATGGCCGGATATCTGCATACCCCCTGGCGAAGCTTCAATTTGCTGGTGCCGATTCAATATTGGCCGGCCAACCTGCCGCTGCACTATCTGGCCGATCTCTTCAAGCTGTGCCTTATTTCCCCGCTCATACTCCTGATTCTCCGCAGGCTTTCGCCGCGCACGAAGATCGCATTGCTCATCGTGCTGTTTCTTGTTCCAAACTCCTTCGACCCGTCAAACATGACTAGCATTATCCCGCGTTGGGACCTCGTGGTCTTCTTTGTGGCGGGGATGATGATAGCCTCAGAGTTTATTGACCTGGGCTCTCTGGTCGAAAGGCGCATCCCGGCCTACGTGGTGGCTGCGGCCTTCGTAGGCATCGTGGCGATAGCGCCGCATTGGGAACCGCTGATGCGGGATGTCAGCCCCTACAAGATGTACCTCGGCTACCTTCTGGTGATGCTCGTCAAGGTCTTCGGAATTGGTCTGTTCGTCGGGGTTGTGCAGCGGCTGATCCGGTTCAAGGGCCTGAGCGCCTTTCTGCCATCGCGCAACGTCACTTTTTTGGCGTTCTGCACGCACGCCATCGTCCTGATTTTCCTGGCCAAGGCGACGAGCATGATGGTGAATTACAGCGGCATGTCGGACCTTCCGATATTCATTTCGTTCTTGGTGTTCCCGTTTGTCTGTTTTGCTTTGGTGTACGTCTCCACGGACGGTTGGGCTACGGCCCGCAGAACGCTGGGATGGATCGACCCGGCAGTCGGGGAGCACTAGCGGCCAAGCCCACGCGCCGCCCAAGGACGATCGAGGAGCAACTCATCCGAAGGCCCGCCGCTCAGGCGGATAAAAAGACAGCGCGGATCAGTTCGCGGTAGAGCATCACCTGCCTCGGCAGGATCGTCGCGTCCTTGAGCGCGCGGCCGAGCACGATGCTGCCCTCGACCAGCGCCGCCGCCATGTCGGCAAGCGCCTCAAGGTCCACCTCGCTCTTTGGCGGATAGCGCGAAGCGATCAATTCCAGCCGCTCGCTGAAACGAGCGCGCCAGCCGAGCAGGCCCTGGGCGTTGAGCCGCCGGATCTCCTGGTTGAAGAGCTGGTCCTGATAGACGAACGAAGCGGCAAGGCAGCCCGGATGCGCTTCCGGAAGGTTCGCAGCCATCTCGGCGAAGAGCTTCAGGCCCACGAGAAAGCCGTGCAGCGGATCGTCGTTCAGCTCGTCGCCGCGCCGGAACAGCTCGTCGAGGATCGCGCGGTCATGTTCCAGATGGCGCTCGAGCAGCGCCTTCGCGAGGTTCGACTTCTCGCTGAAATGATAGAAGAAGCCGCTCTTCGTGATCCCGACTGCTGCGATGATCTCCTCGATCGAGGTCGCGGCGAATCCCTTCGCCAAAACCGCCTCTTCGGCGGTCGCGAGAATCCGTTCGCGCGTCTCCCCGCGCCGGCGTGCCGGAACCTGCAACATGACAACTGCACCTTAGGTCAAGTTGTCTGAGCGGAATGTTTCGTCACCTCCCGAAAAGTGTTTCGTCGCCTCGCGTCCGGCCCGGTTTTCCCAGAGAAACAATATTTCTGCATTTCCTTGACCGCGCGACGCCTAGCTCGGAGCGCCGCAATCGCTAGTTTCCGTGCCGTCGCCGCCAAGGAAGTCGGCGACAGGACGATTATCGAAATTCAGGCGGACGAAAGACGACGCGAAGGCGCGCCGCGCTCCGCTGCGCTTCGAAACGAGGAACCGATGATACCGCGCTACAGAAACGCCTTGCCGCAATTCGACGACAAGCTCTTCCTGACCGACGGCGGCCTTGAGACGACTCTCGTCTACGTCGACAAGATCGAGCTGCCGCACTTCGCCACCATCAATCTCATGAAGACGCCGGCAGGGCGCGACCGCCTTCGTGCCTATTTCCGTCGCTACATCGCAATCGCGACGGAGCGCCGCGCCGGCTTCATCTTCGAGAGCCCGACGTGGCGCGGGAGCCGCGACTGGGCGGAGAAGTTGGGACTCGCGCCGGCCGGGCTGCAAAGGCTCAACCGCGAGGCCATCAAGCTGATCGCCGCCCTGCGCGAGGAACTGGAGTCGAAGTATACGCCGATGGTGATTTCCGGCTGCGTCGGCCCGCGCGGCGACGGCTACACCCCCGGCGCCTCGATGAGCCCGGCGGAGGCGGAGGATTATCATTCCGAGCAGGTGGCGACGTTCCGCAATACGGAAGCCGACATGATCTCCGCCATCACCATGACCAGCGCAGCGGAGGCGATCGGCATCGCGCGCGCGGCCGACGCCGCCCACATGCCGGTTGTGATCTCCTTCACGCTGGAGACGGACGGCAGGCTGCCGACCGGCCAGCCGCTCAAGGATGCGATTCTTGAAGTCGACCGCGCCACCGGAGGCGCGCCCGCCTACTTCATGATCAACTGCGCCCACCCAAGCCATTTTTCTGGCGCGCTCGACGTCGGCGCGCCATGGGTCAAGCGCATCCGCGGGCTCCGCGCCAACGCGTCGAAGCTGAGCCATGCCGAGCTCGACGCCTCGACCGACCTCGACGACGGCGATCCGGCGGAACTTGGGCGCGAGCACGCGGAACTCTTGCGGCTGCTGCCGCACATCAATGTACTCGGTGGCTGCTGTGGCACAGACCACCGGCACGTCGCGGCAATCGCGGAGGCCTGTGCCGGGCACTGTCCGTGCGCTCGCGCGGCCTGAGACGAGCCCCGACTCTCCACCGCCGGGAAGGGAGTCGGGGCGCCTTTGCTCTCTCTGACCAACGAAACTGGTAGCTAAGCAGAAGCAGCGGAAATAGGTTGGCGCGTCCCGAAGGGAGACGCGCGTGCCGGAACATTCATCCGTCGACCTGTTCTTCCACGTCCGGGTCATCATCGGAATCGTCATAGGCCTGAGCGTCACGCGGCTCCTGACCGGTCTTGCCCGCTTCGTTCAGCACCCCGACCGCGAACATATTTATTGGGTCCACCTCGGATGGGTCGCCTTCCTGCTTCTCGCGGTGATTCATTTCTGGTGGTTCGAATTCGGACTGTTGCGCATCGAGGTATGGCGGTTCGAGATCTATTTCTTCGTCATCTGCTACGCGATCCTCTTCTTCTTCACCTGCTCGATCCTGTTCCCTGACCGGATGGACGAATATTCCGGTTTCGCCGACTACTTTCACTCGCGCCAGAAATGGTTCTATGCGCTTCTTGCCAGCCTCTTCGTCGTCGACGTGGTGGATACGGCACTGAAGGGTAGCGAGCACTTCCGCTCGCTCGGCGTCGAATACCCGATCCGGCAGGGGGTCCTGTTTGGACTCGCCATGATCGCGATGTTCATCAAGGATCGGCGTTATCACGCAGCCTTCGCAGTCGTCTGCATCGTCGCCGAGGTGGTGTGGATCTTGCGGCAGTTCGATGTGCTGACGTGAGCTCTGACAGTGTCGCGCGAACGCACGCGAAAGACGCCGAGGTTCGCTCGAGACAAATCCTGCGCGTCAAGGCTAGGATCGGGCGATGACCCTCTTTCCGACCACCATCGCCGGCTCGCTCCCAAAGCCCTTCTGGCTCGCTGAGCCGAACCGCCTCTGGGCGCCCTGGCGCTATCAGGGCGATGACCTCGCGCGAGCAAAAGCCGACGCGACGCTGCTCGTCCTGAAGCTGCAGGAGGATGCCGGCATCGACATCGTCTCCGACGGCGAACAGTCGCGCCAGCATTTCGTGCATGGCTTCCTTGAGTTCGTCGACGGCATCGACTTCTCGCAGAAGGTCGCGATGGGAATCCGCGACAACCGCTACACCGCGATGGTGCCGCGCGTCGTTGAGCGAGCTGACGCTGAAGGGCCGCGTGCACGCGGCGGAGGCGCAACTCGCCCGCGCCCACACCACCCACGGCCTCAAGATCACCATGCCCGGCCCGATGACCATCGTCGACACGATCGCCGACGAGCACTACGGCGACCGCGCCAGGATGGCGATGGCCTTCGCCGCGCTCCTGAACGAGGAGGCGCGTGCGCTCGAAAAGGACGGTGTCGACGTGATCCAGTTCGATGAGCCGGCCTTCAACGTCTACATGGATGCGGTGAAGGATTGGGGGATCGCGGCCCTGCATCGCGCCATCGAAGGCCTCTCCTGCAAGACCGCCGTCCACATCTGCTACGGCTACGGCATCAAGGAGAACATCGACTGGAAGGGAACGCTCGGCTCCGAATGGCGGCAGTACCGAGGCGATCTTCCCGGCGCTCGCCGGCAGCCAGATCGACGGCGTGTCGATCGAGGCGAAGAACTCGCGCGTGCCGATGGACCTGATCGCGCTGCTCGAAGGCAAGGACGTCCTCCTCGGCGTGATCGACGTCGCCACCGACAAGATCGAAACGCCGGAAGAGGTCGCGGCGACGATCGAGCAGGCGATGAAGTTCGTGCCGGCAGAGCGCATCCAGCCCTGCACCAATTGCGGCATGGCACCAATGCGCTGGGAGCTCGCCTTCGCCAAGCTCCAGGCCCTCGGCGCCGGCGCCGAACTAGCACGAGCCCTCTCGAAGGACATATAAGCGAAAGCCCATGCCTAGCGATTCCGAAGAACTAGAGCGGTTAGCCGGAAACTCAGGGAACGCGGTGTCATCACCGATACGGAATTCGACACCGCAAAGGAAAGACTTCTGAGCGACGCCTCCCCTTTGGCGCCTTCGCCAGTTCAGAAGAGCCGAAGCTCTCCCGCTCCTGAGATTTCTTCGCTAAGCTCGCCCGCGAACGCCTCGGCTAACGGGCGGGCTAAGCCCTACCCCGCGGCTCCGCCCTTGATCGGCGGCTGGAACGAATAGCCCATGTCCCAGGGGAAATAGATCCAGGTATCCTGCGAGACCTCGGTGACGAAGGTGTCGACCACCGGCCGCCCCTGCGGCTTGGCATAGACGGTGGCGAAATGCGCTTTCGGCAGCATGCCGCGCACGATCGAGGCGGTGCGCCCGGTGTCGACCAGGTCGTCGACGATAAGGACGCCCTCGCCGCTCCCGCCGGCCGTATCCACGACCGCGTCGGAGATCGTCTTCAGGACGGCCGTTTCGCCCTGGCTCTTGTAGTCGTGATAGGAAGCGACGCAGACCGTCTCGATAACGCGGATTTCGAGCTCGCGCGAGACGATCGCCGCCGGCACCAGCCCGCCCCGCGTGATGCAGACGATCGCCGAGAAAGGCCCTGTGTCGGCAAGCCGCCAAGCCAGCGCACGCGCGTCGCGGTGGAACTCCTCCCAGGTTACGCGAAATGCCTTGTCACCCGCCATCCGTCCCTCCGCACGACGCCGATCGATCCAAGATCGGATAGCCCGCCGGCAAGCCCCGGTCGACAGCTTTTCCGCGCGCCTCACAACCGTGTCAGGGCCTTGGCGGACCACATTTCTCGCGCCCGCGCCGTATGCTAGGTGATCCCGCGAACGCTCTTTCGAAGGGATTTGGCGTGACGGACGAGGCGGTGCCGCCAAGGGACGCGATGGCGAAGAAGATGGCGGCGGAGAACCGGCGCGTCAAAGCCGACTATCCGGACTTCGCGAATGCCTACGAGAAGCTCGTCGCCCGGCTCGTTGCCGGCCACGCCGGCGCGCAGGCGCCGAAGACGGGTGACATCCTCCCGCCGTTCATGTTGCCTGACGACCAGGGCCGGCTCGTGAGCCTCGACGACTTCTCGGGTGCGAAATCCGTCGTCGTCAGCCTGAACCGCGGGCATTGGTGCACCTACTGCCGCGTCGAGTTCGAGAGCATGCGCAGCGTCAACGCCGAGATCGAGCGTCGCGGCGGCGCAGTGCTCGCCATCACGCCGGACCGGCAGCGTTATGTTCGCCAGTTGAAGGAAGATCTCGATCTCCCCTTCCCGTTGCTTTCCGACATGGACAATGCCTACGCGATGTCGCTCGGGCTTGTGGTGTGGTGCGGCGACGAGGTGCGCACGCTCTACCGCGGCATCGATTGGAACCTCAACTCTTTCCAGGGGAACGACGCGTGGATGGTTCCGATCCCCGCCACCTACATCGTCGCGCCTGACGGGCGGATAAAGGCGAGCTTCGTCGAACCCGACTTCCGCCAGCGGATCGAGCCGGCGGCGATCATCGACGCGATCTGAGCCTCAGGTCCGCGCCGGCAGCTTGCTGAGCGCCTCCTCCATCGCCGTCTTCGCCACATCGAGCGCTGCTTGATCGCGCGAGCGGAGCACCAGCCGCGTCGTGAACTTCTGCCCGTCGTGATAGGGATAGGAGCCGATCCGGACGCCCGGATGCGCCTTCTGGACATCGCCAGCCGGCACCGCGATGTCGCCCTCCCCGCGCCCGGCCTCGATGGTGACGGAAAGCACCGGCACGGCGTGCGGCAGCATCTTCACGACCTCGTCCATCATCGCCTGAAGGATTGCCGGCACGCCGGCCATGACGAAGACGTTCTTGACGCGGAAGCCCGGCGCCGCGGAGACCGCGTTCGGGATCAGCGTCGCGCCTTCCGGGATCCGCGCCATGCGCAGCCGGCTCTCGTTCGGCTCGATCCCGCGCGACTTCCAGAACGGCATCAGAAGGTCCACCGCCCGCTGGTCGACGTCGATCGAGGCGCCAAGCGCCTTCGCCACCGAATTGGCGGTGATATCGTCATGCGTCGGGCCGATTCCGCCGCTCGTGAACAGGAAATCGTAACGCCCGCAGAGCGCCCTGACCGCCTCGACGATCGCCTCCTCCTGATCGCCGATAATCCTGACCTCGAGAAGGTCGACGCCGATATCCGCCAGCGTGTCGGCGATGAAGCCGATGTTCTTGTCCTTGGTCCGGCCGGAGAGGATCTCATCGCCGATGACCAGGATTGCGGCGGTCGACGCATTCTCCATTGATCTTTCCCTGCACGAAGCGCTTAAAAAGCGTGTGCCGATGCCTTAGCTTATGGCGCGAACAAGATCGAGCCGGACACGATGCAGGAAGTTCAGACAAGCGCCACCCGCCAGGGTAATGCCATCGCTAATTACGGGCCGGACGGCTTCAAGGGCATGCGCAAGGCCGGCCGGCTTGCGGCGGAATGCCTCGATCAGATCTACGACATGGTGAAGCCGGGGGTCACCACGCAGGAGATCGACGATTTCGTCTTCGACTTCGCCATGCAGCACGGCGCCCAACCGGCGACTTTGAACTACCGCGGTTATCGCAAATCGAGCTGCACCTCCGTCAATCACGTTGTCTGCCACGGCATTCCGAACGAGAAGCCGCTGCGCGAAGGCGACATCGTCAACATCGACGTGACCTTCGTGCTCGACGGTTGGCATGGCGATTCGAGCCGCATGTACGGCGCCGGCCAGCTGAAGCGCGCCGCCGAGCGGCTGATCGAGGTGACTTACGAATGCCTGACGCGCGGGGTCGAGGTGATCCGGCCGGGTGCCCGCATGGGCGACATCGGCCATGCCATCCAGAGCTACGCGGAGGCACAGCGCTGCTCCGTGGTGCGCGACTTCTGCGGCCACGGCGTGGGCCGTGCCTTCCACGAGCCGCCGAACGTCCTGCACTACGGTCAGACCGGCGAGGGCCTGGAGATCAAGCCCGGCATGATCTTCACCGTCGAGCCGATGATCAATATCGGTCGCCCGCACGTGAAGCTTCTCTCCGACGGCTGGACCGCGGTCACGCGCGACCGCTCGCTCTCCGCCCAGTTCGAGCACACGGTCGGCGTCACCCAGACCGGTGTGGAGATCTTTACGCTTTCGCCCTCCGGCCGCTCCTGGCTGCCCTGGAAGGACGCCTGAACGCCGGAGCGGTTTGATGGCGGAGTTGCACGACGCCGGTGGGTTGCCCCATTTCCATGGGCATCGCGACCGGCTCCGCGCCCGCTTCCGTGAGAAAGGTGCCACGGCCCTCGCCGACTACGAGCTTCTCGAGATGGCGCTCTTCCGCGCCATCCAGCGCGGCGACACCAAGCCGGTCGCCAAGGCGCTTCTGAAACGCTTCGGCACGCTCAGTGAGGTACTTGCCGCATCGCGCGAGAGGCTGAAGGAGGTCGACGGCGTCGGCGACCGTGTGGTCGACGAATTGAAGCTGATCCGCGCCTTCGCCGAGCGCACCGCCTCCGAGGCTGTGAGGAAGCGGACGCTGCTCTCCTCCTGGTCGGCGCTTCTCAACTATTGCCGCACGGCCATGGCCTATGAGGAACGCGAGCAGTTCCGCATCCTCTTCCTCGACAAGAAGAACCAGCTCCTCGCCGACGAGGTGCAGCAGACCGGAACGGTCGACCACACGCCGGTCTACCCGCGCGAGGTGATCCGCCGCGCACTCGAACTGTCCGCGACCGCGATCATCCTCGTGCACAACCACCCCTCCGGCGATCCGACCCCTTCCCGCGCCGACATCGATATGACGCGGACGATCGTGGAGGTCGGCAAGCCGCTCGGCATCGCTGTCCACGACCATCTGGTCATCGGCCGCGAGGGTCACGTCAGCTTCAAGAGCACGGGGCTGATGTGAAGTCCGTTTGACTCGCGGCGGTTACCTCCCTTGGATCGCGCACGTGCAGGGCCTGGCTGTCGCGACCTCAAGTGCGGATTATGGAGCAATCGACTGTATATGAGGCAGTATGTGCCGTAAGGCGCGGCAATCCATCACTGTATTTCCAAGAGCGCGAACTTTCGTATCACTCCATCTTCACGTTCGACCGACGCTCAATTACGAACATGTGGCCGGTGTGTCGGCTGTTCCAACGGAGGGTGCCATCACAGTCATCGACAAGTTCCGCCTCGACGGTAAGCGCGCGTTCATCACCGGCGGCAGCCGCGGCTTCGGCCGCGAGATCGCGCTCGCGTTCGCTGAGGCCGGCGCCGACGTGGCGCTGACGGCGCGCGGCGCCGAAGCGCTGGAGAAGACGGCGGGCGAAGTGCGCGAGCGCGGCCGCAAGGCCTGGACCTTTGCGGCCGACGTTTCAGAGCCGAAGGCGGCGGAAGCGCTGTGCCGCAAGGTCATGGAGGAAGCCGGACCGATCGACATCCTGGTCAACAATGTCGGCGGTCGCGACGTCTCGGTGCCTGTGGAGGAAACCGATCTGGAAACCTGGCAGAAGGGCATCGACCTCAATCTGACTCAGTCCTTCGTCTGCACGAAGGTGATCGGCGGCGAGATGCTGAAGCGCGGCGAAGGTCGCGTCATCAACATCGCCTCCATCAGTGGCCTTATCGCCAATCGCGGCATCGGCGGCCGGCACTACGAGACGACCAAGGCGGCACTCATCCATTTTACGCGCGCGGTCGGTGCGGATTGGGCGCCGAAGGGGGTCAACGTCAACGCCATCTGCCCCGGCCTCTTCATGACCGAACCGAACCAGAAATGGTCGAAGAGCCATCCGGAAGTGATCAAGACCTTCGTCGGGGCAATTCCCATGGGCCGGCCGGGCAGCCCGGAGGAAATCGGCCCGCTGGCGGTCTTCCTCGCCTCGCCCGCCTCGAGCTACGTGGTCGGCGCGTCCTTCGTCATCGACGGCGGCTACACGCTGTGGTGACGCGCGCCCAGGCCGAAGGCGCCCTTCCCGCCTTCTCAAACGGAACCGACACGAGATGAGCTATCGCGCCATCTACACCTACGCGTGGGACGTTGCCGAGGTCGGCGTTCCGGAATACGTCGCGCAGGTTCGGTCGCTCGGCCTGAACACGGTGACCTTCGCCGGCAGCTATCATGCCGGCAAGTTCCTGCGTCCGAAAGGCACGACGGGAAAGGTCGTCTTTCCCGAGGACGGCACGGCCTACTTCCGCACCGACCCGTCACGCTACGGGGTCATCAAGCCGGTGGAGAACCATCTCCTCAAGGATCGCGACGTGCTCGCCGAGCTTTGCGACTCCGGCATCGCGGTGAATGCCTGGATGGTGCTCCTGCACAACACGCATCTCGGCATGAAGCATCCGCAAGCGACCGCCGAGACCGCGTTCGGCGACCGGCTGCTCTTCAATCTCTGCCCCTCCGCGCCGGAAGCGCGCGCCTATGCGGTGGGACTCTGCAAGGACGTCACGGAGAGCTATCCGGTCACCGGGGTGTCGCTTGAGACGCCCGGCTTCCTGCCCTTCGCTCACGGCTACCACCACGAATTCGGCCTGATACGGCAGAACAAGTGGCTCAACGAGCACATGGGGCTGTGTTTCTGCGAGCACTGCATGTCCGGCGCCAAGGCAAAGGGCGTCGACGCCGACGCGCTCAGGGCGAAGACGGTGCGTGACGTCGAGGCGTATCTCGCCAGCGACATCGACTTCACCGACGATCTCGCCGAGCAATACTGGCTGAACGACATGCAGGACGAGTTCCTGCATTCCTATCTACGTTTCCGCGCCGATACGGTGACATCGCTCGTCGCCGAGATCCGCGACGTGGTGCGCAAGGATGCCGCGGTCGCCGTCATCCCGAGCATTGCGCCGCCGGCCTCGAGCGGCTGGTTCGAGGGCGCCGATCTGCCGGCGCTTGCGAAGATCGTCGACTGGATCGAGGCCGGGTTCTATCAACCCGGCGCGATGCGGATTCGCTCCGAGGCATTCGACGTCGCGCGGCGGATCGGCGGGACGGAGAAGCTTCGCTGCATCCTGAGGCCTGCCTGGCCCGATTTGACCAGCAAGGCCGAGGTTGTCGAAGCGGTGGCGGCGGTCCGCGATGCCGGGATCACCGACATCGCCTTCTACAATTACGGGCATATCCGGCAGGCCAGCCTGGGCTGGATCGCCGAGGCGCTCGCGCAACTGGGAGGCTAGATCGTGCAGTTCGAGGGCAAGGTTGTTGCCGTTACCGGCGCCGCCGGAGGGATCGGAAAAGAGCTTTGCCGCCTGTTCGGCGCGGAGGGCGCTGTCATCGCGGCGATCGACCGGGTCGACGCCGTGTTCGCGTTCGCCGATGAGCTGAAGGCCGCCGGTATCAAGGCCGAAGCGGCAGTCGCCGACGTCAAGAGCGCGGCGTCCGTAAAGGATGCGTTCGACAATCTGACCGCATCGCTCGGAGCGGTCGACATCCTGGTCAACAATGCCGGCGGGGCACTGGCGGAGAACCTCGCCGAAACGACGCCGGAGGGCTTCGTGGCCGACGTCGACCTGAACCTCAACGGCGCGTATTACTGCTGCCATGCGGTGCTGCCTGCCATGAAGGAGCAAAAGGCCGGCACGATCATCAACATCAGCTCGGTGAACGGCCTCGGCGCCCTCGGCAACCCGGCCTACAGCGCCGCCAAGGCAGGCCTGATCAGCCTGACGCGGTCGCTCGCGGTCGAGCTCGGCGAATACGGCATCCGGGCCAACGCGATCTGCCCGGGAACGGTAAGGACGCCGGTCTGGCAGAGGCGGATCGCCAAGAACGCGGATATCTTCAACACTCTCGCCAAGTGGTACCCTCTCCGTCGAGTCGTCGAACCGATTGAAGTGGCCCGCGCCGCCGTGTTCCTCGCCTCCGACTCCGCCTCGGCGATTACCGGCGTCGCGCTCCCCGTCGATTGCGGGCTCATGGCCGGCAATGGCGTGATGACGCGGGAGCTGATCGTCGAGGGCTGATGCGGCTTTCCTCCCCGCCTCGCGGCCCGCGCTTGCCGCGCGACATCTGCGAGACCTTGCGCGATGGCGGCAGGCTGACGCATCGTTGCGCGCACAATCTGGCCGTGCGTCGCGCGCGAGCGGCCGAAAGGATTCGCATGCCAAACAGGACACAAACGTCGCCGCAGGCGGCCGTGAACGGGGCCCGCCCGCGCAAAGCGCGGCCCGGCCCCTCGCTCGACGTGTTCGGCCTCATCATCGACCGCGAGGCGAGCTTCTCCAAATCGAACCGCAAGATCGCGAGCGCCATCCTCTCCGAGCCGCATGCCTTCGTGGAGAAGCCGGTGGAGGAGCTGAGCGGCTGGCTCGGCGTTTCGGCGCCGACCATCCAGCGTTTCGCGCGCTCGCTCGGCTGCGAGGGGCTGCGCGACCTGAAGCTCAAGATCATGGGCTCGGTGCGCGTCGGCATCCGCTACCTGGAGCCGGCAACGCCGCCGAGCGCCATCGACGAGGTGCTGGAGCGCGTGGTGAAACGCGCGCAAATGGCGATCGCGGACGTGCAGATCGGATTCGACCTCCCGCAGGCGGAAGCGGCTATCGCCCTCATCAGCGAGTGCCGCACGCTCTATGCCTTCGGCAGCGGCGGCGTTTCGTCATGGCTGGTCGAGGAAATCCAGAACCGCTTCTTCCGGCTCGGCATCCGCGTCGTGCCGTCGAGCGACCATCAGATGCAGATGATGCTCGCCGCCACGGTGGAGCGCGGCGACGTAGTGCTGTGCTGCTCGGTAAGCGGCACGAACCAGGAGCTGCTGCGTTCCATCGGAATCGCGCGCGAATATGGCGCCAAGACAATGGCGCTCGCCCCGCCCGACACGCCTGTTAGCGAAGCGGCGGAGCTGGCGCTTGCCGTCAACGGCCGCGAGGACGGCGACGTGCTCGGCCCGACGGGGCTGCGCTATGCCTATCTGATCGCGATCGATGTCCTCGCCTTCGGCGCCGCCATCCATCGCCGTGCCCCGGCGCGCGAGAAGCTGCGCCGGATCAAGCAGCAGGTCGCGGCGTTCCGCGAGTCCGACGAGACCAAGCCCTTGAGCGACTGAATCCTGCTCAACGGTTGCTCAGAATTTCATTTCTCGATCATTTTTCTGCACAATTCGGCTGCACCACCCTCCGTTTTCACTGAAAATGACGTCAAAATGAAAATTGCCCTTGCTTCCCCGGATTCCCGAAGCATACTCGTGAGGGACGGTAGACGACGTTCCGGCGGGCGCGCGAACAATTGACTGAATTTACTTGGTCGATTCTTCGGGCGGGGAAGTTGTCTTGCCTTTTTTGGGGTGAATGAGTGAAGAAGCTCAATAACGGGCTTCTCCTGTGAAGACGCGAGGGGAATACTGGCCATGACAAGCTCTCTCGAGAAATACCTTCTCTCCCGCCGCCGGGTTCTCCAGGGCGGCGCCGCGCTCTCCGCCGGCGCGATGTTCGGCAAGTCGGCCTTCGCCGCGCCCGATACGCCTCTGCAGTTCATTGGCTGGCAGTATCAGCCGCAGATCGTGGAGGAGAATGTCGGCATCTTCTCCAAGCTCTACGACGAAAACGTCAACTACGAGCTCGTCACCGGCGATTATCACGCTGTGGTGGAGACCAAGCTGACCGGCGGTCAGCACATGGACATGCTCTACTCCGAGGAGGATCACATCGCCCGCTGGCATACCGCCGGCTGGATCCGTGACCTCGAAGGCCTGCCGGGCATGGACGAGATCAAGGCGGGCATGTTCCCGGTCTCGGTCTCCTCGCTCTCGCTGCCCGACGGCAAGATCGCCGGCATGCCCTACTACGCGGGCTACAATGCCTTCATCTACAACGAGGAAGACCTGTCGAAGGCCGGCGTGGGCGTTCCGGAGAGCTGGGACGAGCTGCTTGAGGCCTGCCGCAAGCTGAAGAAGGACGGCATCTCCGACGCGCCGTACCATGCCGCCTGGGGCCAGAAGTGGCCGGAGCTCTCTTGGGAGATCTTCGCCTGCTGGTATTCGGAGGGCGCGAAGGTGTTCGACGACGAGAGTAACTTCGTCGACGAGCCGGCACTGCGCAAGATCTTGGAGACGCACCAGACCCTCTACAAGGAAGGTCTCGTCGCCGAAGACATCATGACGCTGCCGGGCGAAGGCGTTCCAAGCTACTGCTCCGGCGCGCACACTTTCATGGTGCTGCATGATTACGACCAGAAGGTCACCAACGACCCCGACGATTTCGAAGATCGCCGGCAAGGTGAAGAACGCGATGATGCCGGGCGCGACCCATTCCACCATGGGCTGGACTGCGGCCTACCTGATGGGCTCCGAGCCGGTCGACGTCGATCGCGTATGGAACATGCTGCAGTTCTTCGGCGGCAAGTCCAAGGACGGCGAGTACCACGTAATCAAGCGCTGGGCGCTCGATTTCGGCTTGGGCTCCGGCTACAAGGAAGTCATGGCGGACCCGGACATCGTCGCTTCCTTCTCCAAGTGGAAGGACATCGACATCGCCAACAAGCAGCTCGGCAACGCCACGGCGCGTAAGATCGCCAAGGAGATCTGGTTCGCCGAATGGGATCTCTTCATGATGCAGAGCGTACAGGAATACATCCGCTCCGGCTCCTCGACCGACGACCTCGTCGCCGCGCTCTCGTCCAAGGCGTCCGAGCTGAAAGACCAGTACCAGTAAGACAATGCTACTTGGGAGGCGCCAAGGAGCGCCTCCCGCCCCGCCTCTCTCCAGACGCGAAGCCTGCCCGAACCGCAGAGTTTTAGCCCGTGTCTAACGCCGAAGAGACCGCTGCCCTTCCTGGCCGCGTCGCCCGTCGCCGCAGGCGGGTCGGCCGTCCCCCGAGCTTCGCCTACTCCGCCGTGGCGCCGGCGCTCGCCATCGTCACCGCCGTGGCCGGACTGCCGCTCGCCTACAGCCTCTACCTCTCGTTCCACTCCATCAATCCTATCACCAAGCGCTGGGTGTATGTCGGCTTCGGCAATTATGACAAGCTCTTCCACAGCAGCGAATTCTGGAGTGCCTTCGAGCGCACTGCCTACTTCGCCGTCTTCGCGGTCGTCGGCACGACCGTGCTCGGGATGATCTACGCGCTGGTGCTCAACGAGAACTTTAAGGGCCGCGGCTTCTTGCGCTCCGTGGTGCTCGTCCCCTGGGCGATGGCGCCGGTCTCGATCGCGGTGCTGTGGTCGTTCGTCTACGCCGGCAACTTCGGGCTGCTCAACGCCTTCCTCCACGACATCGGGCTCGGGGCGCTGGCGACGCCGTGGCTCGGCGGCGGTTTCCGGGCGCTCAACCTCGTCGCCCTCACACATGTGTGGAACCAGGCGCCGCTGACGGCGCTCATGATCCTCGCGGGGCTGCAGTCCATTCCCGGCAACCTGCATCGTGCGGCGATCCTCGACGGCGCCGGGCCGATCCGCCGCTTCTTTTCCATCACGCTTCCCTGGCTGAAGCCGACGCTGCTCTTCATCACCATCATCGCCACGATCAACGCGCTGATGGCGTTCGACATCATCCTGATCATGACGCGCGGCGGGCCGGGCGCGGCGACGACGCTTCTCGCATGGCTCGGCTACCTGCAGTCCTTCCAGTTCCTACGCTTCGGCGAGGGCGCGGCGACGCTCTACGTGCTGACGATCGCGAGCCTGCTGCTCGCCATTCTCTACTTCTTCGTCCTCGGCCCGCGCCGCAGCCGCAAGGCGGCCGCCGTCGCCGCGACGGAAAACGAGGCGGTGTGGGTCGCGACCGGTGCCCGCCGCCATCCCATGGCGACGATCCCGCCCTACCGGCCGCGCGGCATGATAAAGACCAATACCTCGCGCAGGCTGGCCCACGCCGGCCTCCTCATGGCGGCGATCGTGATCTTCGTCTGGTCAGCGCTGCCTGTGCTCTCGCTGGTGCTGATCAGCCTCTCGCCGCCGGCCGACCTGATCCGCACGCCGCCGAGCCTCATCCCCTCGCGCATCACCTTCGACAATTTCATCTCAGTGCTCTTCGCCCACGGCTCGACGACGAGCGTGCAGGCGAAGCGCGTGCCGCTGTCGCTCTTCAACAGCTTCCTGGTCGGCGCGGTCGTCTCAGTCGTCAACGTTGCGCTCGGCACGCTCGCCGGATACGCCTTCGCGCGCTACGGCCGGCAGCGCTTCTTCGCGACGAGCCTTTGGGCGCTGCTTCTCACCCGCATGATCCCGGCGCTCACGCTGGTGCTGCCGTTCTTCGTGATCTTCCGCGTGCTCGGGCTGCTCGACACGCGCTACGCGCTCATCATCGCCTACTCGTCGATCCTCTTGCCGCTGTGCTCCTGGATGATGAAATCGACCTTCGAAAACGTGCCGGTCAGCCTCGACCGCGCTGCGCTGATCGACGGCTGCACGCGTCTCGGCATGCTTTGGAAGGTGCTGCGGCCGGTCGTGCGCCCCGGCATCATCGCCGCGCTGATCTTTTGCTTCCTGGTGTCGTGGAACGAGTTCCTGTTCGCATTGATCCTGACCTCGACCCCGAGGGCGCAGACCATCCCGGTGGTCATCGCCGGCTTCCTGAACCAGGCACAGTTCTACGAATACGGTCCGCTCTTCGCGGCGAGCGTCCTTTCCATCCTGCCGCCGGTACTGATCGCCTTCTTCTTCCAGCGCTACCTCGTGCAGGGCGCTCTCTCTGGTGCGGTCAAGGGCTGAGGACAACAATGGTTGCCATCTCCATTGCTGGCCTGCGCAAGAGCTACCAGGACACGGAAGTGTTGAAGAGCCTCAACCTCGCGATCGCAGATGGCGAGTTCATCTCCTTTCTCGGGCCGTCCGGTTGTGGGAAGTCGACGCTGCTCTACTGCATCGCCGGACTGGAGGATATCAACGAGGGCTCCATCCGTTTCGGCAACACCGAGATCTCGGAGATGTCGCCGCGCGAGCGCAACATCGCCCTCGTCTTCCAGGACTACGCGCTCTATCCGCACATGTACGTGCGCGACAACATCGCCTTCCCGCTGCGCCAGCAGAAGGTCCCACAGGCGACCATCCGCCAGCAGGTCGACTGGGCGGCGGAACTGCTTGGGCTGGAGAGCCTGCTCGACCGTCTGCCTTCCGACCTTTCCGGCGGCCAGCGCCAGCGCGTCGCGGTCGGTCGCGCCATCGTGCGCAATCCGGCGGTGCTGCTGATGGACGAGCCGCTTTCCAACCTCGACGCCAGCCTGCGCGTGAAGATGCGTACGGAGATTCGGCGCCTGCAGCGCGAGCTGAAGATCACGACGATCTTCGTCACCCACGACCAGGAGGAGGCCATGGTGCTTTCCGACCGGATTGCGGTGATGAAGGACGGGGTCGTGCAGCAGTTCGCTGCGCCGATGACCGTCTACAAGGATCCGACCAATCTGTTTGTGGCGAGCTTCATTGGCAGCCCTCAGATGAACTTCATCCCGGCCAGCCAAGCGGGTCGCAGCGACGGCGACGACGTCGTGCTCGGCATCCGCCCGCACGATCTGCAGCCGGGGAACGGCCGCGACGACGGGCTGCAGTTGACGGGCGAGCTGTCGATCGTCGAATCCGCAGGTCCCATCCACTTCCTCGACGTGACGATGGGCGACACCCTTCTCAAGGCCACCACGGCAGATGCCTCCGAGTTCTCACCGGGCGACCGTATCACGCTCAACGCGCCCGAAAGCGCAGTCTACCGCTTCGACGCGAAGAGCGGAAAGCGAACTCTGAGTTTTCACCACAAGGCTGAAGTCCGAAAAAAAATGGCATACGATCTGGTTCTCAAGAGCGGCCGCGTGATCGATCCCTCGCAGGGGATCGACAAGGTGGCCGACGTCGCATTCTCCGACGGCAGGGTGGCGGAGGTCGGCGACAACCTTTCCGGCAACGACACGCGCGACCTGAGTGGGCTCATCGTCACGCCGGGCCTGATCGACCTCCACACCCATGTCTACTGGGGCGGCACGTCGCTCGGCGTCGATCCGGACGATTATGCTCGCATGACGGCGGTGACGACCTCGGTCGACACCGGCAGCGCCGGGCCGGGCAACTATGCCGGTTTCCGCAAGCACGTGATCGAGCCGGCCGAAAGCCGCATTGTCGCCTATCTGCATATCTCGTTCGCCGGCATCTTCGCCTTCTCCAAGACGATCATGGTCGGCGAGAGCCACAATCCGAACCTCATGGCGCCGCGCGAGGCGGTTGCGGTTGCGAACGCCAACCGCGACACGGTCATCGGCATCAAGGTGCGCATCGGGCGTATCACCAGCGGCAAGACCGGGATCGGTCCGCTCATCGTCGCGCTGCAGGCAGCGGAGGAGACCGGCCTTCCGGTGATGTGCCATATCGACGAGCCGCCGCCGAGCTACGAGGCGGTGGTCGACATGCTGCGGCCGGGCGACGTGCTCACGCACTGCTTCCGCCCCTTCCCCAACGTGCCGTTCGACGCCGAGGGCAAAGTGCGGCCGCGGGTGCTCGCCGCGCGCGAGCGTGGCGTCATGTTCGACATCGGCCATGGCAAGGGCTCGTTCGGCTGGAAAACGGCACGCGCCATGATGGCGGCCGGCTTCCCGCCCGACACGATCTCGTCGGACGTACACATCCTGTGCATCGAGGGGCCGGCCTTCGACCAGGTGACGACCATGTCGAAGTTCCTGCCTCTCGGCATGTCGCTCAACGACATCATCGCCGCCTCCACGGTCAATCCCGCCAAGGCGATCCGGCGGCCGGACCTCGGCACCTTCAAGCCGGGCAGTAGCCGGCGACGCCTCCATCCTGGAAATGCGCCAAGGCTCGTTCGATCTGGAGGATGTCATGGGCGAGGTCGTCACCGTAAAGGAGCGCCTCTTCGCGGCTGGGTCCGTCATCGGAGGCCGCTGGTGGCACAAGAACTGAGGAGCGGCGTCATGTTGGCGGTGGCCAAGGCTATTCCCGCCTGCATCGTCAACATCAGCGCATCGAGCACCTATTGGGAAATCCATCTCCCCTTTCGGCGGCCGCCTCCGGCAAGAAGAGCGGCTCGGCCGCCTGGGCGGCATGCAGACGCTGGAGGCGATGACGGAGATCATGATGATTACGATTTCGGCGAAACCGCGGGAGGCGGCATGATGACTTCGGACGCGGACGATCGGAGAAACTCGCGAGGGCTGCCGCCGGCCGATGGCGCGGCCCTTCTGGCGATCCTGGTGGATGAGCTGATCCCCGGCGGGGACGGCTGGCCGTCCGCCTCCTCGATCGGCGTACAGGGCCTGGTGGCGCTGCGGCTGACAGAGGAGTTCGGCGATCTGGAAATCGGGCGGATCGCCGACGCGGTAATCGCCGCGGGCGGGCCTTTCACCGGTCAATCGGCGGAGGAGCGCGTCGCCATCGTCGAGCGCTTCGAGACGGGAGAGCCCGACCTCTTCGAGCGCCTGCGCACGGCCGTCACCATCGCCTATTACGACAGCCCGTTCGTGGTGGAGGCGATCCGCCGGCTCGGGCGCCCCTACTCGCTTCGACCGCACATCACCGGCTACGCGATGCAGCCCTTCGACTTCAACACCGACACGCCGCGCCACGGCCGTGGCCAATACGTCAAGACCGACGAGGTGAAGCCGGTCGACATCTCCTCGCTCAAGCTGGACGAGGCGCGCACCGAACACTGGGGGCTCGACCGATGACCACGAAACGAACCTGCGACGTCCTCGTCATCGGGGCCGGCGCAACCGGCTCGCTCGCCGCGCTCGTGCTCGCCCGGGCCGGGCTCGACGTCGTTTGCCTGGAACAAGGCTCCTGGGTGGAGCCGGGCGACCATCCGCATCTCCACACCGACTGGGCATGGCAGCGGCGCACGAGCTGGAACCCGGATGTCAACAAGCGCCACCATGCCGATGACTATCCGGTGAAGTCGGACTCCTCGCAGATCCTGATGTGGAACGGCGTGGGCGGCTCGACGAACGTCTACGGCGCCATCTGGCCGCGCTACCGACCGTCGGACTTCCGCAAGGGCACCGAGCATGGCCTGCAGCCGGACTGGCCCATCGCCTACGAGGATCTGGCGCCCTTCTACGAGACGGCCGACAAGCTGGTCGGCGTATCGGGCCTCGCCGGCGACCCTGCGATGCCGAAGCGCGAGGCCTCCCCGACGCGCCCGCTGCCGCCGTCCAAGGTGTCGAAGCGGCTTGCCGACGCCTTCGACCGGCTGGGCTGGCACTGGTGGCCGGTCGAGGCGGGCACCATCTCGGAGGACTATGACGGCCGCCCGGCTTGCAACGGCTGCGGCACCTGCAATGGCTGCCCGCGCGGCTCGATGAGCAAGTATTCCATGTCGATCTGGCCGAAGGCGCTGGAGGCCGGCACGGAGCTGCGCATCAACGCGCGCGTTCTGAAGATCGAAAAGGGACCGGACGGCCGCGCCACCGGCGCGCTCTATGTCGACCGCAACACCGGTCATCAGCACTTCCAGAAGGCGCATGTCGTCATCGTGGCCGCCAACGGCATCGGCACACCGCGGCTCCTGCTCGCCTCCGACAACCTCGCCAACCAGTCGGACCAGGTGGGGCGCAACCTGCTGCACCATACGCTGGTGGCGGGCGAATTCTGGGTCGACGAGCCGGTGGACGGCCACACGGGCTACGTTGCGTCGCTGATCTCGCGGCAATTCGCGGAGACCGACATCTCGCGCGGCTTCGTGAACGGCTTCAATTTCAACTGCATCACCAGCTCCGCCTCGGCCGGCGAAGCAGCCGCCGGGTGGTTCACCTCCGGCCGGGCGCCGTGGGGCCGCGATCATCACAAATGGTTCGAGGGCCATTTCGGTCACTCGATCGGGCTCTTCGCGATCGGCGACGACCTGCCCAACCCGGAGAACCGCGTGACGCTCGACCCCGCGCTCGTCGACTCCGACGGCATCCCCGCCGCATCCACCCATTACGCGCCGGGCGAGAACGACAAGCGCATGATGAACTACATGCTCGACCGCATCGAGGATGTCGCCAAGGCGGCGAACGCCTTCGAGTACCGCCTGCACGACTACCGCGACGAGAACGGTGTCTACCGGACGCCGGCCTGGCACATGATCGGCACTTGCCGCATGGGGAAGACGCCCGACATGTCGGTGGTGAACATGTGGAACCAGTCCTGGGACGTGCCGAACATGTTCATCGTCGACGGAAGCGTGCTGGCGACGGGAGGCGTGGTGAACCCGACGCCGACCATCTCGGCGCTGGCGCTTCGGGCCGCGGGCTACATCCGCGACAACTTCCAGGAGCTGTCGCGCACGACGCGGCCGGCGGTGGCGGCCTGACGATGCTGCAGAGACCGCCCGCTGAGCCCGGAATGTCCGCGGGCGAAATCGACACCCCCGCCCTCGTCGTCGATCTCGACGCGATGGAGGAGAACCTCGACAAGATGGCGGCGTTCTGCGCCGCCTCCAATGTCCGGCTGCGCGCGCATGCCAAGACGCACAAGTCGCCGGTCATCGCCCAGTGGCAGATGCAGCGCGGCGCAGTGGGCCAGTGCGTGCAGAAAGTGGGCGAGGCGGAAATCCTCGCCTGGTCCGGCGTGCCAGACATCCTTGTGTCGAACGAGGTCGTGACGCCGAAGAAGCTCGCGCGCCTCGCCGCCCTCACTCGCATCGCGAAGGTCGCGGTCTGCGCGGACAACGCCGGCGCCATCGACCTCATCGCCCAGGCGGCCGAGGCCGCGGGCACGCGGCTCACGGTGCTCGTCGAGATCGACGTCGGGACGAGCCGCTGCGGCGTTCCGGCTGGGCCGGAGGCGGTGGCGCTCGCCATGCGGATCGCTGAGAGCAGGCACCTCGTCTTCGGCGGACTGCAGGCCTATGACGGCGTCGCCCAGCACCTGCGCCAGCCAGAGGAGCGCAGGGCGCATATCGCGGCAGCAGTGGGAAGCGTGCGCCGCACGATCGAGGGGCTCGCCGATATCGGCCTCGACTGCGCGATCGTCGGCGGCGCGGGGACCGGCACCTTCACGCTAGAGGCGGCGAGCGGCGTGTACAACGAGATTCAGGCCGGCTCCTATCTGTTCATGGACGCCGACTACAGTCGCAATCATCCCTCGCCGGACTTCCGGCAGTCGCTCTTCGTGCTCTCCACGGTGATGAGCGCCGCTCAGGACGGCATCGCGATCGTCGACTGCGGCCATAAGGGTGTGGCGATCGATTGCGGACTGCCGCTTGTGCACGGCAAGCCGGGCCTTGTCTACACGGCCGCGTCCGACGAGCACGGACGGCTTCGGATCGATGACCCAGCCGAGCGGCCGAGCGTCGGCGAGCAGCTCTGGCTCGTTCCCGGCCACTGCGACCCGACCGTCGACCGCTACGACTGGTATGTCGGCGTGCGCGGCGGGCGCGTGGAGACGGTGTGGCCGGTCGCAGCGCGCGGCTGGATGACTTGACCCGCGACCGGCGGCCTTGAGGAGGAGGCTGTGGTTCGGGTCAGCAGGGTGGTCGCCGCTTCGTAGAGATGCTTCCGTGTCATGCTGTTGCCGTGCTTGGAGATGTGCCCGCTCCGGCTGACCTCGGCGGACTCGTAGCGCCGCGGCGTTAGCCCGAGATAGGCACCGGCGCTTGAGGAGTGCCTGAAGCGAAAAGTCGTCACGCCGCGGGGCTGCCCGATACCCGGATCTGGAGTTTGACGTCCGTAGGGCGCTGTTCGACCGCGCGATCGAATGCGGCGACGCTGTCCTTGAAGTCGAGCGTCGCCGAGATCAAGGGCTTGAGGTCGACCTTGCCCGACGCGATCAAATCGATCGCCCGATCGTAGACATTGGCGTAGCGGAACACCGTCTCGACGCGCGCTTCGCGCGCCTGAAGGCCGACGATGTCGACCGGGACCGGATCGACCGGCATGCCCACCAGCACGATCGCCCCGCCCGGACAGACCAGCTTCGGCAGGTCGAGGATCGCCGGCGCGGCGCCGCTGCACTCGAAGACGAGGTCCGCGCCCCAATTGTCGGTGAAGCGCGCCACCGCCTCGCCGACGTCCGCCTCCTTCAGGTTGACGGTGTCAACGCCGTGATAGGCACCGATGATGTCCAGCTTGGCCTGCGCCATGTCGGAAACCAGGACACGCGAGCAGCCGCCGGCCAAAGCCGCGAGCGCGACCATCATCCCGATCGGCCCGGCGCCGCACACGACGGCGATGTCGCCGGGCTTGATCTTGGCTCGCACGGCGGCCTGCATCCCGACCGCGAAGGGCTCCACCATCGCGCCTTCGGCATAGCTCACATTGTCGGGCAGCTTGTAGGTGAAGCTGGCCGGATGCACGACCTCGGGCGTCAGGCATCCATGCACGGGGGGCGTCGCCCAGAAGCGGACCGCCGGGTCGACGTTGTAGATGCCCAGCCTCGAGGCCTTGGAAATCGGATCGGGAATTCCCGGCTCCATGCAGACGCGATCGCCTACGGCGAGATCGCGCACCTCGCTGCCGACCTCGATGACATCGCCGGCGGCCTCGTGCCCAAGAACCATCGGCGCGTTCACCACGAACGGCCCGATCCTGCCGTGCGTGTAGTAGTGAACGTCGGAGCCGCACACGCCCACCGTATGAATCTTGATCTTGACGTCGTGCGGGCCGACCTCGGTGGAGCGCTCTATGTCGCGGAGGGAAAGTTCACCCTTCCGCTCAAGGACGAGGGCTTTCATGGGGACATCTCCGGTTCAAGCACCACTTTGAGCGAGGTCGATCCGTCGAGGACCATGTCGACGCCTTCGCGGAAGCGCTCCAGCGGCAAGGTGTGCGTGATGATGTCATCCATCGGCAGCAGCCCGTCCGCGATCATGCGGATGGCGGTCGGATAAGTGCGCGGGCTCAAATGCGCGCCGTGGATGTTGAGCTCCTTGGAATCGCCGATGATCGTCCAGTCCGCCGTCACGGGCTCGCGGAACACCGAGAACTCAACGAAAGTGCCGAGCTTGCGGATGGCGCGCAGCCCCTGCTCGACCGATTTCGGCGCGCCGGTCGCCTCGATATAGACGTCGCAGCCATAACCGTCGGTGAGCTTGCGGATCTCCTCCACGACGTCAGTTTTCGCCGGATTCATGACGATGTCAGCGCCGCATCTTTCGGCGAGCTTCAGGCGACGCTCGTTGAGGTCGAGAGCGATCAAAGTGGCGGGATTCTTCATCCGCGCCGCCGCGACCATGCCGAGCCCGAGCGCGCCGCAGCCGGAGATCACCACCACGTCGTTGAGCCCGACATTGCCGCGGTTCACCGCGTGCACCGAGCAGCCGAGCGGCTCGACGAAGGCCCCGTGCACTGGGTTCATGCCATCCGGCAAGCGGTAATTGAGCGAGCCCTTCGGGAAGATCATGTATTCGGCCCAGGCGCCCTGGGTCTTCTTGTGGAAGCCGTAGATGTCGTGCGGCATGCACATCCAATAGTGCCCGCTCTTGCAGAAGCGGCACTCACCGCACGGCACAATCTGCTCGGAAACCGCATAGTCGCCGACCGCGAGCCCCTGCTCCTCCGTCCCCGCGCCGAGCTCCAGGACCGCACCGACGAATTCGTGCCCGGGCACCACCGGCGTCTCGCAATAGGCCGGGCGGCTCTCGTCGCCCCAGAACATCGGCGCGCCGGAGAAGCACTTGCCGTCGCTGGCGCAGATTCCCGTCGCCAACACCTTCACCAGGATCTCGCCCGCCTTCGGGCGCGGAACGGGCAGCGTCTCGTTGCGGTAGTCGCCGGGTCCGTGACAGACGACAGCGCGCATGGTCTTTGGAAGTGTCGTCATCGCAATATCCTCGTTGCCGGGCGCGGGATTGCCCGACTTCATGCCTCACCCTCTTCTGATGATCCACTGCGCCAGGAGCAGGGAAAGCACCGTCGCGAACCACAGCGAGAGGCCGAGCGGCTCCAGGAGGCGCATCCACAGCAGATGGATGGCGACGAAGAGCACGACGCCGATGAAGCCTCGATCGAAGGCGTTCGTGGTGATGGGAAGGAAGCCCTGGCGGTGGGTTTGGGCCGCCTTCGGGCGCGCGCCGGCAGCCGTGTGTTGCTCCTCGGCCATCATCTACCCCTTCACCGCACCGAAGGTCAGACCGGCAACGATGTGGCGTCTGCGCCAGCCCGAGGAAGAGAAGCGCCGGCAGAAGCGTCAACGTCGCGGTGGCGGCCATCTGGCCCCAGTTGGTGCCGGTGACGGTGACGAACTCGGCGAGGCCCGTGGTGATGGTGCGCGCGTGCACGCTCGTCAGCGTCGCGGCGAACAGATACTCGTTCCAGGCGAACACCCAGGTCAGGATCGCGGTCACCGCCAGCCCGGGCCGCGCCAGCGGCAGGATGACCTTGGTCAGCACCTGCCAGGTGCTGGCGCCGTCGACGAAGGCCGCCTCGTCGAGCTCCTTGGGGATGCCGTCGATGATGCCGCGCAGCGTCCAGATCGCGAAGGGCAGGTTGAACACGCAATAGAGCAGGATCAGGCCGATGCGTGTGTCGTAGAGCTTCCAGTCGCCGATCACGAAGACCTGCGTGAAAAGCAGGAACAGCGGCAGCAGGAACACCGCCGGCGGCGCCATGCGGTTGGTGATCGTCCAGAAGAAGATGTTCTCCTTGCCGCCCAGCTTGATAGCGCGACAGCGCGTAGGTCGCGAGCAGCGCCAGCGTGGTCACCAGCAGCGCATTCGAGGTGGCGACGATCAGCGAGTTGACCATGTAGCGCTGGAAGGTCGGGTTGGTCAGCGTCGTCGATGTAGTTCGTCCAGAAGAACGCTCTTGATCGAGGAAGGTCGGCGCGCCGAACAGCTCCACGCGGCTCTTCGCCGAGACGACGAACATCCAATAGATCGGGAACAGCGTGACCAGGCTGGCAGACGATCCAGAACACGAATGGCTAGCCAGCGTGCGTTCGCGCATCAGTCTGCCCTCTCCTGTCCGCGGCGCGGCATCAGCCCGGCATAGAGCAGCCAGCACATGACGATGGTGAGGTAGAGCGTGAGCAGCGACATCGCCGAGCCGTAGCCATAATCCGTCTTGGGGAAGACGACGCGCCAGATGTAGAGGCCGATATAGCGGGTGGCGGCGCCCGGCCCGCCGCCGGTCAGCATCCAGACTTCGTCGACGGTGCGCAGCGCATCCATCAGACGGATGAAGACGGTCGCCAGGATCGCCGGCCGCAGCAGCGGCAGAGTGATGTACCAGAAGGTCTGCAAGCGGTTGGCGCCGTCGATCTGCGCCTGCTCGAACGGCTCCTTCGGCATCGACGGACAGGGCGGCCAGCAGCGTCAGCGTGACGAGCGGCGTCCAGTGCCAGACGTCCATCACCACGGTGGTGGCGAAGGCCTGGCCGGATAGCTGCCGAGCCGGTACTCGTGACGCCGAACCACTGGTCGAGATAATAGGGGAGCGGGCCCGAGGCCGGGCACCGTCAGCAGCCGCCAGGTGGCGCCGACCGCGATCGGTGCCACCATCAGAGGCAGCGTATGGATGGTGCGGAAGAAGCCCTTGAGCGGGAACTCGCGCATCAGCAGCTGGGCCAGCAGATAGCCGAGCACCAGCTCGCTGGCGACGACGAAGAAGCCGAACTTCACCGTCAGCCAGAGCGAGATCAGGAACTGCGCGTCGAAGACCAGCCGACGGTAGTTCTCGACGCCCGCGAAATGCGCATCGTCGGGTCGGCAGCGAAGGTGTTCCAGTCGAGAAGCCGATCACCAGCACATAGATGAACGGCAGGACGCCGAAACGCAGAATGAGGAGCGTGGGGGCCAGGAGCAGCCAGCCCGTCGCGCTGCGAGCGCATGACCATGGCCTCCGTTTCGGCCAGTCGTTATGGCGCGCCGGACCGTGTCAATGCACTCGCAAAAGCTAAGCCGGAGCGGCGCGTGGCCGCGCCGGCTCGTTGTCAGTTACTTGCGGTAGCCGAGCTTGGTCATCTCCTGCTCGGCTGCGGCCGCCATCTTGTCGAGAGCGTCGGAAGGCGCTGATCTCGCCGGTGATCGCCTGGTAGAAGAACGGCGCCGTCGCTTCGCGAACCTGCGCATGGAACGGATAGGGCGGCGCGCCGGCGAACAGCTTGTCCGTCGTCCTTCATCAGCGTGTAGTAGCCGTCGACCTTGGCATCCTGCGCCTTGACCTTCGGATCGTCGTAGGTCGACGCCATGCACGATGCGCGAGCCGGCCGACCGCCCAGTCGGCCTGCACCGAGGCTGGCCGATGATACTGCAGGAAGAGCAGCGCCGCTTCCTTGTTCTTCGACGAGTGCGGGATGCCGAAGGCGCCGCCGTCATAGTAGCCGATATAGCCCTTGCCGCTTCTCGGCGGCCTCCATCACGCCGTGCTCGACCGGCGGCAGCGCGACGCCGACCTTGCCGACGACCTTGCGACTTGGTCGGCGTCGGTGGCGATCCAGGCGGCGTTCTCGCCGTAGACGAGACCCTGCGCGGCGCGGCCGGCGGCGAAGGTGGCGGCGACCTCGTCCCAGGTGACTGGCGGTGGATTCGGGCGGCGCATCCTTGAGCAGGCCGACCCAGAATTCCAGCGCCGCTTGGCCTTGGGGCTGTTCATCTTGCCGCCATGGCTCGACGCGTCGCGGCGTAGTTGTTCAGGCGTCGATGCCCCAATTGTAGACGCCGTAGGTCGGCGCGACGCTTTCGAAGAACTCATACCACGACGCCGGGATGGCCGGTATGCGCCTGCACCGTCGTGCCCCACAGCTCCAGCTCGTTCTCCTTGCCCCACGGGTGAAGAACTCGGCGATGTCGCTGGTATTCGGCGTGCGTCTTGGCCGGTGCGAGATCGTGGCCGTATTTGGCCTTGAAGGCCGCCTGAACCTCGGGGTCCTCGAACAGGTCCTTGCGGTAGAGGTAGACCTTGATGAAGGCCTCCATCGGCACGCCGAAGAGGTCGTCGCTCTTCGCGGTCCTTGAAGTAGTTGATGAAGGTGGTGAACTTGGCCGAAGCTGAAGTCCGGCGCCTTGAGCTTCGGATCGTCGGCGAGCGACTTGGTGATGTCGACGAGGAAGTTGCGGGCCAGATAGCTGTAGATGATGTCCTGCTCGATGTAGACGAAGTCATAGATGCCGGTATTGGCCTCCATGTCCTTGATCGCCTTGTCGTACATCTGGTCCCAGGACGTCGTCTCGAACTCGACCTTGATGCCGGTCGCCTTGGTGAAGGCCGGCGCCGAGCACGTCCTTGACGTAGTTCGACGGAGGCGTGCTCTCAGAGACGCCGCGGATGGTGACGCCCTGCAGGTCCGCTTGCCGGCGTCGGACCAGAAATCGGCAAACGCCGGCGCTCCGAGCGCAAGCGTCATGGCCGAAGCGGCTAGAAGTCGTTTGATCATTTGTTACCTCCCGATTGTGGCCGGCACGGCCTCTTCTTCCAGGAGCCAAGCCCGCGCTTTTCTCGGCTCAGCAACCATATCGTTACATATGCCTTTCGAGCATTACAAGTGTAATTGAAACATTTGTCTTGCCCTCGAAAAAAATGTAAATGAGGCAGAACGAAGCCGTGCGGCGTGGGGAATCCGCGGCTCGGCGCCTGGGGAGGTGGCATTGGCTTTCGACAAGGAGGAGGAAACCGAAGCGTTCCTCTGCGAGGTCTGCTGGCATTACTTCGTGAATGGGCTGACCCAGTCGGAGGTGGCGAAGGCTCTCGGCGTCACGCGCCTACGCGTGAACCGGGCGATTCAACAGGCCAAGACGAACGGCTTGGTGCGTGTGGAACTGAGATCGCCGTTTCTCGCACGGATCGAGTTGCAGGAGCAGCTATGCGCCAAGCTGGGACTGCGGCACGCCTTCGTCGCGCCCGCGAACAGGCAGAGCTATGACTACCATCAGCCTTCCGGCGCGGCCCTGGCAGCCTTCCTGGACAAGGGCCTCAAACAGGAGAAGTGGAAGTCGATCGGCGTCGCCTGGGGTCTTACCTTAGAGGCGGCGATCCGCAGGTTGCCCACGCTGTCGTTGCCCGATCTCGAAATCGTCTCGATCATGGGCGGCACGACGACCGGAGCGACGTTCAACACCTTCGGCGTCGCGTCGGGCCTGGCGCACAAGCTCGGCGCGAAATACTCGGTATTTGCCGCCCCGATCTATCTGGCGCCGAGCGCGGACAAGGACATCTTCCTTTCCGACACCGTTTTTCGCGAGCATTTGGCGCGGTGCAGATCCCTGGACCTCGCGATCCTCGTCGCCAGCGACCTTTCGGACAAATCGTTCCTCGTTCAGTACGGCCTCCCTTCGAGCATCAAGACCGACGATCTCGCGGCACACGGTGCGGTGGGCGACGTCCTGGGACGCTTCCTGGACGCGTCCGGCGAGCTGATCGACCACCCGATCAACGAATGGACCGTGGGCTTGGAGCTCGATCAGCTCAGGAACATCCCGGAGGTCGTCCTGGCTGCCGCCGGCCTTCACAAGGTCGAGATCATCATCGCCGCCGCGCGGGGCAAGATTTTCGGCACGCTGGTCACGGACGACGTCACGGCGGAGCGCCTTCTGGAACGGCTGAAATGACTCGCCGTCCGGCGACAGAGCTCGTCATTTTTGACTTCGACGGCGTGCTCGCGGACAGCGAGATCATCGCGCTGGCCGAGTTGCAGCGATGCCTCGGCGACCTCGGTCTTCAGATGACCTGGGACGAATTGATCGAGCGCTTCCTCGGCGCGTCCACGGCGGACATCATGGCGTTCGTCAATGCGCATTGCGGCAAGGGTGTCGGCGCGCAGGTGAAGGAGACCTGGTACGGGCGGCTGTTCGCCCGATACGACAAAGAGCTCCACATCATGCCGAATGCCCGGGATCTTTTGACCCGGCTGGACCGCGTCCAAATTCGATACTGCATCGCCTCCGGCGGCACGCGAAAGCGCCTGCGATTTGGCCTGGAGCAGATCGGGCTTTCGAAAAACTTCGACGGCGCCGCCTTCAGTGCCGAGTCCGTCGATGGTGGGAAGCCGGAGCCCGACATCTTTCTTTTCGCCGCGAATTCGATGGGCGTCCCTTCGGACGCCTGTCTGGTGGTGGAAGACGCCGCCGTGGGCGTCGAGGCGGCGCGGCGAGCGGGAATGAACGTTCTGGGCTATGTCGGCGGCCGGCACCTGGACTTCCTGCAGAACGAAGCACGCTGAAGTTCTGCTGGCGAAAGGCGCCGCATCGGTGATCGACGACCTTGTCGATGTGTGCCGATTTACGTCCGTCAGCGCCTGACTTCTTCTTTCGCCAAGCCTCAGGCAGCGGCAAGCCGCTCCTCGAAGATCGTGCGCAGGAGCTCCACGCCCCGGTCGATCTGCTCAGGTGTGAATGCGCTGAAGCCGAGCGCGATGCGATCGTCGACCTCGCTCACGCGCGCGAGCGACGACATCGGCATGATCTCCATTCCACGCTCGGCGGCGGCCTTCGCGACGGCTCGCGCGCTGAAGTCGGGGGCAAGCCGCGCGACGACTTCCATGCCGGTGTCGGTCGACGTCGCCGTCATGAACGTGCTCAGCGTCCTTTCGACGGCACCGAGGAGATGCGTCTGTCGCTGCGCATAGAGCTTGCGCATCTTACGGACGTGGCTCGCGAAGTGTCCCTGCCGCATGAAATTCGCGACCAGAACCTGCTCAAGAATTGGCGAGTAGCGGCCAACGACCGTGCGGGCCGAGACGAAGGCCTCGACGAGCGACAGCGGCACGATCGCAAAGCCGAGGCGCAGCGCCGGAAACAGCGTCTTGCTGAACGTGCCGAGATAGATCACGCGCGCGCCGCGATCGATGCCGAAGAGCGACGGCAAGGGCCGCCCCGAGTAGCGGAACTCGCTGTCGTAATCGTCCTCGAGAATCCATCCACCGACGCGGTTCGCCCATTCGACCAGCATGTGGCGGCGCTCAAGGCTCAGCGTGATCCCGAGCGGGAACTGCTTGGACGGCGTTACGTAGGCCATGCGGGCGCCCGGCGCCTTGGCAATTGCAGCGGCAACGTCGAGGCCTTCATCGTCCACCGGCGTGGAGATTGGGACGGCGCCGGCGGCCGTCGCCGAGGCATAGACGCCGTCGTAGCCCGGATCCTCGCAAAGCACCTCGTCCCCTGGCATCAGCAGCAGCCGGCAGGCAAGGTCGACGGCCTGCTGGGCGCCAGCGAAGATGATGACGTTCGCCGCGGTGCAGGCGATGCCGCGGCCGAGCGCGATGTGCTCCGCGATCGCCTCGCGCAGCGGGCCGTAGCCCTGCGGGTCCCCCTCGCCCATCAGATGGTTCGCGGTCTCCGCGTCGAGCTTGCGGTAAAGGTCCGCGGCGAGCTTTGCCCACAATTGGATCGGGAAGGCGTCGAGCGCCGGGAAGTTTGAGCGGAACGCCACCGGCTGGCGCATGTAGCGCAACGTCGGGGGCACGTGCGCGAGGCGGCCGAGATCGCAGCTCTGATCCAGGCTGCCGGCGGCGAGGATGGCCGGGTTGATGCGCGGCGGCTCCACCGCCACGCTCTCCTCCGGCGGCTCGTGCGATACGTATGTGCCGGATCCCGACTGCCCTTCCAGATAGCCCTCGGCAACGAGCTGCTCGAAGGCGAGAATGATCGTGTTGCGGGATACGTCGAGCGCCTGCGCCAGGTCGCGGGTGGACGGCAGGCGCTCGCCCGGTTTGATCGAGCCGTCCGCTATTCCGGCGACGATGCCTGAGCATATCTGCCGGTAAAGCGGCGCATCCGGCTTGCGCTCCAGGTTGAGCGCCAAAGCATCGAGTAGCGGCATGTGACGCCTTTAACGCGGAACACTACGTTCCGCGAGGCAATTTTCATGCCACCGGGGTCAGACCGCCGACCGTTCCGGCCGGTAGCCGAACGTCGCGCGGCCCGTCCGCATCAGGACGAACATCACGATCAGGCAAAGGATGACGAAAAGATTGACCGCCGTCGCCAGGGCGTAGAGCTCCGGCTTCACCCCATAGCGCAGTGCGCCCCAGGCGACCGACGGCAGGGTCGGGGTGGCGCCGAGCAGGTAGAACGAAATCTCCAGATTGTTGAACGACAGGATGAACGAGATGATGAAGGCGCCCAGCAGGCCCGGCCAGATCAACGGCAGCGTGATCTCGAAAAAGGTGCGGATCGGGGTGGCGCCGAACACCATCGCTGCTTCGTCAAGCCGCCAGTCGTAGCGGTAAAGCTGCGTCGCAATGATGAGGAGCGCGTAGGAGAAGCAGTGCACCGTGTTGGCGAGCACGGCGGAGACAAGGTTGCCGGGAATCCCCAGGAAGAGGCCGTTCAGAATGAGCGAGGATATGCCGATCAGGATCTCCGCCACGAAGAGCGGCGCGACGAAGAGGATCAGGAATGCGCTCTTGCTCCACCCAATTCCGCGGATGAGCCCGAGCGTCGCCGCCGCGGCAAGCAGCGTCGTCAACACGGCCGTGCAGGCACCGAGGATGACACTGTTCCCGAATGCGCTTTGATAGAGCGAGTTGGCGACCAGCCGATCGAACGTCGCGAGCGTCCAGCGCGGCGGATATGGGAAGGTGAAGTTCCGCGAAAAGGCGGCAAGGCCGATATGGACGATTGGCAGGTAGAGGAAGACGTAGGACAAAAGCAGGATGCCGATGAAGCTCACCTTCGCGAACAGGGAAAAGGCGCGACGCGGCATCAGTTCCTCCCCATTCCGGTGAAGCCGGTGCGGCGCAGGTCGACCCGCCAGGCGATCGCCGCCACGACGACGACGGAAGCGAGGAACAGCACCACCCCCATCGCGGCGCCGAGCGCCCAGGTGCCGGACTCACCGAACTGCTGCGCCATGGCCATGCCGTAGAGCGTGCCGTTCGGCCCGCCCAGGAAGCGCGGCGCAAGGGTCGTCGACAGACAGGGGATGAAGCACAGCGTGAAGCCGATCAACGTGCCGAACAGGTTCAACGGCCATGTCACCTCGACGAAAGCGCGGATGGGGCTCGCCCCGAAAATCTTCGCAGCGTCGACCAGCTGCCGGTCGAAGTTCAAGAGCGACAAGTAGACGACGGTGACGACGATCGGCAGATAGAGGTAGACGAGGCCGATGGCGCTGGCGACGTTCGTGTACATGAGAAAGCGCAGCGGCGCCGTTCCGATCGCCATCAGCACGCCATTGATCAAGCCGATAGGGCCAAGCAGGCCCTGCAGTGCGATCACGCGAAGCACCTCGCCGGTCAGGAACGGTACGGCGAAGGCGAGCGTGAGAAGGAGTTCGGTAGCGTCCGCCGTAGAGAATGATCGCGTAGCTCACCGGCCAGGCAATCAGCGTGGAGACCACCGAGACCGCGGTCGCCATGACAAGCGAGCGAATGAGGAATGTGACGTAGGCGCTCTCCGTCAGGAGCGTGGCGTAGTTGTCCAGGTTCGGGTCCTGGATGATGTGGTAGCTCTCCGTGCGCCAGAAGCTCAGCACGACCATCGACATCAGCGGCAAAACGAAGAACGCCGCCAGGAAGACCGTCGGCAACCCGACCAGGATCGTGCTGGTGAGCCGCTTGTTCATTGCGCGTCTTCAGCGTCAGGGAAGGCATCGATGTCGGCGGGAGCCCATTCGGCGATGACCGTATCGCCCGGAGCGAACGGCGCCTCGGCGCGCGGCCGGCTGGCGCTGATCTCGCGTTTGCCGAAGGCGAGGATGTAGTCGGCATTGGCGCCGCGCAGGATCACGTCCTTCACTTGGCAGGCAATCCGGTTCGGCGCGGACGCGGCGGCTTCGTCGGTGTGCGTCAGGCGCACCTTCTCGATCTTGACGAAGAGCGACACGGACGCGCCCGGCTCTAGTTTCGCCGCCGCGGCGACCTGCAGCGTGAGATCGGCGTCGGTCGTGACGACCGTCGTGCCGCAGGACCCCACAGTGCCGGCGAAGCGGTTCGAGCGTCCGACGAACTGGGCGATGAAGGCCGTCTTCGGACGATCGTAGATTTGCTCGCGCGGTGCGAAATCCTCGATGCCGCCCTTGCTGCACCACCGCCATGCGGTCGCTCATCGACACGCCTCTTCCTGATTGTGGGTGACATAGATGAACGGGATGCCGAGCTGCGACCTGATAACGCCGGATCTCGATTTCCATGTCCTGGCGCAATTCGCGGTCGAGGTTTGCCAGCGGTTCGTCGAGCAGCAGCACCTTCGGCCGGCAGACGAGGCCGCGGCCAAGCGCCACCCTCTGCTGCTGGCCCCCGACAGCTGGTTGGGATAGCGCTCCTTCAGCTCGGTCAGCGACAGGATCGCGCACACCATTCTATGCGCTCATCGCGCTCTGCCGGGCGACATCTTCAGCATGCGCAGTGGGAAGTCAAGGTTCTCGCGCACCGTCATGTGCGGAAACAGCAGGAAGTCCTGGAACACCATGGCGACGCCGCGCCTGTAGGGCGGCAGATCGGGTGACGTCCTCGCCGTCAATCAGTATGCGTCCCTCCGTCGGTTGCTCAAGACCGGCGATCAGCCGCAGAAGCGTACTCTTGCCGGAGCCGCTCGGCCCGAGCAGCGACACGAACTCGTTCTTTTCGATGGCAAGGTTCACGCCTCGACAGAGCAGTGAAGTTGCCGTACTTCTTTGAAGATCCGCGATCCAGAGATACATGCCCTAGCCCTGTCATTGGCGGCGGGCCGCGCCGATCACCGGCGCGGCCAAAGTGAGGTCGCACGTTCTACGCGGCTTCCATGTTGGACCAGACGCGTTCCCACTTCTCGGGCGACGAGGGCTGGTCGAACATGTGCAGGCCCTTGAGCTCGGTCGGTGCGGTCCATCAGGAACAACTCGCGCTCCTCTTCGGTCGAAAGCGGACGAATGTCGATACAGGTCGATGGTCGCCGGCCTTGTCGGCGATCTTCTTCATCGTGCTCCGGCTCGACGATCGTATTCATGAAGGCGTGGCAGAGGTCGAGCTTTTCCTGGTCCTCGACCCCCGACGTGATCATCCAGCTGTCGATCCAGCCAAGGCCGCCTTCCTTGGCTTGCAGACGATGCTGGATGTTTACATTAGCCTCGCCCTTGCGGTTCAGTTCCTGCAGTTGGCGATAGACCTGCGAGAATTCGGGCGCGGCCCAGACCGAACCCGAGCGCATCAGGTTGTTGAGCGTGCCCAGATCCTGGTAGCGGGTCATCAGCAGCTTGTTCTGCTCGATCAGCAGCTTCTCGACCTCCGGCCAGTTCCTCGTCGGTAAGCACATAGGGATTGAACTGCTTCCCGTCGGGCCGCGGCAGCGCCCTGGGTGCCCATGCGGGAGGTGACCAGGATGGCCGCCAGTGCGATGTTCTCCTCGAAGCGCGCGCTCGCCGACAGGCGGCCGCCATTCCTGGCATCGAACAGCAGTTCAGCGAGGCGACCTCCTCCTTCGCGCATCTGATCGGCGTTGTAGGTGATGCCGTAGCCGCCCCAGCAGAACGGCACGCCGATGGCGCCGGTCGCCATCCTCGGAGTGAGCAGCGGGTAGTCTGCGACTGCTTGAAACTCGGGAAGATGGCCTCGGTGCTCGGCATCTTGGTCGGATCGATGGCGCGGATCAGGCCCTCACGGAAATAGAGGCGCGGCCAGAAACCGTCCGCCTGGACGAAGTCGAAATCCTCGTGCCGCCCAGCTTCAGCTTGTTGTAGGCCTCGGAATTGCCGTCGAAGAAGCTCGGCGCGAATTTGACCTGGTGCTCCTCCTCGAACGCAGCGACGACGTCGGGCAGCACGTAGCCTTCCCACATGAGAGCCCGCAGCGACGTCACCGCCGCGCTCGCCGGTCGTATGTAGGGCGTCGCGAGCGCTGCGGCGGTACCGACCGCGAGGCCGGTCAGGACCTGCCGCCTGTCGACGCCGCCTCCGGCGGACCCGGCCTTGGCTTCGCTCGTCTCGTTCGTCATCTCGTTCGTGTCGGTCGGTGTCATGTCTAGTCCCTCATCTCGTCTGGATGCAGACATCGTCAAGAACCGCCCGATTGGTCGTCCCTCCGAAGATTGTTCTTCCGCTCGGGCGTCGGTCCTGCCGCGCGCGGCCTGTGGGGTTCAGGCCGCGACGGCGAACGGATGGTCGGCGTCGGCGTAGTTGACCGGCGTCATGTGCCAGCCGTCCTTGTGCTTTTGCCAATAGAGCTCCTTCAGCTTCACGCTGATCGGGCCCGGCCGATCGTTGCCGTAGATGCGCTCGTTGACGCGGGCGCACGGCATCACGCCGCCGGCGGTCGTGGTGGTGAAGACCTCGTCGGCGTCCATCAGGTCGTCGAAGGTGATGGGAGCCACGCGCCCGTCGAGGCCGAGCTCCGGGCAAAGATCGAGCACCGATTGCCGGGTCACGCCCTGAAGCGAGCCGCGATCCGGCGTCAAAACCGACTTGTCCTTCACGATGAAGACGTTGAAGCCGGCGCCTTCGGTCAGGTAGCCCTCCTGGTCGAGGAGGATTGCCGTGTCGAAGCCCTTGTCGAGCGCCTCGAACACGCCGCGGATGAAGTCGCGCCACATGTAGTTCTTCAGCGTCGGGTCGAGCGACTTCGGTGAGATGCGCGGGACGGACGAGACGAGCAGATGCGCGCCGCGCTCCTGCACGTCGGGCTTGATCACGTCGACCCACGGCGCGGCGTAGGCGATGAACGTATTCTCGCAGTCGAGCGGGTTGCGGGAGCCGTAGACACGCGGCACGCCTCGCGTGGATATCATCGCCACGAAGGCGTCGCGCAGTCCGCTCAGCGCGACGCAGCGCCCGAGAATCTCGCGCATCTCGTCGCGCGTAACCGGCGGCTTCAGGCGATAGCCATCCAGCGAGCGGTGGAAGCGGTGAGATGGTCGTCGAGACGGAAGAAGCCGCCATCGGTGACATGCACCACGTCGTAAGTGACGTCCGAATGCGTAAAGCCCCAATCGCCAACCGGGACCTTGGCTTCGCTGATCGGAACGAAGGCGCCATTCATGTAGGCGGCGCCGCGGGAATAGTCGGGCTTCGGCTCGGTCATTCGTGAGGCACTCCAACCGGGATACGTCTCGCCGCATCGGGCACCTCGAACGTCTCAACAACGCGGGCCGACGAAAAGCGCCACTTTTGCCAAAAGCGAGGGGGCCACGTCGGTGAACGAGGTCTGACCTCACTTGGGCCAGGTGCGCACCAAGTTCGCACGCGGAAGTGGCGCGCGCACAGGCGTGCGACGCCGGTCCGGCTTGAACGGCGCGGCCGAACCGTGCGATCCGTTCTGCTTCCGCACCGCGCCGCATCGGAGCATCCCTTGTCGTTCCTCGTGCCCGCATGATTCCGATCTTCGACGGTCACAACGACGTGCTCCTCCGCCTGGTCCGCTCCGAGAACGGCGTGGAGCGCTTTCTCGAAGGCGAGTCCGCCGGCCACATCGACCTTCCGCGCGCGCGAGCCGGGGGCCTCGTGGGTGGCCTTTTCGCCGTGTTCGTGCCTCCCAGCGAAGCCATGGGCGACTTTGGCGAATTGATGAGCGGGGCCGAATACGACCTGCCGCTCCCGGCGGAGCTTCCGCTGAACGGCGCGCAGGCTTTCGCCCTCAACATGGTCGCGCTCCTGCTCAGGATCGTGCGGCGCTCCGACGACCGCGTGCGGCTTTGCCGCAACGTTGCCGAGATCCGAGCCGCGATCGACCGCGATGCGCTAGCGACGGTGCTGCACTTGGAGGGTGCGGAGCCGATCGACCCGGAATTCAGGATGCTGGAGGTGCTGCACGCGGCCGGCTTGCGGTCGCTGGGCCTCGTGTGGAGCCGCCCCAACTTCTTCGGTCATGGCGTCCCCTTCCGCTTTCCGAGCAGTCCCGACACCGGGCCCGGCCTGACGGACGCCGGCAAGGCGCTGGTCAAGGTCTGCAACGCCTTGCGGATCGTCGTCGACCTCTCGCATCTCTCGGAGAAGGGTTTCTGGGACGTCGCGGCGCTGAGCGACGCGCCGCTCGTCGCGACGCATTCCAATGCTCACGCGCTCACGCCGCATTCGCGAAATCTGACCGATCGGCAACTCGCCGCGATTCGCGAGAGCGGCGGCATGGTCGGCGTCAACTTCGCTACCTGCTTCCTGCGCGCGGATGGACGCATGCTGGCTGACACGCCGCTCGAAGACATGGTGCGCCATACCGACCATTTGATCGCGCAGCTCGGCGAGGATCACGTGGGGCTCGGATCGGACTTCGACGGGGGCGTGATCCCGCAGGCGATTGGCGACGTTGCCGGCTTGGCGAACCTCGTCGCCGCCTACCGCGCCGCCGGCTATGACGACGCGACGCTGCGCAAGATCTGCTTCGAGAACTGGCTCGGGCTGCTGGAACGCACGTTGGAAGCGTGAGGCCTGAAGGCGGCGCTCGACCTCAACCGATGACGACCGGCTTCTGCGGAAATCCGCCAACATGCGTGCAGGTCAGCGCCGCGGCGTCGCGGCCGGACTCCAGGCAGGCCTGGATATCGAGCCCCTTCTGCCGGGCCGAAAGAAAGCCGGCGATGAAGCTGTCGCCCGCGCCGGTCGTATCAACCACGGGGACGGGACGGATCGAGGCTTCCGCCGCCTTGCCGCCGTCCAACGCCATGCTGCCGAGCGCGCCGCAGGTGACCACCGCAAGGCGCGCACCGCGCGCGAGAAACTCCGCCAGGAGCACCCTCGCCCGCTCCCGGTCCGACCCCGCCGAGGCGAAGGCCACGTCGAGCCTCTCCACGTCGCGGTCGCGCGGGTCGGCGTTGACGGAGACGTCCTGCGATACGCTCACCCCTTCGCGAACGAGCCGGCGGCGGAGCGCCCCTCCGTCGTTCAGCCAGCCGATATGGACATGCGGCGCAGACAGCACCCGCTTCAAGTCCGCGCCGGCCGGCGCATAGCCGTCGCAGGCGCCGAACGCCTCGAACGCGATCCTGCGATCGCCATCCGCATCGACCTCGATCTCGGTGTAGGCGGTGACGGCCGGCGCGGTCCGCACGCCCGCGACGTCGACGCGGCTTTCGGCGAGCGCCGAGAGGACGCGGCGCCCGTCCGCGTCGTCGCCGACGGCGCCGAAATAGCCGACGCGGTGGCCGAGGCGGCTCAGCTGAACCGCGACGTTGACGGCGTTACCGCCGACCAGCGACTGGCGTACGGGCGGCCCGTAGCGGTCGATGCAATTGTCGCCGACGGTGGCGAAGTCGAGCATCGCCGATCAGTAGGTGACGCGCCGGTAGTAGCGCCGCGTCGTCAACGGGTGATCGCGCAGAACCTCAAGATGGGCACTGAGGCGCTCAAGAACCGTCGCGAGCACGACCGGCGAGATCAGCGCGCGCACGGGGTCGGAGATGCCCGGAAGGTCGAACGTCGCCGCGTCGAGCACGAGAAGCCGCTCGGTGCGCTCGCGCGCGAAGCGTTCAACCCGGTCGGCGAGCGGCCGCGTCGCGTCCTCGCCCTTGAAGACAATCACGCTCACGTCCTTTTCGACGAGTTCCAGCGTGCCGTGGAAGAAGTCCGACGCATGGACCGGCCGCGTTCTATCCACTGCATCTCTTCAAGGATGCACATGCCGTAGTAGAACGCCTGCGGCCAAACCGATCCCGAGCCGACGATGATGTGGTAGGGGATGTCCTTGATGTCGGCTGCAATCATGGCGGCGGTCGCCTCGAAGTCGCGTTTCACTTCAAGGAGCAGCGGCGGCAGGCCGACAAGCTCACGAACGATCGCGGCATAGTCCTCAAGCTCGCCGCTGTGCCGCATCACCGAGAGCGTGACGAGCAGCGATTGCAGATAGAACGACTTCGCTCGACGTGTCGTCCTCGGCGAAATTCACGAAGGTCTGGTCGGCGCTCTTTCCGAGCGGCGTGTCGGCATGGCCGACGAAGCTCAGGACCGTCGCCCCTTTCGCCTTGCAGAACTCCAGGGCGGCGATGCTCTCCTTCGTGGTTCCGGAGAGCGACGGGATGACGACGATCGAGTCAGACCCGAGCGCTTGATGGCCGGTCAGGACAAGCTCGGCAGAGGCCTCAAGAAACGACGGCACGGACGAGCGCCGCGCGAGCAGCTGCGCGGCCGGCATCATCAGGATCGAGGCCCCGCCCGTTCCGAGGAAGAAGACATTCTTCGCACCGTTCCTGAGAGCATTTCCGATTGCGTCGTCGATCGCCCCGGCGAGCCCCACGGCGCCGGACTCGATCCGGATGAAACGCTCTTCGTCGAAATTCAGCATCGCTTCCTCGCGCTAGTCAAACCGGTAGATGCGGCGGGCATTGCCGTAGAACATCGCCGCCTGCTCGTCGTGCGAATAGCCGGACACGAACAGGCGGAAGCCGTCATAGATCTCGTCGAAGGTGGCGTGCAGGCCGGCCACCGGGAAGTCGCTGGCGAACATCGCGCGCTGCGGACCGAAGCACGCGATGCAGTGCTCCACCACGGGGCGCAGACTGTCGAGCGTCCAGTCGTTGTCATAGGCGACGAGGTCGGAGATCTTGATCGACAGGTTCGGCGCCGTGGCGAGCGCCTTCAGGCCGTCGCGCCAGCGCCGCATCCCCTCCTCGTCCCGGTCGATCGGGCTGCCGCAATGATTGAGCACGACCGACTGGTCGGGAAAGTCGCGCAGCAGCCGCAGCGCGTGCTTGGCCTGGTTCGGAAGAGCATCATCTCGAAATGGAGATTGTGCTCCTTGAGCCGCGCGAAACCGGCGCGCCAGGCGGATTGTCCATGCGCTTGCCGTCGGCGACGAAGCGCTTGGCCGGCTCGGGATGCCAGCTCAGGATATCGCGGACGCCGACGACGCGCGAGAAGGTCGGCCTGCGCCTCGAGCGTCGCCGCCGCGTCGGGCCTCTCCAACGTCGCGTGGGCGACGTAACGTGCGGCGACGCCGCCGGGTTTGTCGATGCTCTCCAGCCAATGCGTCTCGGCAACGGCCTCGTCGGGCGTCCAGCTCGCCTCGATATGAACCGTGCCGACGACCGTTTGGTTCGCGGCGTCCTTCAAATAATCAGCCGGCAGGTAGTCGCGCCGGAGCGGCGCGAGATCACCGAGCCCTGCGTTCTCATCCGCCTTCGGCGACAGCCAGGGTGGCTATCCGTTGCCGCAGTCCCAGAGATGGTGATGCGGATCGATCACGGGTCCGTCGTATCGCGGCATGGCGGCGCTTCCGGGTTGGCTGGTGGCAAGCTGCGGCGGGGTCAGAGCGCCGACCAACCGCCGTCGACGGGAAGGATCACGCCGGTGACGTAGGAGGCGGCGTCGGAGGCGAGGAACGCCACCACGCCGGCGATCTCCTCCGACGTTCCGAGACGGCCCATCGGCGTCGGGCCGATGAGGTTGCGCACGCCCTCCCGGTCTGCATTCCGCCGGCGGTCATGCCGGAGATGATCGAGCCCGGGCAGATGCAGTTCACGCGAATGCCCTTGGTGGCCCATCGACCGCAAGGACGCGGGTCAGCGAGATGATGCCGCCCTTCGCCGCGGTGTAGGCATCGGCGCCCGGCAGGCCGGCAAGCGCCATGATGGAAGAGTTGTTGATGATCGTGCCCCCGCCGCCCCGCAGCATCAGCGGGATGGCGTATTTGCAGCCCATCGCCTGGCCTTTGAGATTGATGTCTAGGATTTTCACCCAAGCGTCACCCGGCGTCTCCACGATGCTTGCCATCTTGAAGCGCGCGGTCTCGTTGTAACCGACGCCGGCATTGTTGAAGAGCACGTCGAGGCGGCCGAAGCTCTTGTCAGCGAGCTCGATCATCGCCGCGATTGCATCCTCGTTCGACACGTCGGTGTGGCTGGCGATGCCGCCGATCTCCGCGGCGACGCGCTCCGCGCCCTCGCCGTTCCAGTCGGCGACCACGACCTTCGCGCCCTCCGCGGCGAACAACCTGCACGCGGCCTCGCCCTGTCCCGACGCTCCGCCGGTGACGACGACGACCTTGTCCTTGAAACGCTGCATCTCGATTTCCTTCCGCCGCGAGGGCGATTCCAGAGCCTCACTCGGGGGGCAGGATGCCTTCATCGCCGGCGCCGCAGACGAGCGTGCAGACGGTCTCGTCCCTGCTGAGCTTGATGCGCCCGCTCCGCAGCGCAGCGACGGCGGCGGCGGCGCTCAAATCCGCGCCGATGCCGAGCTCGAACCAGAGCCAGCGGGAGGCCGCCAGCATCTCGTCGTCCTCCACCAGCACCACGCCCTCGATGGCGCCGGCGATGAGATCGAAGACCGCCTCGTCGGTGCGGCCGCAGGCCATCGTCGCGACACGCGTGGTCACCTTCGGAAGCCGCACGACGTGGCCCGCTTCGAGGCTGGCATGGATCGTGGGCGAGCCGACCGGCTCTACGCCGACGATGCGCGCCTGCGGCTGGCGGGCGCGGATCACCGTGCTCATGCCGGCGATGAGACCGCCGCCGCCGACCGCGATGACGTAGACGTCGGCGGGCGGGATATCCTCCAGGATCTCCAGCGCCGTGGTGCCCTGCCCGGCGACGATCGCCGGATCGCAGAAGGGATGGAAATAGACCGCGCCGGCCTCCTCGGCGTGCTGGCGCGCGGCCTTGTCGGATTCGTCCAAACGTCGCCGACGATGCGCACGTCCGCGCCCCACATTGCGAGCTTCTCGATCTTGATGCGGGCGGCGGTGGACGGGAGATAGACGGTCGTCGGCACGCCGGCGATCTTGCCGGCGCGCGCCACGGCAAGGCCGTGATTGCCGCCCGACGCGGTGACGATGCCGTTGGAAAGCGTCTTCGGATCGGTGGTCAGCAGGCGGTTCATCGCGCCGCGCGCCTTGAACGAGCCGGTGACTTGCAGGCTCTCCAGTTTCAGCCAGAGGCGGTTCTCGATCGGCGGATCGAGAAGCTGGGTGACCTCCAGAATTGGCGTGCGGCGGATCGAGCTTGCAATCCGCCGAGCGGCAGCCTCCACATCGTCGATCGTGATCATGCCCATGGCGCCGCAGTTCTGTTTGTTGCTGTTCGCATTCGTTTGATTTAGCATGTTAGGTGGTAAGACAATCAAGAAATTTGTCCGATTTGTCCGAACACAAGCGCTTGGAGGCCGGCACTTCGCCTTCGCCGTGCCCCGTGCTAATGTTCAAAAACGCTCAGACCGAGAGAAACGCCTTATGCCGAGGGTAGCAAGAGACAGCAGAGCTGCACTCTCAGGTTACGGACTCCTCCCGCCGCGGCTGCGGAACGAGAAGGCTGTCCATGACTGAGATGCCTGCTCAGACCGGAGAAGAGCACAAGCGTCTGCTCGGCCGCGTCCGCAAGGAGCGCATGACGGAGGTGATCCGCAGGCGCGGCTTCATGTCGAGCTCGGCTCTTGCCGCGGAGTTCGGGGTTTCGGAGATGACCGTGCGCCGCGATCTGGGCGAGCTGAGCGCGCAAGGGACCCTCATCCGCACGCATGGCGGCGCCATGTGGCGCGAGGAGCGCACCATCGAGACCGGCGGCGCGGAGGAGCCATTCTTCGATGCACGCATGAAGCTCAACCACGATGCCAAGGTGCGGATCGCCGCCGCGGCCGAGAAGCTGGTCGAAAAGGGACAGGCCGTCGCGCTCGACCTCGGCACCACGACCTATCAGCTCGCGCGTCGCCTTTCGGAGCGATCCGACGTCAAGATCGTGACCAACAACTTGCGGATCGCAACGATGCTCGCCGCGCATCCGCGTGACATTTATCTGCTCGGCGGCCACGTCCGCCACAACGAGATGTCGCTCTGCGGCCCCGTGGCCGTGCAGCAGGCCGGCAAGCTCAGATTCGATATCGCCTTCCTCGGCGTCGCCGCGCTCTCGACCAGCGGCGTCTACGATTATGCCATCGAGGAGGCGGAGCTGAAGCACATCTTCCTGGCGCAGGCGACGCGCAAGGTCGTGCTGTGCGACGCCAGCAAGTTCGGCCGTGTCTCGCTTGTGCAAGTGGCCCAGCTCAACGAGTTCGACACGCTCGTCACGGACGCCGCGCCCCCGCCGAACATCGCCGCGGCGCTCGAGGCCGCCGGCGTGGAGACGATCATCGCCTCCGACTAGATCCGCCCTTCTCCCACCGAAGGAGGCGGGCGCCGATCCGCTGCAGCGTCTTAGACCGGCCGTTCCGTCGTCTGATCGAACAGGCCGGAATTCGCGGGATCGAAGGAGGCGTGCAGCACCTCGCCGATCTTCGCCTCAAAGCCCGCCGCCACCACCGCCCGCATCTTCGTGTCGTCGGGGGCGTCCGCGATGACCACCGAGCTCGTTCCCGAGATGCTCTAGCGCATAGACCGTGAGCGGGATCGTGCCCGGCCCTTCCCCACTTTCGATGCGCATGAATTGCGGCCTGACCGCCATGGTCACGCCGCGCCGCGGCTGAAGCTCGCCATACGCCGGGCCGAGCTTAATCCTGGCGAAGCCGTTCACGAAGGTCGGACGGCCATCCACCGTCTCCACGTCGCCGCGCAGGAAGTTCATCGGCGGCGAGCCGACGAAGCCCGCGACGAAGAGGCTTTCCGGCTTGTTGTAGATGTCGTTGGGCGTGCCGATCTGCTCCAGCCCGCCGTTGCGCATCACGCCGATCCGGTCGCCCATCGTCATCGCCTCGACCTGGTCGTGGGTGACGAAGATCATCGTGGTCTTGAGGCGCTTCTGAAGATTGACCAGCTCGGAGCGCAGCGTCATCCGCAAGGCGGCGTCGAGCGCGGCAAGCGGCTCGTCGAGCAGGAAGCAGGCCGGCTGGCGTACGATCGCCTTGGCGGTCGCCACGCGCTGGCGCTCGCCGCCGGAGAGCTGGCTCGGCATCTTCTCAAGGAGATGGTCGACGTCCACCGTCACCGCCGCGTCCTTGATCCGCTGCTCGATCTCCGTTTTCGACAGCCCGCTCCGCTTCAGGCTCATGTAGATATTCTGCCGCGCCGTCATGTGCGGGTAGAGGAGCGAAGACTGGAAGACCATCGCGACATTGCGCTGGTGTGGGGACTCGTCGGTGACGTCGCGGCCGTCGAACAGGATCGACCCGGATGTCGCAGGCAAAAGACCGGCGATCATGTTCATGGTGGTCGACTTGCCGCAGCCGGACGGCCCGAGCAGGACGACGAGCTCGCCGTCGGCGATTTGCATGTTCAAGGCGTGGACGGCGTGCTGCTCGCCGAACACCTTTTCTACGTTGACAAGTTCGATACGGGCCATGGGTTCGACGATCTCGAAGGGCTCAGCGCACCGGATCGGAGAGGTGCATCTCCACGATGTGCCGTTGCAGGAAGAAGGCGATGATGAAGGGCGGGATAAGACTGAGCGCCAGGCTGGCCGCGAGGTGCTCGGGATTGGGCACCTGGAACAGGAAGCCCGACATCGCCGCGGGAAGCGTGACGGCCTTGGAGCCGGTCACCAGCACCTGCGCGTAGACGTATTCGTTCCACGAGAAGAGGAAGGCGATCACGCCGGCGACCATGATGCCACTCCGCGCCATCGGCACGATGATCCGGGCAAAGGTGTAGACCTTGGAGAAGCCGTCGATGCGGGCAAGGTTCTCGATCGGCGGCAGATTGCGGAAGAACCCGATCAGCATCCAGGCAACGATCGGAATGGTGATCGTCAGCGTGATGATGATGAGCCCGGTCAGCGTGCCGACGAGATCGAGCTGCACGTAGAGGGAATAGAACGGGATCAGCGTGGAGACCGGTGGCAGCGACACCGACAGGAGGACGGCCATCAGGAGCGCCGACTTGAAGCGGAACTCCAGCCGCGCGAACACGTAGGAGAGCGGCACCACGACGATGGTGGTGATGATGGTGACGATGATCGCGACGATCACGCTGTTGCGCACGCCGAGCATGACCTGCTGCGCTTGGCCCGACGCCTTCATCACCGTGCCGTCGCCGAGCGTGTAGTCGAATCCGAAGACGTTGAAGAAGGAGGCGATCTGCGGATGCGGCGGGAAGAGCAGCGGCGGGAACTGGGCGATCTCGCTATGCGTCTCGAACGCATATTTCAGCGTCCAATACATCGGGAGCAGCGTCCACACGAGCGCCACGACGAGGGCGAGTACCCGCCAGACGGTCCATCGCTTTTCGAGCATCAGCGACCCTCGCGCCTTCCCCAGAAGAAGAAGATGATGAACGTCGCGACCAGAATCATGGCGAGCAGGAAGAACGACATCGCGGCGCCGTAGCCGAGATCGAGGTTCACGAAGCTGATCTTGTAGAGCTGGTAGGTGAGCGTCGCCGACGCCGTTCCCGGTCCGCCTTGCGTCTCCGTGAAGATGTAGTCGAACGCCTTCAGCGAGAGCACCGTCGTGATGCAGGTGAAGACGAAGAGCGTGAAGCGCAGTGGCGGCAGCGTGACGTGGAGGAATACCTCTAACGGGTTCATCTGGTCGATCGCGGCGAGATCGTAGAGCCGCCGGGGCGTGGTGAGCATGCTCGCAAGCAGGAAGAAGGCGAGAAGCGGCGCCATGTTCCAGGCCGCGCCGAAAGCCAGATACTCGATTACACCTTTGGCGGAGATCAGGTTCAGCGTGTAGTCCCCGCCGAAAAGGTCGACGAGCGCCGTGCCGAGGCTGGTTTGCCCGCGCCCGAGATAGGCAAAGAGGATGCCGGCGCCGTACGGCGAAACGGCCCAGGGCAGGATGATGATGGCGCGCAGCCAGCGCCACCGCGGAGAAAGGTCGCGCACGATGAGCGCCAGGCACATCCCGATGATCAGCGTGAGGACGACGCTTTCCACCGTGAAGTGGAGTGATATCCAGGTCGAGCGGTAGAAGTCCGGATCGCTGATCACCGCGGCGTAGTTGGCGAGGCCGACGAACTCGGCCGAATAGCCGCCAAAGAAGCTGATCTCGTGCAGGCTGATCCACAGGGCGTAGCCGAGCGGATAGGCGACGACGATGACGAGGAAGCAGAGGACCGGGACGGTGACCAGGAGAGCGAACTGAAGGTTCGACAACTCGGCGCTGCGCGAGCGCGCCGGGCGCTGAACGGCTGTCGTGCTCTTCAAAGATCGCACCCCCTGACAGTCGAGACTATCGTACCGCGGAGACTTCTATTCCGCGTCATGGGGCGGCGAAGGCCGCCCCATGACAATTCAGCAAGCGCCGTGCCGATGAGCAACCCCGAAGGGCGTCACGGGCCGGCCCGCGCAGTGTGGGCGCGGGGCCGCGCCGGCTACTCGATCTTGTACTTCTTGTTGAGGCGGGCGATCTCGTCGTTTGCCTCGGTGATGACGCTCTCGGTGGTGAGATCCTGCTGCAGGAAGGCGAACAGCTTCTCCTTCAGCCAGCCGTTGAACTCCTCCGACCACACGACGCTCCAGATACCCTTCGGGAACGGCGTATGCGAATAGACCTCGATGAGCTTGTCGTAGTCGTCGGGATTGGAGATCGAGGCAGCGATCGTCTCGCGCGCGGAGTCGCTCTGCATCACCTCCTTGTAGGCGGAAAACAGCATGTTCTCCTTCATCCACCGGTTGGCGACCGCGATCTCGCCATCCTCGTTCTTGTAGCCATACCACGACGCAAACTTCTTCACGTCCTCGGTGACCTCGGCCGGACGGTCGCGACTGGTCATCAGGTACATGGCGCTGTCGATCAGGCCCCAGGGCTGCCCCTGATAGGGCAGGAAGCCGATCTTGCCGGCCACCGCGGAGGACTGCGCCGGGTCGTTGAACGTCTTCAGGTCGTAGATCTGCTGCGGGCTGAAGATGTAGCGACCGGAGCGATAGGCGTCGATGTAGGCCGCTTCGTTGTAGGCAAAGACCTCTTCGGGGATGAAGCCATCCTTCCAGATCTTCTTCCAGTCCTCGAGCGTCTGACCGGCGGGGCCGTCCACCGTCATCATCGGCGCGTGTGTCTCCGGGTCGGCCATGACGCCGCCGCGGTTCATCATCTCAAGGACATAGCCCCAGCTGATGCCGAACCATTCGGAGAACCAGTGCGCAAGGTAGGGCTGCTTCTCGCCCTTGTCGCGCAGCTTGTAGAGCATCTCGTAGAACTCGGGCCAGTTCTTCGGATAGTCCGCTTCGCTGAAGCCGGCCGCCGCGAACTTCTCGGTGTTCACGCACATCACGCCGCGGGTGGAGACGAAGTAGCTGAGGCCGAGCAGCTTGCCCTTGTAGGACCAGGCGTCGAGGATGTTCTCGAACATTCCCGCCTTGATCTCGTCGGCGTTCGCCAACTCGTCGACGGGCATGATCCAATTGCCGCCGAAGTAACGGACCGCGCTCGACGGGTTGGCGTAGAGCACGTCGAGATTGGCCTTCGAGATGAGGCTCTTCTCCATGATCGACGGGTAGTCGCCGGTCACGGTGGCGTAGTCGACGTGTCCGGCGAGGTTTGCGTTGTAGCGGTCGACGTTCCCCTGGACGACATCGGTGCGGAAGTTCCAGCCGCGGAAATAGACCGGCTCGCCGCTGGTCGCCGCAAGGCTCATGTCCTGGGCCTGGGCGAAGCTCGCGGGAAGGAGCGACCCCGTTACCGCCGTGGCGCCGATGCCAGCGGTCGTCTGCAGAAGCTGGCGGCGCGTGAGGCCGCTGTAACGTTTGTTCATCGTCTTACCCCCTGTGTTGCGGGCATTGGTGCAGAACAACGGACCAAGGTCCGATCATTTGTGTTCGTTCTCTGTTGCAATATGTTCGATTTAAATCGGCAATCCCACTAAGGGTCAAGTGTGAACAGCGAAATTTCGCTGCCGCACGCGGGATTCTCCGCCGTCTTACCGTTTCAGTGGCCAAGTCTTCGGCAGCAGACCATATCGGCGGCAACCGGACGGTTCGAATTTGTGCAAAGCCGCTCTCCCGGAGGAACCGCGCGGCTTCGCCAAGCGGTGCGCCGGGTGGGCTACGGGTCCAGCAGCACGCCGGTGCGCAGGAGCCAGCGGCGGCGAAAAAGCGCCCACTCCGCCTCCGCGAGGTCGGTGAAGATCGTGTCGTGTTCGATCTCGATCCGCTCGCCGCGTTCCTCCGGAACGCTCGCGATCGCCCAGCGCTTGAACGGCTCCAAGGTAACAAGGACGACGCGGGTGGCGCTCAGGTCGGCGTGCACGATGTTGAGAAGCCGCTGCAATACGGGACTGTACGGTCCGCGCGGATTGCGGCGGAAGGCGGCGATGAGGTCCGCCTCGGTTTCGGGCTGATAGAGGTCGGTAGAGCCCGGGTCGTGCGCGCTCACGACTGCCCTGCCCGCCTCGCCGTCTCGACCAGCATGCGGGCGGCCTTGGCGACCTCCGCGATCTCCACGAACTCGTTCAGCGAATGCGCCTGGTCGATCGAACCTGGCCCGAAGACGACGGTTGGCACGCGGGCCACATTCGTCATCTTCGTCGCGTCCGAGCCATAGGGTACGCCTATCGGTGTCGGATCGATGCCGGCATCGCGACAGACGCCGCCCATGATGCCCACGATGGGAGCAGCCTCGGGCACGTCCATGGCCGAGGAAGTCTATAAATGGCTCGTGAACGACGCAGCGTATGCCGGGCGTCTCTTCCGCAATCGACGTCGCCAGCGCCGCGAAGTCGCGCCAGATCATACCGCTATCCTCGCCGGGAAGGCAGCGATAGTCGAAGCGCAGCATGGCGCGCGACGGCACGGTGTTCGGCCCCTCGCCCGCCTCGAAGGCGGTGCAGGTCAGCGTCGAGCGCCCGAGCAGCAGATGCTCTTCCAAGCGCCGCGTCATGGCCTCCTCGAAGGCCGTGAGGACGTGGCGCGCTACGGTGATCGCATTGACGCCTTCGTGCGGCTTCGCCGTGTGCGCGGGTCGGCCGAGCACTTCCACATACCAGCGCACGCAGCCCTTACAGGCGCGCACGATCCGCAGATTGGTCGGTTCGCCGGCGATGCCGAGATCGTAGCGCTCGCCGCGCTCCAGATGATGCGCGATCCCCCTGAAGTGATACTCCTCGTCCATCGCGGCGAGGAACGTGACGTCGCCCGGCGGCGGATTCTTCGCCAGCTCCCGCATGGCCAGCATGAAGGCGGTGACGCAGCCCTTGTCGTCCACCGCGCCGCGTCCATAGAGCCGCCCGCCTTCGATGCGCGGGGTGAACGGATCGTCCATGCCGGTCACCTGGACCGTGTCGAGATGGCCCTCCCACAAGGAGGTCGGGCCGCCGCTCGGCGCCGCGAATGCGCGCGACCACGTTCGGGCGCTCCGGCTTGACCAGGTCGATCTCCACCTCCGCGCCGATCTGGCGCAGCCAGTCGGCAACGAAATCGCCGACACGCGCCTCGTTGAACCAAGCATCGGGATCGTCGGGCCGGCGGAAATGCGGATTGACGCTCGGGATTGCGACGAGCGCGGCGAGCAGCTCCGCGGCGTCCGCCTCCGTGATGTCGCTCATCCCGCTCATCTCACGTCGTATAGACGCCGCCGGTGACGTTGACGCCCTGCCCGGTCATGAAGGCTGACGCCTCGGAGGCAGAGGAAGACGACGACCTCGGCCACGTCCTCCGCCTCTTCCAGCCGCCCGAGCGGCGTCTGCGCCACATAGTCGGCGATCACGCGCTCCGGCGTGACGCCGCGCAGCTTCGCCTCCCACTCGACTTCACGCGATTGCATGCTCGTGCGCACGAAGCCGGGGCAGACGGCGTTGACGCGAATGCCGGCCGGCGCCAGCTCGCGCGCGAGCGCCTGCGTCCAGCCGAGCACAGCGAACTTCGACGCGGAGTAATGCGCGAGAAGCGGCGCGCCGACCTTGGCGGCGAGCGAGGCGGTGTTGACGATCACGCCCGAGCCTGCGGCGAGGAAGTGCCGAGCGGCGACCTGGTTGGTTAGGAACACGCCGCGCGCATTGACGTCGAAGTTGAAGTCCCACTCCTCGTCGCTCAGGTCGACCGCCTTGTTCATCGTCGATACGCCGGCATTGGCGCAGAGGATGTCGTAGCCGCCGAAGGCCTCCTCGACCTCGCGCAAGCGCGGCCTCGACCGATGCGCGCTCGGCGCACGTCGATGGCGAGCCCATATGCTCCGGCCCGAGCGCGGCGGCGGCGCCCTTCGCGCGCGGCCTCGTTCGAGGTCGGCGATCGCGACGCGCACCCCATGGCGCGCGAGCGCCGCGCGCGATGGCGCGGCCGATGCCGGCGGCGCCGCCGGTGACGATGGCGCGCTTGCCCTCCAGGTCCTTGCCGATCGGAGGACGGACGGATGTCGCTTCGCTCATGACATAACCCACGCTTCGGTCGTCACCAGCATGTGTAACCCCCGTCGACGAGAACGATACTGCCGGTCATGTAGCTCGCCGCGTCGCTCGCCAGGAAGAGCATGACGTTGGCGATCTCCGACGGCTCGGCGAACCGCTTCATCGGCGTCATCTCCTCCCAGACCTTCACCCATTCGGCGTTGCTCAGGCCGAGCTTGGTCATCTCGGTCAGGACGTAGCCCGGCGCCACGGCGTTGACGCGGATCTTGTGAGGCGCAAGCTCGATCGCCATCGACTTCACCATCTGGTGCACGGCGGCCTTGGAGGTGTTGTAGTGCGCCTGCGGCTGCGGCTTGTCGACGGTGAAGCCGGAATTGGAGCCGATGGCGACGATGCTGCCGCCGCCCGCTCGCGCCATCTGGCGGGCGAAGGCCTGGGCGACGAAGAACTGGGCGTTGACGTTGACGGCCATCACGTCCTGCCATTCCTCCGGCGGGATCTCCAGGAAGTCGGTGTTCGGGTTGATGCCGATGCAGTTGAACAGCACGCCGACGCGGCCGAAGTCGCGCTCCACGTCGTCGGCCACGGTCCTCGCCGTCTCCGGATCGCGCAGGTCGGCCTGATAGAACTCGCCTGCGCGCCGGACTTCGTCGGCGATGGCCTCGGCGGATTCCGCGGCCCTGCTCCAGCAGTGTCGACGATGGCGATGTCGGCGCCGGCGCTCGCCGCGAGCTCGGCGATGGCGTAGCCGATGCCGCGCGCGCCGCCGGTGACGACGGCCGTCCTTCCGTCGAGGCGAAACTGGTCGAGGCTCATCGTGCTGGATCGTCCTTCTGAATGTGGAGAGTTCAGGCGTCGCCGGCCGAGAAGGGCGTCGGGTCCAGGAAGCGCTTCAGCACGTTGGCGGTGATCCGCGAGACGTTGTTGTCGTAGTCGTTGTGCGAGAGCGAGCCGCACCAGGCGATCGAGGACGTGGCGAAGACCGCGCCGCCGGCGGGCGTCTCGCAGAAGGCCAGGTCGGCGCGCACGCGCTGGTTCTGGTCGCCGCCGAGATTGGGCGGGACGACGCCGAACTCCTCGTTGACCAGCATCATCATCGGCGGTGGCCCTCGGAGGAGGCGAGCCGCAGCATGTTGGGCGGCGAGCCGAGCTCGCGCGAGATGCAGTCGAGCTCGATGCCGGCCGCGCCGCCGCCGACCAGGCCGAAATCGCCGATGATCTCGTCCGGCACGCCCTTGAAGATGAAGGCGGCGCGCGGATTGTCGGCGTCGGGCGCGCGGCGGTAGTAGGAGGACATGTCGAAGCCCTGGGCGATGAAGCCGACGCCGGCCATGACGTTGGGCGCGCGGCCGATCCGCCGCCACAGCCCGCCATACTCGCCGTTGAAGGAGTGGTAATATTCGCCGGGCTCGGCGATCCCAGGTGCGGATGCCGTCCTCGGCGCGGCGCAGCTCGATCACGCCCGGCAGCTCGTCGTGGAAGGCGATGCGCCAGTACCAGCCGTTGCCGCCGAGATACATCAGCCGCCCGCCGCGATCGATCCACGCCTTCATCGCGTCCCACATCGCGGTCGAATGATATTCGGGATGGGTGCCGGTCAGGACGACGCGGTAGTCCGCGAGAGTTCGAAGCCCTCCTCGTGCAGATCCTCGTCGGTGATGACGTCGTAGTCGACGCCCTGCTGCTCCAGCCAGTCGAAGAGATGGGTGTCGGCATTGTACTGGTAGAGCGCCGAGCCGTGGCCGCCGAGCCAGGAATGATATTGCGCGGCGAGAAGTTGAGGATTGGGCCGGAGGCGGCTCGAATAGTCGACGCCGGAGCCGTCGGCATGGCGTGTCGTAGAGCGAGCCGCCGAGCTCGGGATGGTCATACATGTAGAGATCGGCATGGCCGAAAGTGAGCAGCCGTCCCATCTGCAGCTCGCGCCGCGCGCGGTGATGTGCTCGGCATGGTTGGCATAGGCGAGATAGGACAGGTCGGCGCCAGCAACGCACCTTGCGGGCGGTTGCCGCGCGCCGCCCGGGTCGCGCGGCGGCCGGACGAAGAAGGCGATATAGGCCTCGCGCGTCGCGGTCTTGTCGCTCTCGCCGCATCTGACATGCAGCGCATAGGGGCCGCTGCGGCAGTCGTCCGGGATCGTCACCGCGACCGAGGTCTCCCAGGCGGCGTCATAGACGATCGTCGTGATGGAAATGCACGGCGCCGTAGTGCTCGGGCTTCTTCGGCCAGGCATGCTCCTCGCCGGTCCAGTTCCAGCCCTTCATGCCGCGGGTCGGCAGGTTGACCGAACAGCGCCGTCGAGCCGCGACGGGCCGACGTCGACGGCCGCGCAACGATCGATCCCGCGTGAGAAATCCCATCGGGCGATGACTTCGTCGCGAGCGGCCGGATCGAGCGGCACGCGCAAGCGTGCGTCGTGCGTCGGCCGGCATGCAGGCCCGACAGCAGCGTCGGGCCGTCGATCTTGCCGTCGTAATGCCGCCCGACCGTGCCGTCGGCCTCCGGGCAGCCGGCGAGATAGAGCGGCGCCTCGACGCGGCGCCGGCGCGACGTCGAGCGGTCGAAGGTGCCGGAGAAGGCGTCGTTCGTCTTCGCATAGGGAACGAGCGGGTTCTGCTCGATCGACACGGTCCGCGCGCTGCGGGATGATGCGCGACGGCGAGCGAATACCATTGCGCGGTCCAGCATCGGCCGCTCTCGCCGATCACCGTCGCCGTGCCTCTGCGCCATCGCCGAAACGTGACCGCGATGCGGCCGCCGTCTCAGCCCGATGTGGATGCCGCGCCGGCTCGCCGGGATCCCACTGGGCAGAGGAGCGTCTGGTCCTCGCGCCTGGTCAGCGTCGGCCAGAGCATGGCGAAGAAGGTGAACGGCTCCGGCGGCGAGCGCCGGAAAGCCCTCGACCAGCATGAACGAGCCGGCGTCGATCCGCTGCGCCTTGCCCGGATGGCTGCCGTCGGCGTTGGTCGGGACGTGGATGAACTTCAGTCCCGGCCCTCGCGGATTGCAGTCGCCGTGGACGACGCGCACCAGCCGCGCCTCGAAGTGTCGCCCTCCTCGACGGAGATCTTGAAGTCGATCGTTTCGCCGGGGGCGACGCTATAGCGATCCGGATAGCCGACGATCTTGAGCATGACTGTCCTAGCGTCGTCCGTGTGAAAGGCAGGTTGATGTCCTCGCCGGTATGCTCGCGCCAGCGGCGGCGGAACATCTCCCATTCGGCCTCTTCGCGTGTGGTGAAGACCAGGTCCTCCTCGATCTCGATGGGATCGGCGCGGTCGGGCGGCATGCGCCCGAGCACGTATTCGGCGAAGCGCTTGCGGCAGACGAGCACGTATCTGGATGCCGCCGCGGTCGAGCCGCATGATGTTGAGCACGCGCTGAAGCCCGGGGCTGTGGTCCCCGATCGGCGTCTTGCGAAACTCCTCGATGTATCTGCGGTCGTCATCCGCATCGATCTTATAGACCATCCGCTTCCGCTCCGGCCGGCGCGGCTCCCTCGTGACACGACTGCACGGCGATCATCCTCGGCCTCCGTCCGCGAAGAGGCGGCGATAGAGATCGCGAAACGTCTTGTAGCCTTCGGCATAGACTTCGGCATTCGCCGGGTTCGGCTCGACGACCGCGCCGGTCCCGACGAAGCGCGATATCGCCGACCAGTCCGCCTCAAGGCCGACGCCGATCGCGGCCGTCCAGGCCGCGCCGAGGCACGAGCCGGGATGCCCTTTCAGGAGTTGCACCGGCTTCTGCAGCACGTCGGCGACGATCTGCATCCACACCTCGCTGTTGGAGCCGCCATCGGAGGCGAGATAGCGTTCCGTGGCGTGGCCGATGTCATCCAGCACCTCGACGTGATGGGCGATCGCGTAGGCATAGGCTTCAAGCAGCGCGCGCCAGGCATGGCCGAGACCGTGCGACAGGCTCATGCCGTAGAAGACGCCGCGCGCGCGCGGGATCGTGGATCGGCGTCTTCTCACCAAGGAAATAGGGCAGGATCGACAGCCCGTCCGACCCGGCCGGAACGGTCGCCGCGAGGTGGTCCAGGCGGCGGTGCACGGAGATGCCCGCGGCGTCCGCGGCCGCCCTCTCGCCGCCCGCGAACGTCTCGACGAACCAGTTCAGCCCCGAGCCGCCGGTCGCCATGCATCCGTTCGGAACGAAGAGGCCGGGCACCAGATGGTAGTCGAGGTAAAGCCGCGGATCGGGCGCCGCCTTGTCGGTCGCGACGAGGATGTCGACGGAGCCGCCGAACTTCAAAAGCACGTCGCCCCGCTGCGTGAGGCCGGCCGCGAGCGCGGAGGCGATCAGATCGGCCGCGCCGCCGACGACCGGGGTGCCGGCCTTCAGCCCCGTCTCGGCGGCTGCCTGCGGCGTCACCTTGCCAAGCAGCGCGTGCGACGTCGATTTCGGCGGCAAGGCGGAGCGCGGGATGTGCGCGAGCGCGACGAGATCGTCCGCCGACCTTGTGGTCGGAGATGTCCACGAAGCCGCCTTCGAGCGCCCAGTTCTGCTCCACGGCGCGCTCGCCCGTCAGCTTCCAGTTCACGTAGTCGTAGGAGCCGAAGACGGTCGCGATGCGCGCGAAGGCGTCGGGCTCGTGCTTCTCGATCCAGCGCAGCTTGGCGATGACGAGCTGCTGGTTGATGCCGTTGCCGACCCGGCGCACGAAGGCGTCGCCGTCGAGCTCGGCGGCGAGCTCGCGCACCTCGGCGCCGCAGCGCGCGTCGCTTTGCTGGATGCTCGGGCGGATCAAATCGCCACGATCGTCGAGAAGCACGACGGCCGGCAGCATGCCGGTGACGCCGACGGCGGCGATCTCATCGAGCGCGACGCCGCGCTCCTTGAAGCTCCGAAAGGATGGCGCAGACGTTGGTCCACCACTGGCGCGGGATCCTCCTCCGCCCATCCCGCCTTAGGCGAGTTCAACGTCACCGGGCGCGAGACGATGCCCACCACCTCGTCCGGCAGCCTGATCAGGATGCCGATCGTCGATGTCGTGCCGATGTCGAGACCCAGAACGCAGGACACCCGACCTTCCCCTTCCCGGCCTTCGCGCCGACCCCGGCGGCCAATCTGTCAGCGCAGCGTCGCGACCTTGTCCATGAAGCGCTTCACGCGCGCGCCGTCGACCGCATTCCAGGTATCGCCGTCGACCTTGAAATGCGTGCCGATGACGCATGCCGTCGGCGATGGAGAGAACGTCGGCGATGTTGTCGATGTTGACGCCGGTATTGGCGAAGACAGGCACGTGCTGAACCGCTTCGCGCACCGCCCTCAGATCGGAGGTTGCGGCCGGCTGGCCGGTGAGCGGGCCGGAAACGAGGATCGCGTCGGCGAGCGAGGAGAACACGGCGCTCTTGGCCCGCAGCGCGATCGGGCGGCCGTCGAGCGAATGGGCGAACTCCGCGTTGATGTTGAAGAGGAGCTTCATGTCGGGCCGGCCGAGATCGCGGCGCAGCTTCACGGCGCCGGCGCAATCGGGCTGCCACAGCCCCATGTCGGAAGCGAAGAGCCCGGTGAAGATCTCGCGCACGAAGCTCGCGCCGGTCGCGGCGCCAATGGCGACGCTCGCCTTCGGGTCCCAGAGATAGTTGACGCCGAACGGCACCTTCAGCGCCGGCTTCACCGCCGAAACCACCGCGGTCATGGCCGCGACGCCTTCCGCCGGCGCCTTGAACACATAGGGGCGGTCGTTCTCGTTGCCGAACATGATGGCATCGACGCCGCCGGCCTGCAGCGCCTCGATGTCCTTCAGGACGCCGTCGATGAGCTTTTCCATGCCGCCCTTCGCGTCATAGAGCGGCGTGCCGGGAAGCGCGCCGATATGCGCCATGGCGATAATCGTCTTCGCCCCGCCGGCGACAAAATCCACGCCCATCCCAACCCCTCAAATGCCTTCGCGGCCGCGCCAGACAGCCGTCATTCCTCGTCACGGTCTTTTAGCACGACAGAGTTCGCAAACAATCTTTTTCAAACAAACTCGAACTTTTCGGCTGCATTCCCCACGCGTGCCGACGCCGCGGAAGCGCGCAAAGCGGCAATGTTCGCAGCATAATTCGAAGGTCCACCCGCGAACACCGCGGAGCCGGCGACGAGCACGGTCGCGCCCGCCTCCACCAGCGCCTGCGCGTTGTCAGTGGTGACGCCCCCGTCGACGGCGATGTCGATCGCCCGATCCGATGTCATCTCCCGCACCCTGGCGACCTTGTCGAGGATCGCCGGGATGAAGGTCTGCCCGCTGAAGCCGGGATTGACGCTCATCACCAGGACGAGATCGACGGCGTCGAGGACGTAAGCCAAGCTTCCCTCCGGCGTCGCCGGATTGAGCGCGACGCCAGCCTTCTTGCCGTGCGCGGCGATGAGCGACAGCGAGCGATGCAGATGCGGCCCGGCCTCCGACGTGAACCGTGATGCGGTCGGCACCCGCCTCGGCGAAGGCGGGGACGTAGTCGTCCGGCCGGTCGAGCATCAGGTGGACATCGAAGACCGCCGGCGTGCGCGGACGGATCGCCGCGACCGCGACGGCGCCGAAGCTGATATTCGGCACGAAGACGCCGTCCATGACATCGAGGTGCAGCCACTCCGCGCCCGCCGCGTGCATGGCGGCCGCCTCTTCTCCCAGACGCCCGAAGTCACCCGCCAGGAGCGACGGCGCGATCGCAACCGACTTCACCGTCCTGGCATCCCGTGTTGCGCCCAAGTCGCGCGGCTCGAAGCAGGGGTCGAACGGTTGCAAACATAAACGCTCATTGTTATGAACGAAACCACATAAACAAACAGCTGTCGAGGGTTGCGCGCCTTACTCGCAACTCAGGCGCTGCGGGTCTCGGGTTGTGGGCCTTCCGCCTTCGGCGGACGGCGCGGAGGGGGTGAGATGGCGCTTGCGGATGATGTTCCTCGTCTCGGTGCGGTGGAGATGGCCCGCCTCATTCGTGAGAAGACGATCTCGCCAGTCGAACTGATGGACGCGGTCATCGCGCGGATCGAGAAGCGCAATCCGAGCCTCAATGCGATCATCTTTTCCTCCTTCGACGAAGCGAGGCGAAGCGCGCAGGTGGCGGAGCAGGACGTCATGTCCGGCGCGAAGCTCGGCCCGCTGCACGGCGTGCCCACCGCGATGAAGGACTGCGTCGACTTCAAGCCGGGCTGGCCGAGCACCTTCGGCGGCATCCGCTGCCTGAGCCACGCCATCGCCGACAGTTACTGCATCTTCGCCAAGCGGATGGAGGACGCCGGCGCCATCATCGTCGGCAAGACCAACAGCCCGCAGCTCGGCTTTCGCGGGACGTGTGACAACTTGCTCTTTGGGCCCACATCGACGCCGTTTGCGATCGGCCGCAATTCCGGCGGCTCGTCCGGCGGATCGGCGGCGGCCGTCGGCGACGGACTGCTGCCGATGGCCGAGGGCACGGACGGCGGCGGATCGATCCGCATCCCGTCGGCCTGGTGCGGGGTTTTCGGCTACAAGGCCTCGTTCGGCCGGGTTCCGTGCATCACGCGCCCGAACGCCTTCGTCGGCACCTCCCCCTTCGTCTACGAAGGCTCGATCGCGCGGAGAGTCGAGGATGGCGCGCTCGCGACCACGGTGCTGACCGGCTACGACCCGCGCGACCCGTTCTGCCTCGACGAAGAGGTGGACTTCACCGACCGCGCTCAACACCTCCATCAAGGGGTGGAAGATCGGCTACAGCCGCGACTTCGGCATCTTTCCGGTCGAGCCGGCGGTGCTCGAGGTGGTCGATGCCGCGGTGAAGGCGTTTGAGGACGCCGGGGCGATCGTGGAGGAGGTCGATCCGGGCTTCCAGCAAAGCCAGAATGAGCTCAGCGGAAGTCTGGTGCCGCTTCGCCGCGCTCAACGCCATGGGCGCGTTCGAGAGCTACAAGCAGCAAGGCTACGACATCCTCAAGGACCATCCGGACGACGTGCCGCCGGAGGTGCACGAGTGGGACCGGATCGCGCGTTCCCTGACACTCGCCGACAAGCAGCGCGACCAGATCGTGCAGACGCAGATCTACGAGGCGATGCAGGCGATGCTCGGCAAATACCGGCTCGTCGTCACACCGACGCTCGCCTGCCTTCCGGTGGAAAACGCCACCGACGGCAACACGCGCGGGCCGGCGACCATCAACGGCGAGCCGATGAACCGCGTGATCGGCTGGTGCATGACCTATCCTGTAAACTTCACCGGGCATCCGGCGGCCTCGGTGCCGGCGGGGCTGAGCAGCGCGGAGAAGCTCCCGGTCGGCATGCAGATCATCGGCCGGCGCTATGCCGACGCCGACGTGTTCGCCGCGGCCGCCGCGATCGAGCGGCACCGCCCGTGGATGGACACCTACAACATTCCCGAAGCGCGACCTGTCTGACCGGAGAAGAGCGGCTCATGAGCGAGGCGGCCTCGGCCGACACCCTGATCGTCGGCGGCGGCTCGGCGGGCTGCGTGCTCGCCGCTCGGCTTAGCGAAGACAGCGGCAGAAAGGTCGTGCTGATCGAGGCGGGGCGCGACCTCACCGAGGAGACCATGCCGGCGGAGCTCCGCAGCGGCTTCCCCGGCAACGCCTATCTCAACCCGGCGCTATCTGTGGCCGGGGCATGAGCGCCACCCTGTCCTCCCCGGGCTCGAACGATCCCGGCCGCCAGGCGACTTCTACGAGCAGGCGCGCATCCTCGGCGGCGGCTCCTGCGATCAACGGCATCGGCGCCAATCGCGGCGCGCCCGCCGACTACGACGAGTGGCGCGACATGGGGGTCGAGGGCTGGTCGTGGCAGGAGGTGCTGCCGTTCTTCAAGAAGCTGGAGCGCGACCTCGATTTCGACAACGAATGGCACGGCAATGACGGGCCGCTGCCGATCCGCCGGCTGGGTGCCGCGATCTGGACGCCCTTCACGCACGCCATGATGACCAACTTCGTGGTCGGGGAATCCCGTTCCGCGACGACCAGAACGGCGCGTGGGCCGACGGCGTCTTCGAGATGGCGCTGAACGTCAACGAGAAGCGCGAGCGCGTGCCCGTGTCGCTCGCCTATCTGACGCCTGAGGTTCGGGCGCGGCCCAATCTCGAGGTCAGGACCGGGCTGACGGTGGAGCGCATCCTGCTGGAAGGCCGGCGGGCGGTCGGCGTCACGCTGCGCGGCGCGGACGGCACGGTGTCGGAATTGCGCGGGCGCGAGATCATCGTCAGCTCAGGCGCGCTCGCCTCCCCGGCCCTGCTGATGCGCAGCGGCATCGGCCCGGCAGCGCATCTTTCCGATTGCGGCATCGCGGTCGCGCACGACATCCCGGGCATCGGGCAGAACCTGATGGAGCACCCGTCGGCCGGCGTGATGGCGTACCTGAAGCCGCATGCGCGCCAGCCGCGCGAGGCCTATTACCACATCCCGATCGCCATCCGCTTCTCCTCCAAGGTGGAGGGCTGCCCGGCCGGCGACATGCACATGAACATCATGACGCGCGCGGCCTGGCACGAGATCGGGCGGCAGTTCGCGCCGCTCTTCTGGTGGATCAACAAATCCTATTCGCGCGGCCAGCTGTTGCTCGATCCGACGCGGCCGGATGGGCCACCGCGCATCGACTTCCGCCTGCTCTCCGACCCGCGCGACATGAAGCGGCTCGCCGACGCCTTCGAATACGCCATGGTCCTTCTCGCCGATCCGGTCGTGAAGGATACGATCGAGGACATCTTCCCGGTGGAGCTTTCGGAGCGGGCGCGCGGCTTCACGCAGCCGACGCCGCGCAACGCCATCGTCACCGATCTGCTGGCCCGCATGCTCGATCTCGGCAAGCCGATCCGCAGACAGGCGCTGCCGCAGATGATGGGGGGCGTCCCCTCCCCGCATCGCCTCGCCGCGCATCGCGGGGAGCTTGAGGCGTATCTGAAGGCGAAAGTCGGCGGCGTGTGGCACCCCTCCGGCACCTGCCGCATGGGCGCAGCCGACGACCGCATGGCGGTGACCGACAATCAGGGCCGCGTGCGCGGCATCGCCGGCCTCGCGTCTGCGACGCCTCGGTCATGCCGACCATCCCCTGCGCCAACACCAACGTGCCGACGATGATGGTGGCGGAGAAGATCGCGCAGATGACGCGGGATGGCGCGCGGGCAGGCTAGGCGGAGTATTCGTGGATCGTGAGGCCGATCCGCCACACGATCACGCTCTCAGGCGCCACTCCCGCCTAGCGGACAATGACACAGGTGCACGGGGCCAACTGAACGAGCTTGTGCGACACGCTGCCGAGCATCAGCCCCTCAAGGTCGCCGCGGCCGCGACTTCCCGTCACGATCATATCGACGTTCCGGTCCTTGGCCATGTCCAAGATCACGCGCACCGGGTCGCCCTCCGCGACGACGGCCTCGACATCACGGACGCCCTTCGCCTCGGCGCTTTGCTTGACCCTTTCGACCAGCAGCTCCGCATTGCCGCGCAGTACATCGGCTTCGGTCATTCTGACATGCTCGACGTAATTCAAATCCGCCAGTTCGGGTGGCACATTCTCCATGCCATGCCGCCTCTGGACATGCAGCACGATCAACTTGCCCTGCCCGTTCGCGGCGAGCCGCGCGGCCACGTCGAGAGCCTTCTGCGAGCCTTCAGAGCCGTCCGTCGGATGGAGGATCAAGTTCGTGTCCACGCGTCTCTCCCTAAGGTTTCCGCATAAGCCAGGGAGGCAAATCCCATCGGACGCCGGCCCGGACCTCGGTTCCCGCAGGCCCGAGAAGAGACAGACCTCTAGGCTCTTCGCGTTGATTCACGTCAAGCGTGCAGCTCGGCTCGCAGGTGACGATCCGTCGCCCTCGGATATTACGGGCGATGCGCGACACTGGGCGGCCAGAATCCGCAGGTGCGCCATGCCTTCAGCAGACCTCTTGCTCCCGTTCTTCCTCGCCTCGGCGGTCTTCGCGTGCGTGCCGGGGCCCGGGATGTTCTATGCCGCGGCGCAGACGCTGGCGTCGGGCCGGAAGGCCGGGTGGTGGTCGGCGCTTGGTTTCCATCTCGCCGGTCTTGGACAGGTCGCCGGCGGCTGCATTCGGCGTTTCGGCGCTGCTCGCTGTCGTGCCGCCGCTCTTCATTGCGATGAAGCTCGCCGGAGCGGCCTACTTGATCTGGCTCGGCATCAAGTGTCTGCGAGGGCCGCGATCGCTGATATCGGCATCGCGCGAGCCGCCCCCGCCGACGGCGCGGCGACCTCTGCGCGACAGCCTCATCGTCGGAGCCGTGAACCCCAAGTCGGCGCTCTTCTACCTCGCGTTCCTGCCACAGTTCACGGACCGATCCGCGGAGCTCCCCATCTGGGCGCAGATCGTCTTTCTCGGAGGGATCGTGAACGCGATGTTCAGCGTGACGGACGCCATCCTGATCGAGGCCTCGCATGCGGTCGCAAACAAGCTGCGCTCATCGGAGCGCTTCGTCCGCGCGCTTCAGAGGCTTGGCGGGGGCGTGCTCATCGCGCTCGGCGCGAACCTGGCCGTGGCGCGGAACTCATGACCTAATCGCATCAGTGACGAGCTCCCGCCAAGTCCTCCAGGATCGGGCAGTCGGGCCGGTGGTCGCCGTGGCAGGCGTTGACGAGCGTCGCGAGCGTCTTGCCGCATCGCCTGCAGCTCGGCGATCTTGGCGTCGATCTCGCCGATATGCGCCTCCGCCAGCCGGCGCACGTCGGCGCTCGCGCGGCGGCGGTCGGCGTAGAGCGAGAGAAGCCGCCGGCACTCCTCGATCGAGAAGCCGAGCGCGCGCGCCCGCCGCAGGAAGCGGAGATTGTGGACGCGCGGTCTCGGAATAGTCGCGGTAGTTGTTGCCGCGCCGGTCGGCGCGGACGAGGCCGATCTCCTCGTAGTAGCGGATGGTCTTGGCCGGTAGCCCGGTCGCCTTCGCCGCGTCGCCGATATTCATGGCTCTCTCCTTCGCGCTCCTCGAACAGAGATGGTTCCAGCGGCTGGAAGGTCAAGCCTCGCCCACCCTGAGCGGCGAGCGCGCGCTGGAGCAGGAGCAGCGAGCATCAGCGCGAACTGCCGACGCCGAAAAGTCCGACGAGGAGCGCCGTCGAGTTCCGACCAATCGCCGACGTCGAGCGGCCGGCTTTGGAAGAGCGCCGCGCCGGAGAGCCAGCTCATGTGCGAGACGATGAATATCGCCGAAGAGGTTGAGCCCGAGATGCGCGCCCATCCCGGCGGCGAGATTGCCCGTCTTGACGACGAGCGTTGTCGCGGCGAAGGCGAAGGCGGCGATGCTGACGAGCATCGCCGCGCTCATCGCGGCGCCGAGGTCGTCGCAGTCCAATGGAGCGCCGTGAAGAGCGGGCCCGGGAACACCGCCCAGATGAGCGGGCTCCTGAAGCGCGCGGCGAGCGACTGAAGCAGATAGCCGCGGAACGCCAGTTCCTCCGCCGACACCTGGACGAAAGAAGCAGGCAGCATCGCGGCACGAGCCAGAGAAGCCACGCGCCGAACGCGATGGCGCTTCGCGCGAGCGATGAGTCGACGAGGAAGTTCGCCGCCTCCGCGATCGCCGAGGCGATCAGCGAGGCGGCGAAGCCCGCGCGCGGAAGTCGCCCCAGGCGAGACGTCCGCTCGCGCCGAGCACGCTGCCGAGCGGCCGTCCGTGCACGACGCGCACGGCGAAGAAGATGCCGATCGACATGCCGACGAAGGAGGCGAGCGCGGCGGCGACGCCGGCCGCGGAGTTCATGAAGTCCGCGACGCCCGCGGGACCGCGTCGCGCGTGCCGCGCACCGACGAACCGCTGAGCCAGATGCCGACCAGGAAGCGCGCCGACCGTCGAGGCGGCCAGAACGCCACGATCACGACCGACGCCGACGACGATGCGCCAAAGCTGCGTGCGGCCGTTCCGGGCGAGCGCGACATATCGGCGGAAGGCGGCGAGACGCGCGATCATCGGTCAATCCTGGCCAAGAATGGCGCGTCCCAGAGGCTTCCGTTTCCAAGCGCTCACGGAGCGCGCGCGCCCGTCGCCGGACGGAGCACTGTCGCTTCTCGCCGCAACATGCGGCTGGCCTCAGGCGAACCTCCGACGCCGCCTGCCTCGCAGCGCGGGATTGCGGTTGCTTTCCGCCGCCGCGAGCGGCTTCGCTGGCGATCCTCTCAGGGGGTGCGTCTTGAGAACGCATTTTGCGCGTCGGCGTCGGTCTTCGGCGGCTGTTCTGCCGGCCGGCGTTGCGCGAGTGCGATCCGCCGACGGCGGCTGGTTCGTGCGAGACGCGTCTTCATCGGCGGCATTTCGAGCGCGCCCGGCGATTTCGCCACGCTGCCGCCCGGCGCGACGGGCGGCCACCAGACCTCCTATCAGCCGCAGGAAAATTTCGGCGCCGGCGTCGGGCTCGGCTACGGGTTCTCCGCCTGGGGCGTCCCGTTCCGCGCCGTCCTCGACGGCAGCCTGAATTTCCGCCACGACACCGACGTCGAGCCGCGTTCCCGCCGACGACGCCGAACTACAAGGGCAACCTCCAGACCATCGATCTCCGGCTGAGCCTTCTCGCCGACGTGATCGATTTCGGCTGGGGCCGCTTCTATGTCGGCGGCGGCATCGGCGCGGCGCGCGTGCAGACCGAGGTGGAGTTCGAACGCACACGCCGGTCTCGGTGGTGGACGCCGAGTGGAAGGCCTCGCCGTCGTTCGAGGCGGGGATCGCCTTCACCGGCTTCTCGCGCCGCGTCATCCCGCACGATCGGCTACCGCTTCCGCTGGGTCGGCGACGTTGAGTCCGGCACCTTCCCGACCGGCGAGAAGGTGCGCTACAAGAACTTCAACATCCACGACTTCATGTTCGGCTTCACCGATCCCGCTCGCCGCGGACGGCGCGGCGTTCGCGCCTGTCGCCTTCGCCGGCTACGAGCGCGCTCGCCCCGATGCTCCGCCGGGGAGGAGCTGTGGACGGGCTTTCACGTCGGCGCCTTCGGCGGCTGGGGCAAGAGCGAGGATTTCGACGCGAGCAGCTCGCGACGCCCGGCGGCACGCCCTACAACGCCGGACACCTCTTACGGCATCGACGGCGACGGCGCTCTCGGCGGCGGCGAGATCGGCGTCGACTGGCAATGGCGCTGGCTGGTGCTCGGCCTTTCCGGCGAGGTTCGGCGCTTCTCAACCTCGACGGCGCCGCCACCGACCCGGCGTCGCCCGGCGGCGACACGCAAAACCTCGTTCTCGACGGATTGGTATGGCGGCATGTCGGTGCGCGGCGGCCTCGCCTACGACCGCCTCCTCGCCTTCGGTCGCGTCGGCGCGTTGTATCTGAACGCCGAGGCCAAGACGACCGACAGCTGCACGCTGCCCCATGCGGCGCGGCAGACCGCCTCCGCCTCCGAGGAGGACATCCTCTTCGGCTGGTTCCTCGGCGCGGGGCTCGAATATTCGCTTCAGCCCGCATTGGAGCGTCGGCGGGGAATACCGCTATCTTCCACTTCAACGACGATCTGCAGCCGGCCGGCACGTCGAGCGCGCTCGGAGCACGTGTCGCAGAACGTCAACATCAAGCGCCGTCCACGCCGCCCGCGCCTCCATCAATTTCCGCTGGTGAGATGCCGGCCCGCCGCGTAAATTCGTCCCATCGCGCGAAGAGGCGCGATTAAGATCGGCGACCGTCCGACACCCGCACGGGAGAAGCGCCCATGTGCCGCAACATCCGCACGCTCTTCAATTTCGAGCCGCCGGCGACGGAAGACGAGATCCGCGCCTCGGCGCTGCAGTTCGTGCGCAAGCTTTCCGGCTTCCAGCATCCCTCGAAGGCGAACGAGGCGGCCTTCAACCGCGCCGTCGACGAAGTCACCGCACGCCGCGCGCCGCCTGATCTCATTCGCTTGAGACGACGAGCCCGCCGAAGAACCGCGAGGAGGAGGCGCTGAAGGCGCGCGCCCGCGCCGCCAGCCGCTACGCGCATGAGCCAGGCGCGATCCGGCGGCCGCTCCCGGCGGCGCGGTGATCGGCTACTTCCGCGACCTTTGGACAGGCGCGCTGCCGCTTTCGCGCGTCTTCTGGCTCGACATGCTCGCGGTCGGCACGCTCGTCAACGTCGTGACGATGCTCGGCATGATCGCGCTCTTTGCGACCGGGCGCCGACGTGGCTCGCGCTCGCGGTCCTCCTCGCGCCGATCCCCTACAACTTCGTGCTCTTCGCCGGCGTCTGGCGGAGCGCATCGAAGCGCGAAGGCGAGAACTGGGCCTGGGCTCGCGCGCGCTCATCGCCGTCGGCTGTGGCTGGTGCCTGGCGGTCGCCGTCTGAAGCGATCGCCGATACACCGGCAATCAAGAGGCGGTGATTCCTCGGCGAGGCGCTTCCCAAGCGGCGCGGCTTTCTCCAAATAGTCGGCAAGAGTTCCGGGAGACCAAGCCATGCCCACCTTTGACGCGAAAGCCTTTTCGCTCCAGCCCTCATCGCGCCGGCGCTCGCCGTCGCTCGCCGTCGTCGCGCTGGTTCCGCTGAGCGGCGTCTTCCGCGGCGCCTCCGCGGAGCAGGCGCAGGTCGTGCCGCGCCCGACGCATGACGAGCCGCTCGCCTCCGCGCCCGGTTCAGAGAGACGGCCGTCTCGCCGGCGGCTGCTTCTGGGGCGTGCAGGGCGTCTTCCAGCACGTGAAGGGCGTGACGCATGGCCGTCTCCGGCTATTCCGGCGGCGAAGCCGACACCGCGCACTACGAGGTCGTCGGCACCGGCCAGACCGGCCACGCGGAATTGGTCCAGGTCACCTACGACCCGAGCCAGATCACCTTACGGCAAGCTCCTGCAGATCTTCTTCTCGGTCGCGCACGACCCGACGCAGGTGAACCGCCAGGGCCCCGACAGCGGCACGCAGTACCGCTCGGCGATCTTCGCCGCCGGCGCCGAGCAGGCGGCGATCGCCAAGGACTACATCGCGCAGCTCGACAAGGCCGGCGTGTTCGCCAAGCCGATCGCGACCGAGGTGTCGCCGCTCAACGCCTTCTACCCGGCCGAGGACTATCACCAGGACTACGCGACGCTGCATCCCGGACAGCGCCTACATCTTCATCAACGACCTGCCGAAGATCGCGAATCTGAAGGCGCTCTTCCCGGACGTCTGGCGCGACAAGCCGGTGCTGGTGAACGTCGCCGCGAACTGAGCAGAGGCGAGAGCGTCCGGCCTTCCTCAGTCCGTGCGGGCGAAGGCTTTCGCGCCGGCCTTCGGCGGTGGCGTGCGCCGCCTCGATGCGCTCCGCCACCATCTCCTGCAGCCGCCAGAGATGGCGGTCGCGCAGGCCGACCTCCTCAAGGTGCTGCGACCGTGTTGTGCAGATATTCCGCCATCGAGCCGCGATGCCCGACCGGCCGCGCGAGCGCGTCGGCGACCTGCTCGTCGGAAAGGCCGCCGACATAGCGCCCGCCCTTGCGGTCGATGACGAAGGCGATCGCGCGGAGCGGCCCGCTCCGTCGTCCGACCTTCACCCAGCGCGGCCATGTGCGCCGCCGGTCGGAAGCGCAGCTCGCGGTCGAAGAGGCTTGAGCATGTTCTCCTCGATGGCGTCGGGCGGCAAGCGGATAGGCGACGCCCTTGCACTGCCCGCCGCGATCGAGCGAGAGCATCAGCCCGGGCTGCTCCGGAGAGCCGCGGAACCAGCGGTCCCAGCCGAGGCAGAACGAGCGGTGCCAGCCGCGCATCACGCCGGTCCGGCTGTTCGACGAATTCGCAGGCCGGCTTCCAGATCAGCGAGCCGTAGGCGAAGAGCCAGATGCCTCGCCGCTCGGCTCGGCCGGCGCAGCATCTCGTGCGATCGCGGCCTGCGTGCTCGGCCTCGGGAGTCAGGCGTCATGCCCGGCGGCAGGCCGGAGGATCGTCGATCACGCGCGCGCGACCCGCGCCACGTGCTCCGCCGTCAGCCGCATCGACGCGGTTCTCAGCGATCGTTGCCGGCTGCGTCTCGATGACACTCGCGGCAGCCCACGCCTGCCCTGGCGCGTGGCGCAGCCTAGTGCAGCTGCCCGTGGAAGCGGGCGTGGCGAACCTCGGCCGCGGCCTGGCGAGCTGCCTGTGCGCCACCTCGACGGAATGGATGATGCCGTCGATCTCGGCCATCCAGAAGTCCAGGAACTTGATCAGGCGCGGATAGTCCGGCGCCACGTCGTAGAACTGCCAGACGAAGGTCTGCAGGAGCTTCGGCCGCTCCGGCATGTGGTAGAGGATGTTCGCCGTGGCGAGGCCGTAGCCGGCCCGATCGCTCATGAACACGGTGCGAAAGTCGAGCTCACGCATTCTCTTCCCCTTCTTTGGCAGCACAGCTCGCGATTCCAATGGGAAGGATAGCGTGCGACCCCTACGATTAACAAATGATTACAGTGCGTTAGCAGCCTCCGGCCGGAGAGTGCTGACAGATCGCGCCTGCCCATTTTCTAGTCGACGAGAACGCCGCCGGCCTCGGCCATCGCCTCGGGCGTGTCCACGTCGACGGCAGCGGCTGCTCCGATTTCGACCCGTTCCACCGCCTCCTCGTGGCGCGCGATAATGTGACGCGCCCCGGTGTCGCCGCTCACCGCTCATCAGTTCGGGGAAGAAGGCGCGCGCCCACAGCACCGGGTTGCCGCGCTTGCCGGCGACGGTCGGAAGCACGATCGCCGGCGCCGGCCTGGCGCGGAACGCGTCGATCAGCCGGTCCATGATTCGGCGGTCGATGCCGGGCATGTCGGCGAGGAGCACCAGCGCGCCGCTGCGCTCTCCGGCACGGCGGCAAGGCCCGCCTTGAGCGAGGTCGCGAGACCGTCGGCGAAGTCGGGATTGTGGACGACGCGGACGTCGAGCCCGTCGAGCGCGGCCGCCGATCTCCTCGGCGCGGTGGCCGGTGACGACGATGACGGGCCCGGCCTTCGAGGCGAGCGCCTGTCGCGCGCGATGCGGCGGACGAGCGGCTCGCCGTCGAAGCGCGCGAGGAGCTTGTTCGGCCCGCCCATGCGGCGCGACTGGCCGGCGGCAAGGATGATCGCGGCGACGCCCGCCTCGGCTCGGCGGCAGGCTCGCGCGGCTGCGGGCGCGAGACGATCTCCATCAGGAGGCCGCCGACGCCCATGCCGGTGATGTCGCTCTCGCTGACTTCAAGGCCGGCGAGGATGCGCTTCAGCACCCAGTCGAAGCCGTTCTCCGCCGGCGAGCGCGCGCAGCCCGGCGCGCCGAGCACCGGCCGGCCGTCAAGCTCGCCGACGAGGAGCAGATTGCCGGGATCGACCGGCATGCCGAAATGGCGAACGCGTGCCGCCGGCCGCCTCGATCGCGGCGGGGATCACGTCGGCGCGGTCGGTGATCGCCGACGCGCCGAAGGCGATCAGCAGCTCCGCGCCCTCTTCGCTCAGCTTCGCGAGCGCCTCGGCGAGCGCCGCGGCTTCGTGCGGCACGCGCTCCTCGCCGATCAGCGAGGCGCCGCGCGGCGCTTCAGCCGCTCCTCAAGGATGCGCCGCGTCTTGTCCATCACGGAGGGTTTCAGGCCGGGAAGCATCGTGGCGGCGAGGCCGACCTTCAGCCCCTTCCACGGCGCGACCGAAAGCACCGGCGCTTCGCGGCACGCGCCGCCGCGCCATCGACGGCGGCGCCGGGAAGCGCGAAGGGGATGATCTTCACCGTCGCGACCATGCGGCCGGCCTCGACCGGCGCGAAGGCGGGAAGCGTCGCGACGGTCAGGCCCGGATCGAGACGGTTCAGCGCATCGACGCTGGCGCGATCGACGACGAGAAGCCCGGCCTCCTCCGCGTAGAGATTGCAGCGGCCGGTGCCGGCCTCGTCGAGGCGGACGTTGTTCGCCGCGCAGCGCCTCGGCGACGCGGCGCGCCGCGTCGTCCTCGTGCACGTCGCCGGGCTCGAGCCGCGCGGCGACGACCTCGCCGACGCCCTCGGCGCGGAGCCGCGCGACGATCTCGGCCGTCAGCCGCGTGCCCTTCTTGACGACGCCGGAGCGTGGCGGATCGAGTGCGCGGCGATCGCGCCCTCGGCCTCGGCAAGCGGAACCGGTCCGAAGCTTCATCGCGTGATCAGGCGGCGATCCGCTCCGCCGTCGACCGCCCGCGGCGAAGCGCGGCGATCACCTCCGCCAGGATAGCAACGGCGATCTCGGCCGGCGACTGCGCGCCGATATCGACGCCGATCGGCGCATGGATGCGCTCCAGGCTCGCGGGCGAGGCGCCCTCTCCCGCCAGCCGCTCGACGCGCTTGCCGTGCGTCTTCCGGCTGCCGAGCGCGCCGACATAGAAGCACTCGGCGGAAAGCGCCGCGAGGATCGGTGATCGTCGATCTTCGGATCGTGGGTGAGCGCGACGAGCGCCGGTGAAGGCGTCGAGCGGCACGGCCTTCAGCGCCTCCTCCGGCCACTCGGCGAGAAGCGCCACGTCGGGGAAGCGCTCCGGCGTCGCGAACGCGGTGCGCGGGTCGATGATGGTCACGTCGAAGCCGGCGAGCCGCGCCATCGGCGCCAGCGCCTGGCTGATATGGACGGCGCCGATCACGACGAGCCGCGGCGGCGGCACGCTCACGGTGAGGAAGGTGCGGCCGTCCTCCAGCATGCCGGACCGGCCGGAGCGAAGGCGCTTCTGAAGCTCCGCCGCGAGCGGGTCGCTGCCGGCCGCCTCGCCGGAGACGAGGCGCTCCTCGCCGGTCGCCGTGTCGGTGACGAGGATCGCGGCGCGGCGCGCGAGCCGCGCCTCGTTGAGGGCCTTCAGGATGTCGAGCTGCATCGAACCGCCATTCCCGTCCGGATTCACGGTCTCTAAATAGACCCCGCGCCGGGTTTTCGCTACCGCCGGGAGACCGGCACGCCGCAATCGCGCGCCGGTCCCTTGCCGCTCCGCGCGCACGGCCGCATGCTTCGCAACCAAACAACGAACAAACCCGGGAGGATGCGATGCAGATGAAGGAAGGCGGGGTGATCCAGGTCGCCTATGTGGTGCGGGATCTGGACGCAACGATGAAGCGGCACGCGGAGACCTGCAACATCGCGCCCTGGCACATCTACAAGTTCGAGCCGGGCAAGATCCAGAACTACATCTATCGCGGCAAGCCGGCGAACCATACGTGCTGGATCGCAGTCACGCCGATGGGCGAAGGGCTCGGCTGCCAGGTCGAGCTGATGCAGCCGATCTCCGGCTACTCGATCTACGACGAGCACCTGGAGAAGCACGGCGAGGGCTTCCACCACGTGAAGCTCTATTATTCAGACTGCGCGAAGGCGGTCGCGGACTACGCGAGGCGCGGCTACCCCGTGATCCAGCAGGGCAAGATCGACGAGGACGAGCACTACTATCTCGATACGGTGAAGGACTTCGGCTACATGATCGAACTCGGCAACGCGGGAAAAATCCGCGCGCCGGAGCGCATGTTTCCGTAGTGGGCTTCTTTCGCGGCCGGTTTCAGCTAACCTTTTCGACGAAAACACTGATCCTGCCGCCGCAGGAGAGGCCGACGCGCCAAGCGGTCTCGTCGGCGACGCCGAATTCGAGCATTCTCGGCTTGCCGGAGCCGATAACGTCGAGCGCCTCGCCGACGACCGCGCCCTCGACGCAGCCGCCGGAGACGGAGCCCTCGAAATTTCCCTCCCCATCGACGACGAGGTGGCTGCCGACCGGGCGCGGGGCCGAGCCCCAGGTCTCAACGACCGTGGCGAGCGCCACGTCGCGCCCTTCCCCGCGCCAGCGCTCGGCGGCAGAGAGAACGTCGAAATTCGGATCGAGAGCGGCTTCGGACATGAGGATGCTCCGGTAGTGGGCGCGCGGCTAACCGCCCCCTAGAGCTAAGCGCGGCGGGCGCCGGTGCAAGGCTCAGGCGGCGGCGCGGCGCGTCAGCGAGCATCGGACCGTAGGCGAGCGCGAAGAGCCCGAAAGCGGCCGACCACGCCATGCCGCCCGCGAGCAAAGCAGGCGTATAGAGATCGCCGAGAAACGGCGCGGCGACGCGGAATAGCGCGCCGACCGTCACGAGGGCGTAGATTGCGACGGTTGCGGCGTCGGCGACGATAGGACGGCCGGTGTGGCCGCTGCTCGCCCGGGTCATCACGGCAAGCGTCATGGTGCCGACCGCGCCGGCGGTCAGCGCATGGATGGCGCTGCTCGCCGAGACGAGTGCCGGCAGGAGCGTCGCAAAGCCGAGGAGGAGCAGCGCGAGCGCAAGCCAGAGATAACCCAGATGCAGGATCAGCACCATCGGCTCGCGAAGAGCGCGATAGCCGCGCCAGCGGAGAAGGCGCGCGAAAAGGAGCGCGCCACCGGTGGCGAGGCCCGCTCCCGTGGCGTAGCGCTTCGGGCGCGGCGATCCACGTGAGAAGCGCGACCGCCGTCACGGCGAGCGCGGCGCGATCGAAATGATCCATCGGCGCCGGAAGCGGCGCGAGCCCGGCCCGCGCCATCCAGTTGCGGGTGAAGCTCGGCGTCACGCGCCCGCCCACCAAGGCGATCATCAACGCCGCGACGCCGAGCGCCAGGCGGATGCCGACGCCATCGAGAACTGCGACTTGAGCACCGGCATGGTCGAGAAGGTTGGCCATCGCGAAGAGCGTAAGGAGCGCAGCGATCGGCATATTGCGAAAATTGCGCCCCGCGACGATCTCGCGCCACACCGCCGCGGCGAGCGCAAGCGGAAAGTCCCGTCGGTCTCCGTTGCCGCACCACCGAGACTGTCGGTACCCCGGCCTCTTGATAGTCCGCGACCTTGGAGTCCAGTTCATAAGCTTTATCGTGCGGAGAAACGACTTCGACGACCAGGTCAGGGATGATCGGCATATGCCCAGCATTGGTCGGGCCGTCCGGGCAAACGATCTGTGGCAATGAAGGAGACGTCCGCCTTACGGACCATCTGAGGATCCCAGGAGAAACACTGAAAACTGGTGCCCTCGGGAAACACCCAGCCGAGCCTGGTACTGACCACGAAGTTCCCAAGTAGCCTCAGAATTTCGCCCGCGATCCAACTCGATTTCTGGCTCATATGCAGCTCCCGCAGTTCACGATTCACGAGTTCATATCGATCGCCGTCGGGCATTGTCAGCAGGTCTTCGGCAGTGTAGTCTGGTTGCTCAAGGACGCTCATGGCAGCACTCCAGAACGTTCGAGATTCCATGAGAGAGCATGGTCGTGAGGTGCATCATATCACACCCCCGGCACCGGCGGCGACGATCTGATTTGTGGTCGCATGCCATTCGGGGACGAGGTCGAACAGGTCGCATTGGGAGGCTCGTTCGATGTCGGCGTCCATGCCGAGGCGGAGCAGATTCTGCCCGCCGCGGCTCTTGCGGATCGTCTCGCGAAACGTCGCCTCGTCGGCCGATCGAACGCGATGGTAGTCGATCGCCATCTGCGTTTGTACGTCGGTGGAGACCGGACACAGGTCGGCCGCGACCGCGCCGGCGAAGAGAATGTCCTCGGCCGTGAGCTGACCGTCGGTGCCGGCACAGACCAGATGGACCGGGCGATTATCTTCCCGCAGGACACGCACAGGGCGGCCCGGTTCACGAACGCGCCGATCAACACGCGGCTTGCCGACTCGCACAGTCGCAGGGCCTTCGTGCCGTTCGTCGTGGTGAAAACGATCGTCTTGCCGGCGACGACGATCCGGCGTGTACGCGAGCGGCGAGTTGCCCAGATCGAAGCCCTCGATCCGTTCGCCGCCGCGCTCCCCTCCGAGCAGGATTGTCTCGCGAGGCAGCAACTCGGCGGCCGCTCTTGCCTCGTCGATCGACTCGAAGGTCGCACCGACGTCGCCCCGTGTGCGAGTGCATGAACGATGGTTGTCGACGCCCGAAGAATGTCGATGACGACAGTGAGGCCGCCGACAAGGCAACCCGGTTCGATGAGTCGTGGCAACAGATGGACGGATACGGGCGGGGTCATACCCGGATCATAGGAGAGATGGGGCGGGTCGCAATGCTGATTGGACTGGCACCATGAGTCGATGGTCATTGGCATCGTCTGCGGCGCTCTCTCCCTCGTCCTTCCTTCGGCGCTGCGATTGAAGGCTGTCCCCTCCCCCCACGGGGGAGAGGGACCGATCGGAGCCTTGGCGACGAATCAGGCTGAGGGACCGGGGCGGAGTCAGTTGTCGTCCGTGGACCCTTTGCCCGACTTTCCGCGGAGTTTGTTCCACAGCATGCGTCTGGTTTTGACCCCGTCGAGTCGGAAGACGCCGAACGTCCGCAGGAAGGCGACGAACGCCCCCATGGACGGTTTGGGGGGCGTACAGATGTAGCGGCTTTCGTACCTGCGGGCGAAACCGACTCTTGAAGTGATCCACTCCCTGACATGTCGAACACCAACTGAAAGTACGTTCTCCGCCATCCGCAAGGCCCGACGGATCGAGCGGGTTGTCTCCCGGCATCGGCGTCCGGCAGTTGCGGCCGGGCACGATGCACAGGTTCACCTGCTCGACGCCCTTCGTCCTGCAGTGCAGCATCAGATGATGAAACAGAAATGGCACCGTCCCGCGAACGCCGTCCGACCGATGACGATAGATCTCCGTCGACCAGCTCGGCCTCCCCGCATCGGATTGCAGACGACGAAGCCTTCGATCCGTCCGCGCCTTCTCACTGCGGGCGACAAACAGTCGCCGCAGTCCCAGTTCGTGTTCGCCGATGCGTCCGTCGAAGAACTCCAGTTCCTGCGACTGCGGTTTGTCGGCCAGCGAGTCGCGACAAATCTCGAGAACTTCGGCCAGCGTGGCGTCCCATTCTTCGGCAGATTGCAGTCCTGGACCGGCTTCGCTCGCGACCAGTCCGTTTCGCTGCAGTAGTTGGCCTGCCGGCGGACCCATTCGTACGGCTTGCCGCCGAATGTGCAGTCGCCCAGATCGACGATCGCATCTTCGCCCAGCTTGGTGACGCGGAATCCGACGTCGCGAAAGATCGGCAGGTCCTCCTCTTGATGCAGTAGAAGACGGGCCGCCAGCGGAAGCCGCTCGGTGTGATCGAGAAACTCCTCAAGGAGTCGGCAGTTTGTGTTCCTGCGGGAGCGATGAGCCCGCCGGCCACGAGCACATGGCGGCGAATGCGGAGTGAACGAGATCAGTCCCCGTTCGCCGCTCGACCAGAACAGTTCGCGGCCGGGTTCGGTGGCCAGATACGAATCGTATTGCTCGCCGTACTGATAGGCGAAGGCGTGGAGATCCTCGCCGGTTTGCGGTTCCCCGTCGCGGTTCAGCTTCGCGGGGCACGCTCCGGTTGGTAGCCCCTTGGACGGATCCGGCCGCCGGTGCGGAATGCGAAACTGGTCGATCATCTCGTGCCATGTCTCTCTTTCGTGGAGGTGAAACTGCGACGGCCACATCGCAGCCACGTCACGAGGGGAGTGACGAGGGCATCCCATTGCTCCGCAGATGGCCGCATTTCGACGTGAGTGTGCCTATCTTCGCCGAAACTACAGCAGTGTCAGACTCAATGTCGGCGGAGCCGGAAGATTCACGCTTTCCCCTACCTGAGTGGTCTGCACAACCGGAAGAACCGTCACAAGCTGCGTACAAACTAGAATTCGCGCAGCGAAATTGCCTTCGGGTGCGGTCACCAGCCCTGAAGTTCGGGCGGGGGCGGGGCTTTGCAGCGGTCGCCCATCACTCGCAGTTCGATGCGGCGGAGGACCGTCATCACCACGCCCGTCACCAACGATGCGCCGCCGTAGTAAAGCAGCACGAAGACGACAGTCGCCCTCGTCTCCCAGTCGCCACGGGCGGCAAACAGCGACGAACTGAGCAACAGGCCCAGATGCGTGTTGCGGACGACCACTTCGAGTTGACAGGTGAACGACTCCAGCGTCGTGACCCGAAACGGCCACGACAGCAGCACGCACGCGACGATCTGCAACACGTCCAGCAGGATGATGGCGGCATGCGTCCGCCAGCCGAACGAGGCCAGATCAATCCGTCCGCTCTGAAACGAGGCGACGACATAGAACACCAACAGGGCCGTCGCCCCCCGCAACGCCCATCGTCCGATCCAGCGGGCGTGCCGGGGCCGAGCACGGCGGATCAGCATGCCGACCGTCAGCGGCAATAGCAGACCAAAGACGATCTCGACGACGATCGCCGTGAGCGGCATCGAGATATGGGCCGGCAATATGCGCGGAGCCGAACGTTTTCAGCACAAGCGTCGTCGTCGCCAGCGAGCCGAGCGTGCAGACGGCAGTGGCCGAGATCGACAGGGCGACCAGGCTCCGCGACAGCAGCGCGAACATGTTCGAGAACAAACCGCCCGGCAAGGCCGTCACCACCAACATGCCGATCGCTACCGCCATCGGCTGATCGAAGGCACGCGCCAGACCGATGGCCAGCAGAGGAGCGGCAACCAACTGAACGGTCAGCACCAGAAGCAAGCAACGCGGCCGTCGTGCCACGTCGCGAAATTCGGCGGTCGAGAGCGTCGTCCCCATCCCCAGCATGGCGAGCACGCACAGACTGGCCGTGACGTAGTAGTCGTAAGTTTCGAAGTTCTCAAACACGGCCCGCCTTGTCGTAGGACGGATTTCCCAATCCGTCCGTCCCTAGAAAGCCTGTGCACGGACAAACCGACCATCCGTTGTCTAACAGCCCGTTGAAAAAGTAACCCGAAGCGTAAGCGAGGCAGAATCGAGTTCGTGATTCTGTAGAAACCCGTCCCTCGCTTACGCTTCGGGTT
>CAWDTS010000010.1:0-200021 GCA_963805325.1 uncultured Alphaproteobacteria bacterium | reverse complement strand
CTGCATCCAGCCGATCGGGGAGCCGCCACTTGCCGTGGAAGTTGATCGCGGAGCCGATTGAGGTCGCCGGCGCTCTCGACAAGACCGCAGCTCTTGGGGCATCTGCATTTTCGAGGTCTGTGCATGTCCGGGTTCGGACACTTAGCCGAGATGACACAGACGGCTGCCGACTTCGCCTTGACCCGAAGCGCGGAAACGCTGCCCGAAAAAACGGCGGCCTCTTCGGCGCAGACAACGAGACCGTGCCAGACCCGGCGCGACGAACCGGCAAAGGCCAAGCGAACATGCGGTCACTCGGCGTCGGCGATCGACGACAACCGAAGCCGACAATCAGCCACCAAGCCGGCCGGTCACCAGTCCAGTGTCAATTCGCCTCCGCACTGACCCTCGACCAGCTTACTTCCGAAAGCCCCTTTGCTCCGGCGCGCTGACGTGTGGTCCGTCCAACTCGCGCCATAACAAGCGACCCCCTTACTACCCTCTCGCCGATCCCGTCCTTGAGATCGTCTTATGCCCGGCTACAGTTCGGTTCATAGGAACGCCTCACGCCAGGCAGCACTGAGCATCTTCCGCCGCATCTCGATTAGACCTGAGTTGGCTCATCAACTCCCCGCGACCCGTTGGAGCTGGGACGATGGCCTGGCCTATGAGCATTGAGAAGCCGAAATCGGTTCGCGCCCATCTCATCTTTTTCGGGTGCGCCGTTGCGTTCCCTCTTATTGCACTCCTTGGCGTTTTGCTTTTTCACGGCGCGCACCTCGAGCGTAGCCAGCTCGAAAATCGGATGCTTCAGGTCAGCTCCAACCTAAGCGATGACCTGGATCGCGAGATTGACCGCCAGCTCGCTACGCTGCAGACGCTCGCCACGTCCCCTTCCCTGGCGCGGCAGGATTGGCGATCGTTCTACGCGCAAGCTACCGCAGCCACGCAGGGATACGGCTACATCGTGCTCGTCGACCATGACGGCCGGCAATCGTCAATACCTTCGTGCCTTACGGAAGTGAGCCGCCCCTGGACGGCAATCCCGAGAGTGTCCGCAAGGCGGTTGAACTGAAGCGACCTGTTATTTCGAACGTCTTCATTAGTTTGGTCACACACAAGCCCGTATTCAACATCCGAAAGCCGATTTTGGAGGACGGGGAGGTTCGCTACGTTCTGAGCTTGGGTCTGCTCACCAAATCCCTCCTTCCGATCCTCAGGACAGAACGACTTCCGGAGGGCTCGGCGGCCACCATTCGCGATGGTAACGACGTCGTTGTTGCTCAGGAGCCAGATAATGATCGTTATTCGGGCACGAAGGTCCCCGCTGATCTTGTTCGCCAGCGAGTGCTGGGCCGGGTCATTGAAGCGACCAATCGTGACGGCGCGCCTGTGTTGCTTGCCTCCGCGGTATCCGGAACCTCTGGCTGGCACATTGACGTTTTTGTGCCTGTCTCGCTGGCCACGGCACCACTAAGAGGCTCCTTGCTTGTGTGGAGCGCGGCAAGCATCGTTGGAATATTGCTTGCCGTCGGCCTCGCCCTCGTTTTCGCGCAAAGGCTCGAATCGCCATTTTCACTTGCGGCTAGGACGGCGAGAGAACTCGGGCGCGGGCAAGCTGCCTCGCCTAAACGCTCGCGCGTCATCGAAGCCAATATCATAATGGATGCGATGCAGAGGGCGCGCGAACAGCTTGCAGAGCGTGATCGCCGACAAAGTCTCCTGATGCGCGAGCTGACCCATCGGGTAAAGAACATTCTCGCCGTCGTCCAAGCGGTCGTTTCGCGTGGGCTTGCGGATGCCGGCCCGGATGTTCGCGAGCGGGTAATCGCGCGGATTTAAGCCCTGTCGCAAGCCCATGACCTACTGCTGCAAACGAACTGGAAAGGCGTCCGTCTAACCGAGATCGTCGTTGCGGAGCTGAACGCATATTCGGAGCAAGTCACGATGCGCGGCCCCGACCTAACAATCAAAGCTGACGTCGTGCAGACGCTATCCCTCCTCCTCCATGAGCTTGCGACGAATGCCGTCAAACACGGGTCCTTATCAACGGCGGAGGGACGGGTAGAAGTGACTTGGGACATTGTCGAGGGCGAGGACAGCGATCCTCGCCTTGTCTTTCGTTGGCAAGAACGAGGTGGGCCGCCTGTCACACCGCCTTCCAGCAGCGGCTTTGGTTCCACTCTGCTGGCGACTGCCATCCCCTCTGCGCAGGACTGCACCCCTCGCATGGATTACGAGGAGCAGGGGTTCACCTACGAGTTTGACGCGCCGGTGGGTTCGGTAATGGAGCGGTCCGCGGAAGAGGAGCAAACAGCAATGCCGCAGACCGTGTCCGGCAAAATCTGACGGCGGAAGAGTATTCCACCTTTCAGGCTGCCGGCCAGCGCGATCAGGTCCGGCTCGTCCTCGGTGTGGCAAAAGACGGAAACGGCCGTGTCGGCGATCTCGGCCGCTGCCCGGCATGCGCCCTTGCGGCGGTGCATCAAGACCTGTGGCTGAACTGGCCCCCGTTTCGACCGGACAGTCGGCATAACCCGGAGGGCTTGAGGCTATCCTCAGGCACAGGCTTATGTCTGACGACTATCGACGCATCGAACTGATCACCGGCACAGCGCGGCGTCGCCATTGGGCGACCGAACAGAAGCTGCAGATCATTGAGGAGAGCCTGCTGCCGGGCGAGACGGTATCCTCGGTCGCCCGCCGGCGCGGGGTCGCGCCTAACCTGCTGTATCGTTGGCGCCGGTTGATGAGTGAGGGCGGAGTTGCGGCTGTGGGATCGGATGAACCGGTTGTCGGAAGCTCGGAGGTGCGGCGGCTCGAGGAGCGCATCCGCGACCTTGAGCGGCTGCTCGGCCGCAAGACCATGGAGATCGAGATCCTGCGGGAGGCGCTGGCGAGGTCGGAGTGAAAAAAACCGAGCTTGCGGCTCTTGTCGCAGCCGAAGGACGGTTCGCGATGAAGGCCGTCGCCGATACGCTCGGGGTCGCCCGCTCCAATCTCCATGACAAGGTGCGCCGAGCCTCGAAGCCGCGTGGTTCCTATCGCAAGCCTGTCGATGAAGAGCTGCTGCCATTGGTCCGCCGCCTGGTCGATGAGCGCCCGACCTACGGCTATCGCCGCATCACGGCGCTTGCCAACAGGGAGCTGGCCAGGACGGGCGAGCCGGCGGTCAACCACATGGCCTAATCGGGTGCGAGCGCGACGGGCGACAGAGGATACCGTCTCGCCCGGCAGCAGGCTCTCCTCGATGATCTGCAGCAGCTTCTGTTCGGTCGCCCAATGGCGGCGCTGCGCTGTGCCGGTGATCAGTTCGATGCGTCGATAGTCAGACATAAGCCTGTGCTTGAGGATAGCCTCAAGCCCTCCGGGTTATGCCGACTGTCCGGTCGAAACGGGGGCCAGTTCAGCTGACTACTCACGTTGCCACTAAATTTCGAGGCGTTTCCTTTGACATCGGCAAACCGAAAGGACCGGATCGACGAGGGAGGGTGTGATGCCAATGTTATCAGTTAAGATTCCTTGGCGTTGCGAACGAGGAGATTGGACGCCAGGAAATTCGCGCGGCGGATGATTTCGGAGCCTTCGGCAAGGCGAAAGACCTAGCCAGCGGGTGTTCGGTAGAAGTCTGGAGAGGGAGGCGATTCCTTGCCACCGCCGAGCCCTGACGCCCCAAATGATCAGCCCCTACGGCGATCAAGACATCGAACGCGGCCGTGCCTGACGCGGATCGCCTGTCCTGAAACGGAGAGGCACCCGCCTGATCCAGAAATACTCGAGCACCACTTCAATTGCCGTCGAGAACTGATCATCCGAGATCCGCCACACACCTACCGCGATGGCTCGCCTGGTAAAACGGCGAACCACCGCATGCGAGCCTCGACCTGCGATCACCGCTTCAGGCCCTCTCCGCAACAACCTGATCGGATTCCTCAGCTAGGCGGGTGACCTTTGAATCCTCAGAGGAGGAACCCGAAGCCCCGGAATTCCTCGCCGACTTTACCTCCGCCTTGATCTCTTCCTCCGCCGCCTGAGAGGCCCTCTTCAAGACGCTCTCTCCCCGATCCAGCTGATCGCGGGCTAAATCCTCGGCTTCCTCTTTTGCGCGAGCCGAGACGTCGCCTAGGTATCGATCTTCGACATCGGTCGAGGGCAACATCGCGCCGATGGCTGCACCGACTGCAACCCCGATGGCTCCGAAGATGAGCGGCTCACGTTCAAGGGTATCCATAAACGTCCGCTCCGCACTTCGGTAAGCGGAGCGAGCATAGCCGCCGCCTTGGCTGTAAGCGTCTGCCGACCAGGAGCCGGCGCTCTCCACGGCCTCGCGGCCCCACCGGCTCGCGGCGCGCGAGCGGCGACGAGCCCAATCGGCAGTCGTATCCGCAGCATTGCTCATCGAGGAGGCGGTGTCACCAAGGGTCTCCCGGACACTCTCCGTCACCGATGAATTGGACTCCCCTTTCGAGGTGTCATCTTCGGCGGAGCCGCCTTCCGGGAAGAAGCTCTCCCCATACCGGTCGCGCTCTATAGAACCGCCCGGTGAAGCCGGGTAACGCTTCGCACCGGGCATGAAATCATTTTCGCCCGACCAGCCGCCTCGGTAACTTTCGCGGAAATGAGGCTGACCCCGACCGGACATGAGCCAAGCCAAGCCCACGCCAACCAAAAGCAAAGGCAGGGGATTGTCACGAACCTGCTGGCCGAGCCGCGCAGCTACATCGCCACCGCCGCTTTCTTTGAAATACCGAGTCGCTTCGTTGACGATGTCTCCCACTGACATCCTTTCGCGGAGGGCCTCCACCGTTTCTTCTACGTGAGCCCGGGAAGCCTCGACTTCCCGTTCGAGCTTAGAGGAGGAAGTCATCGTACTTGATCCTTTACGAGCGTCGCATCACGGGAAACCTGCCGCATGGTTCGATCCGGGGTCAGATCCTTCATGTCGCTGGCTCCCTTTTTCAAAAGCACGGCGCCAATAACGGCGAGCGCGACGCCGACAGCCAGCGCCGCCCATCCCGCACCAATCAGATTGGCCAGCGCTATAACCAGCGCGCCGGCCAAAACATTGAGTGCGACAAGGAGGCAGATAGCGCCTGCCACCATGGAGCCAGCGCCGACTTCCACCTGAGTCATCTTCTCCTTGATTTCGGCTCTGATAAGCTGAGCCTCTTTCTGAAACAGCGTCGATACACCCTGTGTCAGGTCGGAAAGGAGCTGAGGCACGCTCTTTGATCCTTGCGCGTCGTTCATCACAATGTCCCTCCGGCCGGTGTATTTGCCGGTGCCCCTGCGACCGTTCCGGCCGCAGGACTGACACTCCGGTCCGCTCCACCAGCTTGAGGACGAGTTTGAGGGGGAGCGGCCCGGGCAAAACGGCCTAAAGCCACGCCGAGAAGCACAGCCCCTCCGATGAACGCAGCCGGGTTAGCACGGCCGAAATCCCTGAATGAGTTGACTAGCTCGCCCGTTGAAGATCCTCCGATAGACTTCGACAGCCGACTAAGACCGCTTGCCGCCTCCCGTACGACTTGGCTGGCCAGCGTCTGATCGTGTTTCTCCAGTTCCGATCCGGCGCGCTCGACGGCTTCGGCGAATTGGGCGAGTCCCTGTGACAGCTTGCCCTTCTGTTCGTCGGCAACTTCCGAAACCTTCTCCGTCGCAGCCTCACGCGCAGCGCGAGCCTCTTTCTTAGCGCGCTGTACGGCCGCCGTCGCCTCATCGTAGATGTCGTTCTTCAAGTCAGAGGACTTTGTTCCGCCGCCCTCACTCATTGCCGTCTCCTCTTTCGCCGCAGAGGGCAGTTGTCACGCCAGTCCGAAAAACGACAGCACGAACAGGACGACGACAATCAGCCCAACGAGATAGATGATGCTATTCATGGCCTGTGCCCCCTGGATTGCAGTTCAACACTTTTCTCGGTCAAGCGTTCCGCCCGCGAGTCAAATATCTCCGCAGCAAACCCCCGTTAAGCAGCTTCGTCGTCGAGCCCTGCGTCAGCCAACGCGGTCAGCTTCCTGTCGGCGGAATATTCCTGGCCCAGGCGCAGCCGGTCGAACATTATGAAATCACCCGCTCTGGCGGCGATGATCGCGACAGAGAACGACTCATGGGGTTCCGCCGGCGGGTCATTTGGTGGCCGGCAATTTCTTTTCCCCCAGCCTGTCGGCCTTTGTCGCGCCGCGCTGGCCCATCGGCTCGTCAGGACCGATTGTCGTGTCCACTCTGGCCTGGGCTTCCATCTCCGCGTTGAGCTCAGCGCCCAGAAGAATGATGTAGGCAGAGATCCAACACCACATGAGAAGCACGATGACGCCGGCAAGCGCTCCGAAACTCTTGTTGTAGGATGCGAAATTGCCGACATAAAAGGCGAACCCGGCGGAAGCGAAGAGCCATACGATGCATGCCAGAACTGCGCCGGGAGAAACCCAACGCCATTCAGGCTCATCCCGGCATGGCCCGTAGCGGTATATGACCGCGAGGCCGAGGATTGCCAGTACCAACATCAGCAGCCAGGAAAGCGCTGCGCCTCCGTACGCAACGAGCGGCCCGAGATTCAGAAGGGCTAAGGCGGCGGGCACGGCAATCGTCATCGAAAGCGCGACGATCAGTCCGATGATGAGAAGCAGCGTCAGGCCAAACGTTATCGCCATCCGCCGCACGTAGCCACGCTCTTCCTCTTCATCATAGGCGACATTCATGCCTTCCATGAGGCTCTGCATGCCTTTGGAGGCTGAGTAGAGGGCGAGGAGAATACCGCCGATCGCCGCGAGTCCCAGACCGCCGGTTCTCGATTCGGCGACCGCCGTGGCTTGATCGATGATGATCGCCAAGACATCCTTCGGCACTAGGCTAGCAAAGCCCTCTAACTGCCGGATGATCTGGTTAGGATCGACGAGCAATCCGCTGATCGCGACCATTGCGGTGATAGCCGGGAACAAGGCGAGAAGCGCGTAAAAGGCGACCCCGGCGGCGATCAGACCAATATGGTCTTCTGATATTTCGTCTTTGACGCGAAACGCGATGTCTCTCCATCCCCTCGCAGCAATTTCCTTCGAACTCTTTGCTTCGCGCCCGCGCGCCATCCGGTGCTCCTGGACCTGCGAAGGATGAACCTCCGCCGCTTCGGGCTTCAAACTACCGGGTGTGTTAGTGGTTCCGGTCGAGCAGCCGTCGGGGAGACGGCTAAGTGAGAGCTGCCTGCGGCGCCCGGCTGGCGCTCAAAACTCGTGATGGCCGCGACAGCTTGTCAAAATCCTTAACGCATTACGCCGATGCCGCTTCCCGTCCGTTCCCCATGCAAAGAAATCGGTCATGTGGAACACTAACCATCGACTATTCATTTGCGCCGTGGCTCATAGCTTGAGGCATTCTGATGACTACTGAGGTCCGCGGGATCGGCCGGAAGGCTCTCAATCTGTTCTCAATCATCGCGTTTGCGGCAATTATTGTCATGGTCCTGCTTTCCCTGGGCTGGTTCCTAATTGCGGCGCGGTCGGCTTGGGTTCCAATAGTTAGGCATGCTGCATCGACAGATGTCGCAGGGCACGTCCCGGCGGGCCAACGACGCTAGCCTTTGTGGTATTAGAGCTTCGCCGGCGGTGACGAGGACCAAGACCTTCCGAAGGGGCTCGTCGCGAGACGCAGCGATCTCGTTTTCGAAGGCCAAGGATCACGATTTCTTTATACAGCGGGTGATCGCTTGAACGCGAGAATTGGTCGGCGACCAGTGTCACGCTGTGTCTTCGCTCCTGCTGGCGATCGCGCTGTGGGTCTTTGTTCTTGTCTTTTTCTTCCCGGTCGCCCTTCCGATAGAGAAAGATTCGGCCGTCGGATGGGGTTTCTCGGCCTCGCCATCGGTCCGAAGCTGATCGCCGGCGCCGCCGTGCCGCATCTGCTGTTCGCCGTATTTCTGTGGTTGCTCTCCAAATGGGCGTTCGGAGAGGCATGAAGACAGAAGCAACCGAGAACGAAGGACCCCGCGGAGCAGGCAATGGTAGAGCAGCGATCGAGATCCGCACCTCGCGAGACTTGGGAGTCGGCAGCGCCCGGCTGGGCGAAGTGGGAACACGCATTTTCGGCTGGCCTGGCGGATGCGACCGACCGGCTGATCGATATGGCCGGCATAGAACCCGGCATGCGGGTGCTTGACCTCGCCTGCGGCGCAGGGAACCAGACAATTCGCGCAGCAAGGCGCGTAGGGCCGAACGGAAGCGTTGTGGCGAGCGACATATCGCCGACCATGCTGGAGTACGTTCGTCAGAGCGCTGCCAAAGCCGCTTTGCACAATATCGAGACGCGCGAAGGGGCGGCGGAAGAGTTGGACGAGGCGCAGGAACCGTTTGACGCGGCAATCAGCCGACTGGGTTTGATGCTCTTCGCGTCTCCAATCGCGGCTGTGGAGGCCGTCCGACGTGTGTTGAAGCCCAACGCTCGCTTCGCAGCGCTGTGCTTCACGACCCCCGCGAAGAACCCCTTTTTCGCGCAGTCGATGGCTGTCCTGCTACGTCATCGGCAAACCACCACCGCCACCCGGAAGCCCCGGACTATTCGCGCTTGGCGCCGACGGCGTCCTGGAACGCCTTTTGCGGGACGGCGGACTCGCGGACATAAGAACAAAAACGATCCGGGCTTCGTTAAATCTACCAAGCGTCCAAGAGACCTTGGAGATGATGCAGGAGGCTTTTGGTGCCTATCGCGCAGTCATAGTGGATCTCAGTGACGCAAAGCGGAGCGCGGCCTGGCAAGGCGCTCGCCGCCTCGGGGATCACGAAGTCGGTCGCTTCTGACGTTCTCGACGTTCCGGCCGACTGGTGGTGGTGCGAGGAATTGAAGGTGTGGCTCCCGCCGCTCGAACAGCTACCAACGATGGAAGGTCTTTTGGCTGCCGAGAACTAGGTAAGCCGTTCTTCCCCAAGGCCGACCGAACTCTTGTGGGTTGTCGGGCCACCTCGCGAGCGAAAGGACCCTCTCCGATTTCGACCGCCACGAAGGCGGCGCTGGCCGCCATAATGATCCGATCGGTGAGTTGTCGTTCGGTCAATCCGCAGGTCGGATAGATGCGCAGGACTTCGGAGGCGGCTGGTGAAGCGGACAAGATTGCGCCATTTCCGATCGCGTCGGCGACAATGCGGCGGATTTCTTCAGTGACAAGCGTTTCAATAAGGTCCGGGCGTTCCACACCCATCGTTCCCTCCTCCCAATCTAAGGGCAACAACAGGACACACTGGCGGCTGCCAGCGAGGACAAAATTAGTAGTGCGGCATCGTTGAAAAAAGTGAAAAGGGTGTACGGAAGCGGACAGACCGCTATTCACGCATCAACCGTTTGTATTCGGCCTCCGGGACGCCGTAGGAGGCGTTCGCAACCTCCTCCAACCCCTTACGGTCGAGCACTCTAATCACGCCTCGCTCTCCGTCGATCAGACCTTGCCCTTCCAGGGAATGGATGGCGATGGTAACTCCTGGTCGCCGGACGCCGAGCATCAGCGCAAGGAAGTCGTGAATGAGCGGAAGCTCATCGCCGTCTATGCGGTCATGTGCCATGAGGAGCCAGCGGGCCAATCGCTCCTCCAACTTTGCGCTGCCATTGGAGATAGCGGTATGCGTCGCCTGGATCAGGAACGATTGAACGAAGCGGAGCATGACCTCCCGTAGCGACGGGCTCTTTTGCATCGCTTCGCGAAGATCGTCAGCCGCGATCCGGTATCCTTCGCCGGGGACTTGGACATAGGTCGAATGCGGCGAGCGATCGTCGCCCATGACCACTGGCAATCCCGTCATGCCTTCCCGGCCAACGATTCCGACCTCCAGCTGCTTCTTTCGCGCGCCGAACGCGACTGTTGATACGATACCGCTCTCGGGGAAAACGACGTTCTTGATGCTCTTGTTCGGCCACTCGATTTCCTGGCGGGAGGAGAGCGTCAAGGCTGTGAGCTTCGGGCGGATCAACGCTTGGCTCTCGGATGTCAGCGCGAGAAGCAGCCGATTGCGGAATAATATGGGAGTTGGATCGGGAGCCATGCTCCTCCCCATAACTGGGGCAAGAGCACAATTGTGTCCCTCAGTCGTCAGCGCCCGTTTTGATGAGCCGACGATGCCGCGTCTTTATACCTCTTAGCGACGACGGTCCAATCGCAATTCTTGCCTCCCCTCGCGTGGTCGAGGAGCCGCTTTCCACCTTTCCCGGGTCCCCCGGGACCGCCCTAACCTCGAACCCCACTTCTCGCCCATCCCTGTGGCGGGAAGCAGTGCGTCGGAAACCCACCGATCTCTGCCGTTCTGCCGCGCGGGCCAAAGTACTCGGAAACCTTGTTGCCACAGCGTTGTCGCCATCGATGTGGCGCTGGCGCTCTCTCCCGGCTCGCGCGCTGGTGCGCGGATAGAACCGACGGAGAGGATGATGAAAATGACGACCAAGAGCACTGCCCGGAAGCTGGCGGCGAAGGCTCCGAAGATCGCGGCGACGAAGCCAAGCCGCTTTTCGGGGAAGAAGCTCTTCCCCACTCATGCAGCGAAGAAGAGCATCCCCGTCGCGAGAAGAGCCATGGGCATCGCTCGATGGAGGTCATTCGTACGAAGCCGGGCATCACCTATGAGGCATTCCTTCGTGCCGGGGCGTTTCATATGCGGCCGTGCTGGTCGTGGACGACGAGTTCCTTATCCGAACGGATTTGGCTGTCTGCCTCGAAGAGGCCGGCTTTCTGGTCCTCGAGGCCGCGAACCCCGACGAAGCGATGACCATTCTTGAAGCGCGCGCGGACATTCGACTTGTCTTCACCGACATTCCCGAGGGCGGCCGCTTTTTTAGCAAACCCTATGAACGGCGCACGGTCGCGCAGGGCGTTCACGAGATGATAGGGCCTGATTCCCGCGATCCGCAAATGCGATCGCAGACCCGGACCGGCTGACACTGCCGGTCAGCTCTTCTTTTTGCGCGACGGCTTCTTGCCGACCTTCTTGCCCTTCTCGCGCGCCTCCGAAAGGCCAATCGCGATTGCCTGCTTCTTACTCTTCACTTTTTTTCCCGACCCGCTTTTGAGTGTTCCCTTCTTCCGCTTGTGCATTGCCCTTTTGACGTCTTTCGACGCGCTTTTCGATGTCTTGCGTGCCATTCCTGTGTCTCCCCTAACCCGCCAGTTCGTCGCGGCGTAGATTCGCTCTTGCAGCGCGCCGTTCATTGGCCTCCGGCAAGGCTATCGGCCTTCTGTCGGCTAGGTCCCGCCCGGGCGATGATGCGTTTTGCTTCTTCCGCAGAAATCCCATGCTTCTTCGCGAAATATGCGACCTCGTATTGCTGCTCGCCGGCAACGCGCGCCCTGTCCTGTGCTCCGCGATCAGATTTGCTGTCTGGCATGATCCTCTCCAATGCTTACCGCCTGAAATAACGCACCTGCCCATCCAATGGCTCCGGGAGCCGGAACTGATTATTTGCGCACGCGTTGCGCCCGGGTGGCGGAGACGGCCGCTCTTTTCGCCCGTCGGAGCCGTTGCCACTAGCTCGGGATTTGAGAAGAACGGCTGAGGTGAAGCGTGGCGGTTTTCGGCAGTTCGGCGGCAGAACCCCGGAAAGGAATGCCGAGCCCGCGCCTCGACGAAGCCGAATTCAAGCGCCGCTTTCTGGAGCAGTACATTGACCCTGCGTTCGATGGCCTGTCCGCTCAACTGGGGTCGGTCGCAGCCGCGGCATGGGATGCATATGCCCACGCGCGCAAGTCGCCGCGGGTCACCAAAGCAGGATCAGACTTCGCCGATCCGGACTACGAGCTCTCCGTCGATTGCCTCAAGGTCAAAAGGGCGATACTCGATGCGGAGATCCGGCGCGGTGATGAGACGCGTCCGTCGCGCATCCTCCTGATAAATTGCTCCTCGCGCTCTGAGCACACCTGCCCGGGCGAGATGTCGAAGAGCTGGCGGCTCCTGGAAATCGCCCAAGAAATCTTTCAGGAGGGCGATGCCGAGACCGAAATTCTGGATTTGTCGCGGCTTGCATCCGAATACGGACGCACAATTCATCCGTGCAAAGCGTGCTTCTCGACATCGGCCGCACTCTGCCATTGGCCCTGCTCCTGCTATCCGAACTACTCACTCGGACAAACAGGGGATTGGATGGGCGACATCTATCCTATGTGGGCTGCGGCGCACGGGGTCATGATCGTAACGCCGGTCAATTGGTATCAGGTCTCCTCGCCATTGAAGCGCATGATGGATCGGCTTGTCTGCGCAGACGGAGGCAATCCTGATCCAACGCTGACTGGCGGCAAGGACGCCAAAAAAAGCGAAGGAAATAGAGCTGAAAGGTTGGGACTATCCGAAGCACTGGCGAGTCGGATTTTCTCGATAGTCGTGCATGGCGATGTCGAAGGCGCTGAAAATGTTCGGCGCGCGATCTCCGACTGGCTCTGCTTCATGGATCTCTCTCCGGCCGGACCGCTTGCGAGAAATCGACCGGTATTTCGGTTACTTCAAGCCCTACGCCACCAGCCACGACGAACTGGACCACGATGAGGCGGTCCAGGAAGAGGTACGCAACGCGGCAAGAACGCTCCTGCAGGCTGTCACGGCGAAGCGCGCCGGCAAATTCGTCGATGCCGGGCTCGGGCTGCAGGCACCGCGTCAGAAATAGCTTCGCTGAAACCCACCGACGGAACTCAAGCGATCTCTAACCGTTCGAGCGAGGCGGCTTCACCACGGCGCGGCATCAAGCATGGCAAATGATCCGGTATCTCTATCGGACTCGGCCGTGCGCGCCGCCGACAGCGCGGGACTCACCTACGTTTCCGACACGGAACCCGGTTTTCGGCGTCGCGGAAAGGCGAACCGCTTCTCCTATACCGATGAGCACGGGAAGGTGCTTCGTGACCCCAGGGTTCTTTCCCGCATCCGCTCACTTGTTGTGCCGCCGGCCTGGAAGGACGTCTGGATATGCAAGGACTCCCACGGGCATATCCAGGCGACGGGCCGCGATAGCAGGGGCAGAAAGCAATACATTTATCACCCGAATTGGCGCGTAATCCGCGATGGGCATAAGTTCGATCACATCCTCGATTTTGCGAAAGTGCTTCCGTCGATCCGTGAGCACGTCGCCAAGCATATGCGAAGGCGCGAAACGGACCGCCAGAAGGTGCTGGCGACGGTTGTTCAGCTCCTGGATACGACGCTCATTCGCGTGGGAAACGCGGACTACGCAGCACAAAATAAGAGTTACGGTCTGACTACCCTTCGCGATCGCCATGCCGTCATCAATGGCACGGCTCTCGAATTTCAATTCACCGGTAAGAGTGGAAAATCGTGGCGTCTGAAGCTCCGCGACCGCAGGATTACCCGTGCGGTCAAGGATTGTCAGGACATTCCCGGCCAACACCTCTTCCAGTATTTCGATGATGCCGGCGAACGAAGACCTGTCACGTCATCGGACGTGAACGCGTACCTGCGGAAAATAAGCGGTGAGGACATCACAGCCAAAGATTTCCGAACCTGGGCGGGGACGGTTCTCGCGGCAACCGAACTCTCTCAACACGAGCCGTTCAGCAGCCGGTCCGAGGCAACTCGAAAGCTGAGCGCAGCGATCAAGAATGTTGCTGACCGCTTGGGCAATACGCCGACGGTATGCCGAAAGTGCTATGTGCACCCTGTCCTCTTCGACTGTTACCTCGAAGGCTGCCTGCCGACCGAGATACAAAAGCGGGTTCGACGCCATGGACGGGGCGGGTCGAAATGGCTTGAACCGGAAGAGGCCGCGGTGCTGGCGCTCCTGAAGACGCGTTTGCGGGGTTTTTGAAGTCGCCGACATTTTTTTACTGACGGTCTGGAGCAGTGAACAACCTGAACCCGCCGCCAAAGCCGCCAATTGCGCCGATGCTGGCAAAGGCGGCGTCCCGCCTGCCGAAGGCGGGCGATTGGGTTTTCGAACCAAAGTGGGACGGGTTCCGCGCCCTCGTCTTCAAGGACGGGCCGAACATTTTTGTGCAGAGCCGGGAGGGGAAGGACCTCGGCCGGTATTTTCCGGCTGATCCCTCCTCTCGCGGCGCAACTGGCCGCGCGTGCCGTGCTCGACGGTGAGATCGTCATCGTCCGGCCCGAGGGGTTGGATTTTGAAGCGCTGCAGCTACGCCTCCAAGGCGTGGTCGAGATCGATCAGGTAGTTCGTGGCGTAGGCAAAGAACGCATGTCCCTTGAGGGCGTCGTCTGTCCATTGCGCCGCCGGGTCCGATCGGGAGATGAACTTCGGCCTGGTCTGGCTGGCCGCGCCCCAGGCTGCCTCATCAAGCGTATCGAGATACTCTCGGACCGATCGGCGCGTGAGCGCCATCGCTTCCCAGTCGACCTCTTCCGAGGCTTCGGCGGAGCGCTGCTTGTTGGCATCGGCTTTGATCAGGCTGGCATCGACGGCGAAGCCTTCGCCACCGACAAGGCCCTCATCCATGCAGCGCCGCACGACCGTCTCGAACACCTTCCGCAGCAAGTCGCTGTCGCGGAAGCGGCCATGCCGGTTCTTGGAGAAGGTCGAATGGTCCGGCACGTCGCCGTCGAGGCTAAGTCGGCAGAACCAGCGATAGGCGAGGTTCAGATGCACCTCCTCGCAGAGCCGACGCTCGGAGCGGATGCCGAAGCAGCAGCCGACAATCAGCATCCGGATCATCAGCTCGGGGTCGACCGACGGAACGCCCCATGGAACTGTAGAACGGCGTCAGCTCCGGCCGCACCGCTGATAGATCGACGAAGCGGTCGATCGACCTCAGGAGATGATCTCCCGGCACGTGCGCATCAAGCGAGAACTCGTAGAACAGCGCACCCTGTTCGACTTGCCGCGGTCCCATCATCGACTCACCTCCTGCTCCTGCAGGACTGAATCAGCGAACTTCAACCGCCTCAACCGCCGACTTTTTGAACAAAATCCGCCAGAAGCGGCCATATTGACCATTTCCGTCGGGCCGGTCCGGGTGGCCGCTACTGACGGAGCAAAAGGGGACCGATTTCGCACTGCGATGCTGCGCAAGACGAGAATTGCGCAATCCTGGTCGAGGTCTGACTCCGGGGAATCTCACAAGCGCGTACGGTGATCGCTGGCCTGGCTGATCGTTTCCGGAAGATAAGTATTTCATCCTTGGGAGGTGCAAAATCACCACCATAACGCAGAGGGCTCAGCGTGTTTGCAGATGCTCATGGAAGCTAACCGTTGATGGTGGAGTTCGTCAAACGGAGAGGCTCGAACCTCGGAGTAGGAACCCGTCTTCGCCGGCTTCGTTTTCTGGGAGCAACGTCTTGGAGCGAAAGAATGCCCACTGCTCGCCCGATTTGGAAGGGGCAGATTCGTCTTTCCCTCGTTTCGATTCCCGTGGAGATCTTCTCCGCGACGCAGAGCGCGCGGAGGATCGCCTTCCGCCAGATCCACGGGCCGTCGGGCAAGCCGGTGCACTACGAGAAGGTCGTCTCCGGGATCGGCCCGGTCGATACCGACGAGATCCTGAAGGGATTTGAGTACCGAGAAGGGGAAGTACGTGCTCCTTGAGGAGGAGGACATCGAGGCGGTGAAACTCGAAACGCGAAAGACCTTCGATCTGACGCAGTTCGTCGGTGCCTGTGAAATCGAGCCGATCTACTTCGACAAGCCCTATTTCGTGGTGCCGCAGGACGAGATCCCGGAGGAGGCGTTCCGCGTCGTCCGCGACGCGTTGCGCAAGACGCAGATGGTCGGGCTCGGGCAGCTCGCCATGCGCGGCAACGAATATCTCGCGGCGCTGAAGCCCTGCGGGTCCGGAATGCTGCTCGAGACGCTCCACTATGCGGAGGAGATCAGGAAGGCCGATTCCTTCTTCACCGAAGTCGGCCGCGAGAAGGCCGAAGCTGATCTCCTCTCTGTCGCCGAAGAGCTCATCAAGAAGAAGACGGCGCCTTTTGACGCCACGGGCTTCAAGAACCACTATCGCGAAGCGCTGCGGGCGCTGATCGACGAGCGGCTCAAGGGCAAGGGGGCGAGGGTCGAAGCGGAGGAGGACGAACGACCGTCAGGCGACAACGTCATCGATCTGATGGGCGCGCTGAAGCGGAGCCTTGCGGGCGCGGGCGAAAAACCCGCGGCCGGAGGCAAGTCGCGCGCATCGCGCTCCCGCTCAAGCGGAGGCAAGAAGGCGCCGGCCAAGAAGGCGACGAAATCGAAGCGCGCGGCAAGCAAGGCCCGCAAGTCAGCCTGATCCATGCCGGCAAAGCACGCAGACAGCCTCAAGGAATATCGTCGCCGCCGCGACTTCGCGAAGACCTCCGAGCCTGCCGGAGGAGAAGCGCGGGCCGGCGGTCGAAGTTTTGTCGTGCAGAAGCATGATGCGACGCGGCTGCATTACGATTTTCGCCTCGAGCTCGACGGCGTCCTGAAGAGCTGGGCGGTGACGAAAGGTCCGAGCCTCAATCCTGCCGACAAGCGGCTCGCGGTCCGCACCGAGGACCATCCGCTCGAATACGGTGGCTTTGAAGGCACGATCCCGAAGGGCGAGTATGGCGGCGGCACGGTCATGCTCTGGGACCGCGGCACGTGGGCGCCGATCGAGGACCCACATGAAGGACTGAAGAAGGGGAAGCTCACTTTCCGCCTGGAGGGCGAGCGGATGAAGGGCGCCTGGGCGCTCATCCGCATGAAGCCGCGGAGCAAAAAGGAGAAGCGCGAGAACTGGCTGCTCGTCAAGGAGCGCGACTCCGAGGCCGACGGGCACGATATCGATACCGACGGAAGAAGCGTGGCGTCCGGCCGAACCATGGCGGCGATCGCGGAAGGGACGGAGGTTTGGCACTCGAACCGCAAGAAAGGCGCGGCGAAGCCGAGGCGGGCGAAGCCGGGGAAGGAGCGTCCGCTCCCGGATTTTCACGCACCACAGCTCGCCACGCTCACCGACGCGCCGCCGGAGGGCGACGACTGGGTGCACGAGCTGAAGTATGACGGCTACCGGCTGATCGTCGCTGCGAGCGGCGCCACGTCGCGCTGTTATACGCGAAGCGGCCAGGACTGGACCAGCAAATTCCCCGCGGTCGCGAAAGCCTTTTCGGCGATGTCGCTCGACGGCGCGCTGATCGACGGGGAGGCTGTCGCCTATGCTGACGGGCGCAGCAGCTTCTCCGCCTTGCAGAAAGCGCTTTCGGAAGGCGGCCGCATCGAATTCTACGCCTTCGATCTCCTCGAAAACGCCGGCGAAGACCTGCGGCCCTTGCCCCTCACCCAGCGCAAGGCGCGTCTTAAGACGCTGCTCGCCGATCTTCCGAAGTCGAGCCCTATCCACTTCAGCACGCACATTGAAGGGCGCGGATCGGAGGTCTTTGCGCGCGTTTGCGAGGCTAAGGAGGAAGGCATCGTCTCGAAGGTCTCCTCCGCGCCCTATCGAAGCGAGCGCACGAAGAACTGGCTCAAGGTGAAGTGCACGAAGCGCCAGGAATTCGTCATCGGGGGCTGGACGCCGTCCGACAAGCGCACTGGCTTCCGCTCGCTGCTCCTCGGCGCCAACGAAGACGGTAAGCTGCGCTATGTCGGGCGCGTCGGAACCGGCTTTGACGAAGAACTTCTCACCTCTCTCAGCAAGAAGCTGAAATCGCTGGCCCGTCAGATCTCGCCGTTTGAGGAGGTGCCGCGCGACGCGCGCCGACAGGCGAAGTGGACCGAGCCGGAACTGGTGGCGGAGATCGCGTTCACCGAGTTCACCGGCGACGGCATCCTGCGTCACCCGGCATTTCTCGGATTGCGCGAAGACAAGAAGGCGCGCGATGTCGAGATCGAGCGAGGGGAGCCTATCGAGAAGGTCATGGGCGAGGTGGTTGGCACGAAAAGCGGCGGCGGCTCACGCGGCGGCGGCTCACGTGCCGGCGTCCGCATCACCAGTCCGGACAAGGTGCTTTTCCCCGACCAAGGGCTAACCAAGGCCGATCTCCTCGATTACTACGAGGTCGTCGCGGAGTTCATGCTGCCGCACCTCAAGGGCCGGCCGCTCAGCCTCGTCCGCTGTCCGCAGGGGCGCGCGAAGAAGTGCTTCTTCCAGAAGCATGACAGCGGCGGTTTCCCAGAAGAGCTAAAGCGCGTCGAAATCAAGGAGGGCACCGGTGCCTCCGGGCAATATTTCTACGTCGATAACTTCAAGGGGATCGTTGCAGGCGTGCAAATGGGTGTGCTCGAATTCCACGTCTGGGGGTCGCGCGTCGACAACCTCGAGAAGCCGGACCGAATCGTCTTCGACCTCGATCCGGACGAGGGTCTCGATTTCGAGGCGGTGCGGGCGGCGGCCTTCGACGTGCGCGACCGGCTCGCGGATATCGGGCTGGAGACCTTCGCCATGCTTTCGGGCGGGAAAGGCTTTCACGTCATCGCGCCGCTCGAGCGTCGGGCGGAATGGCCGGAGGTGAAAGCCTTCTGTCGGGCCTTCGCGGTGATGCTCGGCGAAGACGCACCTGACCGCTACGTGGCCAACATGTCGAAGGCGAAGCGCAAGGGGCGCATCTTCGTCGATTATCTTCGGAACGAGCGTGGCTCGACCTCGATCGCGCCCTACTCGACGCGTGCCCGCGCGGGGGCGGCCGTGGCGACTCCGATCACCTGGAAGGAAGCAAAGACGGTGAAGGCCGCGAACATCTTCGGCGTCGCGACAATGTCGAAACGCGTCGCCGAGCGAGGCGACGTCTGGCCGGGCTATTTCGACGTCCGCCAGTCGATTACCAAGGCCATGCTGGCCGCTGTCGGCTGAGCGCGCTTCAACGGCCGCGCGGGAAAATCGCCTTCAGCTCCTGCGGCGGAACAACCTCAAGCTGGTCGAAAGTGCAGTCCTCCGGCGATTTGTTAGGACGCCAGCGCCGGAACTGCGCTGTGTGTCTGAAGCGGCGGCCCTGCATGTGGTCGTAGGCGACCTCGACGACGAGCTCGGGCCGGAGCGGCTCGAAAGCGAGGTCCTTGCCCTGGCTCCAGCGGCTGGCGCCGCCCGGCCTTCGTACATCCTCCCCATCGTGCGCGGTGCCCCACGGATGCTGGGCGAGTGCCACACGGGAGGGCACGAGGCGCTGGACCAAGGCCCGGCGTTCGGCGGCGGGGAAGCTCGAGCAGAACTCCGACATGCTGCAGGCGGCCGGCGTGGTCATAAAGGCCGAGAAGAAGCGAGCCGACCGCCTGCTTGCCGCTGTCCTTGTGCCAGCGGAAACCTGCCACCACGCAGTCACAATCGCGGTGATGTTTCACCTTCAGCATCGCGCGCTTTCCCGGCTCGTAGGTACCGGCCGCCGGCTTTGCCATGACGCCGTCAAAGCCGGCCCCCTCGAAGCGATCGAACCAGTCAAGCGCCTGCCCCTGATCGGTCGTCGCGGGCGTCAGGTGGAGCGGCGGCGTGGCACGCGCGAAGAGCGAGACCAGCCGCTTGCGTCGCTCCGCGAAGGGCAGCGGGCGCAGGTCCTCTCGCTCCGCAGCGAGAACATCAAATGCAACGAACGAGGCCGGCGACGCGACGGCGAGCATCCGGATGCGGCTGGTGGCGGGATGCAGGCGAAGCTGCAACGCCTCGAAGTCGAGGCCGTCAGGCGTCACGATGACAATCTCGCCGTCCACCACCGCGCCTACGCGAAGCTGCGCAACGAGCGGATCGATCAGCTCGGGGAAGTAACGTCCGAGATCCTTTCCCTCACGGCTCTGGATGAACGCGCCGGTCCGATCGCGAAAGACGATCGCGCGGAAGCCGTCCCATTTCGGCTCGAAGACCCAGCCCCGACCCGTGGGAAGCTTCGAAACCAGCTTCGCAAGCATCGGCGCGATCGGCGGCTTCAGGACGTCCGACTCCGCCCCGGAGCTTCGCTTGCGTGGGCGGACAGAAGCGTTTCTCAAAGCATCGGGCGCCCGCCGGTGACGGGAATCAGTGCACCGGTCATGTAGCTCGCCTCGGGCGACGCGAGCAGCACGAAAGCGCCCGCGAGTTCCGCCGGCTGCCCCGGCCGGCCGAGCGGCGTGTTCTTTCCGAAGTTCTCCACCTTCTCCGGCGGCATCGTGGAGGGGATGAGCGGCGTCCAGATCGGACCGGGCGCAACGGCGTTGACGCGGATATCCTTGTCCGCGATTAGCTGCGCGAGGCCGGCCGTGAAGTTCGCGATCGCCCCCTTCGTGGTGGCGTAGGCGAGAAGGTTCGGCGACGGGTCCTTTGCGTTGATCGAACTTGTGTTGATGATCGAGCTTCCGGGCTTCATGTGCGGGATGGCGGCCTTGCTCAGATAGAACTGGGCATGGATGTTGGTGCGGAAGGTGACGTCCCACTCTTCTGCGCTGATGTCCTCGATCGAAGCGAAGCTCGCCTGGTGCGCGGCGTTGTTGACGAGGATGTCGATGCGTCCGAACGCGTCGAGCGCCTTGGCGATCACCGACTTGCAGAAATCCTCGCTCTTGATGTCCCCGGGCATCAGGACCGCTTTTCGGCCTGCCTTCCGGACCCAGGTGGCGGTCTCCTCCGCGTCCGCGTCCTCGTTGTAGTAGACGATGATGATATCCGCGCCCTCGCGTGCATAAGCGATCGCGACCGCTCGCCCGATGCCGGAATCGCCGCCCGTGATCACCGCCACCCTGTCCTTCAGCTTGCCGCTGCCGCGATAGCTTTCCTCGCCGTGATCCGGCTTCGGATGCATTGCTTCCGTCGCGCCCGGCATAGTCTGCTGCTGTTTGGGCAGAGGCGGTTTTGGCCGCTTTTCCGTGAGCTCGCTCGCCATGATCTGTCCGAAAGCCTCCCTTCACCTCGCCGAGATTCCGAACGCTGTTCCCGGACCCGGGTTCCCTCTCTCCGCAAAGCGGGGAAGCTTCCGGTAGCTCAAGACAACAGATATCGTTGCGACGCGGAGCTTCGCGTGCCGTCTGCTGGTCCATCCGCAGTGGCGGTATTGGTCTGTCGGCGCCGCCGAAATCACACGGGGACCTCGGCGCGCCGCTATTTCTGTCGGGGCTGTTTCAGCTCCGCGCCCGCCGGTGTGAATTGGCGCCAGTGTATGACCCCATGTGTATGTGGGGTTTCAATGAGTTGCGACGCCGATCGGCGTCGGGACCCCTCGCCGATTCACACCATGAACGCATCGGTCTCGGCGCGACGCCCGAGCGGATGGTCGTCCACCTTAAAACCCTCTCGCTCCAGGAGATCGAGCGACTTCAACCCGAAGGGACCGATGCGCTCATCGGTCACCATACAGTAGAGAGTGGCCTGCTTCGCTGCATCGGACATCGCTGATCTCGCTCGTGAAAAACAGTCAACGCATCATCCCGCGGCGCCGATCCCACGGCCCGAAAGTGATCAGCCTCCCCGGCTCGGTTGCTTGTTGAGGGGCAAAGCGGTTTATGCTCGTCCCAAAAGCGCCGAACGGTTCTTTTCACAAGCGACGAAAAAAGAGCAGCTCTTATGGCGAAACGCCGGCGTTTCATTGCGGAACGGGACAAAAGGCCCGCCCGACCTTTCGGTGGTCGTTAGGAAAAGGAAGGGCTCGGCAGAGCCGCCCGCGTTTGAAGAAATAGAACGACATGAGGTGTCCTCCGACCACGGCCCAGTTCGGGTACGTGGGGTCTGTTGCCGCTTCGGCGTGGCCGACCCCGCGCAATGTCATCGCGCCGCGTCAGGTCGGCAAACACCAGTAGCCCCGAGGAACGCGAGGCTGCTCGGTCCATAATCGCCCATGTAGGGACGCGGTTGAGCAACGGCGTTCGCCCCCGCGGTCGTCGTGCGCTGGCCGCCGTAGTCGCCAACAAATCTAGCGGAGACGCTCATAACGGCGGCGTGGGTGCAGGCCGTCTAGATTTACGAGCCCGGCCTCTCTCTCGATCCTCGATCAGATAGGAAGTGGAGAAGCGCTGCGCCATCATCGGCCTTGTCTCGATCTTTGGAGTGCTCGAAGCCGGTTAAGGCGAGAGATCGATCGCGTCCCGTTCGACTTGTCAACGTCGAATATTTCATCGCGCAAACATTGGAACGGGGGCGGCACGAGCACGTTTGTCGACCATGTGGGCTGACCATGGCCGGGATGACGTGGCCATGGCTTACAGAGAGGAGGTTGTCATGAAGAAAGCGCTTGGCGCAGGAGTCGCCTGCATTGTTGTTGCCACGAGCGGCATCCTCACCCCGGCCACCGCCGGCTCGCGCCACAATTACCGTGAGCAGGAGCGGGTGATGGGCAACTACTGCGATAGTCATCGGGGCGACCATGATTGCTGGGACTGGAATCACCATCGCGATCGGTGGGATAAGTCCCGCTATCACCATTGGTATGGTCGCCACCGCCATGATTTCGGTCCTGCCGATGCGGCGGCCGCGATCTTCGGCTTTGTCGCTGGCGCTGCCGCGAATGCTGCCGCTGGGACCGCCAACACGTCGCATCAGGCGGCATGCGACGCGCGCTATCGCTCCTACGATTGGAGCACCGACACCTACATGGGCTACGACGGCCGCCGCCACGAATGCAGGCTGTAGTCATCGGTCAAACAGATCGGTCGGCGAGAGTCGGCGTTAGGGCCGGCTCTCGCATTGAAGCGAAGCCGCCGCTATTCGCACACAATGCAACTACAGAGCTCAGTGCTTCTTCCGGACAAACGCCAAGCCGTTGTGCATCTCCCTGGAATGCAATTGCTTTGAAAAATTAGCGGTATCTGACACTGCGCCTCTTCTACGATAACGAAGGTCTGGGGTAGAGGCCGTTGATCGTCTCGGCGAGAGCATTGTCATAGGAGTCGCCGACGCTGCCGACGGAGGGCTCGATGCCCGCCTCCGACAGGCGCTCGGTGTAGCGGATGCTGACATATTGCGACCCGCGGTCCGAATGATGTACCAGGCCGCCGCGATGCATGGGCCTGCGCTCGTGCAGGGCCTGCTCCAGAGCATCGAGGACGAAGCTTGCGTGTGCCGTCCTGCTCACCCGCCAGCCGACGATGCGGCGGGCGTAGGCGTCGATCACGAAAGCCACGTAGACGAAGCCCGACCAGGTCGAGACGTAGGTGAAGTCCGAGACCCAGAGCCGGTTCGGCGCAGCGGCCTGGAAGACCCGGTTCACATGATCGAGCGGGCAAGGCGCCGCCTTGTCCTTCACGGTCGTCCGCACCGCTTTGCCGCGGATCACCCCTTGCAGTCCGAGGCCGGCCATCAGGCGCTCCACGGTGCAGCGTGCGACCGGGATGTTCTCCCGGTTGAGCTGCCGCCAGACTTTGCGCGCGCCATAGACCTCTAAGTTCTCCGCGAAGACGCGCTCGATCTCCGGCTTCAGCGCCAAGTCCCGCTTCGCCCGTGCCGAAAGCCTCTCCGGATCGGCTCGCTTGGCGACCTGGTCATGGTAGGTCGACGGGGCGATCGGCAGCACCTTGCAGATCGGCTCGACCCCATGCGCCTCGCGGTGATCGTCGATGAACGCGATCATGGCTTGAACCGGCGGTTTCGAGATGCAGGCTCGATTAGCTTAAGAGGGTGTCAACCGAACCGGCAGCAGGCCATTCACCCTGCAAATGAGGAGCGCGCGTATCGTAGCGTCAGCGGATTTCCACGTCTGATAAGCTTCGCTATCGTCTAAGCTTCGCTATCGTCGATCAGCTGGCGGCGGGGTGGAAGCGCCGGCAATACCGAGCTGCAAATCGCACCGAACGCGAGATCCGGGCTTGGAAAATGGCCCGGCAAGAATGCCGGGCCGGTTCTTCTCCTCCGACCCACTACTTCGCGGGCGTCATCACCATCGAGCCTTCGGGATAGGGCTTGCCGTTCGCCATCATTGCGCTGCTCTCGGGCGCAGAGAGCGAATACTTCGCGTCGTTATCGCAGGACATGACCGTCTGCTGTGAACTGTCGGTCATATAAAAGCTGCCGGCCGGGCAGTTGGTCGGCTTCTTACCGTCCTGACCCATAATCACTTCGCTGCCCTGAGCGTCCATGCCACCCATCACCATGTGCTTCTCGCCCATGGTGCTCATGTACATGTTCCCGGTGTCAGCCGCATAGCCGGCGGAAGCCATTGCGAAAGCGCTTAGCGCCGCAATCAACCAAGTCTTCCTCATCTAATTTTCTCCTTGACGATCTTCTCATGAAACGAAGGACGGAATTGCCCTTCGATACAGAGAAGAACGAACAAAGGAGGTTTTGGTTTTCCAAAAACACGACAACGTGCCATGTGCCTGAGCGAGGAGGCGCCGGATCTCTTCCGAAACAAGTTTCAACAAGGTTCGGGCCTTCGATACTCACCGTTCCTCCTTCCGTTCCGAGGGCGACAATAGGACGCTGGAGTTTGCCAACAACGGATGGCTGATTTTCCGTGACAAGGGGAATGATTGTACGGTGGCTGACATAGATGGATCGGGTTCGATGAGCTGTGAGCACTACTCGCGCATCAGCCGTTCATATTCCGCTTCCGGCGTGCCGTAGGAAGCATTCGCAACCTCCTCTAGTCCTTTACGGTCAATGACCCGGATCACGCCGCGTGCCGCCTCGATCAGACCTTGCCCTTCCAGGGAATGGATCGCGACCGTAACCCCGGGTCGCCGGACTCCGAGCATAAGCGCAAGGAAGTCGTGAATGAGCGGAAGCTCATCGCCGTCTATTCGGTCATGAGCCATGAGGAGCCAGCGGGCCAATCGCTCTTCCAACTTTGCGCTGCCGTTCGATATCGCAGTGTGTGTCGCCTGGATCAGGAACGATTGGGCAAAGCGGAGCATGACCTCCCGCAGTGATGTGCTTTCTCGCATCGCTTCGCGAAGATCGTTGGCGGTGATACTATGTCCTTCGCCTGCCACCTGCACATATGTCAACGCCGGAGCAAAGATGCATCGGCGGGCCGGAGCAATAATGCATCAGGTGGCGCCGTCGGAAGGCCATGCTGTTGAGGCCTTCCGGGTTTGACGATCAGGCCTGGGGTGTGTCGGCCGGCTGAGCGCTGTCGGGGGTGCTTCGCCTCCGCTCAGCCTCACGCGAGCGCTAGCTCGGCTATGACCGGCAAATGATCCGAAGCGTAGCGGGCGTCCTGGTCGGTCCAGCTTCGCGTCAGCATCATTGACGGCCGCACATAGACGCGATCGAGCGCGAAGGCCGGGAACCACGCCGGAAAGGTCTTATGGTGTGTGCGATCGCCCATGCCGGCGGCCAGCACACGCTGCACCGACCCACGCCAGACCCAGTCATTGAAGTCCCCCACCAGGATCGAGTTGATCGACCCGGCTTCCGCGACCGCGGCAAGCATGGTCGCCTGCTCCTTGCGCTCGCGCAGGCTCAGACCGAGATGCGCGGCGACGACGCGTAGGGGTCCGACGGCGGTTTCGACGGTCGTCTCGATCGCGGCGCGCGGCTCGCGCCCCCCAACCGACAGGTCATGTCGAATAGTCGAGCGCATCGGCCAGCGGCTGATTACGGCGTGGCCGTAGTCGCCATCCGGAGCTGCGATCACACGCGCCTCTGCGGTGTTCGATCCGAGGGCATCGCGGAGGATCTCGAAAGCTGACGCCTGCGGCCCGGGCCCGCGCGCGTCGATCTCCTGCAGCGCCACGATGTCGGGATCGTGTCGGCGGACGAGGGAAACGATCCGTTCCAGGTCGCGCCGGCGCCGGGAAACGCCGCCGCCGTGTATGTTCCAGGTCATCACCCGCACGTTCGCACGGTCCTCCTGCATGGGCCCTTCTCGTTTGGAACAAGCGGTCATCCCAAGCTTTAACGCAGCAGCGGCTGTGCCGTTCATCCCCTGAAACGCTCAGGAAATCGAAAGACGTCTTGAAATGCTGACGCGGGTGGACACGGATGAGCTGTATGCCTCGGAGCCGGCGACAGAGGGGTCGACCGCGCGGCGGATCCTGGCGCTCATGGCTTTCCCGAACGCTTGTCGCGTTCGCAGTGCTTCTTTCGGCGGCGCTCCTCTATCGGACTCTTAGCCACTACGATCTCAGCAAACTGTTAGCCGCGATCCGCGCCGTTCCGCTTCCGCGCCTTTTCGAGGCGCTCGGCTGGGCGGCAGCGAGCTACTTCTGCTTAACCTTCAATGACTGGCTGGCGCTCCGCTACGTCGGAAAGCCCCTTCCCTACAGGACCGCCGCTCTTACCTCCTTTGTCGCCCTGGCCTTCGGCCACAACGTCGGCTTTGCCGCGCTCAGCAGCGGCGCCGTGCGCTATCGCTTCTATCGCCGCGAGGGGCTCGATAAAGAAGCCGTGGCCAAGGTCATCGTCTTCTGCGGAATGACCATCTTCCTCGGCATGTTCATCCTCGGAGATGCCGCGCTCCTTCGGCGGCCTGACTTCGCCCAGACCGTGACGGGAATTTCCTCGACCGGCGCCTACGCCATCGGAGGCGCGCTTCTGTCTTTCCCGCTTCTCTATCTCGCGCTCGCATGGAACTGGCGGCAGCCGAACAGGATCTGGCGCTGGTCGATCGAGATGCCGAGTCCGGGTCTTGCGCTCGCGCAAATCGCGGTCGGCACGATCAATTTCACCTTTGTCGCGGCATGCCTGCACGCTGTCGTCTCGTCGATCGCTGACGTCAGCTACTTCGAGGTCCTCGCCGCCTTTGTCGTTGCCAACGCAGCGACGATCATAACGCATGCCCCCGGCGGGCTCGGCGTGATCGAGACGGTCGTGATCCTGCTCCTGCGTCGACCGGAGCTGATTGGAGCCGTGCTCGCTTTTCGTTTCGCCTATTATCTGGTGCCGCTGGCGTTGGGCGCGGTCTTCTTCGCGTTGGCCGAAGGCCATCGGCGAAGCAAGTGAGACCATCCCCGCTGGGGAGAAACCAGGCCCCGCAGAGGAGAAAGCAGGCCCGCGAAAAAGCTGCCGAAGCGAAGAGGCTGGCGAGGGTCAAGCAGCCGCGTGCCGAGCATCAACCGGGTCGAGCCCTTTCGCGTCACTGAGGTATAGGGCCGAAGATTACGCCCGTTCCCGCTCAGCTTTTCGATCGTCCTGATCAGACTGCCCTCCGCCGCGATGGTCGCGGCGACGTGCTGGGCCGATTGGCCGAGATGCTCGCCGAGAAGCCGGGCGCGGATAGCCGCCATTCGCACCTGAGCCTCTTCGTTCTCGGCCTCGATCGCAAGATCGCACTCCGCGTCGAGGCCGGTCGAGCGTCGGTTCAGATTGGACGAACCCACGCGAATGAAACGATCGTCGACGACGACGAGCTTCGCATGCACGAAGATCTCCTCCTGCTCTCCGTCCGGCGACGCAACCACGGGAAAAAGGATCCGCAAGCGGCCATGGCGGTCAGCGCGCTTCAGGAGGCGCAGGACGCGATCGCGGTTCCCGTTCATGATCCAGGCCTCGAGGTGGCCATGGGCGGAAGGCGCGATCACGATGACAATCTCAGGCCCCTCGGCCTGCTTCAGACTCTTGGCCAGAAGCCTGCCGATCCGGCGATCGGCGAAATACTGCGCTTCGATGTAGATTGCGTGCTTCGCGGAACGGAGCGCGTCGGTATTCAGCGCCGCGACCTCGCGAACACCGCGGCGGATGCCGCTCCGCGGCGTCGTGCGGGCGAGCGCCACGGGACTGCCATGAAAATCGGGTTCGACGTCGGCGGGCCATATGTCGCGAAACGCCGCCTTCTCTTGAACGGCCTCGCCCGTGACGATCTCCCAGCGGTCGTAGGCGAGTCGGGCCGCAGCCTTGGCAGCTTCGCCTTCGACGACCATCTGCAGATCGTGCACCGGTTCGTAGGGCTTTCCTTCCGTGTCGACCCGATTCGGATCGTCCGGTCGGTGCTCGGTCGTATCCCATCGGCGTATCGTCAGATCGATCCCGCCGACGAAAGCGATCGAATCATCAACGCACACGAGCTTCTGGTGCTGTGCGCCGTAGATCGGATGCTTCGAGTTCGAGCCGCAGCTTGATGCGCGGGTGATCCTGCCACGGGGCACCGAAGATAAGAGGGAGTGTCGCCCCGGGAGCGTGAACCGTCGAGAGATTCCAGATCAGAATCCGCACTTCAAGGTCGGGCCGCTCTTCCACCAGGCTACGCAGTAAATCCCCAAGCATCGGCGATGGTGGCGTGTCTCCAACGCGGAGTCGGATGCTCGCATCGAAATCCCAGCCCAGGACCACGATCGAGCGTTCTGCGCGCAGAAGCGCAGCTTCAAGGGCACTGAAATAGTCCGCCGCGTCCGCCAGCACGGCGGCACGGCCGGCATGGGCAATTCGCCAGCAATTGCGGCCAAGCTTCAAAATTCGGCCCCCCTCCGGAGCGAAGGGACCGGATGTCTGTCTTCTCATCATGCTTTCTCGCCCTACCGGCTGCCTCACGGCGCGACCTCGCTCAACAACTCAGAAAGCCATCGCACGGTTGCGCAAACGGGAGTGAAGTTGACAATGTCTCACAGGAACATCGGGCTGCAGGCGAACGCTCCCAGCAGATTCCGCGAACAGTCGCCCGAGGACCGCGAGTTGCGCGCCGCGTGAGATGAGAGCGGACTCCTCTACAAAGTATAGATTCGGCCCTTTGTTCCCCACTCCCGACGTCGAGCACGGGCCCGCCGTCGCCCAGCGGACCCGTGGAATAGGGCATTGCTGCGCACGCGGCTTCGCTGACCCGCGCTCCTTCAGCGGCGAGCCGACCCGGGGGCCCTCGATTAAGCCGTCGACCGGGGATGGAAAACGCTCGTATTTTGCCTTCCTAGGATGATCTCAATTTCGTCGATCTTTCGTTGGACCTCAACCTCCGGCCGGCAGAGGAGCCGAGCGATCAAGACCAAGCTTTCGCCTCGCAAGACACACGCCTGGAGAGCAACGACGTCTTCTCTCGACCAAGGACGCCCAGCTTGGGTTACGCGCCGCGTTGTTCATGGCTTCCTCCGCAGGCCAAGAACGCACAAGCAATGAGCAAGGTTTCTTCCCAAAGGGCTTAGCGCGCCGAACCTAACGAGTGAGTGCCCAATATGAGCGACGAGTGGGATTGGCTTTTTCGTCTCTTGTCCGCGACTGTCGTTGGACTAGTGATCGGGCTCAATCGCGATCTGACTGGCAAGCCAATCGGCATGCGAACGCTTGCCTTGGTCGCCCTTGGTGCGGCCGTCGTCTGCCTAGCCACCATCAACTACAACGATCTAGTCTCTCATCCGGACGCGTTGAGCCGGGTTATTCAGGGCAACATTCAAGGCATTCTGACAGGGGTCGGGTTCATCGGTGCCGGGGTCATCTTGCGCGACCGCCAGACCCGCACGGTCCGCGGCCTCACGACAGCGGCGACCGTTTGGATTACAGCGGGACTTGGGATCGCCTGCGCTTTGGCGGCCTGGAAGATTGTCCTCGGAGGTGTGGTTATAGCGATTCTGGTCCTCTTTCTTCTGCAGTGGGTCGAAGCCCGGGTTTTTCCTGATGGTTAGTAGTCCGGTGTGTGGTGTGCGCCGCGTTGGCCAAGGGGAGGAACCGTAGCGGCTGCTGATCAGTTCTCCAACCGCCATTGCTAGCGGAGGAGTATCCTCATGACGACACGGTCGCGGATCGCATTGACGATCTATGTGATGGTCAACGCCGTTCTCTTCGGCATTGGCGCAGTTGCGGTACCTGACGCTCGCGCCCGACCAGGACTGGAAATATCAGCTTCCTGCAGTCATCGTCGCGAGCTTCATTCTCGCTGCGCCGCTTTCATGGTTGATCGCGCCGCGGCTCAGAACGGGCCATCGTCGGCAGGCCGAACTCCTGCATTGAGGGTGAGAGCATGTCCAGATTCGCTGGCATGAAGGGGCCTTCACCGAGCTGTTTTGTTCTATCGGCACGAAGAGCCAATAGCCCCGTATGCGGATACCTTGACGAGCAACCGATCGCCGAAGTCGTGGTCGACCGATCCGGCCAGCAATACCGCTTCAATGGACTTGCTCCACGCAGGCGCGATGGTAGCTACGATATACGGTCGCTCGCTCAGGACGAGTGCATCGTCGAGCCTGGCCTTGCCTACCGGCTGATTGCCTGATCGGGGCCTTCGGAGGCGCCGTAGGCCTGCGCGCCACCTTGACTTCGCCCCGAGCGACAAGCGCGGTGCCAGCAGGACCGTGACACCGTCGCTAACCTGCGGCTCAGCCGAGGGCGCCGACATGGCTTGGCTTGTCTGCGGCTGGGAGGCGGCTGTCACAAGCCGAACCGGGCGCCCACGGACCGCAGGTTTGGTCACGATGCCCTGATCTTGTTCTGCAGGGCACCGCGTGACCGCCTCTGCATCCGCTAAGGCTATAGCCGGATAACCTCAGGCAGGGAGGTGCCCGGCCTGCGGATCTCCACAGGGACGCCGCGCTTGCTTGCTGCGCGAGCTATGGCTCCCACGATCTCGTCGATTGTGAGGTCGGCGTCCGGATAGGCTTCAGCGAGCATCTCCGCATAGTAGCCGGTCCGAACTATAGACCCGGAGCGGACCGAGTTTGCGATGATACGCTGAATTTCAGCGTTGAGGCGTGCCTGGGGTGTGTCGATCTGGCCCATTCTGAGCCACTCCGCGAGCTAATGAACGTCACGGTAGCATTTTAGGCGTCGACGGACTGGATGCCACAGAAAACATGGTACTGGATCGAACATTGCGCGACCGCGAAAAAAAGTGCCCGGCCCTAACGATAATCGCGATTGTCTTAGCGGCCGGACATCAGCCGCTCGTATTCCTGCCATAGAAACCGTGCGCAGCTTCCTCGAGCGTATGTCGATCCATCACGATGATGCGCCCACGCTTCGCCTGGATGATACCCCGTCTCTGAAGTGCGTTGACTGCCACCGTGACGCCGGGCCGATGCACGCCGAGCATAGGTGCCAGGAACTCGTGCACTAGATCGAGTTCATCGCTGTCGCTTCTGTCTCTTGAGCGGCCGAAGATCGAGCGGGTTATTCGTGAAGCCATCCAAATCTAGGCAGGCTCAGCCCCCATTGCAGAACCTGACGGCATCGAGCCCCCTGCAGTCCCAGTCCCTCAGCCGCATCCGAAGTCTGTACGGCCAAGCGGTCTTGACGAGCTAATGGGCAAGCGCGGCGCGACAAAGACCGTCGCGCTGGGAGAAAAGAATACCCGGGCCAACCCAAGCTACCGGTGGTCACCCGCCATGGAAACTTCGCCTCATGGGCCGCCGGGCCGCATGCCTCGCCTGGATTACCGAGACCCTTCCGCCGGGCGACGGCGCGCCGATGCTCGACGTCGGGAGCGGGAACAAAGGGGGCGGTTCTGTACGTTGTAGAGAATCAATTCTCATCTCACGCGCAACAACTGGGGTCCGGACGCTATGAAAAAAGGCGGCCATCCGAACAACGAACAGGAGCCATCAAGCGAGCCGCTCGTCGATAGAAAGGAAAGGCCAAAAAAGCGCAAGCAGCAGACGCGCAACCATCAGAAGGACCTCCGCCAGCCGGAACCCGGCTATGTGCCAGAGGGCCTTAAGCGCAAGCGCAAGGGACCTTACAGCAAAGATTCGGGGCGTCACTAGCGAAGCCTGCTGGGAGTGAAAATGATTCGGCTCTCTGCCAAGCGACGCGCTGATGACTATGTCTATTCCATCGAGCGCCCTCGCCACGAGCCCTTCGTTACACCCAATGAAAACCACGCCGTTGAGCACCTGCGTGCTCTAGGTGTAGACGAGCCTGAACAACTCGTTGAGCAGGTCCGGCAATGGAAGGTCGTCGAGATCCATGCCAGTCCCCGTATCGAGTAGCAGCTCGTGCCGCTGCTCCTCTTGGGTCGCTAGCGCTTTCCTCCGTCACGGCAACAGCGGCAACTTTCGCGCTTGTTAGGCGAGCTACTCCCGATTTTGCAATCAGCTTGCGAGAAATTGCCGCGCCTCGACCCCGTCTGTTGCCGGCAAACCGCGGCGGGTATTGCCACCCACCGACGGACTTTAGCTCCGGTCCGGAGCCGCTTTGCCGAGGGCTCAACAAAGCCGGTCAAAGCATGGGCCGACCACCGGTAACAGGGATCAGCGCCCCTGTGATGTAGCTCGCCTCCCGAGAGGCCAGCAGCACGAAAGCACCTGCGAGCTCCGCCGGCTGGCCGGGGCGACCGAGCGGCGTATTCTTCCCGAAATTCTCGACCTTCTCGTGCGGCATCGTCGATGGGATCAGGGGGGTCCAAATCGGTCCGGGAGCAACGGCATTTACCCGGATATTCTTGTCCGCGAGCGCGAGCTGGCAATGGCGCGCTGGGGGCTGGTCCCCTGGTGGTCGAAGGAGATGCCGAAGGTCCCGCACATCAATGCCAGAGCCGAGACGGTGCACACCTTGCGAATGTTCAAGGAAGCCTACGCCAAGCAACGAGCACTCGTCCCGGCGACCGGATTCTTCGAGTGGCAGAAGCGCGCTGATGGAAAGCAGCCCTACCGCTTCCAACGCGAGGACCTTGAGCCTTTCGCCTTTGCCGGGCTCTGGGAGTTCGCGAAGATCGCGGGCAAGGAAATTCTCTCGGCTACGATCATTGTCGGCAAACCGAACCCGCTTGCTGCGGCGATCCACGATCGGATGCCAGTGATCCTCGAGCCGGACGACTACGACCGCTGGCTTGATCCAGCTACGACTGTCGAAAAGCTGAGGGGGCTGCTCAAGCCATACCCTGCGGAACGAATGCGGGCGATTGCCGTGAGCCGCAGTGTGAACAGCGTCAAGAATGACGACGAAAGCTGCATCCAGCCCATCGGGGAGCCGCCACTTGCCGTGTAAGTCGATCGCGGAGCGGATTGAGGTCGCGGGCATGCGACCCGCCACATTCAAGCGGTCGAGAAGCGGAAAATCCTTACAACCTCTTCCGATCGGGCAGGAAGACCGGGACGGCGCGCACCGACATCAGCTTTGCGAAACGCGTCGCACCCGCGGCGTTGCGACGAAAACCTAGGGCGAAAGCTCGATTGCGTCTCGATTTTCCGGCTACTCGCGTCCTGCCTTGATTTCAATGTCCGGAAACTCGACGTTGACCGGCTTGCCGAAGCGCCGCCCGTTGATCTTGTCATGCCGAGCGAACTTCGCCGGCGCGATAGCGACCTTTACGGTGTATCTGCCGTCTTCGGGCACCTTGATGTTGCGGCCATAGTGATAGAGGCCGGGATGCCAAAGGAACGGCACCGGAAATGGGCCGATCGTCTCTCCGCCTTCCGAAACCAGCGTCGCCTCTATCTCAAGCGACGGGATGAAGCGTTGGTCGGCCGCGTCGCTGACCGAGACCTCAATGTGGCAATTCTCTTCGGTCGGTTCGCTCCAGACCAGCTTTCCCGCGTCGCTCAGGTGGTACATACCTTCCGCGCGCTCCTGCGCCACGCCCACGACATAGTCACCCACGCGCTTTTTCGTTCCGGTGTTTGCCACCTCGTCGATCATGTACGCCAGCGAACGCTGGTACGCCGCGCCTTCTTCGCGTGCAAACTTCAATTGACGCTTGTCAGCCTCGTCGCTGGGGACTTCGGCGGTTGCATTCATATAACCCGCTCCTTGGTCTACCTCGTTGAGCTCGCTCAGTTGTAAGACGCGTCCGTTCGTGTGGTTCCGCTTTGACCGCAGCATGCAGTTGCGTTGCCCGTGCAACCCGCAGCGGAACTCTCGGGCGGCAGACGCGTTCCCTTTGCCGGCTTGGTTGAAGGCTTGGTTGCCGGCCGGGCCGAGAGACGTCAGTGGGAGAGACGTCAGTGGGGAAGTATGGGTCGCGCAAGATGAGGGCGGAGGACCGCCAACCGCGGGTTTTTCCGGAGGGCCGCCAGCTGCCGATCACCTGGCTATCCTGTTCCGGCTAACGAACGGTCTTTTTCGAGCCCGTCATTTGGGAGACGTTTTCGACGCTGCGCTCGACGCGATCACGTCGGGGCCCAGCGATCGCGCTTCGATCCTGCTCTTCGACGAAGGCGGCGCGATGCAGTTCGTTGCGTGGCGGGGACTCTCTGACGACTATCGCAGCAAGTTGGCGGGGCACTCGCCGTGGACGCCAGCGGATACCCATCCAGCGCCTATCCTCGTGAAGGACATCGACGAGACCGACGAGCCGGATTGGGTGAAGACCGCGATCAGAGCAGAGGGAATAAGAGCGCTCGCGTTCATCCCGATTGTGTCGCGCGGGCGGACGATCGGCAAGTTCATGAGCTATTTTCCTGATGTCCACGAGTTTCCCGAATTGGAGGTCGAGCTTGCGGTGACGATCGCGCGCCAGCTCGGCTTCGGCATCGAGCGGGCCCGGGCGGATGAGGAGAGGCAGCGCGGCATCGACGAGTTGCGCGAGTCGGAAGAGCGGTTCCGGCTGATGTCGGAGCAGGCGCCGGTGATGATCTGGACCAGCGACGCGGAAGGACGGTGCCTGCATCTGAACCGGCTGCTGCGCGAGTTCTGGGGCGTCGAGGATCTGAGCACCTTCGACTGGCAACGCACGATGCATCCCGACGACGCGCCCGAGATCGGGCGTCAGATGATGCAAGCGATCTGGAATCAGGAGGCGGCCAGCATCGACGGCCGCTACCTGAATGCCAACGGCACCTATCGAATCCTGAGGACGGAGGCGCGTCCGCGCTTTTCTCCGGTCGGCACGTTCCTGGGGATGATCGGCGTCAACGTCGACATCACCGAACGCCAGGAGTTGGAGAGGCGTCTTCGCTTGCTGCTCGACGAGCTCAATCACCGCGTCAAGAATACGCTCGCCGTCGTGCAGGCGATGGCGCACCAAAGCTTTCGCGACAGCCAGGCCGACAAGGGCTGCGTGCGCGCCTTCGAGGGACGGCTGATCGCGCTCGCCACGGCGCACAATCTGCTCACCCAATCGAACTGGGAGAACGCCGCTCTCGACGACGTCGCGCTCGGCACGCTGCGATCGCAGGGGATCGACGGGCATCGGTATTCGGTGTCAGGGCCGCCGGTCATCCTCTCGGCCAAGCAGGCGCTTGCGGTGTCGCTGGCGCTGCATGAGCTTTGCACGAACGCTCTGAAATATGGCGCGCTTTCCAACGATGCCGGAAGCGTCGAGCTTTCGTGGGAGAAGAAGCAGGATCCGCACCCGCAGCTGCACATCAACTGGCAGGAGCGAGGAGGACCGAAGGTGAAGCCGCCGGCCCGCCAAGGTTTCGGAACCCGCCTGATCGAGCAGTCGCTGGCCTACGATCTCGACGCCGAGGTCGCGCTTCAGTTCAGACCCGAAGGCGTGGTCTGCGCGATCCAGACCGCGCTGCCCTAGAGCGCCCGTGGATATCATCGCAGGCAAGAGGATTCTGGTCGTCGAGGACGAAGCGCTTGTCGCCGCCGTTTTGGTGGACACGCTCACAAGCCTCGGAGCGGAGGTCGTCGGCCCGGCGGCGACGCTCGCGCGCGCCTTCGCGATTGCCGAAGACGCGATGATCGACGCTGCGATCCTCGACGTGAACCTCCGCGACGTCCGGGTCGATCCGCTCGCCGACAGACTGAGGGAGCGGGGCGTGCCGCTCGTCTTCACCACCGGCTACGGCCAGAGCGCCATCCAGACGACCAAGGGCGCGCCGGTGCTCGACAAGCCCTATTCGAGCGAGCGCGTGGCGAGCGCTCTGCGGCTTTGCCTCGCCTCGCGACAGACATCCGAGCCCTGACGGGCCATCGCGCGGGCGCTCTAAATCGAGATCGCCTGCAACCATGCGGCTACCACGCGCGTCCTCTCCGGATAGGGCGGCCGCGAGCCAGGGTTTCGGCTGCCCGCGGAAGTTCTTCGCAGCGCGGGCCTCAACGTCCATCCGAAACCAGCAACAGGAGAAAAGTGGATGGTGCGCCTTGTTCTGCTTCTCCTGGTCCCGCTGGCGCCAGCAGCCGAATATCTTCTCGGTCTCCCTCCCCTCTACGTCTTCGCAGCGGGCATTGCCGGGATCGCGATCCTGGCGGAGTGGATTTGCGCCGCGACGGATCAGCTTGCGCTCCATACCGGTCCGACGATCGGAAGCCTTCTCACGATCAGTCTCGGCAGCCTCGCCGAGCTGGTGCTAGCGCTGTTCGTGCTTGCCCGCGGACGGTCGGACGTCGTGCATGCGCAGATCACGGGGTCCATCCTCGGAACGTGTCTGCTCGGACTTGGGCTGGCGATCGTCGTGGGCGGATTCACGCGGGATCGGCAGACCTTCAAGCGCGAGCGCGCGGGGCTCCTTTCGAGCATGATGATCCTTGCCGTCATCGCGCTCCTGCTTCCCGCCGTGTTCGACTACACGGGCCGCAGCATCCGCCACACGACCGACGTGGCCTTCTCCGACGAAGCGCTGAGCCTCGCGGTCTCCTGCGTGCTGCTGTTCCTTTATGCGGGAAACCTCATCTACACCCTCGTCACGCACCGCGACGTCTTCGCGAGCGGAGAGGAGGACAAGAGCGAGCCGCGATGGTCGGCGGCGAAATGCCTGATGATCCTTGCGGCCGCCACAGCCGCGGCGGCGCTTCGAAAGCGAGCTCGTCTCCGGAGCGCTGACGGCCGCGGCCGAGACGCTGCGCCTCACGCCGCTCTTCCTCGGCGTCATCGTGCTGGCGCTGGTCGGCACCAGCGCCGACATCTTCGCGGCAGTCTGGTTTGCCCGGCAGAACCGCATGGGGCTCGTCATGAGCATCTGCATCGGATCGGGGCTGCAGGTCGCGCTGGTGGTGGCGCCGCTGCTGGTGATCTTCTCCTGGCTTATCGGGCATCCGATGAGCCTCGTGTTCACCAATCCGGTCGATCTCTTTGCCATCGCCGGCACCGCCTTCATCGTGAACTCGATCGCCGGCGACGGCGAAACAACCTGGTTCGAGGGGGTCATGCTGATCGCGGTCTATGCGGTCCTCGCGATGGCCTATTTCCTCTCCTAGCGGACGCAGGCGACGGAACGACGAGCGCGCGAGGTTGTTTGCAACCTGGGCGACCCGTCGGGCCGGCATGCGAGATCGCCTGCTTCAGCGCCTTCCGGTCCCCGAATGGGGCTCGACGCAGCGGCAGCGCGCTCGCCTGCCGTTGCTCATTGCTGCGAGTTCATACCCAAGGAACACCGATGTTTTTCGATAGCTGGATGGGTTTGCTGCGCGTACTGATCGGCGGCGGTTTCGCGTATGTCACCCTGGTGGCGTTCCTGCGCATCTCGGGCAAGCGAACACTCGCGAAGCTCAATGCCTTCGATCTCATCGTGACCGTTTCGCTGGGCTCCACGCTCGCGTCGATCATCCTGAACAAGTCTGTCGCGCTCGCCGAAGGCGCGCTCGCTCTGGCGCTGCTGATCGCGCTCCAGTTCGTCATCACCTGGCTGTCGGTACGGTTCGGGGCGTTCGAGAACCTGATTAAGGCGGAGCCGACGCTCCTGCTTCACAGGGGAAAAATGCTGCAAGCCGCGATGCGGCGAGAGCGGGTGACGTCGGACGACCTCCTGGCGGCCGTCCGCTCCGCCGGAGTCGGCGACGTGTCGGAGATCGACGCCGTCACCCTCGAAACGGACGGATCTCTCAGCGTTGTGCGCAACCTGCCGAGGACAGGCAGCAGCCTGTCCTCTTCCGAAGCGATGCCGCCAGCCGCAACAGCGAGCGCCGAATGACTTTGCGTCGGGCGACGTGCCGATGAACGGAACTGCGGAAGATCCCCGTTCCGTCGTCCGCTACGGCATCGTCGTGGCCGCCTTCACGGCGGGCGGGCTCATCGTCCTCTGGCTGGCGAGCGACGCGCTGCTGCTGATCTTCGCGGGAGTGCTGTTCGCCGCCTTCCTCGATGCGATCACGCGCCTGCTGGGACGGGTGCTGCCGTGGCCGCGCGGTGTCCGGCTCGCGATGGTCTGCAGCCTCCTCGGCATCCTCCTGCTCGCGGCGATCGCGTGGGGCGGTGCTGCGCTCGCCATGCAAGGGAGCGAGCTCGCTTCGACGTTGCGCGAGCAGATCAATCATGTGCTCGCCTGGCTCAGCGGGCACGGGATCAAACTACCGTCCGACAGCGTCAGCGGCCTAGCCGACCAGGGCGCCAAGGCGCTGGGAAGAAGCGCGGCGCCGACGCTTCGGTCTGTGTTGCCGGACGTTGGAGGTCTGTTCGGTCCCGCCTGGACTGCGATCGGCATGGTGCTGGGCGTGCTCGGCGACACCCTCGTCATCATCTTTCTCGGGCTCTTCCTGGCCACGCAGCCGGCGGTTTATCGCGACGCGGTCCTTCTGCTCGTGCCGCCAGCGCACCGCGCGCGCTTTCGCGAGGTGCTTGATGAATCCGGCGAAACGCTCCGCCACTGGTTGCTCGGCCAGTCTGTGACGATGTCGGTCATCGGATTGTTCGTATGGCTCGGGCTGACTCTTGTGGGGGTTGGGCCGGCGCTTCTCCTTGGCCTGCAGGCTGGCCTGCTCGCATTCGTTCCGACGCTCGGCCCGCTGATCGCCGGCATCGCCATCATGCTCGTGAGCCTGGCCTTTGGCTTATGGGGCGTTGTCGGCGCGCTCGCCGTCTATCTCGCGGTGCAGACGCTCGAGAGCTATCTCCTGACTCCGCTCATTCAGAAGCGGGCCATCTCCGTCCCGCCGGCCTTCCTCTTTGGCAGCCAGATCATCCTCGGGCTGCTCTTCGGCATCTACGGTCTGGCGCTGGCGACGCCGCTGGCCGCGGTAGCGCGGGTCTTCATCCTGCGTCTGTGCGTCGCGCCCATGCCAGATGATCAGCGGTAGTACAGACGATCCTGCGCATTCGCCCCAGAAGGAATGCCGCGGAGAGAATCCGTGCCGCGCTTTGGACTTAGGCAATTCCGAGGCGACCAGCTACAACCGACTTTCGTTTGTTGACGCTAATAGTCAGCAGAGCTTCGCGTTTTCCGGCCCACCGACTTTCTTCACGAGTCGCGCAACCTTTCGCGGCTCCCCTCGTTGCAGCCGATATTCAGATTTTCCGCAAAGACATACCCTGGGAGGGTGGCTTGATGCGCGTTCTTTGGTTTGCCGTAATGGTTGCGGCCGCTGGATTTCCGGCCCACGCTCAACAGGCGACTGAAACGCATCAATCCTACAGTAAAGCCACAGCGAGTTTTGTGGGAGCCGGAGATCCCGGCGAATGGACGAGCCAGGCGCGCGACTACGCCAACACGCGATACAGCCCGCTCGATCAGATCACCCCTGACAACGTCGCCAACCTGAAACTTGCCTGGTCGTTTTCCGACGGAACGCAGTACGGCCACGAAGGCGCGCCGCTTGTCGTCGGCGACACGATGTACCTCGTGACGCCGTTCCCGAACATCGCCTACGCGCTCGACCTGACCAAGCCCGGCCCGTCGATCAAGTGGAGCTACGATCCGAATCCCGCGCCGATCGCCATCGGCAAAGCCTGTTGCGATGCGGTCCTGCGCGGCTGGGCCTACGCAGACGGCAAGCTGATCTACAATCTCCTGGATGCCGAGACCGTCGCCGTCGACGTGAAGACCGGCAAGGAAGTCTGGCGCACGAAGATGGACGATCCCGGACGCGGGGTGACCATGACGATGTCCGCGTTCACTGCGGACGGCCTGGTGTTCGTCGGCAATTCCGGCGGCGAGATGGGCGTCAACGGTTGGCTCGCGGCGCTCGACGTCGCGACCGGCAAGGAGATGTGGCGCGCGCATGCGGTAGGCCCCGATTCCGACGTGCGGATCGGCCCCGATTTCAAGCCGTTCTATCCGCAGCTCAAGGGCAAGGATCTCGGCATCTCAACCTGGCCGGCCGACATGTGGCACACGGGCGCCGGTTCGTCGTGGGGCTTCATCTCATACGATCCTGCCCTCGATCTGATCTATTACGGCACGTCCAACCCCGGTCCGCGCGTTCCGGCGCAGCGGCCAGGCGACAACCTCTGGACCAGCACGATGTTCGCCCGCGACCCGAAGACCGGGATGGCGAAATGGGCCTACCAGTTCACGCCGCACGACCAGTGGGACTATGACGGCGTCAACGAGGCGGTCCTGCTCGACATGCCGATCGACGGCAAGATGCGCAAGACGCTCGTGCACTTCGACCGCAACACCTACGCCTACACGATCGACCGCACGACCGGCGAAGTGCTGGTGGCGAAGAACTTCGCCTACCAGAACTGGTCGACCGGGTTCGACATGAAGACCGGAAGGCCGATCGTCGATCCGGCGCGCGAGCCGAAGCCCGACGTCACGCTCGATCGCGTCTGCCCGCCCGATATCGGTCAGAAGGACTGGGAGCCGCCGGCGTTCAGCCCGAAGACCGGCCTTCTCTATGTCGGCGTCTTCAATATCTGCATGAAGCTCACCGACCACGAAGTTTCTTACATCCCCGGCACGCCCTACGACGGCATGGAGATGGAGCGGTTCTCCGTCGACGGCAAGGACGGCGACTGGGGCGGCTTCATCGCCTGGAATCCGGCGACCGGCACCAAGGTCTGGTCGATCCCGGAGAAGTTCATGGTGATGAGCGGCGCCATCGCCACCGCCGGAAACCTGGTCTTCTACGGCACCACCGACGGATGGTTCCGTGCGGTCGATGCCTGGACCGGCAAGGTGCTTTGGTCGCAGAAGCTCGGCTCCGGGATCATCGGTCAGCCGATAACCTATCTCGGCCCGGACGGCCGTCAGTACGTCGCCATCGAAGCCGGCGTCGGCGGCGCCGCGATGGTGCAGAAGTCGCGTGACGGCTTTCCGCCGCGCGGCAATACGCTCTACGTGTTCTCGCTGAACGGCGATTCGATCCAGCCGCAGGCGCTTCCGCAGACGACGGCATCCGCACCCGCCGCCTCAACCCCGCAATAGCAACGATGAGCGTGCTGCGCACCGTCATCGTTGTCCTGCTGGCGGCGGCCGTGTCCGCCGGTCTCACGGGCTGGGTTATCGCCATGCGGCAGTCGAGCGACAGGCTGAACGGCTCCTACTACCAGGAGCCGGCCGCGCCGGCCGTGCCCGTCGGCGATACCGCCGGCACCGCCAAGGTCCCGGCCCCCGCCTTCGACGAAAATCCGCTCGCGGACGATCCGACTGCCGTCGCCGAGGGCCACAAGCTGTTCCTCTCGATGAACTGCGCGGGATGTCATGGCTACGGCGCCAAGGGCGGCATGGGTCCGAATCTCACGGACTCCTACTGGCGCTACGGCGGCACGCCGGCGCTCATCTACAAGTCGATCCTCGACGGCCGCCCGCAGGGGATGCCGGAGTGGGGCGTGAGCCTTCCGCGCAGAAGCATCTGGCAGCTCGTCGCCTACATCCAGTCGCTGGGCGGAACCGTGCCGGCGAACATGGCGGCAGCGGTGAATTCGGGCGACCAGACGGACAGGGGCCAGAACAAGGGGGCGAACGACCAGCAATGAGGCGCATCGCGGCCATCGCCGGTCTGCCGATGGTCCTCGGTGGGTGCAGCGCTCACCCGCTGGGTTATCTCCAGGGCTCGGGACCGGCCGCCCGCTCGATAGCGTCGCTGGGGTGGGGCCTGATCGCGATCTCCGTCGCCGTCTGTCTGATCGTGCTTTGCCTGCTCGCGTTCGCCATCTGGAAGAAGCGGGATTCTGACACCGGCGTCTTCGGCGGGGGGAGCGACCGCACGGCCATCCGCTGGATCGGCGCGGGCACCGGGATTTCGACGGTCTTTCTGCTCGCAGCGGCGATCTGGACCCTGTGGACGGTGCAAAGCGTCACCAACGCATCGACGCCTCCGGCCGTGGTCATCGACGTGACCGGGCATCAATGGTGGTGGTCGGCGCGTTACCGCTCGGATGTGCCGAGCCGGGAATTCATGACGGCGAACGACCTGGTCATCCCGGTCGGCGTTCCGGTGCAGATCAATCTGCGCTCAAGCGACGTCATCCATTCGTTCTGGGTGCCGAAGCTCGCCGGCAAGATGGACACGATCCCCGGCACGACGAACGTCACGCGCATCGAGGCGGACAAGCCCGGCATGTATCGCGGTCAGTGCACGGAGTTCTGCGGCCTGCAGCATGCGCACATGGCGTTCTTCGTGATCGCCGTCAGCCAGGACGATTTCAAGAAGTGGTGGGACGGCCAGCTGCAAGGCCCGCATTTCGACGCCAGCAATGAAGGCGAGCACGTCTTTCTCGACAAGTGTTCAGCCTGCCATGCGATCAGAGGCTTTCCAGCGGGCGGCATTCTAGGCCCCAACCTCAGCCATTTCGGCAGCCGCACATCGATCGCGGCAGGAACTCTGGACAACACTCCGGAGAACCTTAGCCGCTGGATCAACAACACGCAGACGATCAAGCCGGGCTCCAAGATGCCCCCGCTCGATCTTCCCGCCGATCAGGTCGCTGCCGTGACGACGTTTCTCGAAGGGCTGAAATAATGGCGATGCCGCTGGCCGACGACTTTCCTGAAGGCGAGCGTCGCAAGCTTCTTGCTATCTGGGAGACTGCGCCCGGCCTTTACGGCTGGCTGGCGACGGTCGATCACAAGCGGATCGGCATCCGCTATCTCTGCACGGCCTTCTTCTTTCTGCTGATCGGCGGCGTGGAAGCGCTCACCATGCGCATCCAGTTGGCGCAGCCGGGCCTGAAGGTCCTGTCGCCGGACGCCTACAATCAGCTCTTCTCGATGCACGGCGTGACGATGATCTTTCTTTACGCGCTGCCGATGCTGTCGGGTTTTTCGAATTTTCTGTGGCCGCTGCTGCTCGGCTCGCGCGACATGGCGTTCCCGCGCCTCAACGCGCTGAGCTACTGGGTCTACCTGTTCGCGGGCATATTCCTCTACGTAAGCGTGCCGCTGGGTCAGGCGCCGGATGGCGGCTGGTTCAACTACGTTCCGAACACGGCCAAGCCTTACGATCCCGGCGTCAACATCGACGTGTTCGCCCTCGGCATCATCTTCCTCGGCATCTCAACCGTCGTCGGCTCCGCGAACTTCATCGTTTCGCTGCTGCGCTGCCGCGCGCCCGGCATGTCGGTGAACCGTCTGCCCATTCTGGTCTGGGGCACGCTCACCGCCTCGGTCGCCAACCTCTTCGCCATCCCGGCGGTCAGCCTGGCGTGCCTGATGCTGTGGATGGACCGCCGCTTCGACACCAACTTCTTCGACATCACCGGCGGCGGCCAGCCGCTCATGTGGCAGCATCTGTTCTGGGTGTTCGGGCATCCGTGGGTCTATGCGCTCGTGTTGCCGGCGATGGGCATCGTGTCCGACGCCCTGCCGGTGTTCTGCCGCCGCCCGCTTGTCGGCTACACGCTCGTCGCGATCTCCACCGTCTCCACCATGCTCCTGGGCTTCGGCGTGTGGATCCACCACATGTTCGCGACGGGGCTGCCGGTGCTTTCGCTTTCCTTCTTCAGCGCCGCAAGCTTCGTGATCGCCATACCGAGCGCCATCGGCGTCTTCTGCTGGATCGCCACCATCTGGACCGGACGGCCCCGCTTCGACACGCCGTTCCTGTTCTTCTCCGGCTTCGTCATCCTCTTCGTGATCGGCGGCGTCTCCGGCTTCATGACCGCCTCGGTGGCGCTCGACTGGCAGCTCACCGACACCTATTTCGTCGTCGCCCACCTCCACTACGTGCTGCTCGGCATCAACGTCTTTCCGGTCGTCGGCGGCATCCATTTCTGGTTTCCGAAATTCACCGGCCGGATGCTCGACGAGCGCCTCGGCAAGTGGACCTTCTGGACCATGTTCGTCGGGTTCAACATGGCGTTCTTCCCGATGCATATCCTCGGTCTCGAAGGCATGCCGCGGCGCATCTACACCTATCCGGCGGAGCTCGGATTCGGCGGCACCAATCTCATCGTCAGCATCGGCGCATTCATCTTCGCAGTCGGAATCCTGCTCCTCCTCACGAACGTCGCGCGGAGCCTCCGCTCCGGCGTCGCCGCGGGACCCAATCCCTGGGACGCGCCGACGCTCGAATGGTCGGTGCCGTCGCCGCCGCCGCCCTACAACTTCGTCACCATCCCCGTCGTCGCGAGCCGCCATCCCTTGTGGGAGGACCGGCTGAACGAAACCGACGAACGCTCGATCCTGCGGCGCGGCATGCTGTTGGACGATGGCAAGGAGACGCTCGGCGTCACGGCGCTCGACGCGGAGCCGGATGCGATCATCGTCATGCCGGACGACAGTCTGCTGCCGGTCGTGCTGGCGCTCGGCATGGCGGTCGTGTTCGGCGGGATGCTTGTCGTCAACTGGTGGGCGATCGGCGCCGGAGCCCTGATGCTGACGGTGACGCTGCTCCTGTGGATGGCGCCTCCGGCGCGGGAACCGTGAAGAAAGGCAGGCGGTCAATGGCTGAGATCGCGGCATCGCCCTCCGACCTGCCGCTGGAAGGCAAGGGCCAGCGTTCTTCGGCGTGGTGGGGCGTGCTGTGCCTCATCGCCACGGAGGCGATCCTCTTCGTCTATCTGATCTTCTCCTATGCCTATCTCGGCACGCAAGTCCGCCGGATCCTGGCCGCCGACCGGCAAGCCGAGCATGTTGCTGGCCGGGCCGGATACGATCGTGCTTCTCGCAAGCAGCTTCGTTCTGGTCTGGGGGTTGCGCGCCTTTGAGCGCCGCCGCGCCAAGGGCACGCTGCAGATCGCGCTTGCCGCCACCTTCGTGATGGGCGCAGTTTTCGTCGCCGTGCAGGGGTCGAGTGGCACAACAAGCCGTTCAGCCTGAGCGACAACGCCTACAGCGCCATCTATTTCACGATCACCGGGATCCACATGGCGCATGTCGTCGTCGGCCTCGTGGTGCTCCTGGCGCTATTGGTCTGGTCGTTCATGGGCCGGCTCGGCGGGCGCACCCAGCACCTGCAGCTCGGCGGCCTCTACTGGCATTTTGTCGACGTGGTCTGGATCGTCGTCTTCACCACGATCTATCTGGTCCCGAGGCTGTCATGAGCGAACGCTCGCCCAACGACGGCGCCCTCGCCCACCCCGCGCCGCACCGCAACCGGGTGTCGAAGTGGATCGTGACGGCCGGCCTCGTGCTTGCGCCGGCCGCGTGGTTCCTGCAGCTCAACGCATCCTATCTGCTCGGCACGGCGCGTTGCGCGGGAGCGCCGCCCGGCCCGCCGGTCGCCGTCGCCCATGCGGCGATCCTTGCGGCCGGAATTTTCGCAGCGGTGCTTGCGGTGTTGGCGCTGGGTTCGGCGATAAGAGCCTGGTCGCTGACCAGCACCGAGGGGCCCGGCGATCAGCATAGCGCGCTGACCGCCGGACACGGACGCACACGCTTCCTGGCGCTCGCCGGCTTCATCGTCAGCAGCATTTTCCTCGTCGCCGTCGTCTTCTCGCTTTTCGTGCCGGCGCTGGTGCATTCATGCGGCACCTGACGTTATCGGTCGCGGCGCTCGGCTTCGTGTCGCTCGCGGGCTCCGCATTCGCCCACGGCGTCGCCGGCGCCGATGCCCCCGCAGCAGAGGGCGCGTGGAGCGATCTCCTGATCGCGGCGATCCTGGTGGTCTCGACCCTCGCTTATGTCGGCGGCCTGGCGCGGGCGCTGCTCCGCGCATCCGAGCGTTGGCCGGTCGCAAAGTGGCGGGTCGCCAGCTTCTTCGCCGCGGTTGCGGTCGTGGCGATGGCGCTTCTGTCGCCGATCGACACGCTGGCCGACACCTATTTCTCGTTCCACATGGGGCAGCATCTCCTGCTCATGCTGGTCGCGTCGCCGCTCCTCGCGGTTTCCGACGCGCACCTCATCTTCCTTCGCGTTCTTCCGCTCGCGCCGCGCCGGCGGGTCGGCCTGACGATCAGCCGCATTCCGGGGATGAAGCAGGCGGCTCACCTGCCGGTCGCCGCGTGGCTAGCGTGCGGAGTCTTCGTCGTCGCTCTGGCGTTCTGGCATCTGCCAGCGGCTTACGACTGGGCGCTCCGCCACCCGTGGGGCCACGCGCTGGAGCACCTCACGCTGATCGCCACGGCGGTCGCTTTCTGGCGCATGATCGTGACCAGCGGGCGCCGCCGGCTCAGCCCGGGCATGGCCGTCATGATGGTATCGCTCGTCGGAATCCAGGGCGCCTTCATGGGCGCGATCATTGCCTTCGCGCCGCATCCGCTTTACGCGGCATACGCCGGAAACGAGCTTAGCGATCAGGCGCTCGCCGGGGTCATGATGTGCATACCCGCGTCGCTCATCTATCTGACGAGCACGATCTGGGCGCTCGCCCGGCTGCTGCGAGGGGACCCGAATCGCCAAACCGGCCAGCCCATTCCACCTGTTAATTGAGACGCATTGACCAATCTGCAGCGGCTACTTACTTCCGAAGGGGCAAGAAGGCGGTGTCTCGGTGCGATCTCCAGACACTGGCCTTCTTCCTGACTCAGCTTGCTGCATCCTGGGGGAGCGCGCGATTTCATTCTACATGAGTCCATCAGTGACCAAGTGTCACCAGAGCCGCCCTCGATTTGGAGGGTCCGCTCGCATGGCTTCGTCTGTGCAAACTCCGAGGGTTGCCTTCCCAGTGGCGAACAAAATCGAATGCATGGCGGCTTTCGATCGCACATTCTTCTGGCATTGCGCGATCCCGCCGACCTCTCCAATCCGCGGGGACCTCGTGGCTCGAAGAGGCAGCGCGGGATATCACCGCGCTCGGGAGCTATTCTGTTCTTGCCCTCATCGTCTGCGCCGCCGCGATATACCTCACGATGACCCGAAAGCAGGGAACCGCGCTCTTGCTATTCGCCTCAGTTACCGGAAGAGCAACGCTCAGTACGCTTCTTAAGATAGGCTCCTTAGGATAGGCTTCGATCGGCCACGACCAGAGATTGTCGCACATGCGGCACTCGTCTTCACAACGAGCTTTCCGAGTGGCCATGCAGGATCGTCTGCTGTCGCCTATCTGACACTTGGTTGTCTCTTGGCGAGCGCCGCGCCCGCCCGCGCCCTCAAGATGTATTTCATGACGCTCGCCCTTCTCCTAACTATCGCGGTCGGCATTACGCGGATTTATCTCTGGGTCCACGATCCAACCAGCGTCTCCGTGCAATCAGGCGAGCAGCGTGATTACGTACAAGGCATTCGTCGATCGTCTAGTCTTCACCGGGACCATCTTCAACCTGCACCTGCGGGTGGGCGAGCGTCTCGACGTTCGAGCGGCGCTCACGATCGACGAGATTGCAGCGCTTGGCGAAGACAGCCTGCGACCTAATTCCATCGTCACGCTCAGATGGCGTCCTGACGATATTGTCTTTGTCGCCGACACAGACCCCACCCCTTAAGCTCGACTCCTCAGACGCCTGGAAAGGGTGCCTTTAACGTCGACGGCTACGCCGGATTAGGGGCCCGACCAGCGTCGGGCTCCTGCCTGTTTTTTCCACCGCAACCCGCTGTACAATGCGTCTCTGCTCAAACTCATCGCCGTCGGAATTGTTTCGGCGCAATGCCTCGAAGGCCTCCTTCTTGACCGCGTGATAGTCGTCGCTGACTTGGACCACGCCGCTGTGCACCTGGTTCTGACCTTGCATCAGCTCGCGGTCGAATTCAGCGACCAGCGCAAGAACGAGACGTTGCGCCGTTGCGTCACCTTTCGTGAACTTCTCCATGAGGCGGCGGGCGATTGCCTCCCGCTTGGTGAACTTAGTTCTCTGCCCGCCGATCGTAATCGTCACCTTCTCAGTTAGCACCTTGCCGAGGAATCGATTGAAGGTCTTCAGTCGGGGCGGCCGGCCGTGCGGGTTGTGCACTTCGCCAGCCCGGAACTGATGCTCCGTCGGCGGCTTTCTGTGGCCCACCTCGTAGTCGTCCGCGGGGACATTCTTGGGCTTCGTCGGTTTACGCATGGTCTACTCCTATTCACGTGACCGGCTCCGATCGGGCGAGCGGTTCACGGCTTCCGTGTCGCGTCTTGCGCGTCGGCGCCGTAAAGTCGTTCCCACTCCTCCACGCTCTCCACCGGCCTCGGCACGACGAGGACACCTTGATGACGGTGCTGTTCTTGAATCGCGCCGAGCAGATCGCCGGCCCTGTCAGCGTCCAAGACTCTCTTGATGGCGCCGATGTCGCCGCGGAGCGCTTCGTTGACGAGCTGACGGGCGAGGTATTCCATCGTCGCCATGCTCATCGGCTCGCCGTTCACGGTCACCGTCTCTCGACCTTGGAGCACCTCCCGAACGGTCTCTTTCATGGAGCTTTGCCGCTTCGGCCGGCCGGCCGAATTGCCGGATTGACCCTTTTTGAAGCGGGTCGCTTTGGGCGGGTTTTTGTAGCCTACCCCTTCGTCTGCGGACTCGTCGCCGTTATCGTCGTCAGAATCGGATTTCGACATTGCAAATTCCTTTCACACTCGGTTCCGTTCATTCTCTGCGGCCGGCCGCCGCTCAGGCAGCGAGCGCCGCCCTCGCACGTCGCTCCGCGACGACCTCGAAGGTCTCATCAGACCCATCGAGCGTGGCGGCTTTGCCGGCATAGTCCTGCCAGCGCCGCACGATGACGTCGACGTAGGCTGGATCGAGCTCAATCAGCCGCGCGCGCCACCCGGTCTTCTCCGCCGCGATCAACGTCGACCCGGAGCCGACGAAGGGGTCGAGCACGATGTCGCCGCGCTTTGAACAGTCGCGGAGCGCGTCGGCGAGCATCGCCACCGGCTTCACGGTGGGATGCATGGCGATCTCGTCGAGCCGCCCTGCCCTGAAGCCGACCACGCCGGCATAGTCCCAGACGTTCGTACGCGTCCGCCCGTGCTGGCCGAGCTCAAAACTGTTCACGTGCGGCGCGGCGCCGTGCTTGAAGACGAAGACCAGCTCCTGCTTCGAGCAGTAGAAGCTACCCATGCCGCCGGCACTCTTGTTTCAAACGCAGAGGTTCGTTGCCTTGATCTGTCTGCAGATTGACAGGGCGCGTTACGAGGCGTATGGATCGATCCAGAATGGATCGATCCAATTTGCGAGGTGTCGAAATGACCGGCTTCTGTCGCAGGATGGTGATCACGAGCGCCGCCGTCGCGCTCTACTGCTTGGCAGTCTCGTTCGGTCCGGGTGTGCTCTTCAGGGGCTCAGCCTTGGATCTTGAGAGCAATGCGGCGGGCCCGCGCGTTGCCGAACTGCACTAGGCTCACGGCAACCGAAAACACCGGTCTGGGGGGCGAGGCATGACCCAGGAAGTCCGCATTGGTCTTATCGGGACCAGCTGGTGGGTCGACCTGATGTACATCCCGAGTCTTACCAGCCATCCCAACGTCAAGGTGCCCAGCGTGTGCGGCCGGAATGCTGCACGGGCAGGCGAGGTCGCGGCGAAATTCGGCGGGGCCAAAGTCTTCACCGACTACCGGCAGCTCATCCGGTCCGGTGAGATCGACGCCGTCATTGTCTCGACGCCGGACGATCTTCACTACGAGATGACGATGACCGCGATCGATGCGGGCCTACATGTACTTTGCGAGAAGCCGCTTGCCTGCAACGCGCAACACGCCCTTGAGATGTACAACAGCGCCGAGGCGGCCGGCGTGAAGCACATGATTCTCTACACTTGGCGCTGGCAGCCGCATTGGCGCTACCTAAAGAGCCTGCTCGACGCCGGCTTCATCGGCCGCTGCTACCACGCCGACTTCGAGTTTCTAGGCGGCTTTGCCCTCGACGCCGGCTACAAATGGCGATTCGACGGCCGCCGCTCCAACGGGATCACCGGCGATCTCGGCTCGCACATGATCGACTTCGCGCGGTGGTACCTAGGCGATGTCGCGGAAGTGACTGCCGACCTTTCCACCTTCATCGACCAATCTGCGACCGCCAAGCCGCCGCCGACTGCGGCGAACGACGTCGGCCTGCTCACGCTGAGCTTCGTCAGCGGAGCGCGAGCGCAAATTCGTGTCTCCGCGGTCAGCCGATTGGGCGACGAGGGTGTCCGCATCGCCGCATCGCTGCACGGTGAGACCGGGACAATCGAGATCCGACACACCTACTTTGGGAGAGATGCCGGCGTCGTCTTCCGCGTCGTTCGCGAGGGCGACCCGTCTTTCGCCGACATCGAGATACCCGCGGCGTTTCTCGAAGGCGGCGTGAATCCCCGGGAACTCTTTGACCCCTACCTGAAGCAGTCGGCGGGGCCACGCTTGTTTGCCGATGCGATTCTCTCGGGCAGCCGTCCCGAGCCCGGCTTCGACGTCGGCGTTCGGGTGCAGGAGGTCGTTGACGCGGCACTCACCTCGAACGCCGAGAGGCGTCCAGTGAGCCTCCCGGCGCAGGGTTCTTAGCGTCGCTCATGCTTCTTGCCACGTGTGCCCCGAGACGACCGCGCGGCGGGTATTCGTTCGCGCGGCGGGGCGGTCGAACCGCGCACCGCAAGGGTAACGGGAAGGCGGATGTGCCGTATCGGCCCATCCTCAAAGAGGAGGCGGGCTGCGGCGCGGCCCTTCTCGACGATGGGATGCACGACTGTGGTCAGGGGCGGCGTGCACGTCCGCGCCTCAGGAATATCGTCGAAGCCGACCACCGATAGGTCGCCTGGAACGCCGATGCCGCGGCGGCGCGCCTCTTCGATCACCGCGAGCGCCTGCACGTCGGTCATCGCAAGCACAGCGGTCACCTCGGGCGCGCGATCGAACAACAGGCGTGCGCCCTTTGCGGCGTTGGTCACGAAGTCGGCCGCGCACTCCACGATGGGAACGTCGTCGACGGACACTCCAACCTTGGCGAGTTCCGAGACGTAGCCTGCCAAACGATCGTTATCGACCGAGAAGCTGCCGACGAGTTCGGCGTCGGCGTTCCTCAATGCCGTGAAACACCGGTTCTAACGTTGCGGCCGGTGCATCGCCGGCGTGGCGGAGGACTGAAAGGATGGCGAAGCGTCGGTGGCCAAGGTCGGTGAGGTGCGACGCGGCCAGCCGTCCGCCGGTGCGGTCGTCGATGCGGACGGAGTTGGTTTCTTCATCCCCTGCGAGATCGATGAGAACGAACGGCAGTCGCCGTCGACGCGCCTCAATCAGCGATGCGTCCTGCTGCTGATGGAGAATGAACCCGTCGACCAGCGCATTCCTGATCCCCCGCGTCTTGTCCGGGCCGACACCGGACATGACCGTTATGCTCGCTCCTCTCTGGTCGCAGATCTCTGCGACGCCTGTCAGGAATTCGCGATAGTACGAAACGCTGAAAGCGATCGTCGTCCCGTAGGAGCCGGGTGGCACGGCGCCGATGGCATTCACCTTCCCAAGCCGCAGCAGCCGGCCGGTCGGATTCGGACCGCCGTAGCCGAGCGCGGCTGCCGCCTTCAGAACCCGCTCGCGTAGCGCCTCGCTAACGAGCTCCGGATGCGCGTAGACGTTGGAGGCGGTGCCGCGCGAGACCCGGGCGCGCTGCGCGACGTCGACTAGCTTCACCATCCGCGTGGGTGCCTCCTCGCCTTCGGCGTTCGTTTCTAGGCGATTCGTTGGACCGATCCAATTCTCGACCAAGGTTGCGCGCGCGACCCCCATCCGAGCTAGCCCCATTGCGAACCGCAATCGGGATTCGCCTGGTAACGACGGTCATATTCGGCAAGACTCCGAACAGCTACTCTGGCAAGCCAAGCAAGCGCGCACCTTGCACAAGCCTTTCACGAAGAAGGGAAGCCATGCCATACTCGAGGAAGACACGGATGCGAAAGCCCGGTTCGAGCTCCAGCCCGCGCCTGACAACCGGCTTCGCCTCCTCTGGGCGGCCGGCGAGCGCCATGGCGATCGCCTGGAAGAGATAGGCGGTGCTGAAGTTCGTGTTGACACGCCCTGCGGCGGCAAAGGCGTGCGCAGCCTCATCATGGCGCGCCTGTTGGAGTGCTGACTCGCCAAGCGCCATGTGCGCCTGGAAAGCCTGCGGGTCGAACGGGCTCAGCCGTAGCGCGCGATCGGCGAAAGACGCTGCGATCTCGGGATGTCCCGCCAGCGCCTGGGCTTGCGCGCCGAGATAGAGCGCCATGGCGCAAGACGTATTGAACGACAGAGCGCGGTCGATTGCGGCGAGCGCAGCTTTATGGTCTTCGCTGCCGTACTTCGACAGCAGAACGCAGACGAATCCCGCAACCGCCAGCGCCGTCGCGTCATCGGTGTTGCTCGCGATCGTCGCGCGCGCGTGTTTCAGCGCGGCGGACTTGTCTGCCGCGTCGAACCCGTCGCGGGTGAAACACAGCTCGTAGCACCAGGCGATATGCGCATGGGCGGCGGGATAGTCAGGATCCAGGCGTAGTGCCTCATCCAGCAACGGCAGCGCCTTCCTCGCATCCTGCGGCATTTGCGCCGCGACGTGCGGCAAAGCCCGAAGATAAAGGTCGTAGGCGTCGAGGCTTTCGGGACGCTTCCTGCGTGAGCGCTCGATCTCTGACTGCCGGAGACTCGGCTCGACGATGCCGACGACGCGGTCGGTAATCTGATCCTGCAGATCGAACACGTCCTCCAAGGCGCCGTCATACTTGTCGGCCCAGAGATGCGTGCCGGTCTCGGCTTCAAGGAGCTGCGCTGTGAGTCGCACGCGGGACCCAGCCTTGCGCACGCCGCCTTCCAGCACATAGCGGACACCAAGCTCACGCCCCACTTGCCGCACGTCGACAGTCTTGCCTTTGTAGATGAAGCTTGAGTTGCGGGCGATTACGAAGAGCCATTTGATCCGCGACAGTCCGGTGATGATGTCTTCCACCATGCCGTCGGCGAAATACTCTTGTTCGGGGTCGCCGCTCATGTTGTCGAATGGCAGGACGGCGATCGATGGCTTGTCCGGCAAGGACCGAGTGGCAGGCGTAACGGAGAGCCGAGCCGGTCCCGCCGGAGCGTGGCGGGCCCAGCGCCAAACCCGCACCGGCTCATCGATGTTCTTCACCTCCCGATCACCTAGATCCTCGAAGACGATTTGCATTCGGTTCTTCACTTGATCGTGCACCGCACTCGAGATGCAGATGCTGCCGGGATCGGCAAGCCCCTCCAACCTCGCCGCCACATTGACGCCGTCGCCATAGATGTCGTCACCGTCGATGACCACGTCGCCGAGATTGATGCCGACACGGAGCTCGATTCGCTTGTCCTCCAGGACTCCGGTGTTGCGATTGGCCACTGCTTGCTGTGTTTCAACTGCTGCCCGGACGGCGTCGACCGCGCTTGCGAACTCCACCAGCATCCCGTCGCCCATCACCTTCACGATGCGGCCGCGGTACTCCTTGAGCTTCGGATCGATGACTTCTGCGCGCAAAACCTTAAGAGCTGAGAGTGTGCCCTCCTCATCGACCCGGATCATTCGCGAATAGCCGACTACGTCGGCCGCCAGAATGGCCGCCAATCTGCGCTGCGCGTGCCCCGACATGGCAGAAGTCTAGCCGCGGCACGCCAATGTCGGAACCGCTATTTCAGTCCAAATGCCCCGCGCAAGAGATGTCCGGAATTGGCGCTCCGACGTTCTGAGCCTCCCCAACGGGGTCGCAAACATGTCGTAAAGTGGACATGAGGGTCACGGCGATTTATGCGTCCGCAGCCTACAAACCGGTGACTACGTCCACCTAATCATGCTCTTCGGCCCTCCGCTGCGGCCTTGGCAAGTTCCTGTCCAACGGATCGCAAGATGCGTCCTGGGTCGGCGCCGATCGCCTGTTTTACGAACACAAGTTCGATGCGTCGGCAAAACGCAGAACGCCATCGCAAATGGCGAGCCATACTGCGAGCTTCTCATCGCCCTCCTGAACGGCGACGGGCGTCGGGAGGTCGAAACTTGCCCGCGCAGCGGAGCAGGCTCTCCTAGGCGCTCTGTCGGCCGCCCTGCCTCCTCCATCAAGACGATCTGGAGACGCTGGTCGACCTATTCTTTTCCCGCGGCGGCTGGCACTGCAACTCGGCGCTCGGCGGTAACCAGGCAGATATCGATCTGGCGGTCGAGCAGAGCCTGACCGGTGAACGCGCTTTCGTGCAGGTGAAGTCCGCGGCGTCGGCGGCAGCGCTGAACGCAACCATCGCGGCTTTCGACAGGGCTGCGGCATTCGATCGGTGCTATTTCGTGTGCCACACCCCGCGCGGCGCCCTGATCTCGCCCCGCTCCGATGTCCCGGTGTAGAGGCGAGCGGAGACCGCGGACCATGCGCTCCGCGCCGGTCTCAGCCGTAGGGTGCTAGAGCGCGTCTAGCCGCGATCGTCAGGGCGGCGCCCGATAGATCCCGGCGGTGAATGCCTGCTCAGAGACGCGCCCCGCGCCGTCGGCGGATCGGGCGGAGCGGCGCAATCGGCTCCGGCTTCACCATCGTCCGTTCGAGAGCGATCTGGCGGGCGGTTTGTCTCGCCTCCGCCTCATCGCCGTCGGGATCTGATCGGCGCAGCTCCTCGAAGACTTGCGCCTCGACCTCCTCACGGTCATCCCCCTCGTGATAAACACCCGACTTCGCCTGATTCTGCTCCTCCGTCAGCTCACGATCGAAGTCTCTGTAGAGTCGCATCAGAAGGCGCCGGGCGGTTTTGTCACCCGCGAGTGCCTTCTCACGCAGGGCCATCGCAATGATCGCGGCATTCGTCTTGCGAAGTGTCTCGCCGTTGATCTCGATCGTCCCTTTCTCGGCCAGCACCTTTCTCAGGACCTCGACGAGGGTCAGGTCCGATCGACGGGGTCGCCCGCGCCGATTGTGAACTTCGCCGGGCTGGAACTGATGCTTCTTCGGCGGCTTGCCGTGGCCCACCTCATAGTTGCCGGTGACGGCAGTTTTTGGCTTCGTCGTCTTACCCATGGTCAACTCCTCATTCAGGCGAGCCCCTTCGGCGCGCCAGCGGTCTCAGCGTTTCGGCTCGGCTGTGTTTTGCGCGTTGGCCCCGTAGAGCTCCTCCCACTGCTCCGCCGTCTCGAGAGGCTTCGGCACGAGCAGCACGCCGAACTGGCGCCGCTGCTCGGCAGCGGCAGCGGCGAGCTCACCGGTTTCGTCAAGATCGAGAATCATCTTGATGTCGGCGATGGAGCCTCGGCGGGCGCTCTTCACGAGCGCCCGTATACAAGCCTCGCGCGAATCGAACGACTGCACCACGCCGTTGCTCTTGACGAGCATCGGCCCCAACAGTTCCTCTCGAAGGGTGTCGCGGAGCGGCGCGGTCTTTTTCGGTCGCCCGCTCGGATTGCCGGATTGACACTTTTTGAAGCGCGTCGCCTTCGGCGGATTTTTGTAGCCGACCTTATCGTCGGCGGGATCGTCATCGTTGGAATCGGAATTCGGACATTGGTCTTTCCTTTCGGAGGTTGAGTGACTTGGCTCTGATCTTCGCGGCCGGCGTCGGCACTAGGCCGCGAGCGCCGGCTTGGCGCGGCGCTCGGCGATGAGCTCGAAGGTCGCATCGGATCCGTCGAGCGTGGCCGCCTTGCCGGTGTAGGTCCTGCCAGCGCCGCACGATCACATCGACATAGGCCGGATCGAGCTCGATCAGCCGGGCGCGCCGGCCGGTCATCTCCGCAGCAATCAGCGTCGAGCCCGAGCCGCCAAAGGGGTCGAGCACGATGGCGCCGCGCTTCGAGCAATCTCGAAGTGCGTCGGCGATCATGGCCACCGGCTTCACGGTGGGATGCATGGCGATCTCGTCGAGCCGCCCTGCCCTGAAGCCGACGACGCCGGCATAGTCCCAGACGTTCGTGCGCGTGCGCCCGTGCTGGCCGAGCTCGAAATTGTTCAGGTGCGGCGCGGCGCCGTGCTTGAAGACGAAGACCAGCTCGTGCTTCGAGCGGTAGAAGGTCCCCATGCCACCGATGCTCTTGTTCCAGATGCAGAGGTTTTTGAGCTCCGCGTAGACGCCGCGCGCGGCGGCGAGCATCTCGCCGATGTGGCGCCAGTCCATGAATACGTAGTGGATCGACCCGTCGACCGAGGCGGAGGTCAGGCGTTCGAAGACGGCCTTCAGGAAGCCAGTGAACTCGGCCTCGCTCATCTCGCCGGCCGCCATCGCGAAGTCGGCGTGCTTCACCTTGCCGAGGCCGCCGACATTGCCTTCGATGCGGACGTTGTAGGGCGGGTCGGTGATCACGATGCCGGCCTTCTCCTCGCCGAGGAGGGCGGCGTAACTTTCGGGCGCGCGCGCGTCACCGCAAAGCACGCAGATTCTTACCGAGGCGCCAAAGGTCGCCGGGCTGCGATACCGCCGGCCCTTTCACCGGCGCCTCGATAACATCTTCCGGCGCCGGATCCTTGGCGCGCGCCTCCGCCTCATCGCAGATTATGTCGATCTCGGGGATGTCAAATCCGATCGGCTCGGGATCGAAGCCGACCTCAAGCAGATGCTTCACCTCGATCGCGAGCACGTCGCGATCCCAGCCCGCCTTCGTCGCAAGCTTGTTGTCGGCGAGGATGTAGGCGCGCTTCTCATCATCGCTCAAGTGAGCGAGCCGGATCGCGGGTACGGTCTCAAGCCCGAGCAGCGTTGCGGCCTCGACGCGGCCGTGGCCGGCGATGATGCCGTTCTCCTCGTCGATCAGGACGGGGGCATTGAAGCCGAAGCGCTTTATGCTCGCCGCGATCTGGTTAATCTGCTTCCGCGAGTGTGTCCGTGCGTTCCGCTCGTAGGGCTTCAGCGCGGCAATAGAGATAGATTCCAGGCGTAGGTCGCCCATGGGGTGACTCCTTCAAAAAAGCTACGGTTGTCTCGTTCTGAAGAGAGTGCCGGACGGGCGGCCCATGCCGTCAGCTCAGCGTGCAGCGCACCCCATGGCCGATGCTGGTAGAACCGAGGCCGAAGTCACACGCCAGCCATGCTGTCGGCGACAACGTTGGTCTACGCTTCTCAGAATACCATGCCGCAGACGGCCGCTGCAAAGGGCAGATTCTGCGCCCCAGAATAGACGGCCGCGCTGGCAGTCGAGCTTCCCAGATCCGGCTTGCGATTTCCCGGTTCGACAGCCGTAACAGGGATATGAAATTCCCTGTTATGCGCTTAGGGAAATTATCTCAAACGCCCCGGCTTCGCTGGCGTTTTCTCAAGCTGCCATACCCCAAATCCGAGATTTTCGAGACGAATTCCCTGTTATTTTCCCATTTAGCAGGGATTTCGACACCGGAGACGGGTTCGCTACGGACTGCCTCCACCACCAACCAGTCCTGAGCATTCCTCCTGCCGATTTGGGCCCTCTCCGCAAGCGCCGGAACGGCGCTCCCTCAGGCGGCCGCATCAGCAACTGCTGACAGATGTTCGCTGAACAGCTGCCTGTCAGACTCGTCCCACATCTCAAGTCGAGTGCGCGTAGTTCATTGTTAGCGTCCAAGTCCCCGGGGCATCCGGGCGTTACCGATGAGCCAACGAAGGTCGCACGCGCGGGGTTCCTGGAAAGCATGCGTAGGTACGAAGAACTTCGGCTGCCGGCGAATCTCCGGCCTGAGCAGGTTTTTGCGTGCGGCTGAGGAGGCGCCCTCAGCCACCTCCCACCGGCCGCGCCGCCGGATCACGCGATCCGATAGCGGTCGACGATATCCTCGTCGAGATCGGCCCCGATGCCGGGCGTGTCGGGGATCAACATATGCCCGTCCTCGAACACTTCTGCCGGCGTCTTCAGGAGATTGTGCCGAAGCGGGTTCGGCTGATCCTTCGACCAGTCGCTCTGCATGTACTCGAAGATCAGGAAGTTCGGCAGCGCGGCGGCGAATTGCAGCGTCGCCGCGAGGCAGACTGCGGAGCAGCTGCCCGTATGCGGCGCATAAGGGACGTGGAAGGCGCTCGCGAGCGCCGCGATGCGGCGCCCTTCGGTGACGCCGCCTGCCCGCGATATGTTGGGCTGGATGATGTCCACCGCGCGCCGACGCAGGAAGTCCGCCGCGCCGTAATGCATGAAGTCTGCCTCGCCACCGGCGATCCTGATGTCGAGCGAATTGGCGAGATGGGCATAGCCCTCAACGTTCTCCGGGCTGATCGGCTCCTCGAACCAGAAGATCCCCATGTTCTGGAGCGCGCGGCCGACGATCAGCGCCTTCGCCACGTCCTCGGCATAGGCGCAGTTGGCGTCCACCATTAGCGTCATGTCGTCGCCGACCTCGTCGCGGATCGCCCGGACGAATTCCAGATCGAGCTCCGGCTTGTCGATGTTGCGGCCGATCTTGATCTTGACGGCAGAGAAGCCGCGATCGCGATAGTCGCGCGCCTGCTTGAGGACAGTCTCCATGTCGCGGAAGCGAAGCGAGGAGGCATAGGCCTTCAGGCGATCGTGATGCCTGCCGCCGAGCAGCTTGTAGAGCGGCAGGCCAAGATACTTGCCGGCGCAATCCCACAGCGCCATGTCGATGCCGCTGATCGCCTCGGTGAAGAAGCCTCTGCTGTGCCCGCGGTTCATCATCGTGCCGTAGAGGAGCTCCCAGATCGCCTCGCGGTCCATCGGATCGCGGCCGATCAGGATCGGTGCGAGTTCCTCCACGATCGCACGGGTCGCGGTGGGAGCGAGCCGCACCATGCATTCGCCGACGCCGCTGACACCTTCGTCCGTCTCGATGCGCACCAGGGTGGTGCGATACCCGCGGAAGATCACCTCGGCGAGGTCGGCGGCATGCGGCACGCTTATCGGCGCCTCGATCGCGTGTTCGAGCGGCACGAACAGGCTGACCGGCTCGACGCGCGTGATCTTCATTCCCTTTTTGGGTGTTATCGCACTCATCGGCTTTTCCTCCCGTCCCTCATTGGGTCCCGTGCCGGGATCCGGACTCTGCTTTTCTCCCGAAGGCGCGCCACCTAAGCCTCCGGGCGGCGAATGCCACCGGTGATCCCCTTCAGTGACGCGGCGCCGAGCGCCGACTTCAGGACCGCGCCGAGGACGAACGGCACGAAGCCATGCGCCCAAGCCGCCTCAAGACCGATGAGTGCGCTCAGCCATGCCGTGCCGATCACCAGGCAAAGCATGTTCGCCACGAGCATCGCGATAAAGGCGAGTCCAACGCGACGGCCGTTCCAACCGCGCTCGACCAGCCAGCCGGTGAGCGCGCCGATGATCGGGAAGGCGACGAGATAGCCGCCGGTCGAGCCGGCAAGGTGGGCGAGGCCCGCGCCGCCGCTTGCGAACACCGGCAGCCCCGCCGCGCCCTCCATCAGCCATGCGACGATCGTGATCGCACCGAGACGCCAGCCGTAGAGAGCGCCCACCATCGTGACGGCGAATGTCTGCATGCTCATCGGCACTGGGACCATTGGCACGACGATGTAGGATGACATGGTGAGGATCAGCGTTCCGAGGAGAACCGCCGTCACCTGCAAGGCGGCTGACCGGTCGGCGAGGTGCAACGGACCGAACGACGTCGGGGCTGGCTCCGAGGGAGTGTTCTGCATCGGCTTCGCCTTTCGTTGAGGTGACGAACTTTTTGAATTGGATGGGCGGGCGGCCCCGGTCGATCAGAAGAAAGCCTGGATCCCGGTCTGTGCGCGACCGAGGACCAGGCCATGCACGTCGTGGGTGCCCTCGTAGGTGTTGACGGTCTCGAGGTTCCGCGCGTGGCGCATCACGTGGTAGCCGATCTGGATGCCGTTGCCGCCGTGCATGTCCCGCGCCTGGCGGGCGATATCGAGCGCCTTGCCGGCATTGTTCCGCTTGATGAGCGAGATCATCTCCGGCGCCATCCGCCCCTCGTCGAGGAGGCGACCGACCCGCAGCGCGGCCTGCAGGCCGAGCGCGATCTCGCTCTGCATGTCAGCGAGCTTCTTCTGGAAAAGCTGCGTCGCCGCGAGCGGCCGGCCGAACTGCGTGCGGTCGAGGCCGTACTGGCGGGCACGATGCCAGCAATCTTCCGCGGCGCCCATCACGCCCCAGGCGATCCCGTAGCGTGCGCGGTTCAGGCAATCGAAGGGGCCCTTTAGCCCCTCGCCGTGTGGCAGGAGCGCATCGTCAGCGACCTCGACCCCATCCATGACGATGCTACCGGTCACCGAGGCGCGCAGCGACAGCTTGCCTTCGATCTTCGGGGCGGAGAGCCCCGCCATGCCCTTCTCCAGGATGAAGCCCCGGATCTTGCCGTCATGCGCATCCGACTTCGCCCATACGACGAAGACATCGGCGATTGGGGCGTTGGTGATCCACGTCTTCGTGCCGTTCAGGCGATAGCCGCCGTCGATCTTCTCCGCCCGCGTCTTCATGCCCCCCGGATCGGAGCCCGCGTCCGGCTCCGTCAAGCCGAAGCAGCCGATCCATTCGCCCGCGGAGAGCTTCGACAAGTATTTGAACCGCTGCGCGTCGCTGCCGAAGGTCCAGATCGGGTGGATCACCAGCGACGACTGGACGGAGAGCATCGACCGATAACCGGAATCGACGCGCTCGATCTCGCGCGCCACGAGCCCGTAGGCGACATAGGACGCGTCGGCGCCGCCGAATTCCTCGGCAAGCGTGACGCCGAGGAGACCCGCCCTGCCCATTTCCGGGAATAGCGCCGGGTCCGTCCGTTCGTTCAGGTAGGCATCCTCGACGCGCGGAAGCAGCGTCTCCCGCGCGAAGACCGCAGCCGAATCGCGGATCATCCGCTCGTCAGCCGTGAACTGGTCCTCGATGAGGAAGGGATCGTCCCACACGAAGCGGGCCGGTCCGGCAGGACGCCGCGACCCGGGGGCGTTTTGGGCGGACACCGATTCGCTCACGTGACCGGCTCCGTCTTTGCTGCGCTCTTCGCCAGCGCGGCCGGCAGGAGATATTGCCGCCGATCCTCGACGAAATTCGTGTGCACGTCGCCGGCCACGAAGGCCTCGACCTCCAGGCAGGCGATGAGGAAATCGAGATTGCTCTTCACGCCCTCGACCCGCGTCGCCCGCAGCGCGGCGACGGCTTCCGCGAGCGCGTCGCCGCGGCTCTCGCCCCACGCGATCACCTTGGCGATCATCGGATCGTAGAACGGCGTGACCTTGTCGCCTTCGCGATAACCCGTCTCGATGCGCACGACGTCGGACGGCTGCGGCAGTTCGAACGCCGACAGCGTCCCCGGCGACGGGAAGAACGATTTTGCGGGGTTCTCGGCATAGAGGCGGCATTCGACCGCACATCCGCCGACGACAATGTCCTCTTGATCAAGGTCGATGTCGCCGTTCCCGGCAAGCGCTAGCTGCATGTGCACGATATCGATCCCGGTGATCATCTCGGTGACCGGATGCTCGACCTGGATGCGCGTATTCATCTCCAGGAAGAAGAACTCGAAGGTCTCGGCGTCGACGATGTATTCGACGGTGCCGGCCCCGGAATATTTCGTCAGGCGGCAGAGCGAGAGCGCCGCCTCGCACATCCTTTGGCGCACGTCCTCCGGTAGTCCCGGCGCTGGACTCTCCTCGATGATCTTCTGGAAGCGGCGCTGCAGTGAGCAGTCGCGCTCGTAAAGATGCACCGCGCGCCCGTCGCCGAAGCCGAAAACCTGCACTTCGATGTGGCGCGCCTTCGGAACGAAGCGCTCAAGATAAACCGCCCCGCTGCCGAAGGCCTTGAGTGCAAGATTCTGGACGGACGCGACCGCCTCCTCGAGCCGCTCGGCGCTGTCGACGCGCCGCATCCCGATGCCGCCGCCGCCGGCCGTCGCCTTGACGAGGAGGGGAAAACCAACCGCCTCGGCAGCAGCGCGGATCGTCTCCGCGCGCTCATCCTCGAAACGGCCAGTGCCTGGCACGATCGGCACGCCTGCCGTACGCGCAAGGTCGCGCGCCCGTTGCTTATCGCCCATCGCCCGGATCGTTTCCGGCGCGGGACCGATCCATGTCAGTCCGGCATCGATCACCGCCTCGGCGAAAGCCGCGTCCTCCGCGAGAAAGCCGTAGCCCGGATGGACCGCGTCGGCCCCAGTCTCACGGGCGGCCGCGAGGATCTTCGCTCCGTCGAGATAGCTCTGCTGCGCCGATGCCGGGCCGAGGAGGCGGGCCTCGTCGGCGACGCACACGTGGAGCGCGTCCTTGTCCGCCTCCGAAAAGACCGCGACCACGCCAAGCCCCAGCGACCGGCAGCTCCGCGCCACGCGGCATGCGATCTCGCCCCGATTGGCGATCAGAACCTTGCGCATGCCCGTCATTCGCTCGTCAGCCGCATGACGACGTCGCCGTCGCTGACCATGTCGCCTTCGGCGATCAGGATCTCCGCCACTGTGCCAGGCTCTGACACCAAGACGGGTATCTCCATCTTCATCGATTCGATGATGATGACCGTCTCGTCCTCCCCGACGCTCTGTCCGACGGTGACCAGCACCTTCCAGACCGTCCCCGTCATCTCCGTGACGACATCGATGGTGGCCATGTGTGCCTGAGCTCCTGCGCGACGGGCGCCAACCACTAGCGGAGGCCAAACGTAGTTGCAACTATGACCCCTATCTTACCCGCTCACACTATTTCGCCAACTCATCTCGTGGTGCAGCGCACAATTCCGTGCTCAATCGCGGTGGATCTGATAACCAGAACGTAGTAGCTTCCGCAGCTACGGAGATCGTGAGAGTGAATTTTCAATGTCGGGAGAAACGTTGCTGGAGACCGTCGCGGGAGCCTTGGAGGTTCTTTCGGAGCGCAGGTCAAAGGCGCTCGCGATGGGCAATCCGAAGCGGCTCGCCGAGCGTCGCGAGAAGGGAATTCTGAACGCGCGCGAGCGTCTCGACTGTCTTCTCGATCAGGACAGCTTCAATGAGGTCGGCCTCTTTGCCACGTCGTATCGCCCCGAGATGCGGGAGCGCACGCCGGCCGACGGGAAGATTACCGGCTTCGGCACCATAGCCGGCAGGCCGGTGGCGGTCGTCTCCAACGACTTCACCGTCCTTGGCGCCTCGTCGAGCGTCATCAACGGCAAGAAGATCAAGCACGTCAAGGATACGGCGATAAAGCGCGGGATGCCGCTGGTTTGCCTCGGCGAATCCTCCGGCGCGCGAATGCCGGACCGGATGGGCGCCAGCGGCCGCGCCATTCTCGGCCAGGACCCGACCGAGTTCCGCAGGATGCGCGAGATGCCGCTCGTCTCAGCCCTGCTCGGCGACTGCTACGGCTCCTCGACCTGGTACGCCTGCATGTCCGACTTCGTCACGATGCGCAAAGGCGCCACCATGGCCGTCGCCAGCAGCCGCGTGACGTCAATCGCCATCAACCAGCAGGTCGATCCCGAAGAGCTCGGCGGATGGAAGCTCCATACGGAAAAGACTGGCCTCGTCGACTATGCCGCGGCGAACGACGAGGAGGCGATCGACCTCGTCAAGCGCTACCTGAGTTACCTGCCCTCGCACAATCGCGAGGCACCTCCCCTCGCCCCGGTTCCGGAGGGCTCGGACGAGCGCGCGGCGACGGTTCTCGACCTCCTTCCCAGCGCGAGGTCGCAGGTCTACGATTCCCGCAAGGTCCTCGACACGATCGTCGACCGCGACAGCATCTTCGAGATGAAGCCGCGCTTCGGCAGGTCGATCGTCACGGCACTGACCCGCATCGGCGGCCGCGTCGCGGGCGTGATCGCGAACAATCCGATTATGCGCGGCGGCTCGATCGACGTGGACGCCATGCGCAAGGCGACGAGCTTCATCGTCCACTGCGATTCCTTCAACATCCCGCTCGTCTTCCTCGTCGACCAGCCAGGCTTCCTGATCGGCATCGACGGCGAGAAGCGCTGGGCGCCGGGTCGCATCATGAACTGGATGAACGCGCTCTCGCTCGTCACCGTGCCTCGCATCGCGATCACCATGCGCAAGAACTACGGACAAGCCTATCTGAACATGGGCGGCGGCCGGAACTCGGACCTCGCCGCCGGATGGCCGACGGCCGATTTCGGCTTCATGGACCCGCGCGTCGGCGTCAACGTGCTCCACGGACTGAAGCGTGACGACGATCCGGAGCGCTTCGACAAACTGGTCGAGGAGATCTCGCAGGACAGCTCTGCCTTTGCGCTCGCCGCACTCTTCGAGAGCCAGGCCGTGATCGACCCGCGCGACACGCGCCGCTTCCTGATTTCGGCCCTCGACATCCATTGCAGCGGCCCGGCGAAGGGGGTCGGCGATCACCTCCTCGCCAACTGGCCGACGAGCTTCTGATGAACGTGAGCCCCTCCTTCACTCCACGGGTGTCGGAACCTGAGGCGAGCGTGAAGGCGATTCTTGCCGATGCGCGCGCGCTCGGCGCGGCTGCTCTCGAGGAGGATCAGGCGAAAGCGCTTCTGAGGGCGCTCGGCATCGCGACCCCGAATGGCGTTCGTGTCGGCGTCGGCGGCGATCTCACGGCAGCGCTCGAGGCGATCAATCCCCCGTTCGCGCTGAAGGCGCTTGCGGCAACGGCGCTCCACAAGAGCGATGTCGGCGCCGTGCGGCTCGGCCTCGTGCGGGAGGAGGTCGAGGGCGCCCGCGCAACAATGGGGGAGCGGCTGCAGGCAGCGGGCGTCGCGGTCACTGGCTTCCTGGTCGAGGAGATGGCGGCGACCGGCGTGGAGCTCGTCATCGGGGGATCGATCGATCCACAGCTCGGACCGATGCTGATGATCGGTTCCGGTGGCGTGTTTGCCGAGATTCTCGACGACGTGGCCTTCGGGATTTGCCCGATCGAGCGCGACGACGCCCGCGACATGCTAGACGAGCTGAAGGCGCTGCCAGTCCTGATGGGTGCGCGCGGGCGCACGCCGGTCAATCTCGACGCCATCGTCGACGCGCTTGTGGCGCTCGGCGGTCCGGGAGGTTTCTTCACGCTGAACAGCGGCAGCGTCCGCGAGTTCGACCTGAACCCGGTTTTCGCCAGACCCGACGGCATCACCGCCGTCGACGCGCGCTTCGTGCTCAATCAGGAGGGCGCTCGATGAGCGCCGCCGCGAAGACCGTGGTCGAAGCTTTCCGCCCGCTCTTCGAGCCGCGCGCCATCGCGATTGCCGGCGCCTCTGCGAAAGCTGTCTCCGCGGGTAACCGCTTCATCCGGGTCCTGCGCGACAGCGGCTACGACGGCGCTATCTACCCTATCCATCCGACGGCGGCTTCGATCGAAGGGCTCCCCGCCTTCCGCAGCATTGGCGAGGCACCCGAGCCGGTCGACTACGCCTACCTCACCGTTCCCGCGGGGCAGGTGCCGGGCATCCTGGAGGCTGCGCGAGGCAGGCTGAAGTTCGCTCAGGTGATGGCAAGCGCCGACCACGATACGAATGCGGCGTGGGAGCGCGAGATTCGGTCGCTGGCGCAAGCCGGCGGGGTGCGCCTGATCGGACCGAACTGCATGGGCACCCACTCGCCGCGCGGCCGCTTCACCTTCATGGAAGGCGTCAGCGTCGAGCCCGGCGCGATCGGCATCGGCTGCCAGAGCGGCGGGCTCGGCATGGACATCCTGAGGCGAGGACAGGCTCTCGGCCTGCGTTTCAGCGGCCTGGTGACGCTCGGAAACTGCATCGACGTCGAGCCTTCCGACCTGCTCGAATTCTATCTTGCCGATCCGGAGACGAAGGTCGTCGGCCTCTATGTCGAGGACGTGAAGGATGGCCGGCGGTTCGCCGAACTCGTGCGCGCGAATAGGGGCCGCAAGCCCATCGTCCTCCTGGTCGGCGGCACGACGAGCCTCGGCCAGCAGGCGGCGGCATCGCACACCGGCGCCCTCGGCGGCACCGGCCGCGCCTGGGAGGCGCTCGCGCGGCAGGCGGGCCTTGTCCTGACGCAGACCCTCAACAGCTTCCTGAACGGGTTGCAGGCCAGCCTCTGGCTCACGCCGAAGCGGCTCGAAGGATCGGCCGCCGTGACGCTCTTCGGGAACGGCGGTGGAACGAGCGTGCTCGCGACCGACACCGTCTCGCGCGCCGGTCTCGGCCTCGCCGCGATGACGAAGGAGGCGATGGACGAGTTTGCCGGGCTCGCTCTCCCGCCGGGAGCGAGCCTAGCCAATCCGATCGACCTCCCGGCGAGCGTGCTCCAACAGGAGCAGGGTCGCATCTCAGCGCGAATCCTCGACGTGACGCGACGGCACGCGCATCCGCATGCCGTGCTCGCGCATCTCAATCTGCCCGTGATCCTGGGCTACCGCCATGTCAGTGGCTTCATGCCCAATCTGATCGCGGCGATGCTCGACAATTCGGGCAGCGCAGGGACGCGGCCGCATCTCCTTCTCGTGCTGCGCTCGGACGGCAGCGAGGAAGTCGATGCCTGGAAGCGCACCTTCCGCTCGGCCGCGACGGCGCGCTCGGTGCCAACCTTCGACGAAATCCCCGAGGCGGTGGACGCCCTCGCCGGCTTCTGCCGTTACGAGCAATTCCTGACCCGTCGGGCCGGGCAGCAAGAGCCCGCCCGACGTGCGGCCGAAGCAACCCTCGTTTGAAGCCGGAGCGACGACCATGACCGCAACCGTGGCCCCGACCCAGTCGACGCCGAGCGATCTCCTCGCCGACTTCAAGAAGCTCGGATTCACGGAATACGAGGCGCGGGTCTACATCCAGCTGCTGCGCCAGAGCCCAGCGACAGCCTACGAGATCGCCAAGTCGAGCGGAGTGCCCCGCCCGAACACCTACAATGCGCTGGAAGCACTGAGCCAACGTGGCGCGGTTCTGCCGGTGAGCGAGAATCCGGTCCGCTACGTGGCGGCGCCGCCGGAAAGGCATCTCGACCAAATCGGCCGCCGGACGCTCGCCGTCTGTGACAATCTTGCACGGCGGCTCAACGAGATCAGACCCTATGCCGCCGATCCCTACGTATGGATCGTCAAGGGAGAGACGGCGGTCCACGAGAAGATCGATGCGCTGATCGGTGAGAGCACCCGGTCGATCCGCATCAAGGCCAGCGACGACGTCCTCAGGCTCCATGCCGGTGCGCTGCGCGCCGCCGCTGCGCGCGGCGTCGAGATTCTTATCGTGCTCTTCGGTCACGATCCCGCCGAGTTCAAGTTCAGCGAAAGCTGTCGCGTCTATCTGCACGAGGGGAACGGCGTGCGGATGGGCACGGCGGACAATCTCTTCACGCTGACGATCGACCATCTCGAAATGCTGACGGCCTCCATCGAGGACGAGATGACGGCCTCCTACACGCGCAACCGTTCGGTCGTCCGCATGGCGGAATTGCTGCTTCGGCACGACTACTACATGGCGGAGATCTACGGGCAGTTCGGCCCGCAGATCGACGCCGCCTTCGGTCCTTATCTGCGTGACCTTCGCCTCAGTACCTTCTCGTTCGAGGAAGCGATGTCATTCCGGGAGAAGACGCGCATGCGCTGATCCCGACAACCCGATTCTCGGCGGCGAAGATCACTCGGTGGTCGACCGCCAGGATGTTCGCAGAGAGATTTCAACAAGGGAGGTTTGGAAATGAATGAAGCCCGTTCTTACCTGCGTTTCGGCCGCACGGCGGTCTTCGCCGCTGCGGCGGTCTTTGCCGGTCTCACGGCGCATCCCGGTGCATCCAAGGCGGCCTACCCCGAAAAGACGATCACCTGGGTGATCCCCTTCTCGCCGGGCTCCGGCGCCGACACGTTTGCGAGGACCCTGATCGAGGCCACGCAGAAGAACCTCGGCGGCGTGCAGATCGTCCCCGTCAACAAGGAAGGCGGCGGAACCGCGGTCGGCGTCGCCTACGCGCTCGCACAGCCCGCCGACGGTTATACGCTATTCAGTCAGTCCGACACGCTCGCTCTGTCGATCGCGTCGGGTCAGGTTCCCTTCACGGCCGACGGCATTCAGGCTGTCGCCCGCATCAACGCCGATTACAAGGTACTGGCGGTAAATCCGAACAGCCCCTTCAAGACGTTCCAGGACTTCGTTGACTATGCGAAAGAGCACCCGGGCGGCATCAAGATCGGCGGCGTCGGGACGAAGAGCTGGTCCTCTGCCTTCGTGAGCAAGCTGGAGAACGGCACGGGCGTCAAGCTCACCTACGTGCCCTATGACGGCGGCAGCAAGGTCGTGTCGGCGATCCTCGGCGAGAACCTCGACGCCGTAGTCGTCACCAGCAGCAACGTCAACGCGCAGGTCGACTCCGGCGACATCCGTCTCCTGGCGATCAGCCTCGGCAACCGCGCCGAGGATCGTCCCGATGTCCCGACCTTCAAGGAATCCGGTCTTACGGATATCGACGACGACCTCCTCTGGCGTGGAGTTTTCGCGAAGAAGGGCGTCCCGGAAGACATTCTGAAGACCCTCGACGCAGCTTTCGAGAAGGCGGTCACGGAGCAGAACTGGAAGGACTACATGACTCGCGAGCGCCAGCAATCCGTCTACATGCCCTATGACAAGTTCGACGCGGTCTTCAAGAAGACGGTCGAGGAGGTACAAGGCCGCGCAGTAAAAGAGAGAGGGGGAAGGCGCTCCGTCCTTGCGACAGGCGCCCTCTCCTCGCCGCGCTTCACATCCATCTGTTCTAGCGACCGTCGGTCACCGCACGTTCAGGCGTCGAAGTTTTGCCTGAGATCGCGAGCCGGACCGGCGGACGGAGATTCATCGGATGAGCAACAAGGTCGCCGTCTTCGGGGCGGGTGCGATCGGATGCTACTTCGGCGCCCACATGATCGCCGCCGGTGAGGACGTGGTGATGGTCGATGGGTGGCCGGAGAACGTCGAGGCGATCCGCAGATCAGGAATCCGCGTCGAGGGCATGCGAGACGAGGACACACTCGAGACCCCTGCCCGAATTCTTCATATCGGCGACATGCAGAGCCTCGTGCGCGAAGCGCCGATCGATATCGCCTTCATTGCCGTGAAATCCTACGACACGGCCTGGGCAACGCAGCTTGCGCTCGGCTATCTCGCCTCCGACGGAGTTGTTGTATCGCTGCAGAATTCTTTGAACGAACCAACGATTGCCGCAATCGCCGGCTCCCGACGCACAGCCGGCTGCGCGATCAGTTCGCTCGCCTGCGAGTTGATCGCGCCGCGGGTCGTGAAGCGGATGACCGGCCGCGGAAAGCAGAAATCTGTCTTGGTCGGCGAGGTCGAAGGCCCGGCGCGCAACAGGACCGAAGAAATCGCTCGGCTGGTGTCGCACGCGGAATTGAGCGCTACCACCGACAACCTCGAAGGCGTCAAATGGTCGAAGCTCGTCATCAACGCCATGCGCAACGGTCTCTCGGCGATGACCGGGATGACCGGCTGGGAGCGCGACACCGACCCGGTAACGCGTTGGCTCGGGATCAGGCTCGGCGGACAGGCGGTCCGTGTCGGCAAGGCGATCGGACTGAAGCTTGAGAACGCCGGTCTCGATTTCGAGATACTCGCGCGCGCCGCCGAGGGCAATCAGGACGCGATCGAGGTGACCACCGCGCACATGCTCGCGATCATCGCGGGGAGAAGCGCCGATCAGCGCCCGTCGATGGGACAAGACATCCGCAAGGGCCGGCGCACCGAGACCGACGCCATCAACGGGCTCGTGGCAAGACGCGGCCGCGAGGTCGGGGTTGACGCGACTCTGCACGAGAACGTCAACCAGATCATCAGGCGGATCGAGCGCGGCGAAATTGAGCCAAGCCCGGCTTTGGCTGAGGGCCTTTAGCCCTCCGGGTCAGAGGTCTTCGGTGATTGCCCGGGGAAGATTCACGCCGGTCTCCGCCGCGAGGTCGCGAAGGGTCTTCACGACATCTTCCTCCACGGGAACCCCGCTGACGCGCCGCTCTTTCTCCAACCGCCCGCTTCGCTCGCCGGGATAAAGCACCTCGTCAAAACCTTCGGCGGGCTTCAGCGCCTTGAGCTGCGCGATCGCCGATTCCATTCGTTCCTCGAATTCGGCGAGCGGCATGAAGCTCTCCACCTTCATGACGAGGAAGAAGTGCCCGACATTCGCGGGCGCCTCGAAGTCGAGGTTCCAATCGCGGACGTCCGCGCCGAACGCCGACCCGGCGAGGACGCCTGCGAGAATGTCGACCATCATCGCGATCGCCGATCCTTTCGGTCCGGCAAAGGGCAGCATCACGCCGCCATCGAGAGCAACATCGGGATCGGTGGTCGGGCGCCCATGTCGGTCTAGCGCCCAGCCTTCCGGAATCAACTCGCCCTGCCGCGCCGCGTGGCGGATGTGCCCACGCGCCGCGACGCTCGCCGCCATGTCCATGCTCCACGGCGCATAGCGCCCAGCGGGCGCCGCAAGCGCCATGGGGTTGGTCCCGAGCAGCGGTTCGCGGCTGCCGTAGGGCGCGAGCGACTTCGAGCCGGGCGACATCGCAAGCGCGATACAGCCGCTTGCCGTCGCGGGAACCGTGTAGACCGAAGCAGCGCCGAAATGATTGCTGTGGCGGACCGTCGCCGCGCCGACGCCGAGCCGCTCGGCATGCTCCACGCAGGCTGCGACCGCGATGTCCGCGCCGACCGGCCCCATCGCATTGTCGGCATCGACCACCACTGCGAACGGCATCTGCGACGTGACCTCGATCCGCGGCCGGACGTTCACCAGCTCCGCGCGGATACGCTTCAGATAGGCCGGGATGCGGACGACGCCGTGCGTGTCCTGCCCTCTGAGATTGGCGAGGACCAGCGCGCGCGCGACGCTGGTTGCGTGTTCCTCGGTCAGCCCGACAGCCTCGAAGACGCTCTTCGTGAAACGGCGGAGGTCGTCGGCTTGAACCTTCAACGGACGATCACCCATGGCCCCTCCATCCGTGGAAAGCAGCCGCTCCGCGCTTGTGGTCCTCTACACGGTCGGCTGGATGCGGCTGATCGCGATATCTTCCTCGCCGAGGATCTCCGCTTTCGTATACCGCCCGTTCGCGACCTCGGTCATCCGATCGAACAGGCGCGCGCCGGCGCTTGCGAGATCCTCGCCCTCAAGCATCGGCGAGACATCGACGTCGAGATTATCCCTGAGCTTGACCGCGGTTCGGGGATTGCCGGTGATCTTCACAGTCGGCGCGACCAGGCAGCCCATGATGTTCATCTGGCCGGTCGAGAAGAGGATGACCTGCGCGCCTCCGGCCGCGAGCCCCGTCATCGATTCACCCGCCGGAGCGGCTGTGTCCATCAAATAGAGCCCGCGCCCGTCGGCTTGGACGGCGTAATCGAGAACGGCCTTCACCTCCGTCGTTCCCGCCTTGATGATGGCGCCGAGGGACTTCTCCTCGATCGTTGTGATCCCGCCGCGGATGTTGTCGGGCACGGGATTGGCGCCACGGATATCGACGCCGCGGCTGATGGCGCTGTCCTCGATGCGCCGGACGGCCGCCCAGATTTGTTCGCCGACGGCTTTGCTGGCGGCCCGCTTTTCCAGCATCTGCTCGGCGCCCATCCATTCAGACGTCTCGGAGAGATAGACCGTGCCGCCTGCCGCCACCACGCGATCGGCGACGAAGCCGATGGCGGGATTGGCGGCAATGCCGGAAGTGGTGTCGGTGCCGCCGCACTCGACGCCGAGGACGAGCTCGGAGAACGGCACGAAGATGCGCTGCTGCGCGCTTGCCGCCTCAACCATCGGAATAAGGTAACGCATCGCCGCGGCGAGCGCCTCGACCGTGCCACCGACATCCTGGACCGAGATATTCTCGACAGGCTTGCCGCTCTCGGCGACGCGCTCGGCCACCTTGCGCGCTGAGACCTGCTCGAGGCTGATGACCAGCACGGCTGCAATATTCGGGTTGGTGACGAGCCCCACCTGAGCCCGGCGAAACATCTCGTCGTCCGCGCCGAACTGGCCGCGGCCATACCAGACCGGAATGGGCAGCGTGCCCTTCACCAGTTGGCCGAGATGCCGCACGAGACCATTCACGTTGTCCATGACCGCCAGGATGGCGACATGGTTGCGGATGCCGACGCGCCCGTCTGGACGCCTGTACCCCCAGAAACCGTCGGCGGTCATTTCGCCTCTCCCCTGTCGCCGCGTCCGCGCTGGCTGTCGACGTTGTGCACGTGCACGCACATGCCGGCCGCGATGTCGCCGAGCGCGAGGCCGATGTTCTCGCCGTATTTCAGGATGGGCGCGCCCGAGGCTATCGCCGTGAGCGCCACCTTGTGGCCGAACGGAATCGGCTCTTTCGTCACGACGCTGCCGCCTCCAAACTCGATTGTCTCTCCAGCGGAAATGTCGGCGACCGCCGTCGCCACATTGTCAGCGTCGTGCAGCGTGATCACCTTCTTCACGGGACGCGTCCTGCTCTTGTGAATTGGCATTGCCGCGGAGGGCGCGGCAGGTGGGTGCGCGCGCAGTTTATGCCGGAACGCACCAGGGCCGTCAAATCGACTGAGACGAACGATCCAATCGAAATTCCTGAACAATCGCAGGGGAATAAACCGGCGGCGGCGGCGAAAAAACGCCTTGCTAGAAGACAGCTCTCCCTACAAACATGCCGGTGCGGACTCTTCCGAGTTCCAGCCGGCCGGACCTCCCGGTTCACAAAGAAAATAGGCCACTTTCCGCTCGGGAGGCGACGGGGGCCTGCGACCTGACGGTACCGCATGTCGAGCAAAGTGGCGAACTATGTAGCCCTGGCCTTTCTTCTCGGACTGGGATGCCTCTACCTCTATCTCACTAGCCAGATCGCGTCGGGGCAGCAGAAGACCACCCTTGGCCCGAGCTACTTTCCGAACCTGCTGGGGGTCGTTCTCATCGTGCTGTGTCTTGTCGCAGCCGTCCGCGAGATGAAGGCCGAACGAGAGAGCCTGCCGGTCCCGCGCCTGCCGCAGGTTGCCCTCACCGTCCTCTGCCTGGGAGTCTATTTCTTTGCCTGGGAACGGCTCGTCCTCTTCTATCTCATCACGCCGCTCTTCATTCTGGCGCTCTTTGCGGCCTATGGCCGGTTGCGCTGGTCCGTGCGGAGCATGGCAGTCAACCTGGCGATCGCGCTTGGCTTCACCGCCGTGATCTATGCCAGCTTTGGCCTCGTCCTCGGCTTGCAGTTCAAATAGCGCCGCGGGGAAAGAGACAGCGTCGTGGAAATCTTCGGCTTCGACTTCGGCACCCTGTTCGCGCTGCAGAACCTGTTCGCGCTGGTTCTCGGCACGTTCGTCGGTCTGGTGATCGGCGCCCTGCCCGGTCTGGGCGCGACGGTTGCCGTCGTCCTGCTCCTGCCGCTCACCTATTCGATGACCCCGCTGGCATCGATCCTGATGCTGATCGCCGCCTACCAGGGCGCCGAATACGGCGGATCGATCTCCTCGATCATCCTCGGCATACCGGGCACGCCGGCGGCCGTGGCGACCGCGATAGACGGCAACGCCATGGCCAGGAAGGACGCGCCCGGAAAGGCGCTCGGATACTCGCTCGCGGCTTCGACCTTGGGCGGCATTGCCGGCGGCCTCGTGCTGCTCTTCCTCTCAGTGCCGCTTGCCCGCCTCGCAGTGCGCTTCTCCGACCCCGAGTTCTTCCTGATCGGCGTGCTCGGTCTGATCGCCGTCGCGGCGCTGAGCTCGAGCGACGGCGTGAAAAGCGCCATCTCCGTCGTGCTCGGGCTGATGGTCGGAACGGTCGGCCTCGATGTCTTCACCGGCTTCCAGCGCTTCACGTTCGATAGCCTCCAACTGATGGAAGGCATCAACATGATCGCTCTTCTGATCGGCATGTTCGCCTTTTCCGAGATCTTCTCGATGATCAGCAACGATCTCGACAAGCGCTACTCGAGCCGTGCGGCGAACCTGAGCACCCGACTGACGTGGAAGGAATTGCGCGGAGTCTCCGGGGCCATCACCATCGGGTCGATCGTAGGGTCGCTCGTCGGCATCTTTCCCGGCATGGGCGCGGGGCCCGCGTCCTGGTTCTCCTACATTCAGGCGAAGCGACACAGCCGCCATCCCGAGGCGTTCGGCCAGGGCAGCCCGGAGGGTATCGCAGCGCCGGAATCGGCAAACAACGCCACCGTCGGCGGTGCCCTCGTGCCACTGCTTGCGCTCGGCATTCCCGGCTCGCCTTCGACCGCGGTTATCATGGGCGCGTTCATCATCCACGGCATCCAGCCCGGGCCGAACATCTTCAAGGCCAACGCCGATCTCGTGAACGGCATCTTCTACGGCTTCATCCTGGCAACGCTGTGCATGTACGTCCTCGGCCGCCTGGTCACGAGCTTCTTCGCGCGCGCCCTGACCATCCCGAACACGATCCTCGTGCCGATCGTGCTCGCACTTTCGGTCATCGGGATCTTTGCCTCGCGGGGCCTGTATTTCGATCTGTGGCTGGCGCTCGGAGTCGGTTTCGCGAGCTTCTTCCTGCGGCGGCTGAACTACTCGCTCCCGTCGTTCATCCTCGCCTTCATCCTAAGCCCGATCATCGAACAGAGTCTCCGGCGCTCGTTGATCCTGTCGGACGGCAGCTACCTGATCTTCCTGGAGCGGCCCTATTCGCTTGCCGTCATTGCGATCATCGTGCTGTTCCTGGTCGGAACGGCGATGCGACATGTCCGCAGCAGGGAGGCCCGGTCAGAGTCGGAGTGACGTTTCGCCGGGCCGCAGAGACATCCCCGTCCAGGCCGTCACTTGACGGGCGCATCAGCCGGAGGGATCGGCGAGGTCCACACCAGCAGATCGACCTGCCCCGGATTTTTAGACCACGGACAGCAGGAAGATTCCAATTCAGCTCCCATTGGCCGGGAGGAGGATTTTCCGTGAAGCACCTCAGGCGGCAGATCGCGCCTGTCGGACTCGACGACGAGGGTAGCCAGCGTCTTCGACATGTCCTTGCCGACCATCCGAGTCTGAACCGATCTGCTTAGGAAGTGCCGAACACGCGGCGGAGGTCTTCAACCTGATCTGCCGTGAGCATTCGCGTGGCATGCGGCCGCAACAGGATGAGCAGCTTCGCCGTTTCCTCCAGTTCCTCCGCTGCATAGACGGCAGAGACGAGGTCCTTACCGGTGACGACAGGTCCGTGATTGGCAAGCAGGACCGCAGCGTATGCGCCGCCGAGTTGCCGGATCAGGCCGCCTGATCTCGGATCGCCGGGGCGGACGTAAGGCACGAGCTTCACCTTTCCGACGCGCATGACGACGTAAGGCGTGAGCGGCGGGATGCAGTCGTCGGGATCAAGGTCCGCGAGACAGGACAGCGCCGTCGCATAGGTCGAGTGAAGGTGCACGACCGCTCCGGTTTGCGGACGCGTCTCGTAAAGGGCGCGGTGCAGAAACACCTCTTTCGACGGCGGGTCTCCGCCGACATGACGCCCCTCCCTATCGAGCTTCGCGATGCGTGCAGGGTCGAGGAAGCCCAGGCACGAATTCGTCGGCGTGATCAGCAATCCGTCCTCGACGGCGGCGCTGATATTGCCGGCGGAGCCAACCGAAAAGCCGCGCTCGAAGAGAGAGCGGGAAAGCCGCGCCATCTCTTCCCGCAGCTTGCTCTCGCTCATGGTTTGCCCGCCAGCTTGTCCAGCGCCTTGGCAAAAAAGTCCGGCGCTCCGAAATTTCCAGATTTGAGCGCCAGCGCCAGCGGCCCTTGAGCATCGCCGACGAGAACCGGCACGCCGGGGTCGATCTCCGGTCCGATCGACAAGGCACCGAGGTTGAGCGCCGAGACTACGGCGCCGGAAGTCTCCCCGCCGGCAACGACGAGCCGGCGAACGCCATCCGCCACAAGCGTGCGCGCGGTCGCCGCAAAAAGGGTGTCGAGCGCTTCGGCGATCTTTCCGCTTCCGTATTTCTTCTGCAGCGCGGCGACCCGCGCCGGGTCCGCAGACGAATAGACGAGCGGCGCCCTGCCGCGGTTTTTGATGACGAAGTCCACCAGTGTCGCGGGATTCAGAACGCCGCCCATGGTGGCTTCAACGTCGATCTCAAGCACCGGATGGCTCTTTGCGTGGACATCGATCTGCTGGCGTGTCGCGTTCGAACAACTGCCGGCGAGGATGGCCTCGGGACCGGCCACACCTGCAAATGACGCGACCGCACCCGAGGCAAGGCCGGCTTCGATGAAATTCCTGGGCAAGCCGAGCGCTATCCCGGATCCACCGGTGAGAAGTGACGCGGCCTTGCAGGCGCCCCCGATCGCGACGAGGTCTTCGTCGGTGATCGCATCAACGATCACCAGCGTTTCGCCTCGCGCGGCGGCGGCCGCCAGCGCCGCCTGGATCGCACCTGACCCGGAGCGTACCGACCGCCCATGGAACAAGGCCGACGGGCGTTTGCGTCTGACGTGCAAGCCAGCGCCGGAGGTCCGGATCGGTCATCGGGTTGAGCGGATGATTCTGCATGCCCAATTCGCTGAGCAGCCGATCGTGCACGAAAAGATGCCCCTGATAGACGGTGCGGCCCGCGCCGGGAAAAGCCGGACAGGCCACCACGCCTGTCGCGCCAAGCTCGCGGGCGAGAGCCTCGCCAACCGGTCCGATGTTACCCGCAGGCGTGGAATCGAAGGTGGAGCAGTATTTGAACACAAACTGCCGGCAGCCCTGCGCCTTGAGCCAGGCAAGCGCGGCGAGCGACTGCGCAACCGCCTCCCCGCTCGCAATCGAACGGCTCTTCAGAGCCAGGACCCCCGCCTCGATATCGGCCGGGGCCTGCTCTTTCGGAACACCGAGAAACTGCGCGGTGCGCAGTCCCCCCTGCCCCGGTAGCCCCTTCGCAAGCGTGTTCGCGATATCGCTCGCGCCGGTGAAGTCGTCAGCAATGATCCCGAGAAGCATCGTCAGCCTATCCGCACGCTAGCGGCCCAAGCCGCCATAAGCCTTTTCATCGTCTCTCAGAATGCAGTGAGGCGCATCGACAAGCGAATGTCCACGGTTCGTGTGACCGCAACCACCCCGGAATGAAGCCGCGGCGGCGAGACATAGGCGGCGGGTTTCGAGCTGGCACGCCTGTGCTACTATCCGATCCCTGAAGGCTTCGCCGGCCGGGCCGGCTGACGCCTTTGACTGTGCCTGAACACCGAGCCCTGCGGTGTCTCCCTATGGAAAAAGGCAAAGCGCAAAACTCTGCGCCGGGTCGCCACGAACGTCGGCTGGTGACTGCTCTTTGCTACGATCTGGTGGGATCGACCGGGCTTCTTTCGCACTCCGACGTCGAGGATTTCGACGAGCTCATCCTGGCGTTCCTGCGAGATGCGAGAACGGAAATAACCTCCCGCGGAGCTTCGCTCAGGGAGGTTGGCGACGGCGGGGTTGCGGTCTTTCCGATCGAGATCGACGCGAGGGACGCGGCATCGCTGGCGATCAATGCCGGGCTTAAGATTGTCGATGCTTGCGCCCGCGTGGGACGTGAGAAGGGTCGCGCCGACATGCATGTCAGGGTCGGCATCGCGACCTCGATGGGCCTGCTGCGGGACGATCGCGAGAAACCGTCACCCGACAATATGACGGCCATCGCCTTGGCGATGGCGACGCGCCTGCAGGCGATGGCGGAACCGGATACCGTGCTCGTCTCCCGCCAGACGAGAGTTCTGGCGCACCGGTCGCACGTATTCAGCTTTCAGGGTGTGCGCCAGTTCAAAGGCGTTCCGGAGCCGGAGCAAACGTGGCGCGCACTGCATCACAAGCTCGAGGTCGGCCGGTTTCACGCATTCGGACGGCTGAGCACTCCGACTGTCGGACGCGAGGCGGAGCTGCGTGTTGCAGCCGAATGCTGGGGCGCCGCCGCCGCCGGCTCCGGCAATGTCCTCTTCATCGAGGGCGAAGCGGGGATGGGAAAGTCGCGTCTTCTGCACGACGTGCGCAGGATCGCTCGGCAGAAGCGAAAAAGAGTGCTGATGTACCAATGCTGGCCAAGCGGAACGCACTCTGCCCTTCACCCCATCCTGGAAAGCCTTCCCGACGTCGAGGGCCGACCGACCGTCTCCTTGATATTGGAGACATTCGGCCGCTTCGGCATCGAGGATGAGGACGTCGTCGACGTCTTCTCCTTTTTGCTCGGTGCCGAAGGACTGCGCGATCAGACGCTCAAGGACGCCGGCCCTGAGGTGATCGAAGAGCGTGTCAGGCACGCCTTGCATCGCGCGATCGAGCAGCTTTGCGCGAAGGGGCCCATCGTCATTGCGGTGGAGGACGTCCACTGGTCCGACGCGACGTCTCGCCATCTGCTGGTGGAACTCGCCAATGTCATCGATCGCTATCCGGTGCTGCTCGTCCTGACGGCGCGCCCGGAATCAGGAGAGCGCGTTCGCGAAGACGCCGCACACGAGGCGCGTCCGGCTCACGCGCCTCAGCCACGAAGAGGCCCGCAGCGCCATCGCCGCCATGTGGCCGCGGAGCAGGTCGGCCGACCTTTCCGTCCTGGTGGATGCGGTCGACCGCATCACCGGAGGCGTTCCGCTCTTCATCGAGGAAATCTGCCATTGGATGGCGGAGAACGACGATTTCACCACCGAGCAGCTGACACAGGCCGTATCTCCGGCCGGCTCGTCTATCCTCGAAAGAGTGCTGAGCGCGCGGCTGGAGCCACTCGGCGCCGCGAAGGATGTCGCCAGCGCCGCCGCGGTCGTGGGCACCCGCTTCAATCAGGCGCTGTTACGCGAAGTCGTCCCCGAGCTTGACCGGGAACGCCTTGCCGACGCGCTCGACCAGTTGACCGAGGCGGGGCTTCTCGCCCGCTCCAAGTCGTCGGAAGATGCGCTCTACGCCTTCCGCCATGCGCTCATCCAGGAGACGATCTACAACGCCACGCTGCGCAAGACACGGCAGGCCCTGCACAGGAAGCTCTTTGTCGCGCTCGAGAAGAACAGGGAGATTGCCGCCTGGATGGGAATTGACGCACTCGCCATGCACGCCGAGCGCGCTGGACTCATCAAGGAGGCCATCCTTCACTTCGTGGCCGCCGGCAAGGAAAGCTCGGCGCGATCGGCGACGGCCGAAGCGCGCGACCTACTTGAGCACGCGCGCCGCCTCTGCGGAGAAATCCGGGAATCGGATCAGCGAGACGCCCTGGAATTGTCGACGCTCTCCGCCCTCGGCCCCGTTCTGACCAACAGGGAGGGGCCCGGATCGCAGCTCGCGAGAAGGCTGTACCGAGGAAGGGGTCGAAATAGCCCGCCGCCGCCCGACTTCCGAACAGGCCAAATGGTTTCCCATCTACTGGGGCTGGTGGTTCACCGGAGCCGACGTCGACAACAAGCGCGCGCAGGAAATCCTCGAGGAGTTGAAGGACGTCGAGGACTCCGAGGTGCAGCTCCAGATCAGGCACTGCATCTGGGCTGTCGACTTCTACCTCGGACGACACGAAAGCTGCCTCGCGGCGACCGACGCCGGGCTTCCCCTCTACGACCCGGGACGCGGGAGAGAGGGCCTCACACTTTATGGCGGGCATGACGCGAAGGTCTGCGGGCTCTCGCACCGGGGCCTGTCGCTATGGTTCGTCGGCCGCCCGGCGAGCGCCATCAGAGCCGTCGCCGAGGCCAAGGAATGGGCGAAACGGACCGGACACGCCGGCAGCATCGCGCACGCCTACTACAACGAGGTGATGCTCCAGTGCTATCGCCGAGACTTCGACGCCCTGCGCTCCGTGCTCGTCGATATGCGTCGCCTAACGGAAGAGCATCGCCTGCGCTCGCTTGCGGCCGCGACGGAGATTTTCGAAGGCTGGGCCGAAGGCAATGCCGGCCGCCTCGATCAGGGCAAGGAGATGATCAAGCGCGGCCTCGCGGTCCATGCCGAGCTTCAGACGCCGGAGGACTATCCGGTCTATTGCGGCATGCTCGCCGAGCTTCTGGCGCTGACCGGCGACTTTGCCGCCGGGCTGGAACTCCTCTCGGCAGCGGAAGGCGAAGCCGAGAAGGCCGGGCACCGCTACTGGCTCGCCGCCCTTCATCACCGCCGCGCGCGCCTCCTCTACGAAGAGGGCGCCGGCGACGAGACGGTATGCGAGGCGCTGGTCAAGAGCCTCGATATCGCCTCCGGACAGAACGCCGTGCCGCTGCTTCTTGACGCCTATGACACGCTTCTTCACCTCAACCTCTCGCCTGACATTGAGTCCCGCTATCGCGGTCGTGCGGAGCGCGCGAGAGAGATGCTTGAACCCGGCGCACCCCTCGTCGTGCATCCTGAGGAGCCGCTGCGAATCCGATCCGCCGTTCACTCAGCCTGATGAGCGGCGAAGTTGCCGATCGCTATGCGCGGCGCGGCCCACCCGCTGCGGAAGCGCTCGCCCGATTGATGACGATGCGCGACGCGATCGGCATCACTCGCGTCGCCGACATCACCGGTCTCGATACGATCGGCATTCCGGTGATGCAGGCCGTCAGGCCCTTTTCTCTTTCCAACGCCGTCTCACAGGGCAAGGGCATGGACGCGACCGCAGCGGCGGTCTCCGCCATCCTCGAAGCGGCGGAGACCGCCTTCAGCGAGCGCGTCGCGAACTTCGACATCGCGATCGCCTCGGCGGAGTCGCTGGGCGTTCCGGCCGGCCGCTTCGATCGGTTCCTGCTCGGTGGGGCGGCACCCGACTGGCGCGGCATGGACACCGCCTGGGTCACGGCGCGCGATCTTCTCTCCGGCGCCTCGCAGCCGGTCCCGTTCGAGCTCGTCCACACGGCTTACGTCGAAAAGCCGCTCGCCCACGACGGCATGTTCGCCGCATCGACCACGGGCCTTGCCGCAGCCTTCACGGAGGACGACGCCATCGTGCACGGCATCCTGGAGTGCATCGAAAGGGATGCCATCGCGCGCGCGCATCGAACGCACGGCTTCTTTCAACGCTTTCGCCTCGATGCCGCAACGATCGACGATTCTGCGGTCGGCGACCTCCTGCAAAAACTTGCGGCCAAAGGCCTGCTCGTCGGCCTCTGGCACGCGCCGTCGCCGTTCGGGGTGCCGGTGATCTGGTGCCATCTGATGGAAGTGGGCGACGCCGCGCTCCTCCCCTACCCGGCCGATGGCTGGGCCGCCGGTCTCGATCCGGCCGCTGCGATCGTCCATGCGATCTGCGAGGCGGCGCAGACGCGGCTTGCGGCCATCTCGGGCGCGCGCGACGACATCACGCGCGCCAGCTATCCGAAATATCCCGACCGCGCGAACATCGAAACCCACAGACGGCTTCTCGCCGACGGCCCCTGCCCGCTCGGCTTCGACGCTATCGCCGAACCGAACACAGAGACGGACGGCGACGCGCGATCTACTCTGCTGACGAGGCTGTCGGACAACGACATATCGAGCGTCCTGTCCGTCGCAGTCGACACGTCTCCGATCGCCGAGCTTTCCGTTGTGCGGATCATCATGCCGGAACTGGAGCCGCTCCTTGAGGGATGAGCCGCCCGACACGCCGAGAAGCATGCGGCCTCCCGTCGTCTTCCTCGGACCGACGCTCGCTCTCGCCGAAGCGCGGAAGATCCTCGATGCCGTCTATCTGCTCCCGGCGACGCAGGGGTCGATCGTCCGTGCCGTTCAGCGCTACGACCCGGCCGTAATCCTGATTGTCGACGGCACGTTCCAGGGCGAGCCCGCCGTGAGGCACAAGGAAATTCTGTGGGCTCTCAGCCGCGGCGTGCCCGTCGTTGGCGCCGCGAGCATGGGCGCGCTCAGGGCTGCCGAACTCTTCCCGCACATGCAAGGCGTCGGCCTCATCTATCGATGGTATCGCCGCTTCGCCTTTCTGCCCGATGACGCCGTTGCCGTTCTTCATGGCCCGCCGGAGGTCAACTGCGCGCCCCTGACGCTTGCCGCGGTCGACCTGCGCATGACGTTCCGGAGAGCCGAGCGCAGCGGGGCGATCTCTCGTGAGCTCCGGATACGTCTCGACGATGCGGCGCGCCGCTTGAACTTCCGGGACCGCACCATGGGGCGGATAGTCGCCGAGGCGCTGCCGGCCGACCCGGCAGCCCAGGAATTGTTGAGCCTCCTCGGCTCAATGCTGGTCGAACAGAAGAAGCGCGATGCGCTTGAGGCGCTGCTACTAGTTCAGCGAGGCGCACTCACAGCGCCGCCGCACGCAGTGCGCTTTGTGATGACGACGGCCTTCGCGCGCGACCTTGAGCACGCCGGAATCGGCATCTGAACGCAGGGATTCGGAGCCGAACCGCACAACCCCCGCGTTTATTAGCCTTCGCAACTGTGATAGCGTCTCACGCATGTTGGGAACCGGGCACTTCGGCACGGTCCACGAGACGAGCGCGGGAGAAGCTGCGCTCGGAACGCGGTTCCTTTTGTTCCCGCAAGTCCCGCATCTCTCCGGCTACTCGACCCCCGAGACGGTATGGATCGAGACCCCGCCCGACCGCATTCAGCCCGGGCCTGCCGACGATCGAATGTATGTCCAGGATCCGCTCTTCGAGAAGGAGCCCTACGAATTTCCGATGCTGCCGCCCTTCGTTGGGGAGGTCTTCCCGCCAGCGGTGGCGGGTCCGGACGGACATTTCGACCATCTCGACCCGGGCTCGCGCCAGTTCGTGGCGGCGCACGCCTTCGCGTCCGTGCGCCGCGTGCTCGATGTCTGGGAAAGCTACCTGGGCCACCCGACCGTCTGGCACTTCGCCGACACCTATGAGCGGCTTGAGATCATTCCCTCGCTCGATTGGAACAACGCCCAGTCCGGCTTCGGCTACCTGGAGCTCGGCCAGGATCAAGGACCGGACGGGCAGGCATATCCCTACGCACTGAACTTCGATGTGATCGCCCACGAGGTGGGCCACGCCATTCTTTTCTCGCTCTTCGGGTTTCCGACCGAGACGATCGAACAGGGCGACTTCGCGCCGTTCCACGAAGCGAACGCCGATCTGATCTCGCTCTTGTCGTTCCTGCATTTCGACAGCGGCCTCGACCGGCTGCTCCGCCACTGCAACGGCAACCTTCTCATCCTGAACGAGCTGAACCGCATCGGGGAGCTTGTCGGAGACCGTCAGATCCGGCTCGCCAGCAATTCGCGCCGCATGAGCGAGGTCAGCGGCGAGGTGCATGACCGGTCGCGCCCGTTCACCGGCGCCATCTTCGACGCCGTCGTCGACGATTATCACGCGCGGCTTGTGACTGATGGCCTTGCCGACCCGCGGCTTCTCGACGTCGACATCCGAGAGATGAACGGACCGGCGATGGAGCGTATCTCGTCGTTCACGACGAAGGCATTCCGCGCCCAGCCGTTCCTCTTCAAAAGCGCCCTCATTGCGGCGCGCGACGATGTCGCGAAGGCGCTCTCGATGGTGTGGCCGCGGCTCGACCCCGACGATCTGACCTTCGAGGGGGTCGCAATGGAACTACTCGACGTGTGCCAGCGGCACAGTCCGACGCTCGTCGCCAACGTCGAGGAGAATTTCCGCTGGCGGGAAATCTTGTGAACAGGGAGAGGCACGATGAACGATGAATTCTATCGTCCGACATACACCTCCGACAGCAGCTACGGCGCGTTCAACGCGACGCAGGTCCGTCTCTACGGGATACCGGGGCAGACAAACGACACGAAGACAACGTCCTCCGAGATGCATGCTGTGACCGGCCCCGGCGGCTTCCTGGTCCTTCGGCTCAACAGCAAAGACAAATATCCAATAAAGGACGACGAGGCGGGGTATGAGCCGGGCAAGGACGACGGGTCGGGAAAGCACGGCGAGCCGCACGACAACAGGCGAAAATCCGTAGTCGACGCGCTGAACGGGACGCTAAAGGACCGCAACGTGAGTGCGTTCCTTGGTGGGGCTGCTCTCGAAACCTCCATGTACAGCCACGTCTTCGTCGACGCGATCATGCGCGGCTACCTGATCATGGTCAGCGCCATTCAGACCTCGATCACGAAGATCAAGCCGGCAGGAGCAAGAGACGCGGAAGATGAAGGCGAAGGAGATGACGACGAGGACAACGATCAGTGCGCGACCACGGAGTTCACGACAGGCATCATTTTCGGCTACGCCTACGAAGGGCACACCTATCAACTCCCGAAGCCGAAGGTCATGCTGATCCCTGCGAAACCGAAGCTGATCCCGGCCGACGATTCGGGCTACCAGCTCAAGGAGAAAGCCGGCTATCGCGTCTGGCTGGTCGACAAGCTCGATCAGTGTGTGGAGATCGAGATTAACCAGGGATTCATTGAGCAGCTCGTCCTCGACGCCAACCTGCCGGGCAAGCGGTCGCCGACGATGTATGCCGGGCGGATGATGATGGCGCATCGCAGCGGGCGCATGACCGAATAATCGCCTGTGCCCGGCGGTTGGCTGCCGCGCGAGATGGAAGCGCTCGCCGCGCGGCAGGCCGGGTTCGTAGACAACGGTCAGTAGGCGACGAGCATGCCTGCCGCGAGCGCTATCATCAGGACCAGCATGACGATCGCTTCCGGCGGCGAGGCGCAGAGATCGAGTTTTTCCTTCCAGATCCGATCAGCGGAGCTTTCACGAGACTTGCGCATGGCTCCCTCCCAGGTGAACCAACTTGCTGCTTCGACTATCGGGAGCAGGCATTCCCGCGTCTGTGGCAATTCCCACAGTCGCTGCGCCACGCTCGGGCGCGCGTGAAAGAAGTTGAAGGGCGCGCCGCCGCTGCCCGCGAGGCCCCGTGATGACCGCTTTCGCGACCTTTCTATCGAGACTGAGCGACGCGGATCGTGCCGCGCTTTCCGCGCGCTGGTTCGTGCGGCGCTACCGGCGGGATGAGACCATCATTGCGCACGATGAGAGCGGCCGCGACGTCTTCTTCGTCCTGGAAGGTCGGGCGCGCGCGACACTGTTTTCTGAGAGCGGCCGCACCGTCGCCTATCGCGATATCGAGCCCGGCGATATCTTCGGCGAGCTCGCCGCGATCGACGCGCAGCCGAGATCGGCAACCGTGGCCGCGCTCGATGAGATGCGCGCCGCGCGACTGCCGGAGGCGGCGTTCCGGGAGATCGTCAACACCCGCCCCACTTTCACCTGGACCCTGCTCGAATATCTTTCAGCCCAGGTGCGCCGCCTGACGGAGCGCGTTTACGAGTACAGTACGCTGGTCCTTCGCAAGCGGCTGATCCGCGAGCTTCTCCGTCTGTCGGAACAGTCGCAAAAGCCCGACGAGCCGGCCTCGATCAGCCCCGCCCCCACGCACTTCGAGCTAGCCGCGACGATCAGCTCGCACCGGGAGGCGGTCTCACGCGAAATGAGCGCGCTGTCGAAGCAGAAGCTCATCGAAAAGCGCGGACGGCGCCTCGTGCTGCTGGATGTTCCCGCGCTGCAGAAGCTCGCGAGCGACGCCGAAAGCTTCTAGCGCCGGCGCGGTCAACGCGCGCGAAAACCGCCGTCGACGAATATCTCCGACCCGTTCACCATCGAAGAGCGGTCGCTGAGCAGGAACAGGATCACGTCGGCAACCTCTTCCGGCTCGACGAAGCGCCCGAGCGGAATGCGGCTCAGCATCGAGGCGGCCTTGGCCTCGTCGCTCCACGCCTTCACCGCCATCGGCGTCAACGTCACCACGGGATTGACGCAGTTCACCCGGATGCCGTGCGGGCCCAGTTCCACCGCCATCACGCGCGACATCGCATCGAGCGCGCCTTTCGTGGCGCAGTAGGCTGTGTGGTCGGGAACGCCCTGGAAGGCGGCCATGCTGGATACATTGACAATGGCGCCCTTGTGCCCGCGAGCGACCCAGTCGCGCGCCGCCTCCTGCGCGATGACCATGGGCGCCTTGGTGTTCACGCTCATCAGCCAGTCGAACGTTTCGACGGAGGCTTCGAGAAAGGATTCCAGCTTGGTGGTGCCGGCGTTGTTGACCAGGAGATCGAACGGCCGCGCAGAGAGAACCGCGCGTCTGGTCTCCTCCATGTCGGCCAGATCACAGGTGATCGTCGCGCATTCGATCTCCTGCTTCAGGCTTTTCAGGTCGGAGGCCGTGCGGCTGAGGGCGATCACCTTGGCGCCTTCGGCCGCCAGCTTGACCGCGGTGATCCGCCCAATTCCCTTTCCGGCCCCCGTTACGAGGACCCTTTTTTTCGCGAACTCCATTCCGTCCTCCCGTTCTCAATCGTCACGGTTCAAGGGCGCAGCGTCACCTTGATCGACGACTTGCCGGACGCGACGAGGTCGATGCCCTTCTGGAAGTCGGCGAGCGGAAGCGCGTGCGTGACGATTCGGTCCATCGGCAGCCTACCTTCCGCCAGCATCTTGATCGCGACCGGATAGCAATGCGGCGAGAGGTGGGCCCCGTGGATGTTCAGCTCCTTGCTGTCGCCGATGATCGTCCAGTCCACCGTTACAGGCTCACGCATGACGCTGAACTCCACGAACGTGCCGAGCTTGCGGATCATCTGGAGTCCGGACTCCACGGCCGCCGGATGCCCGGTCGCCTCGATATAGACATCGCAGCCATAGCCGTCAGTGAGCTTCATCACCTCGTCGACCACGTCCACCTTGCCGGGATTGAGGCCGAGATCGGCGCCGCAAAGCTTCGCGGTCTCCAGCCTGCTATCGCTGAAGTCGACGGCGATCAGGAGCCGCGGTCCCTTGAGATGCGCGGCCGCCACCATGCCGAGGCCCAGCGGCCCGGCGCCGGCGATCACCACGACGTCTTGAAACTCGATGTTGCCGCGCTGCACGGCGTGGATGGAGCAGGCAAGCGGTTCGATGAAGGCTGCGTGCTCGGCCGGGATCGATTTCGGCACCTTGTAGTTCAGCGCGCCGGCGGGAAAGAGCATGAATTCCGACATCGCCCCGAAGGTGCGCTGGTGGAAGCCGTAGATGTCATGGACCTGGCACATCCAGTATTGGCCGCGCTGGCAATAGCGGCAGTTCCAGCAGGGCACGATCTGCTCAGAGACCGCCCGGTCGCCGATCGCAAGGTCGTATTTCGCGCCCGCTCCCTCTCCGAGCGCGACGACCTCGCCGACGAATTCATGGCCCGGGACCACCGGCGGCTGGCAGTAGCCCTTGCGGTGTTGATCGCCCCAGAACATCGACGCGCCGAGATAGCATTTGATGTCGCTGGCGCAGATACCGACAGACTCCACGCGGATCACGACTTCGCCTGGTCCGGGCTCCGGCACCGGCCGTTCTTCAAGGCGGTAGTCCTCCGGTCCGCGGCACATGACCGCCTGCATCGTCTTCGCTGCCATCTTCGGGACTCCTTCCGAAAACTGCTGGAGCGCGCCGGCGCTACGCCGACGCCGCCAAGGCTCCCGGAGCGTCAACCTGAAAGAGCTCCGTGGAGCATTTCGCGTTGCGCCGCGAATGCCGCCGATATTCCGACGGGGTTGTGCCGCACAGCGCGAGAAACTGCCGATTGAAGTTGGAGAGATTGTTGAAGCCGGTCTCAAAGCAGATATCGGTGATCGGCGTCTGCGTCTGCGTGAGCAGCGCACAGGCGCGGTTGACGCGCATACGGTTCACGTAGCGCACGAAGCCGTGGCCGGTATTCTTCTTGAAGAAGCGCGAGAAAGCGGAATCCGACATGCCGCAGCTGCGCGCGACGTCCGACAAGCGGATATCCTCGGTGAGATTGTAGATCAGGAAATTGATCGCCCTGTTGATCATGTCCGATACGTCGTGATCGAGCGTTGGCGCATAATTCCTGCTCGACAGGATCTTCCTGCTCGGCGACCGGTTCAGAAGGTCAAGCAGCTCAAGGAAGAGCAGTATCCGCCGCGTCGGGCTGGCGCGGCCGACCTGACGAAGCAGGCGCGCGCCGGTCTTGGCGTCCTCGCCCTGGAACTCAATTCCGTAGCGCGCATCGTCGAGCAGCGGGCCGATCTCCTCCAGTTCCGGGCAGACGCGCATCATCTCGCGCACCACGCCGTCGCCGAACTGGATAAGCATGTCGCGGTCCTTGACCACTTCGCCGAGGGCGATGTCGCTCACCCAGTTGTGTGGCAGGTTCGGACCCGTCAGCACCAACACACCGGCCTGGAAATTGCCGATGTAGTCGCCGACGAACATCTTTCCCGAGGTCTCCTGAATGAGATGCAGCTCGTATTCGGGGTGATAGTGCCACTTTGCGAGCGGAAACGGATAATCATGGACGTTCCAGCGGAACGACTGCCGCGGCTGGCCCACGATCAGCTCGAAATCCGGCTGAGCCATGCGTGAGACCGACCGCGAAGCCCCGTAGCTTTCGAGTGGAAAAGCACTTGGGCCGACATGCGCGTCGGCGAAACTTGTCCGCTCCATCACATCCTCCCCTGTCACTCTTCATTTTTTTCTTGGACCCGCGTTTAGCGCGGTGTCGATTGATGCAATTATGACCCGGAGTTCCCCTCCGGCACCACTCTCTCACGCACGCGTTCTGATATTTTTTTGCGCCTTCTCCCGTCCAGGGACGCGACCGCCGCTGTCTGCGCGGCCTTTTCGTATCAAGACCGCGATCATCCTCCCCGCCCCTGCGACCCATGGGGGAAGCACCTCGCGTCCTCGCTTGAAAAAATTGCACAATGAGATGCCTGAAACGGCGTGGTGAAAGCCGCGTATCTGCGCGACCGTCATAGGTCAGGGTAACCGAAAGCCGACAGCGGCAGCTGGACCGGCACGCTATTCGGGCAATCGCCGCGGCGGCTCCCAGTTACCTCAGAAGAACGGACATGAGCCCCGCTCCCGTCCGCACGCTGCCAGGCCGCCCTTCGGCCCCCTGCACGGAAATTGGAGGAAAATGAAGATGCGTTCAGTTCTATCAGCCAAGGCTGCAATTGCAGCCGTCGCCCTGTTAGCGGGCGGAACGGTTGCACAGGCGGACTTCTGGTCCGATGCGGGCGCGCCCTTAAAGGGCGCCACCATCACCGGCGTGTCGGAATCGACGCCGCCCTCGAACTACGTGAAGGACGTGCTCGGCCCTGCCTTCACCAAGGCCACCGGCATCAACGTCAATTTCGAGACGACGTCCTGGGACCAGATGTACGACAAGGCGATCAAGGACATGGAGGCCAATACCGGCATCTATGACTTCGTCTACATCGAGCAGGACATCATCTACAGCTACCTGGCTCGCAACTTCCTCGTCGACATCACGAAATCCCTGAACGACGATCAGAAGCTCAAGGCCCCGGACTTCAGCTTCGACAAGTTCACGACGTTCATCAACTACTTCAAGGATCCGACGAAGAACAACGACGTGTTCGGCATTCCGATGGAGGCCTTCATCAAAGTCTATCTCTACCGGAAAGACCTGTTCGACGACGCAGACGTCCAGAAGGCGTTCAAGGACAAGTACGGCTACGACCTAGCGCCCGCAAAGACGCATAAGCAGTACACCGACATCGCCGAGTTCTTCACCCAGTGGGGCAAGGACCACAATATGGAGCTGTGGGGCACGACGGTGCAGGCCCACACGGGCCATCCGGCCTCCTGGTACGAGTTCTTCGAGAGCGTTGCGCCCACGTACGGCGTCTACAACTGGGGCATCAACGCCGACAAGAACTATGCCGCGTCCGTGGCCAATGGCGGCGAGATGAACAGCGACAAGGCCAAGGCCGCGCTGACCTGGTGGCTCAACAACCTCAACTACGCGCCGCCTGAATCGACTCAGTCGACTTGGGACGAGGTCGCCGCGACCTTCGCTGCCGGCCGCGCCGCGCAGGGTCTGGTCTACGGTGAGAACGCCGCCTGGATCGCCACCAATGCCGACAAGTCGCAGGTGGTCGGCAAAGTCGGTGTCGCCCTTCCTCCGCTCGAGGACGGCGTGATGGCCGATGCGGAGTCCGGCAAGGGCTACATCGGCTACTATGATGGTGGCGCTTTCGGCATCCCGACCTCGTCGAAGAACAAGGAAGCGGCGCTGCTCTTCCTTCAGTTCATCGGTCAGGAATCGGTGCAACCCGACTGGGCGGCGGCTGGCTCGCGCATCGTCATGGCGTCCACCTATGACGACCCGAAGATCCAGGCGCTCGATAAGAAGGTCGACAGCTACTACACCATGATGAAGAACGACGGTAAGCTGTTTGCCGGCGCGCCTCCCTATCCGTTCCACGCCCAGGTGCGTGAAGCGACGGCGCCTTACTTCTATCAGGCCATCACCGGCGATCTCACTCCCTCCGATGCCCTCGACAAGATGGCGGCTGCAGCGGAGGAGGAGTTGAAGAACCTCGGCTATCGCAAGTAACCTGATCTGGACCGGGGCGGCTTCGCGCCGCCCCGATCCAACTTAAGCGGCCGACAGCGGCAAGGCGGCACCACCCGCAAGAGCGGGCGCCCGCATCTCTCGATCGGCTGGCCGGAACGGGGGGCATATGCGATCGCAGGCGACCGGTTGGCTGCTTCTGGCCCCGACGCTGGTAATTCTGGGAATCTTCGGCGTCCTTCCGTTCCTCTACGTTCTGGTCGTAGGTTTCGCCAGCTGGAACTCCTTCGCGCTCGATCCGACGCCGCATTTCGCCGGCGTGGAGAACTACCGCCGGCTGGTCTTCGACGAGCAGTTCCTGCATTCGATCTGGCTCACCGTGAAGTTCGGCTTCTGGGCGGTGCTGAGCGAGGTCGTGCTCGGCTACCTGCTTGCCCAGCTTCTGACGCGCGACTTCCCGCTCAAGGGCTTCTTCCGCACCATTCATACGCTGCCGCTGATGGTGGCGCCGATCGCGGTGGGTGCGACGTGGCGCCTTTTGACCGTGCCGGGCCTCGGGCCGCTGCCCTATTATTTCGACCACTGGTTCGGCATCACCCTGCAGATCGGCCGCTACCCGAACCAGGCCTTCATCACGACAGTGCTGATGGATGTCTGGCACTGGACGCCACTCGTTACGCTCACGCTTCTCGCAGCGCTTTCCTCGATGGCGAAGGAGCCGTTCGAGCAGGCGCAGATCGACGGCGCCAGCCGCGCCCAGGTCTTCTGGTACATCACCCTGCCGCTACTGCGGCCGGCGATCCTGGCGACCGTCTTCATCCGGTTGATGGATGCGCTCAGAATTGTCGATGAGGTGTGGATGCTGACCGGCGGCGGGCCGGGCGCCGCGACGCGCTATATCGGCCTCTACATATGGCGTGTCGTGTTTCCGAAGACGGATTACGGCTTTGGCTCCGCGGCGTCGCTGCTCACCCTCTATTTCACCATCGTCATCTGCTGGATTCTCTACGCCGGGCTGATGACGAGACGCGGACAGGACAGGGGGGAGTGATGCGCGCGCAAGGACGCCTTGGCCAGATTCTCTTCTGGATCGTCGCCAGCCTGATTACGCTGTTCCCAATTTACTGGATGTTCGTCGTTGCCGCGAAGAGCCGCGTCGAGCTCTTCGGCAGACCGAATTTCATCGTCACCCATATTTTCTGGCCGAACTACATCGACACGCTGACCAACTCGTCGTTCCAGCTCTACATGATGAACTCGCTCATCGTGGCGTCGTCGAACGCATTACTGGTCACGACGCTTGCGCTGCTCGCCTGCTATGCGCTGTCCCGCTATCCGTTGGTCGGCAAGGAGAACATCTTCTTCTGGACGATCACGAACCGCATGGCGCCGCCCGCCGTGTTCCTCCTGCCCCTCTTTTTGCTGTTCACACGTGTCTTCACGATCGGCGACTGGAAGCTCTACGACACCCGCATCGGGCTGGTCATGCTCTATTGCGTGTTCAATCTGCCCTTCGCGATCTGGACGCTCCGAGGCATCGTCGAGGGCATACCGAAGGAGCTCGACGAAGCCGCCTACGTCGACGGGGCGAACACCTGGCAGGTGCTGATCAAGGTCATCCTGCCGCTGGCGCGGCCGGGGCTGGCGGTGACGGCGATCCTGACCTGGGTGTTTGCGTGGAACGAGTACCTGTTTGCCGCGACGCTGACGAGCGTGCACGCGCGCACCATCACCACCGGGCTCGCCGAATTCGTCACTGTGACAGGGACGAACTGGGGACAGATGGCGGCGACCGCGACGCTGACATTGTTGCCGGCGCTGATCCTTGTTGGCATCGCGCAGCGCCACATCGTGGCCGGCCTCACCTTCGGCGCAGTGAAGGGGTAGCGCATGGCCGAGTTGCATTCCACCGCGAAGGTGTCCGAGCACAGGCCAAAGCCCAAGCCCGAGCGCGAAGGCTTCCTGCCGATCACCACGAACGCCTTCGATCGCGGCTTCATCGGCGTGGTCGTCTTCGTCGCCATCCACCTTCTGTGGATGCGCTTGCTGGAGCCGCTGGGCCTCTCGCTCTACATCGCAACGGCGATCTCGATTATCCTCGCCATCGTCATCGTAAAGCGGGGGTGACGGACAGGCTGAGCGCCCGCGTCTATTCGGACGGCGGAATCAGGAAGAACGCTTCGGTCAGCCCCTTGCCCTTCAGCGTGATGACGCCCCGCGCCTCGAATGCGAAGCGGTGAGTCAGCGCCTGCATGACCGCTTCCGAGACGTTGATGCGGTCCGGCGCGCTTTCCGATTCCATGCGGCTCGCAACGTTCACGGTGTCTCCCCAGACATCGTAGCTGAATTTGTGGCGGCCGATGATCCCGGCGACGACCGGTCCGGTATGGATTCCGATGCGGACCCGGAGCGGCGGCTCATCCGCCTCGCTGATCCGGCGCAGCGTCTCCAGCATCCCCACCGCAAACTCCGCGATCGCCTCGGCATGATCGGACCGCGGTTCGGGAATACCGGCCGCCGCCATATAGGCATCGCCGATCGTCTTGATCTTCTCCACGCCGAGCCGCCGCGCTAGCGTGTCGAACTCGGAGAACACGCGGTCGAGCCTGTTCACGAGGTTTATTGGGGTCATCTTCGCAGCAGCCGGCGTGAAGCCGACGATGTCGGCGAAGAGGATCGACACTGCTTCGAAGCGGTCGGCGATGATGGTCTCGCCGCCGTTCAGGCGCAGCACCACCGGATCCGGCAGGATGTTGCGGATAAGCGCGTCGGACTTTGCTTTCTCTTCCTCGATCCGCGCCAGATATTCGCGCTCCCGCTCGCGCCAGCGCTGGCGCTCCAGGCAGGCATTGATACGGGCCCGCAGGAGAACGACGTTGCACGGCTTCGGCAGATAATCCTCGGCCCCGACTTCGATGCATTTGAGCACCGCGTCGGATTCCTGCAGGCCGGACGTCATGATCACCGGGATTTGCTGCAGGCGTTCGTCGCTCTTCAGGCGCGTCAGCATTTCCAGCCCGTTCATTCCAGGCATCAGAAGATCGAGAAGGATCAGATCGAAGGTCTGGTCCGCGAGGATGTCGAGAGCCTCGGCGCCAAACTCCGCGCTGCCGACTGTATGGCCGTCCTGTGTAAGCCGGCGCGTCAGCAGGCTGCGATTGGATTCATTGTCGTCGACCACAAGGATGCGTCCGACCTCCTGCGTTTTCAGCAGGTCTTCCTTCGGTCGAAGCGTGCGGATCAGTTGCTCCACGATCTCCTGTGCCAGATCCGCCTGCACTTCGCCCTCCGCGTGCAGGGCGGAGTCGGTCTCTCCCCATGCCAGGCCGACGATCGCATCGATGCGCTCGAGCAGCTTGCGCGAATTCGTAGAGCAGCGATTTCAGGTCGGCGCACAGCCCCTCGGCGCCGGCGACATCCTCGATATCCTCAAGCGCCATTTCGCTATAGCCGACGATGGCGTTGAGCGGTGTTCTGAGATCGTGGCGAAGCTTGGCTTGTTCGTTGACGAGCGTGTTATCGGCGTGGTCCTCGCCGGTCGGCGGAGGATCACGCAGGCTATCGACGAGGACGCTCAGCGCGCGCGCCGCGATGAGCACCTTCCCAAGCGAAGGCATAAGATCGTCGAGGCCGAGCTTGCGGCACTCGTCGATGACAATTTCCTGGTAGCCCAGGATGCCGCGGACGGGGTTGACCAAATCCTCCCACACGACCACGAGCCTGGTCCGGCGCTCAAAATCCAAACTTGAATTTCCGGGGTTCACGGCGCTCTCCCGGTTGATCAGGCGGCCGGCGGTGAATTCGGATCGAGCAGCCGTGCGATCTTCTCGACAAGCCGCGGCAGCTCGATCGGCTTGGTGTCGTAGTCGTCGCAGCCGGCGGCGAGCGCCTCCTCGCGATCGGACGTCAAAGCGTGCGCCGTCAGTGCGATCACCGGGATGCCGGCGGTTGCGGGGTCGGCTTTGAGTCGGCGCGTGGCCTCCCATCCGTCGAGAACCGGCAGGCTCATGTCCATCAGCACGATGTCGGGTCGCTCGCTCGCGGTCATCGCGACGCCTTGCGCACCGTCGACGGCCAGCAGCACCTCGTGCCCCTGCCGCTGCAGACGACGCGAGAGCATGTCCCGGTTCATCTCGTTGTCCTCAACTAGTAGTATTTTCGCCACTCCATCCCCCGCCACTCGATTGACGCCTAACGCGAGGCCGACCCGTCGAGAGGACCGGCAAAATCCACGCTCCTCCGAGCCGCCTCGACCATGCCTCTCAAAGTCTCGACCAAGACTGGGCGCTTGTAGGCGCCTTTCTGCAAGACCTCCAAGGCATTGCCGCTCAGCAGGTCGTGCTCCTCGCGGGTCAGGTCCTTGGAGGTGATGACGACGACGGGCACGTCGCGCGTCAACTCGTTCCGACGCAGTTCCGTCAGCATCTCGAAGCCGTTCATCTGCGGCATCATGAGATCGAGCAGGATCACTGCCGGGCGCGATCGGGCCACCTCTTCGAGACCGGCCGCCCCGTTCTCCGCCTGGCGCACTGTCCATCCTTCGCGGGACAGCGTGCGTCTCAGCATTTCGCGCGTACCCGGATCGTCATCGACGACCAGGATGTCGGTGGCGCCGGCCTGCGCGGCGCGGCTGAGGACGCGCATGAGGTCGGTCGGCTCGATCGGTTTGGTGAGGTGCTCGGAGGCGCCAAGCGCCAGCCCCATGTCCCGGTCGCCGAGCACGGTGGCGAGGATGACCGGGATGTCGCAGAGTTCCGCGTCCTGCTTCAACGCTCGCAGCACGGTCCAGCCGTCGACGTCGGGCATGATGATGTCGAGAATGATTGCTATCGGCTTTTCTTCCTTGGCAAGCCGCAGCCCTTCCTTGCCTCCCGGGGCGGTGATCACGCGATAGCCCTCGCCGGTGAGCGAACTGCCCAGCGTGTCACGCATTGCGGATTCATCGTCGATGATGAGGACAGTGCCCCGCTCGGCGCTCGGCGCCGCAGCCTCCTCGACCTCCGGCTCCTCCTGCGGGCAGACGCGCGGGAGCGTCATGATGAACGAGGATCCCTTGCCGTATTCGGTCTCCACCGTGATCTCGCCGCCGAGCATCAGGCAGAACTGCCGCGTGATGGCGAGGCCGAGCCCGGTGCCGCCGTAATTACGGGAGGTCGAGGAATCGGCCTGCATGAAGGCCTCGAACAGTTTTGCCTTCTGCTCCGGTGTCATGCCGATACCGGTATCGGTGACGCGAAACTCGATGCATTCGCTTCCGTCCTGCCCGGTCAGTGCCCGCACCGCCAGCATGATCGCGCCCTTCTTGGTGAACTTCGAGGCGTTGCTCAGGAGGTTGAGGAGGTTCTGCCGGATCTTGGATTCGTCCGACTGCATCGAGCCGATCCCTGCCTCCAGCGTGATGTTGAGCGTGTTTTCGTTCTTGCTGATGAGCGGCGCGATCGTCAACTCCACCTGGGAAAGAAGCTCGGTGACCTCGAAGGACTCCACCAGCACATCCATCTTGCCGGCTTCGATCTTGGCGAAGTCGAGAATGTCATTGATCAGACCAAGCAGGTGCTTGCCGGCGACGCGGATCTTCTTCAGATCGGGCACGAACTCCCGCTGCCCTAGATCCTCCGCCTCCTCGATCAGCATTTCGCTGTAGCCGATGATGGCGTTCAAGGGTGTGCGCAGTTCGTGGCTCATATTGGCGACGAACTGGCTCTTCGCCTTGTTGGCGGAATCGGCCTGCTCCGTAGCCGCTTCCAGCTCCGCCTGGCGCTGCTTGAGCTCGGTGATGTCGGCGAAAACGCCGACGGTGCCGCCGTCCGGAGTCTTGCGCTCGCTGATCCGCATCCAGCGCCCGTCGGCGTATTTCTGCTCGAAGAACCCCTCGGCGCGGCGATGCCGTTGCATCCGCTGCGCCATCCATTCTTCTGGCGACACGTTGTTGCGTTCGGCGATGCCGCGCTCGACAAGAACGTGCAGCATCTCCTCGAACGTCCGGTTGGGGACCGCGGCATCGGGATACATTTCCCCGTAGCGCCTGTTCGCCAGCACCAGCCGGTCGTCGGCATCGAAGAGCGCGAACCCCTCGAAGATCGTCTCGATGGCGGTCTCCGTCATCTCGCGCTGCCGCCGCAACTCCTTCTCCAGACGCTCGCGCTCGGTGATGCTGTCGCGAAACAGCGCCAGCGTGCGGGCCATGGTGCCGATCTCGTCCTGGCCGAAGGGAGGGATGTCGACGTCGGTGCGGCCGTCCATCATCGCCGACATGGCGGTGTCGATCCGCCTGAGCGGCCTGACGATCGAGCGGAAGACGACAAGCGTGAGGGCAATGCCGAGCAGACCGACGGCGACCACGATTGCCATCGAGGTGCGGATAGCGGTTCGCGCGCTGGCTACCGCGATGTCACGCGCCCTCCAGGTATCGTCGTGGAGACTGGTCGTCAGTTGCGCAAGTCGCTCTTCGACGATGCGGCTGTGCTGGCGCGCCTGCGCCAGGAGCGTGTTCCCGATGACGCGCTTGTCATTGCCATAGGCGTCAGCCGCCTTCAGAGCCGTGGCCATATAGGCGTCGGTCTCATCGCCGATCTGTTTCGCGGCATCCGGATCGAAGGTCGCCAGCTGATCCAGGTAGCCGCCGAGCCGCTGTCGCGCGTCCCGCGCGCTTCGCTCCGACAGGGTGAGCTGGCTGACGGAGAGATCGGTCATCCAGTAGCGGATTTCGCCAAACGCCTGGTTGGCCCCGTTCGCTTCCTCAAGCCGCCCGAAAAACTCCGTCGCGGATCCGATGCGGATCGAATTGCGATAAAGCTCACGGATGACGATGCCGTTCGTCACGACGAGCGCGCCGATCAGAAGCACGGAGAGCGCCGCCACCCTGAGCGGAATCGAGCGCTGCCTCAGGAATGCCGGGATGGACGAGGACGCGGCAGTCTTCGGTGCCGCCCCGGTTACCATCGGGGAATTGCCCGCCACCGTCATTTGAAGAGGATGATGCTGATCGCTGCCCCCAGGTCGCCTTCCTTGCCGCCCTCTTTCGGATAGCCGGTGACGTCGACTTCGCCGGCAGGCTCGCCGTGGCAGGCGAGGCATGAGGGCGCGTAATACTCCGGCACCAGGATGCGGAACGCCGATTTCCCGTCGACGTCGACGATCTGGCTGAACGGCTGTCCCTTCGGCCAGTCGGGCTTCTTGAGATCGTCCTCGATCACCGCCGTCTCCCAAGCGTCCGGCCGGGCCTTGCGATTGCGCACCAGGTTTTCCGGCGCCGTCACCTTGACGCGCGCCTGGTCGCCGACGCTGTTGACGAATGTCTCGTTCACCAGCCGCGCGAAGACCGCCGGGATGAACCCCTTGAAGCCGACGCCCTTGGCATTGATGGTCTCCTGGTTCTCATCCATCACCGTGCGGATCGCATCCATCTGGGCTTGCAGGAGCCGCCCTTCGGGAGTTGAGGCATCGAGCGCGCTCAGATCCTCTCCGGTCTTTTCCTTATAAAGCGCGACCGCATCGGCAAGCACCTTTTCGCCTGTGAGCCCCTTGTCGCCGACATCGGGGTTGTTGATCACATCCTGGTTGCTTGAGATGACGGTGCGGGCGGATCGCAGAAGGTTCGCGAGCCGCATCGCAATCTCCGTATCGCCGTCAGTAGCGGCAAGCGGAGCCGCCATGGGGATGAGGGTCGCAACCCCGATCAACGCCACCACGAGCGAAACGAGCAGACGGACCGCCCAGAAACGGCGGCTGTCTGGCCTACTTTTGCGCGCGTCGCTACTGCGTATGGAATCCATCGTCACTTCCCCCAAATTGCAATCTCCTCAAACCTAGCGCGAATCCGGTATCGGCTCGCGCCTTTTCTGAGAGAGCCACAAAAATGGGCGGAGCGCCGCTACCTAGCCAAAGGAGTTGCTTCGCCGATTTAATAGATGCCGATTACTTAAGCAAATATCGACTATCTGAGCCGTAGGCGAGCTTCGTCTTTTGCCGACTCAAAGATCGGCCGTCCGATCGAGGTTAACGGCCCGCCGCATAACCCTGCATACCGCACGTGTTGGCGGCCTTGAAGCGATCCCGGTCACGAGCCGCGGCGACCAGCCGCCCTTCTGACCAGTCCGGGCCGACCTCGACGATATGTCCGCGTTTGCGCCGCCGGTGTGCCCCGGGCGAGATAGGCTGACCCGTCTCGAAGCGCCATCGTAGGCGAGTCTATGGCCGCGCGCGGACGGCCCCGCCGCGGATTTCTGCCAGCGTCGAACGCGTGGAGATGGTCTCCTTCTCCATCAGGATGTGGATCAGCGCCGGGCGACCCGCCGCGAGCGCTCGCTCGAAGGCAGGCGCGAAATCTGCGGTCCTTCTCACCGTCTCGCCATGCGCGCCATAGGCTTTGGCGAGCGCCGCGAAGTCCGGATTCGTCAGATCGGTCGCGTAGACGCTACCCGGATAGTTCCGTTCCTGATGCATGCGGATCGTGCCGTACATGCCGTTGTCGAGAACCAGGGTGACGACTGCGATCCCGTATTGCACAGCTGTCGCGAGTTCCTGCCCGGTCATCAGGAAGCAGCCGTCGCCGGCAAAGCACACCACGTCGCGATCCGGGTGGATCGCCTTCGCCGCGATCGCGGCCGGAAAGCCGTAGCCCATCGCGCCACTCACCGGACCGAGCTGTGTCGGAAACCTGCGATAGAGATAATGGCGCTGACACCAGCCGGTGTAGTTGCCGGCGCCGTTGGTGATGATGGCGTCCGGGCCGAGCCGCTCACGGACCTCGGCCATCACCGCGACGAGGTCGACGGCACCGGGGAAAGTCCGGCCCGCAAGCTGCCCCTCGAAGTCGCGGCGCGCCTCCGCCGCCCATTGCCCCGACGTCTTCGGAGCCGGCACCTCCAGCGTCGCGGCGGCCGCCAGGAACGGCCCCACGGCGGCGTTGATGGGAAGCGTCGCCGCGAAGACGCGGCCAAGCTCTTCGGCCCCGGGATGGACGTGCGCCAGTTTCTGGGTCGGGACCGGCGAGCGGATCAGCGCGTATCCCGAGGTCGTCATTTCGTCGAGACGCGTTCCGATCGCAACGATCAGGTCGGCGTCTCGGACGCGCTTGCCAAGTTCCGGCGAGACCGTCGTACCGAGCTCGCCGACATAGAGGGGATGGGTGTTGTCCATGCGGTCCTGGCAGCGGAACGCCGCTGCGACCGGGAGCGCAAAGCTCTCCGCGAAGCGGATGAGATCGGCGCATGCGGCTTGCGACCAGCCGCTCCCTCCGACGATCGCAAGGGGGCGCTCGGCCGCCGCGAGAAGCTCTGCGAGCGCAACCATCTGCGCCGGCGTCGGCCCCGGCTCAGCAATCGGCGTCGGCCCGACATCCGCGGTATCGGCAAGCGCCGTCAGCACATCTTCTGGGAACACCAGCGCCACCGGCCCGCGCCGTCCCGCCATCGCGACGGCGTAAGCGCGCGCCACATATTCGGGAATGCGCGCCGGGTCGTCCACCTGGTCGACCCATTTCGTCACCTCGCCGAGCATGCGGCGGAAGTCGATCTCCTGGAACGCTTCGCGCCCAAGCTCGTCGCGCCCCACCTGCCCGACCAGAAGAAGCATGGGCGTGGAATCCTGCCGCGCGGTGTGCAGACCGATCGCAGCGTTGGTCACCCCCGGCCCGCGCGTCACGAAGCAGACGCCCGGCCTTCCCGTCACCTTGCCGTAGGCCTCCGCCATGTTCGCCGCGCCGCCTTCCTGTCGGCAGACGATCAGCTTGACCTGGTTCTCCACCTCCCGGAACGCCTCGATCGCTCCGAGAAAGCTCTCCCCCGGGACGCAGAACGCCATGTCGACCCCGTGGCCCACAAGATTGTCCACGAGAATGCGACCGCCAGTTCGAAGTGCCATTCCGCTTCCCTGCTTCAAGACCTGAGACGCGAGCCTATATCAGCCCGCTGAAACGCGTCGCAACGTCGCGTTTTCCGGGACGCAGCGCGGCGCTGGCGCGATTGCGCCGCCCCGCTCGGACGGCTAGGAGGGGCGATGACCCTGGACAGCATTACCGACGCCATTGCCGCGATCGCGGCGGGCGAGCTTATCGTGGTCGTCGACGACGACGACCGTGAGAATGAAGGCGACCTGATCATGGCGGCCGTGAAGGCGACGCCGGAGCAGCTTGCCTTCATGATCCGCCATACGAGCGGCATTGTCTGCGCGCCGATGGACCAGGCGTCCGCCGACCGGCTGCAGCTCTCGCCGATGGTTGCGACCAACCGCGACCCGATGCGCACCGCCTTCACCGTCTCCGTCGACTACAAGGTCGGGCTGACCACCGGCATCTCTGCGGAGGAGCGCACCAATACGTTGCGCGCGCTCGCCAATGACAATTGCATCGGCACGGACTTCCTCCGCCCCGGCCACGTCTTCCCGCTGATCGGCAAGAGCGGCGGCGTGCTGATCCGCTCCGGGCACACGGAGGCGGCAACCGACCTCTGCCGCCTCGCGGGCCTGCCACAGGTCGGCGTGCTTGCCGAGATCGTGAACGACAACGGCACGGTCAAGCGCCTGCCCGAGCTTGTGGCCTTCGCCCGCGAGCACGGCCTGAAGATCGTCTCCATCGCCGAGCTGATCGAGCACAGGACAAGAACGGAATCGTTCGTGCGGCGGATCGAGACCCTGTCGGTCGACACCCCGATCGGCGAAGCGACCGCGCATATCTACACCACGCCGTTCGACGAGACACAGCACATCGCGGTCACCTTCGGCGAGGTCAGCGGACAAAATGCGGTGCCCTGCCGCATCCATCACGAGCAGCCGCTTCGCGACCTTTTCGACACGCACGCGCTCGCAGCGATGGCTCGATGTCGCGCTCAAGTGCTTTCAGGCCGGCAAGAAGGGCGTGCTGATCTATGTCCGCGACCCGAAGATCACCACGCTTCAAAGCACCGCCGACGCACCGTCCGGATCGACGCCGGAAGGCGCGGACCGCCACCAGAGCTCGCTGAAGCGCCACGAGCGCTGGCGTGAGATCGGGCTCGGCGCACAGATCCTGCGCGATCTCGGCGTGCCCTCCATCACGCTGATCGCCACCCAGCACCGGCAATATGTCGGGCTGCGCCGGCTTCGGCATCGAGATCGCCGGGACGGAGATCGTCGAGAGCTGAGCTTCCGCCTCAGCCCCGCCCGACGAACGGCATCTGGTTCGCCATCACGGTCAGGAAGAGCACGTTCGAATCGAGCGGCAGCGAGTCCATGTGGAGGACCGTGTCGGCGACGATCTGGACGTCCATCAGCGGCTCCTTCGCGATGGTTCCGTTCGCCTGCGGGACGCCGTCCTTCATCTTCGCCGCCATCTCGGTCAGCGCGTTGCCGATGTCGATCTGGCCACAGCAGATGTCGTCGGCGCGGCAGTCGAGCGAGATCGACTTGGTGAGCCCGGTGACGGCGTGCTTCGTGGCGGTGTAGGGCGCCGACTTCGGGCGCGGCGCGTGCGCGGAGATCGAGCCGTTGTTGATGATGCGCCCGCCCTTCGGCGATTGCGCCTTCATCATCCGCACCGCCTCGCGGGCACAGAAGAACATGCCGTTCATATTGACGCCGACCACGTCCAGCCAGTTCTTGTCGGTCAGTTCCTCGAAAGGCACCGCCGGTGCGCCCATCCCCGCATTGTTGAAGAGAAGGTCGAGGCGGCCGTACTTGTCCTTCGTGGCCTTGAAGAGCGCCCTGACCGAATCCGGGTCCGTTACGTCCGTCGGAACGACGAGCGCATCGCCCGCGCCCTTCGCCGTTTCCTCAAGCGCGTCACGGCGACGTCCCACAAGCGCGACGCTGTAACCGGCCTTGAGAAGCGTCCGCGCCACCGCGCGGCCAATACCGCTTCCCGCACCCGTGACGACCGCAATCTTTCCCATCGTCCTCCCCTTCTTTCAGTCTACGTGAGGGCTTCTTGCACGAATTCCGCGGCGGGTCATGTTCACTGCGACACGCCACCCCAATTCGGATCGGCAAGCACCTCGTCATTATGGGCGCCGAGCGCCGGCGAGCCGCGGTCGGCGACAACTGGCTCTCCGTCGAGAACGATCGGCGTGCGCACGCCGGGGATCGAGCCGCCGGCGGCCGCCGGATCGCCCATATCGACGCGCATGCCGCGTGCGACGACCTGCGGATCGGCAAAAACATCGGCGACCGAGTTGATCGGCCCCGCGGGTACCCCCGCCTGCTCGAGCGCTTCGAGAAGCATGTTTCGCTCGCATCTTCGCGGTGAGTCTCGGCGAGGATCGCCACAAGCGCGCTGCGGTTCTCGACCCGGCCGGCGTTCGTCACAAAGCGTGGATCGGAGGCAAGCTCCGGCGCGCAGACGATCGCCGCGAAGCGGGCGAACTGAGCGTCGTTTCCAACGGCCACTATCAGATGGCCGTCGGCAGCGTGGAACACCTGGTAGGGCACGATGCTCGGATGCGCGTTTCCCAATCGTTTCGGGACGGCGCCGGAGACGAGATAGCTCATCGCCTGATTTGCCAGCACGCCGACCTGCGTATCGAGAAGCGCCATGTCGATATGCGCCCCCTCCCCGGTCTCGTCACGGCGCCTGAGCGCGGCAAGGATTGCGGTTGAGGCATAGACGCCGGTGAAGATGTCCGCGAAGGCGACGCCGATCTTCTGCGGCTCGCCGTCCGGCGCGCCGGTCAGATCCATGATCCCGCCGAGACCTTGCACGATGAAATCGTAGCCGGCGCGCTTCGCGTAAGGTCCGCTCTGCCCGAACCCGGTGATTGAGCAATAGACAAGACGCGGGTTCGCGCGACGCAGGCTTGCGTGGTCGAGCCCATAGCGCTCCAGGCCGCCGACCTTGAAGTTCTCGACCAGCACGTCGGCATGCGAAGCGAGCCGCCTGACCAAAGCGCGGCCCTCCTCCGTTTCAAGATCCGCCGTCACTGAGCGCTTGCCCCGGTTGCAGCCGTGGAAGTAGCTGGAGGAAAGGTTGCCGCCGTCTTCGGCGCGCACGAAGGGCGGGCCCCAGCCACGCGTGTCGTCGCCGCTTCCCGGCCGCTCCACCTTGACCACGTCGGCGCCGAGATCGGCCAGAAGTTGCCCGGTCCAGGGGCCGGCGAGAACGCGCGCCAGCTCAAGAACGCGAAGACCGTGGAGAGGTGCGTGCATCGGGGACCTTGAAATCAGGCTTGCGCGCCGCGCGCAAGCGCCGCGGCGCTCCAGAGCGAAGCGTGCTGTCGCCGGCGGCGCCAAATGACTAGAACCCGGATGTCCCCAAGCATCGACCGCGAAGCAGCCCCTGCCCCGCAGCCGGCCCGAAAATCCGGGAGAATCGCATGGAATACGTCAACCTTGGCGAAACCGGCCTCAAGGTCTCGCGCATCTGTCTCGGCTGCATGAGCTACGGCTCGCCCGAGATACGCAAATGGGCGCTCGCCGAAGAAGCGAGCCGGCCTTTCTTCAAGCAGGCGCTGGAAGCCGGGATCAACTTCTTCGACACGGCGAACGTCTATTCCACTGGCGTGAGCGAGGAGATCACCGGTCGCGCGCTAAAGGATTTCGCCAAGCGCGACGAGATCGTGCTCGCCACCAAGGTTCACGGAAAGATGCGCGACGACCCGAACGGCAAGGGCCTTTCGCGCAAGGCGATCATGACGGAGATCGACCACAGCCTGAAGCGGCTCGGCACCGACTATGTCGATCTCTATCAGACGCACCGCTACGACCCCGAGACGCCGCTCGAAGAAACGCTCGAAGCGCTGAACGACGTCGTGAAGGCCGGCAAGGCCCGCTACATCGGCGCCTCGTCGCAATGGGCCTGGCAGTTCATGAAGGCGCTGGCGCTGCAGAAGGCCAACGGCTGGAGCCCTTACATTTCCATGCAGAACCACCTGAATCTGATCTACCGCGAGGAAGAGCGCGAGATGATCCCGCTCTGCCTTTCGGAGGGAATCGGCTTGATCCCGTGGTCGCCGCTCGCTCGCGGCAAGCTGGCCCGCCCCTGGGAGGACAAGCCGAGCACGACGCGCGGCGCGACCGACGACTTCGGCAAGAACCTCTACATCCGCACGGCCGACGCCGATCGCGTTATCGTGGAGCGCGTGCAGGAGTTGGCTAAGAAGCGCGGCGTGCCGATGGCGCAGATCGCGCTCGCGTGGCACCTGCACAAGCCGGGCGTGACCGCGCCGATCGTCGGCGCGACCAAGCCGCAGCATCTGGCCGATGCGATCGCGGCGGTCGACATCGAATTGTCGGCTGAGGAGATCAAAGCGCTGGAGGAGCCCTACGTCCCGCACGCTGTCGTCGGATTCGTCTAAGAGGCGTCAAACACCATTGTCGTCTTGGCCGGGCGCGACCCGGGCGTGACGACAATGCGATCCCCTGCAGCTAGACGATCCCGCCGCCGCCGCTCGACACTTTCGGCCTGACCGCGCCGACCGTCTGGCGGTAGCCGGAGGCGCGATAGATGGCGACGGGATTGATCGCCGCGCCCTTCTCGTAGCGCGCCATCGCAAGGATCGGCTCCACGTCGGTGCGGAAAGCGACTTTGAGCGCCTCGCTCGCCATCAGCGCGTCGTTCGCCTCCTGGTAGCCGCTGAGCGCAGTGCGGTCGACGAGATGCGCCTGAACGTAGGCCCGTTCGATCTCCATCGCCGACACCATCAGGCTCTCGATCGGGTCGGTGACGTTGTGCGACTGGTCGATCATGTGGGCGGGCGCGAAGCCGGGCGCTTCTGAAAGCTCCGCGTCGACCAGTTCGTTGAAGACGAGAAAGAGCTGGTAGGGATTGATCGCGCCGGCATCGAGATCGTCGTCGCCGTATTTCGAATCGTTGAAATGGAAGCCGCCGAGCTTCTTGAACTGGATCAGCCGCGCGACGATCATCTCGATGTTGGTGTTCGGCGCGTGGTGACCGAGATCGACGAGGCAGAAGGCGCGCTCGCCGAGCGTCGAGGCAATCAGGTAGTTGGTGCCCCAGTCCTGCACGACGGTTGAATAGAACGCCGGCTCGTAGAGCTTGTGCTCGGTGAAGAGCCGCCAGTCCTCCGGTAGCTCCGCATAGATCGCCTTTGCGGATTCCAGATAGCGCTCGAAGGCACGGGTGAAGTGGCTCTGGCCCGGAAAATTCGAGCCGTCGCCGATCCAGATCGTCAACGCCTTCGAGCCGACCGCCTGGCCGAAGCGGATGCATTGGAGATTATGCTCGATCGCCTGCTTCCTGACCGCCGGATCGGTGTGCGACAGGCTGCCGAACTTGTAGGAGAGCGCCTGGCCGGGAAAATCCTGGAACGTGTTGGAGTTCATCGCATCGAAGCCCAGCCCGCGCGTCGCGGCATAGACCTTGAGCTCGGCCGGGTCGTCGTAGAGATCCCAGGGGATGTGCAGCGAAACGCGCGGCGTCGCCCCGGTCAGTTGCTGGATGACGGTGCAGTCGTCGAGCTTGTCGAGGATGTTGCGCGGTTCGCCGAGGCCCGGAAAGCGCGCGAAGCGGGTGCCGCCGGTCCCCACCCCCCAGCTCGGGATCGCGACTTCGAAGGCGGCGGCCTTCGCCTTGATCTTGTCGATCTCGATGCCGCGTCTGAGAAGCGTCTCCCCAAGCGCGTCGTATTCCGATTTCATCTGATCGACGAGCGATTTCGTTCCGTTTCCCGATCAGCAGCTTGTCGATACCCGGACGCGGCATTTCCTTCCCCTCGACGTCAAACAACCACCGGAGTCATGCCCGGCTTTGGCCGGAAACGGCGACAAACGTTAGCGCTGCGTCGAAGATGAAGCGAGCCTCCTAGCGCGTGAAGGACACAGCGTTTCCGGCGTCGACATTAACGATGTTGCCCGTCGACTTCGACGACATATCGGAGACGAGGAAGTAGATCGCCTCCGCAACATCCTCCGGGAAGACGGAGCGCTTCAGAAGCGAGCGCTGCCGGTAATGCTCCTCGAGCTCCTCCGGCTTCATGTGGTAGGCGGCCGCGCGCTGCTCGCGCCACTCGCCCGTCCAGATCTTGGAGCCGCGAAGCACCGCGTCGGGATTGACGGTGTTGACGCGGATCTGATCGGCCGCGCCTTCGAGCGCCAGGCAGCGCGCAAGATGAATCTCCGCCGCCTTCGCCGTGCAATAGGCAGCGGCGCCGGGAGAGGCTGCCAGCCCATTCTTCGACGCGACGAAGACGATCGAGCCGCCGAGCTTCTGCTTCTTCATTAGTCGGAACGCTTCGCGCGCCACGAGGAAGTAGCCGGTGGCGAGGATGTCGATATTCGTCTGCCACATCGACAATTCCGTCGTCTCGAACGGCGACGAAGACGAGATGCCAGCATTGGAAACGAGGATGTCGAGCCCGCCATATTCCGCTGCGGCTTCGGCGAAGGCGCGGACAACCGCCGCCTCGTCGGTCACGTCGAGCAGCACCCCGCGCACAGAATCCTTGCCGTGCGAAGCGCGGAACTCGTCGAGCGTCGTCTCAAGCGACGCCGCGTCGATATCGGCAAGGACGACGGAAGCGCCCTCGCCCAGAAGACGCGTGGCCGTGGCGCGGCCGATCCCGCCGGCGCCGCCGGTGACGAGCGCGATTTTGCCGGCGAGACTCTTCGGCTTCGGCATGCGCTGAAGCTTTGCCTCTTCGAGCAGCCAATATTCGATGTTGAAGGCTTCCTGCTCGGAGAGCCCAAAATAGTCGGAGACGCTCGACGCGCCGCGCATGACGTTGATCGCGTTCACATAGAACTCGCTCGCGATCCGTGCCGTCGCCTTGTCCTTGGCGAAGCTGATCTGGCCGACGCCCGGCAGGAGATAGATGACGGGGTTCGGATCGCGCATCGCCGGGCTTTCCGGGCTCTTGCAGCGCTCGTAATAAGCGGCGTAGCGGCCGCGATAGTCGACGATCTGCCGGTCGAGATCTGCGAGCACGCTATCGACGCTGCCATCCTTCGGGCGGATCACCAGCGGCCAGATCTTGGTGCGAAGGAAGTGGTCCGGGCAGGACGTGCCGAGCGCAGCCAGCTCGTCGAGACGCTTCGAGCCGACGAATTCAAGCACCGCGGCGCTATCGTCGAAGTGTCCGATCTTCGGCTCGTCCTTGCCGATCAGGCTCCTGATCTCCGGCATCAGCCGCGCCGCGAAGGCACGCCGCGCTTCGGCGGCAAGCGGCGCAGTGACCGCTCCGCCGAACACCGGCTTGTCGCCGATCTCCTGCTCGAACCAGGCGATCGCGCGGTTGATCACGTCGAGCGTCAGCTCGTAGCAGGTCTTCGCGTCGTGGCCCCAGGTGAAGAGACCGTGGCTTTCGAGCACACAGCCTTTCGCCTCCGGGTTATCCCGCGCAAATTTCTCGAGCCATAGACCGAGCTCGAAGCCGGGACGCTTCCACGGCAGCCATCCGATCTCGTCGCCGTAAATGTCCTTGGTGAGCGCCCTCGAATTCTTCGACGCCGCAATCGCGATCACGGCGTCGGGATGCACGTGGTCGACATGCGGATAGGGAAGGAAGGCGTGCAGCGGTGTGTCGATCGAAGCAGCGCGCGGATTGAGGTTGAAGGTCGCATGCGGCAGCAGCCCGACCATCTCGTCCTCATGCTCGACGCCGCGATAGAGGCCCTTCATGGCGTTGAGCTTGTCCATGACGAGCGTCGCGAAGCCGTCGCGCTTGATCGAGCCAAGGTCGCCGCCCGAGCCCTTCACCCAAAGCACCTCGACCGGCTGCCTGGTCAACGGATCGGTTTCCGTCACCTTCGCCGACGTGTTGCCGCCGCCGTAATTGGTGATGCGCTTGTCTGCGCCGAGGAGGTTCGAGCGGTAGACGAGAAGCTCCGGCTCCGACATCCCGGCGGCGCGGGAATCGTCCCAGCGGTTCTCGATCAGGTTCTTGGCGGGGCTTGTATTGAGCATCGGCGTCTTCCCTGCGCGTCGGAAGCTTTCGCGCGGCAGGCGGTCACGCGGGTCCCGGCGTTTTGACGGATGCTATCCCTCACAACCCCATGAGTGTCAATCAGCAACCGTCAATTCCCGTCATGCTGCGGCGCAGCGTGAGGGATTTTGACGGATGCTGATTGACAGAGCCGCGCAAGCCGCAAATGATGCCGCCAAAGAACAAGACACGGCACGAGGGAGGAATGCACGAGCGTGAGCGTCACAAGCTCATTCTGAACGCGGTGCAGGAGCGGCCGGTCGCTACGGTCGGAGAACTCGTCGAACTGACGGCGACCTCCGAAGCGACGATCAGGCGCGATATCTCCGCATTGCACGTTCAGGGACGGCTTCGACGCGTGCGCGGCGGCGCGGAAGCGCTGCATCCGCCCGAATTCGTCGGCATCGCCGGGCGCCCCTTCAAGGTCAGCGAATCCGTCAACATCGAGAAGAAGCGCGCCATCGCGGAAGCTGCCGTCGGGCTCTGCTCGGACGGCGACTCCATCATCCTGAATGCCGGAACCACGACGTTCCAGATGGTGCACTTCTTATCGGCGCGCGGCATGCAGGTGATGACGAACTCGTTCGCGATCGCCGAGCACCTGATCAAGCACACGCGCAACAACGTGATGGTCCCGGGCGGCCTCATCTATCGCGAGCAGGCGGCGATCCTCTCCCCGTTCGAAGACGACGTGACCAAGAACTTCTTCGCACACCGCATGTTCATGGGCGCGCTCGGCGTCGGCCGGCTCGGCGTGATGGAGCGTGATCCGCTCATGGTGCAAGGCGAGCGCAAGCTGATCGAGCAGGCCGAACGGCTCGTCGTCCTGGTCAATTCTTCGAAGTTCCGGCAGCGCTCGAGCCTGATCGTCTGCGGCCTCAACAGGGTGCACACGATCGTCACCGACGATGGCGTGCGCGACGAGGATGCTGCGATGATCGAAGCCGCCGGCGTGACGCTCGTCGTCGCCGACACTTCGGCGCGCGATGCCGTCAGATTGCCGGAGACGGCATGAGCGAGCCGATCCTCAAGCTTGAGGGGATATCGAAGTCGTTCCCCGGCGTGCGCGCGCTGGCCGACATCAGCTTCGACGTCAGGCCGGGAGAGGTGCACGCGCTGCTCGGCGAGAACGGCGCCGGGAAGTCGACGCTGATCAAGATCATGTCCGGCGTTTACCAGCCCGACGCCGGCACGCTCTCGCTCGACGGCAAACCCAACACCTTCGATTCGCCGCAGGAGGCGCAGGCAGCCGGCATCGCAACGATCTACCAGGAGCTTCTCCTCTTCCCCGAACTGACGGTCGCCGAAAACATCTTCATGGGCCATGCGCCGCGCGGCCGCTTCGGAATCGACTGGTCGAAGATGCGCGAGCGCGCGCACGAGACGCTTGAATCGCTCGATATCCACGACCTCGATGTGCGTGCCATGGTCGGGACGCTGTCGGTCGGCAACCGCCAGCGCGTGGAGATCGCCAAGGCGCTTTCCCACAATGCGCGCATCCTCATCATGGACGAGCCGACGGCGGCGCTGACGGAACGCGACGTGGAGCGGCTGTTCGGCATCGTGCGGCTGCTTCGAGCCCGCGGCGTCGGCGTCGTCTACATCAGCCACCGGCTGGAGGAGGTGTTCCTGCTCGCCGACCGCGTGACGGTGCTGCGCGATGGCGAGTTCGTGGCGACCAAGCCGGTCAGCGAAACCGACAACGACGACCTGATCGAGATGATGGTCGGGCGGCGCATCGAACACCTCTTCCCGAAGTTCGAGACGCACGCGCGGCGAACATCGCCCTGGAGCTGGAGAACGTCTCTCGCAGCCCGATGACGAAGAACGTGAGTCTCAGCCTCCACCACGGCGAGATCCTGGGCATTGCCGGACTCGTCGGTTCCGGCCGCAGCGAGCTGGCGGAGGTCATCTTCGGCATGACGCCGGCCGACAAGGGGACCATCAAGGTCGACGGCAAGCCGGTGCGGATCGACTCCCCGTCGCTCGCCAAGGACCTCGGCATCGCCTACGTGCCGGAAGACCGCGGCCGCCAGGGCCTCGTCCGCCCGATGCCGATCTTCGAAAACGTCTCGCTCGCCAATCTCGGCCGCGTCTCGCACCGCGCCTTCATCGACCGCAAAGCGGAACGGAAGCTCGCCGAGGAGAGCGTCAAGCAGTTCCAGATCCGCGCCAGCAGCATCGACCAGATCGTCGGCAAGCTCTCCGGCGGCAACCAGCAGAAGGTCGGGCTGTCGAAATGGCTGGCGACGGAGCCGCGCATCATCATCATGGACGAGCCGACGCGTGGCATCGACGTCGGTGCCAAGGCCGAAATCCACCGGCTGATGAGCGAGCTCGCGAGCCGCGGCATGGCGGTCCTGATGATCTCCAGCGAATTGCCGGAAGTGATGGGCATGAGCGATCGCATCCTCGTCATGCGCGGCGGGCGGATCGTGGCCGAGGTCGAGCGCGCCGACGCCACGCAGGCGGGAATCGCCGCGGCGATGATGAGCGACACCGGCTCCACCCTCACAGAAGCGGCGGAGTGACGACGGTGACCGCCGAAGCCACCACCTCCCTCCCCCGCACACAACGGCGCTGGCTGCCGCGCTTCGTGCTGAGCCAGGAGCTGGTGCTCGCGCTGGCTTTGATCGCGCTGATGGTAGTCGTCGGCATTATCAATCCGCGTTTCGTTGCGGAGCGGAATCTGCAGTCGATTTTCCTCGGCAACGCCTATATCGCGGTCGCCGCGGTCGGCATGTCGATGGTGATCATTTCCGGCAACATCGACATTTCGGTCGGCTCGCTGATCGGCGTTCTCGCCACGATCAGCGGGACGCTCGCGGTCGACGGCGTGCCCATCATCCTTTGCTGGATCATCCCGGTCGTGCTCTCCATCGCCTTCACGACGATGATGGGCGCGATGGTCGCCTATCTGCGCATCCCTTCGATCGTGGTGAGCCTGGGCTTCCTGTCGATCCTGAAGGGTGGGCTGATCAGCGCCACCGGCGGCGCCTGGATCAACAAGCTGCCGGCGGGTTTCCACCTGGCGCAGATGCGCCCCTTCGGCCTGCCCATGCCGATCTACTTCATGGTGGCGCTCACCATCGTCGCCGCCTACTGGATGCGGGCCTCCGCCACCGGGCGCTCCTTCTACGCGGTCGGCGGCAACGCCGAGGCGGCGCGGCTTTCCGGCATCAACCGCGAGCGCACGCTGCTCAAGGTCTTCGCCATCCACGGCTTTTTCATCGGCATCGCGTCGCTTCTCTATGCAACGCAACTCGCCATCATCCAGTCCACCGTGCCACCCAATCTGGAGCTGACGATCATCACAGCATCGGTGGTCGGCGGCGTCTCGATCCTCGGCGGCACCGGTACGGTCGTCGGCTCGACGCTCGCGGCGATCCTGATCGCGGCGATCGGCTCCTCGCTGATCTTCATCAACGTCTCGCCCTACTGGCTACGCGCCGTGCAGGGCGTGCTCATCCTGATGACAGTGCTCGCCGATCTTTGGCGGCGCGCGCGCCAAGCAAGGCGACGGTGAAGCCATGAGCACGACCTCCGCCTCGCCGTCCCGCCGGACGTTCGTAGTCAGCCAGGAGCTGGTGCTTTTCGTTGCCCTGGCGGTGGCGCTTGCCATCCTGTCGGTGACGGCGAACCACTTCATGACGGTCGGCAACCTATTGAATCAGGGCCGGCTGATGACTGAGGTGGCGCTGGTGGCTCTGCCCATGACCTTCGTCATTATCACCGGCGGCATCGACCTGTCGGTCGGCTCCATCATGGGGCTGACGGCGATCCTGCTCGGCGTCTTCTGGCAGAACGTCGGCATGCCGCTCCCGGTTGCGGCTCTCTTGGCAATCGTGGCGGCCGGCGCCTGCGGCCTCTTCAACGGGCTTCTCATCACCCGCGTGAAAGTGCCGCCGCTCATCATGACGCTCGCGACGCTGGCTCTCTTCCGCGGGCTTGCCGAGGGTATCAGCCAGGCGCGCTCCGTACGCGGTTATCCGGAGTGGTTCTTCGTGCTCGGCCAGGGCGAGATGCTCGGCGTGCCGACGCAGCTCTGGCTCCTGCTCGTCGCAGTGATCGTGTTTTGGATCGTGCTCGCCCGCACCACCTTCGGGCGCTCGCTCTATGCGATCGGCTACAACGAGACCGCGGCACGCTATTCGGCGATCAAGGTCGACCGTATCAAGCTCGTCATCTACACGCTCTCCGGCCTGATGGCCGGCATCGCCGGCGTGATCTTCGTATCGCGCGTGTCGACGACGCGCTCCGACATGGGCACGGGCCTCGAGCTCGACGTCATCGCTGCGGTCGTGCTCGGCGGGACGTCGATCTTCGGCGGAGTGGGCACCATCACCGGAACGGTGCTCGGCTTCACGCTGATCCAGCTTTTAAAAAACGGGCTCGCCCTCACCGGCGTGAAGGGCGATTCCACGATTGTCGTGATCGGGACGGTACTGATCCTGTCCATCCTGATCACCAACTTCCTTCAGCACCGGCGCGGTAGCGACGGCTGAGGACGAGCGCGCCTTGCGCGCGGTCACAAACGAAAGTGGGAGGATATAAAATGCTGAAGATATCAACTCTGGCGCTTGTTGCGAGCGTCTTCGCCGCTCCAGCCTTCGGGCAGGCCATGTGGCAAGGCGCGGACGATATCGCGACCAACCCGCTTCCCTGCGACGGCGGGGCGGGCACCGTCTCGTCGAAGCCTTATGACGGCGGCCAGCCGACGAACCCGCCCGACCTCGCCGGCAAGGACATCACCCTTGTCGACGTGCCGAAGCTGATCGGCATCGGCTATTTCGCGGCGACCACCAAGGGCGAAGGCGAGGCCGCCGCCGAGCTTGGCAACGTCAGCGTCAAGACCGACGGTCCGACGGAAGCGAATATCGACGACCAGATCACCTTCATCGACAACTACATCACCCAGGGCGTGAACGGCATCCTCTTCGCCGCCAACGACCCGGTGGCCATCGCGCCTGTCCTGAAGAAGGCGCTCGCTGCCGGCATCCACGTCGTCGGCTACGACGCCAACTCCCAGCCGGACGCTCGCGAGTGGTTCGTGAACCAGGCGGAGTTCAACGGCATCGCCAAGTCGATGATCGACTCCATGGCTGCCGAGATCGGCGAGGACGGCGCCTTCGCCATCGTCACCTCGACCTTCACCACGCCCAACCAGGCGCGCTGGATTCACGAGATGCAGGCCTATCAGGAAGCCTGCCATCCGAAGATGAAGTGGCTGGAGACGGTCGAGGCGCAGGAGGACAACAACCTGTCCTTCAATCAGGCGACGACGCTCATCAACAAATACGGCGATGAGCTAAAGGGCATCTTCGGCATGACCTCGGTCGCGACGCCCGCTTCGGCGGAAGCGGTCACCCAGGCCAGTCTCTGCGGTAAGGTTGCGGTCGTCGGGCTTGCCACGCCAAACGCGATGAAGCCCTACGTCGACGCCGGCTGTGTGAAGTCGGTGGTGCTGTGGAACCCGGTCGATCTCGGCTACGCCGCGGTCGAAGTCATGCGCGCCGTTGTCGACGGCAAGCTGAAGCCCGGCGACACGTCCGTCGAGGCCGGCAAGCTCGGCACGCTGCAGGTCGTCAACGGGTCTGAGATCCTGCTCGGCGCGCCGTTCGTCTTCACCAAGGACAACATCGCCGACTTCGACTTCTAGGAAGAACGGGCCACCCCCGCGCAACCCGGATGTTACCGGGTTGCGCATTAAAGGCACCGAAGTCGGGATACCCGACTTCGGTCCTGGGGAGGGTGTAAGCTGCCGGTATGGAAAAATACGCCTTCACGATGAAGCTCAATCCAGGCATGGCGGCGGAGGTACAAGCGCCGCCATGACGCAATCTGGCCGGATCTCGTGGCGCTTCTGAAGGAGACAGGCATCTCCGATTATTCGATCCACCTCGACGAGGACACGAACGTCCTCTTCGGCGTCCTGTGGCGGCGGCAAGATCACACGATAGACGCGCTTCCGGAGCATCCGGTGATGCGGCGCTGGTGGGAACACATGCGCGACATCATGGAGACGAAGCCGGACGGCGAGTCGGTCGCGAAGCCGCTTCGACAAATGTTCCATATGCCTTGACCGATGCCGGAGATCAGGCACGTCGCCATCATCGATGTTGGCAAGACCAACGCCAAGGTGTCGCTCGTCGATGCGAGCGAGGCGACGGAGCGCGCGCTTCGCACGATCGCCAATCCGGCACTGACCGACGGCCCCTACCCCCATTTCGACGTCGCGCGGCTCTGGGACTTCATCTCCGATTCCCTCGCCCACCTGAACCGCGAGGCGGCGATCGACGCAATCGCCATCACCGCGCATGGCTCAGCCGGCGCCTTCATCGATGGCGACCCGCAGGGCGACGGCCTTTCGCTGCCGATTCTCGACTACGAATATTCCGGGCCCGACGAGTTCGCCGAACAGTACGATCGCGTGCGCCCCGACTTTTCCGAGTCGCTGTCGCCGCGGCTTCCAGGCGGCCTCAATCTCGGCGCGCAGATCTTCTGGCAGGAGCGGCGCTTCCCCGAGCAGTTCGAAGCCGCGGCCGGCTACGTCAACTATCCGCAATATTGGGCGTGGCGGCTCTCCGGCGTCGCCGCGACGGAGATGTGCTCGATGGGCGCGCACTCCGACATGTGGAAGCCGCGCGCGCTGACGTGGTCGAGCCTTGTCGAACGGCTGGGCTGGCAAAGAAAGCTCGCGCCGCTCCGCTCGGCCTTCGACCGGCTAGGGCCGGTTCGGCCAGCGCTTGCGAAGACGCTTGGCCTCGCTCCGCAGGTCGCCGTCCATTGCGGCATCCACGATTCGAGCGCCTCGCTTCTCCCGCATCTGAAGGCGCGCACGCCGCCCTTCGCCGTCGTCTCGACCGGCACATGGGTCATCCTCTTCGCCGCCGGCGGCGACATCGACCATCTCGATCCGAAACGCGACACGCTCGCCAATGTGAGCGCCTTCGGCGACTCGGTCCCCTGCGGTCGCTTCATGGGCGGACGCGAGTTCGAGCGCCTGACCGCCCGCCATCCGGTGGAGCCGAGCGCGAACGATCTCGACCGTATTCTCGGCGAGCGCATCATGGTGCTTCCGACGTTCACCCCCGGCATCGGGCCCTTCCCGCGTGGCGAAGGACGCTGGACCCGCGACCCTGAGACGCTCTCGCCGGCCGAGCGCGACGCTGCGGCGAGCCTTTACCTGGCGCTGATGACGGCGGAGTCGCTGTCGCTTGTCGGCGCCGGCGGGCCGACCGTCGTCGAGGGTCCCTTCGCCCGAAACGACCTCTATTGCCGGGCGCTCTCGGCGATCACCGGGCCGCCCGCTCGAGCCTTCCGACTCCGGCACCGGCACGATGCGCGGCGCGCTGATGACCGCAACAGGAAAGCTGCCGGCACATTTCAAGTCGCACACGGCGTCCGCGCCGCTCAGCCATCCTGCGCTGAAAACCTACGTCGAGGCGTGGCGCGTCGCCGCGCGAGCAAACCTCTAGGCGGCGCGGGCGGCCAACGCGCGCCTACGAAAATAGGGCCGCCCGCTTCTCATGCGTGCGCTTCGCTTGCTAAGAGGCAAGTGAAAACCGGAACTTTGGGGGAGCGCCCGATGACCTACGTGCCCGCGGAGACGCGCTACGACACCATGAAATATCGTCGCTGCGGACGCAGCGGATTGCAGCTTCCCGCCGTCTCGCTCGGGCTCTGGCACAATTTCGGCGGCGACTCCGTGTTCGAGAACATGCGCGCGATGTGCCACACGGCGTTCGATCTCGGCATCACGCATTTCGACCTTGCCAACAACTACGGTCCGCCTCCCGGCTCGGCGGAAGAGAACTTCGGCAGGATCCTGAAGACCGATTTCCGCGCTCATCGCGACGAGCTGATCGTCTCCACCAAGGCCGGCTATCCCATGTGGCCCGGCCCGTACGGCGAGTGGGGCAGCCGCAAATACTTGCTCGCCAGCCTCGACCAGAGCCTGAAGCGCATGGGGCTCGACTATGTTGACATCTTCTATTCGCACCGCGTCGATCCCGACACGCCGCTCGAGGAGACGATGGGCGCGCTCGACACGGCGGTCCGCCAGGGCAAGGCGCTTTACGTCGGCATCTCGTCCTACAATTCCGCGCGAACAGCCGAGGCGGCCGAGATCCTGCGCGAACTTGGGACGCCCTGCCTGATCCACCAGCCGAGCTATTCGATGCTGAACCGCTGGATCGAGGGCGACCGCCTGCTTGACACGCTGGGAGACGAAGGGATCGGCTGCATCGCATTCTCTCCGCTCGCGCAAGGGATGCTCACCGATAAATACCTGAAGGGTATCCCGGAGGGGAGCCGCGCCACGGCCGGCAAGAGCTTCAAGACGGAGTTCCTGAGCGATGAGACGATCGCGCATGTCAACGCGCTGAACGAGCTTGCCAAGGCGCGCGGCCAGTCGCTCGCGCAGATGGCGGTCGCGTGGGTCCTGCGCGACCCGCGCATGACCACCGCCCTAATCGGCGCCAGCCGGCCGGAGCAGATCCGCGAGATCGCCGCCGCGGTTCAGAACACCGAGTTCAGCAAGAGCGAGATCAAGGACATCGACCGCTACGCCGAGGACGCCGGCATCAATCTCTGGGCTCGATCGAGCACGGCGTAAGGCTTAACGCCACCCGTCCGTCGTCATTCCGTTCGCGGCGCGGAGAGCTTACTGCGTGGCGACGGCGTCGTTTCTGCCGGCCATGATGGCGTCGATGATCTTACGCTGCGTGTCGCGCTGATCGGTATCGACGGTGACGTTCAGATAATCCGGGTGGCCGGTCAGAAGCGTATAGTTGGAGAGCGAGCAGTCGCCCTTTCCGACGCGCTCGATCATCGTGTTGATGCCCTTGGCGGCAAGCGCCCGGGCGCGGCTCTCCGCAGCCGTCGCGATCGGATCGGCGGAGGTGAGAAGCACGAGGGTGTGGTCGCCGGCGAGCGGACCCTTGGGATCGACGGCCGGAAACGCCTCCATGTCCTTCGGCACTTCCGCCATCGAAGCGTGGCCGAGGCCGCCGGTCGGGACCGGACCGTCGACATTGTTGTGCAGCGCGATGATCGGCTCGTCCGTCAGGAGATCTCGGAACAAGGTCGTGTATTGCGGCGCGGCGTCCGTCCCGAGCTTCGAGCATCCGACGCCGTCGGCCGAGAAGTTGCGGTTCGGATCGATACCGCTCTCGTTGCGCTTGCCGCCCGTGTCGACCGTGACGAGAGTGCCGCCATAGGCCTTGAGCGCCTCCACGGCATTGTCGAACGACATGTCCTCGTCGTCATGCATGACGGCCCAGAGTGGACCTGGCCGGTTGGTCTTGACCGTCTGGATCGTCCACATCCGCCGCCGTTCCTTGAAGGTCTCCTCGGCGATGCAGAACGCGCTTCCGGACAGGGCTTTTGCGTTGCGCTTGAAATCGCCGTCCTTGTCGGTGACCTCGTCGGGCGAAAGGCATGCGCCCGACGCGACAAGCTCAGGCTTGGATTTCGACGGCGCCGGCGGAAGGATCGGCTGGTCCTTGGCACTGACAACAGCCGCCGCCTGCGGCTCGGGCGCGGGCGCGACCGACGCAACGACCACAGGCGTCGGCTTGGCGGTTGCGCCGGCCTGCGGCACGGGTGCCGGCGCCCCGGCGACAAGGTCGAGCGGCGCATCGCTGGTCGCGGGCTCGTCCGCATCGCCTTCGGCCGGCCGCGGACGCGGCAAGCGCGCAACCTCGATGCTCTGCTCGGCCGCGGCCTGGTCGACATTGACCGACCCCCCACCTTCGTCGAGGCCGAACGGATCGGCGTCCGTCGCGTCGTGATATGCAAGCGGATCGACCGAGTTGTCTTCCGCCGAACGGCGGGCCAGTGCGCGGCGGGTCAGGGGGATGGCGAGATCAGCGCTGTTGCCGATGACGAGATCGAACGTTCTTTCGATGCGCTGCTCGATGACGCCCATCGCCTCTTGCGCGCCCGCCGTGGAGACAAGAACGACACTCGCGAACATGATGGCAAAGGCACGGCAACGCGGCGGGCCGCCGTACACAAAACAGCGCCCGGCGGAATCCCGGGAAAGATCCGGTCTCCTTGACCCTTCTGCCAAACGCGTACCCCTGTTCCGCCTGGCTAGCGGTTCGGCATATGCCCAGCCGTTTTCGCGACATTTGAACGCGAATGCGGCGGCAATGTGAAAGAAAGCCCGCAGCGCGAACGAAATAGGACCACAGCCTAGTCCTGTGCATGAAGATTGGACAGCACCTTACGGTGATGCTCCGCGGATGCCTCGGAGAAGCAGCAGAAGACGACCTCGTCGAAGGACGAGGGGCGATCGGAAACAAAGTCGACGATCGTAGCGACCGCGATCTTCGCGGCCTGATCCGCGGGGTAGCCATAGATTCCGGTTGAGATCGCCGGAAACGCGATGCTCCTCAGTGCATGGCGCTCCGCGAGCGCTATCGACGACCGATAAGCCGAAGCGAGAAGCGCCGGCTCGCCCTGCTCACCGCCGCGCCAGACGGGGCCGACGGTATGGATGACGTGGCGGGCCGGCAGCCGGTAGCCCTTCGTGATCCGCGCCTCGCCCGTCGGGCAACCGCCGATCGCGCGACATTCGGCAAGAAGCTCCGGCCCGGCTGCGCGATGGATGGCGCCATCGACGCCGCCGCCGCCGAGCAGGCTCTCGTTCGCGGCGTTGACGATGGCGTCAAGCGCCAGCGTCGTGATGTCCGCGACGACGACGGAAAGAGGCGCATACCGAGCCTGTGTCCGACCGCAACGCCACGTTCCTTCTTCTGCGGAACTATAGCGCGATCGAGCGACGTCGAAATCTCGATCACATCTGCATCCATAAGTTGCCATCCTGGCGCAACTGGGGGAAACTCTTCGGGCTGCGTCGGTCGGCTCTGCAGCGTGCCGGTGGAGACGGGTCATGCGGAATCTTATCGTTTGCGCGGACGGCACCTGGAACACGCCCGACGACAAGGATGGCGGGCTCCCTGCCCCGACCAATGTTGTCAGGCTCTTTAATGCCCTGGCGAAGACCGCGCGGAATCCCCCCGGGGCCGATGTCGAACAGATTTCCTACTACCATCCCGGCGTCGGGACGGACGGTGCGATCGTCGACCGCCTCCTCGGTGGAGGCATCGGCAAGGGGCTCAACCAGAACATCAAGAGCGGCTACAAATGGCTTGCTGAAACCTACCAATCGGGCGACCGCATCTTCCTGTTCGGCTTCAGTCGCGGCGCCTACACGGTTCGCAGCCTTGGCGGGATGATGGGCTGCTGCGGATTGCTCGATCTCAAAGGGCTCGACGACAAAACGCTCTGGGACCGTGTCGACAAAGCGTTCGACTGCTACCGAGACCCAAAACACACTTTGAAGCCGCTCGACGGGTCCAAGTTCCACAACGTGGACGGCGTTGCGTCAGCACCCGACAGCACGCCAATCCACTTCATCGGTGTATGGGACACAGTCGGGGCACTCGGCGTGCCCGACGACCTAGCGCTGCTCGACCTGATCGACGATCCAGCGAAATACGCGTTCCACAATACCAAGCTAGGCAAAACGGTCGAGGTTGCGCGCCACGCCCTCGCCATGGACGAGATGCGCAAGAGCTTTGCTCCGACGCTTTGGACCGGTGATCTCGCGGGCCGCGACGTCCGCCAGATCTGGTTCCCCGGCGTGCATGGCGATATCGGCGGAGGCTATCTGCAGAAAGGGCTGTCCGACGGCGCCTTTGAGTGGATGTTGACGGAGGCGGCAAAGGCCGGTCTCGGCTTCCGCACGGATATCGACGGCCAAGTCACGCCCAACGCGAGCGACGTGCTGCACGATTCCGACACCGGCATCTTCAGCAAGCTGAAAACGGAGCCGCGACAGGTTCCGCTGCTCGCGGATGGGTCCACGGACTTCCACGAGTTGAGCCTCCGACGATTCAGGAGCCCGCCGCTCGCGCAGGCGCGCTTCTGGCCGACCGAAACTCCTGTCGCAGACGGCCGGTCAGCCGTCCGCCGCATCTATGCAGGCCAGCGGTGGAACGTTACCGGCCTCTTCCTCGAGAAGGATGGCAGCTACCGTATGAAGGCGACCGGCGAGTGGCTCGACGGCTCGATCCCGGCGGGACCAGCAGGCACCGCCGACGGAAATTTCCATGTCGCGGAGATCGCACAGGTGATCGCATCCCGGGTGGGGGAGCTTGAGACATTCTATCGCAAGATGCGCGCCAACCAGGGCGCCGACTTCTGGTACACGAAGCGGGTCGAGGACTTTCCCTGGTTCGCGCTGATCGGCGTCATCGCCAACGGCGCCGACGACCAGGACCAGGCGAAGCTCCCGGAAAACCAGGTCTTCTTCATTGGCGACCGTGCCGACGTCACGCCGAAGAAGTCAGGCTATCTCTATTGCTTCGCCAACGACGCATGGCAGACCTACGGCAACAACAAGGGGAGCGTCGTCCTGACTGTCGAGCGCCGCTCGTGACGGCGCGGCATCTCAAAGCGCCGTCCAGCCCCCGTCGACCGAGAGCGTCGTGCCGGTGATCTGCGCCGCGGCGTCGGAGCAGAGGAACACTGTCAGTGCGCCGATGTCGGCGGTCCCGGCGAACTCGCGTGTGGGCTGACGCTGCAGCATCACCTCCTTGATGACGCGCTCGCGTGAGAGATTGTGCACCTTCATCTGGTCGGCGATCTGGGCTTCCACCAGCGGCGTCAGCACGTAGCCCGGACAGATCGCGTTACAGGTGATGTGCTCTTCGGCGAGCTCCAGCGCCACCGTCTTGGTGAAGCCGACGAGCCCATGCTTCGCCGCCACGTAGGCCGATTTGAAGGGTGAGGCGGTCAGCCCGTGCGCGGACGCGATGTTGACGATCCGCCCCCACTTCGCCTCGCGCATCGCCGGGATCGCCGCGGCGGTCGTATGAAAGGCGGAGGAGAGGTTGATCGCGAGGATCGCATCCCACTTCCCGATCGGGAATTCCTCCACCCGCGCGACGTGCTGGATGCCGGCATTGTTGACCAGAATCGGCGACCGGTCCGAATGCCTCCGCCGCCGTGGCGACGAGCGCATGGCACTCGTCCGGCTTCGACATGTCTGCCTTGACGTATTTCGCCTTGACGCCGTGCGTCTTGGCGATGCGCTCGGCGAGCGCGTGGTCCTCGGCGCTGTCGGTGAACGAGTTGAGGACGAGATTGGCCCCCTCCCCGGCCAGCGCCTCGGCGATGCCGAGACCAATGCCGGAGGTCGAGCCTGTGACGACTGCGGTCTTGCCTTTGAGCATGGGCGGTTCTCTAGGCCCGGTGGGGTTCTATTTCAATGCAGCAAACAGCGGAAATCCCGCTCGAACGCGCCTCTCCCGGTGCGTCACGCATTCATCATCCTTCTTTGCGAGACAGGGTAGCGCGTTGACTTTGCGGGCGCCTTTCGCCACCTGTACGGCGCCGAGACCGAGACGAACATGAACCTCCACTGCCTGCCCGAAGCCGAGGCCGTCACCGCCGCGCCCCTCCCCCGCCGGGATTCCGTCGGGGTCGATGTGGGCGGCGTCATGGTTGGCGGCGGGGCGCCGATCGTCGTCCAGTCGATGACCAACACCGACACGGCCGACGTCGAGGGGACGGCGCAGCAGGTAGCGGCCCTCGCCCGCGCCGGCTCGGAGCTGGTTCGGATCACCGTCGACCGCGACGAGGCCGCGGCTGCCGTGCCGCATATCCGCGACCGCCTCGCCCAGATGCGGGTCAAGGTGCCGCTGATCGGCGACTTCCACTATATCGGCCACAAGCTTCTCGCCGACCATCCGGCATGCGCCGAGGCGCTCGACAAGTATCGCATCAACCCGGGCAATGTCGGCTTCCGCGAAAAGCGCGACCGGCAGTTCGGCTCCATCGTCGAGATGGCGATCAAATACGCGAAGCCGGTCAGGATCGGCGTCAATTGGGGCTCGCTCGACCAGGAACTCCTGACCAGCCTGATGAACGAGAACGCGACCCGCGCCGAACCGCTCTCCGCCGGCGCCGTGATGCGCGAGACGATGGTGCAGTCCGGCCTTCTCTCCGGCGCGCGCGCCGAGGAGATCGGGCTGCCGCGCGACCGCATCATCCTCTCCGCCAAAGTCTCCGGCGTGCAGGACCTGATCGCGGTCTATCGGATGCTCGCCGCCGCTGCGACTACGCCATCCACCTCGGCCTGACCGAGGCCGGCATGGGATCGAAGGGCATCGTTGCATCCTCCGCCGCGCTTGGCATCCTGCTGCAAGAAGGCATCGGCGACACGATCCGCATCTCGCTGACCCCCGAGCCCGGCGGCGACCGTTCGCTGGAAGTGAAGGTCGCGCAGGAAATTCTCCAGACGATGGGCTTCCGCGCCTTCGTGCCGATCGTCGCCGCCTGCCCCGGCTGCGGACGCACGACCTCGACGACGTTCCAGGAACTCGCCAAGGAGATCCAGGGACATCTGACCGCCTCAATGCCGGTGTGGCGCGAGACCTATCCGGGCGTGGAAGAGTTGAAGGTCGCGGTGATGGGCTGCATCGTGAACGGCCCTGGAGAGTCGAAGCACGCCGACATCGGCATCTCGCTTCCCGGCACCGGCGAGCAGCCGACCGCCCCCGTCTTCATCGACGGCAAGAAGGCGGTGACGCTGCGCGGGCCGACTGTGGCTGAAGACTTCAAAAAGCTCGTCCAGGATTACATCGAGAAACGCTACGGCAACCGCCCCGCCGACGCCGCGGAGTAGATGGTGCCTCAGCCGGGGCAACTCGCCGCCCGCTTCCTCGAAATCATCGAGAACGACATCGTCCCCAAGACGCGCGCCGGCGTCGCTGCCGGCAACAAGCTCTTCGGCGCGGCAATCCTCAGGAAATCCGATCTCGCGCTCGTCGTCGCAGCGACCAACGCGGAGACGGAGAACCCGCTCTTCCACGGCGAGATCGCGACACTCAACGCCTTCTACCGCCTTCCCGCCGGGAGCCGGCCCGCGACGCGCGACTGCCTGTTCCTGTCTACGCACGAGCCCTGCCCGCTCTGTCTCTCGGCGATCACCTGGGCGGGCTTCGACAACTTCACTTATCTCTTCGGCTATGAAGCAACGCGCGACGCCTTTGCCATCCCGCACGATCTGAAAATCCTGCAGGAGGTGTTCGGGGTCGAGAACGGCGCCTACCGCCGCGAAAACGCGTTCTGGAAAGCGCGCGCGCTCGCCGACCTCGTAAGGAAGCGCCGCAGGCGGAGCGCGCGGCGCTCTCCACGCGTCTCGATGCGCTCGGCAAGACCTACGCTGATCTTTCGGCTACATACCAGACGCACAAAGGCGAAGCCGACATCCCGCTGAGCTAGTCTCTTTTGAAACCCATCGAAACGAACCGCGATATCGCGCGCGCCTTGAAGGCGCTGCTTGCCGCCGATCCGCGGCTCGCGCCGATTGTCGAGGTCGCCGGCCCCCTCCCCCTTCGCCGCCGGGAAGGCGGCTTCGAGGGACTCGCGTCGATCGTTACGGCACAGCAGATTTCCGATAGCGCCGCGGCTTCGATCTGGGGCCGCTTGAAGACGACAATCGATCCGTTCACGGCGGAGCAATTCCTGCAGACGTCGGAAGAGATGCTCCGCACCGCTGGGCTCTCCGGCCCCAAGATAAGGACGCTGACCGGCATCGCCGCCGCGGCCGCCGATGGCCTGGACCTGATCGCCGTGCACAACCTCCCGGCCGAGCAGGCGATGGCGACAATGACGGCGCTGAAAGGCATCGGTCCGTGGACGGCAGAAATCTATCTGCTCTTCTGTGTCGGGCATCCCGACATTTTCCCGGCCGGCGACCTCGCGTTGCAAAGCGCGGTTCACACCGGCCTCAAGCTTCGCAAACGGCCGGATGAAAAGAGGCTCAGGAAACTTGCGGAGAAATGGTCGCCCTGGCGTGGGGTCGCGGCGCGGCTTTTCTGGGCTTATTACCGTGAGCGGCGCGAAGCGTTGAAAGCTGAGCGCGCGACGGAGAAGGCCAAGTGATCGATGGACCGCGCCTAGCGCCCGCAGCGGGCGGGACCCCGAAAAGCCTCGTCGTCTTCCTGCACGGCTACGGCGCGGACGGGAACGACCTGATCGGGCTCGGGCGCGAATGGGCGCCCGCATTGCCGTCCACGGCCTTCGCCTCGCCCAACGCGCCGCAGCTTTGTCCGGGCACCCCGATGGGGCGGCAATGGTTTCCGCTTACCATGCGCGACCCGACCGAGTTTGCCCGCGGCGTCGCGACTGCGCGTCCCGAGCTCGATGCGTTCCTCGACGCGGAGTTGCAACGCCACGGGCTCGATGAAAGCGCCTTGGCGCTCGTCGGCTTCAGCCAGGGCACGATGATGGCGCTCCATGTCGGGCCGCAGCGCAAGACGAGGCTTGCCGGCATCCTCGGCTATTCCGGGCTGCTCGCCGACCCCGAAGCGCTGAAGCGCGGGCCGGTAGAGAAGCCGCCCGTCTTTCTGATCCATGGCGACCGCGATGACCTGATCCCCGTCGCGGCGATCTTTTCCGCGGCAGCGGGCCTCGCCGAAGCTGAAATTCCCGTCGAGTGGCATATCTCGCAGGGGATACCGCATGGCATCGGCCCCGACGGGCTGGAGCTCGGCCTGAAGTTCTTGAAGCGCGTGCTGCCGCGCTGAGAAGCGCTTCCGGAACGAAAGTTGCGCTGGCTGCGTTTCCTGCCGCGCTGTTCTTTCCGCTGCGCTCCTGAAGGAGGCAAGGTCGTCGTGGCTGTGGTCTCCAAAAGCTCAAAGCTCTTCACGAAATTCTCGAACGCCATTGCGCGCAGCCGCCGGACGCCCGGTGACGTTCGTGCTCTGCTGCGCGCTCGTCGTCTTTTGGGCCGCGAGCGGACCGATCTTCCACTTCTCCGATACCTGGCAACTCGTCATCAACACCGGAACGACGGTCATCACCTTCCTCATGGTGTTCGTGATTCAGAACACGCAGAACCGCGACGGCGCCGCACTGCAGGCGAAACTCGACGAGCTGATCCGCGCGAGCGCCGCGCAGAATGCCTTCATCGGCATTGAGCATCTGACTGACGAAGAACTCGACGAAATCCGCAAGGAGTGCGAGGCGCGCGCCGGCGATCGCGGTCAGGCGCTCAGCAAGCAGGAGAAGGCGCGCGCTGCCGCCGACGTCGCGCAGAGGCGCGTGCGGAGAAAAGCCGGCCTTCCCGTCGCGGAGTGTTAAGAGATCGTGATCACCGGGCCTTGCTAGGCTCGCGGCTCTAAACGCGGGCCTCCCCCATTCGATTTAAATTTCATGCTTCGGCTTGTGCCGATTCTTTACGGCTGCGGTGCAAGACCTTGTGTGTAAACGGGGGATATCGATGCGCGTCGCTTCCTGCTTCCGGCGCAGCCGCACATTGCTTTCGCGGTTCAGCCTCCGCACGAACCTTGCGTTTCTTCTTTTTCTCATCGTGGCGATTCTGATCGCCGACCGCTTTCATCAGCTGATCCGCATTCGCGAAGCCGAGACCGCGACGGCGGAGGCGGACGTTGCCGCCCTGGCAGAGCGCGGCGCCGAGCGGCAGGCCGAAATCGTCACCGATGCGAAGGCGCTCCTCCAGCTTGCCGTCGATCTTCCGATAACCGCCGCGGACGCAGGCTCCGCCTGTCGGCAACCATTCCACAGAATTGTCGACGATCTTCCCTGGCTCCGCGCGCTTTGGGTTGTCGCTCCCGACGGCAGCGCGCTCTGCACCAACAGTGACGGCCCGATTTCGGCAAGCATCGGCGATCGCCCCTTCTTCCAGAAGGCCCTCGCAACCCACGGCTTCGTGTTGAGCGACTACGTCGTCGGGCGCGTCAGCGGGAAGCCGGGCGTGGTAGTGGCGATGCCGCGCATGAAGAACGGCGCGGTTGAGACCGTCGTCTCCGCCATGATCGAGGTGGACTGGTTGAGCCGCCTCGCGGCGGAGGTCGGTGCGCCGAAAGGCGCCGAAGTGCTGCTTCTCGACGGCGGCGAGACGGTCATCGCCGCCTACCCCGAGCCGAAGGCCTGGATCGGACGGTCGCTTTCAAAGAACGCGGCATTCACGGCGATTCTGAAAGCGCCCAACGGAACCACGCGCTCCGACAGCCTGGACGGCAAGCGCCGTATCGTCGGTCATGTGCGACTTGACGACACCAATACCGTTCTCGCCGTCATGACGCCGCTCGATAGCATCATCGCGAATGCCAACCGGGTCGTCGCCAATGAGGTCGTGAAGATATTGCTGGCGGGCATCGCCTCCTTCCTGCTGATCTGGTTCGGTAGCGAACACCTGCTTGCGCGTCCGATCCGCAATCTGACCGGCGCCGCGGCGCGGCTCGGGGGCGGCGACCTCGACACCCGCATACGGACCGAAGGTTTGGCGCCCGAGCTCAGACGGCTCGGCGAGACGTTCAATCTCATGGCCGCGCAGCTTCGTGTACGCGACGACGAGCTTCGGCGCGCCAACGAGACTCTCTCCAACCTCGCCAACAAGGATGCCTTGACCGGGATCGCCAATCGCAGAAGCTTCGACGATCAGCTCGCGGCCGAATGGCGCCGCACACGGCGCAGCGGTGCGCCGCTGGCGCTGCTTGCGATCGACGTCGACCATTTCAAGAAGTTCAACGACTGCTATGGGCACGTCGGAGGGGACGCTTGCCTGCGGCGCGTGGCGAGAGTGCTCGATGACGCCGCCCGCCGGGCCGGCGACTTTGCCGCCCGCACCGGCGGCGAGGAATTCGCGCTGCTTCTGCCCGAGGCCGACATCGGAAATGCGCAAGCGATCGCAGAGGCGCTCCGCGCCGAGATCGAGGCCCTGAACATCGCGCATTCCGCGAGCCCCAACAGCCGTGTCACGGTCAGCATCGGGGTCGCGTCGGTGCCGGGGAAACGCGGCGGACGGGTCGCCGAGCTGATCAACCGCGCCGATTCCGCGCTCTATTGCGCCAAGCGCGCGGGCCGAAACTGCGTGATTTTGGACGGAGAAACGGTCGCGCTCGCTTCCTGAACCGGGCCGCCTCGATGCCGCAGATTGCCGCAGGCGTCGTCAGGAGCCTGACGGCATAGCTTCACAAGACTGACACTGCCGCTGTAGACTATTGGAAAAGGTAGGGGAATTGTCCCCGCTGGACAGGGATCTTGTAGCGTCGAAGATGACGGTCCACGTATCGCCTGAGGCACACCCGGCTCTTGTTCTGAACGCCGACTACCGGCCGCTCAGCTACTATCCGCTGTCGCTTTGGGGCTGGCAGGACGCGATCAAGGCGGTGTTCCTGGAACGGGTGAACATCGTCTCGGAGTACGACTTCAAGGTGCGAAGTCCGAGCTTCGAGATGCGTCTGCCAAGCGTCGTCTCGCTCAAGACCTACATCAAGCCCTCCCGCCACCCTGCCTTCACCCGATTCAACGTCTTCCTGCGCGACCGCTTCGAGTGCCAGTATTGCGGCGCGGACGAGGACTTGACCTTCGATCATCTTCTGCCCCGCTCGCGCGGCGGACAGACGACCTGGGCGAACGTCGTGACGGCGTGTGCGCCATGCAATCTGAAGAAGGGCAACAAGGGCTGCCGCGAGGTCAAGATGTGGCCGAAGCAATCGCCGTTCGAGCCGACCGTGCATGACCTTCACAACAATGGGCGGCTCTTCCCGCCCAACTACCTGCACGAAAGCTGGCTCGACTATCTCTACTGGGACGCGGTGCTGGAGCCTTAGAACTCAGGCGGCACGCCAGGCGCCGCGCGCTCCGAAAATCCCGAGCGCGGCAAGCAGCGCAGAGATCAGCACGTTGTAGCCCGCCAGCGAGATTCCGAAGATGCGCAGGGCCGCCACCGTGCAGCTTGGCGCATGGTCGTTCTGAAGCTGGTTCATGAGGTCGGCCGCACTGTCGATACTGATCGAGGGCGAGCATGACACGGGGCCTCGCCAAAAACCCCATTCGACGCCCGAATGATACGCGGCAAGCCCGGCATTGTAGATCATCAGGAGGGCGAAGACCGCGAAGAGCGCCGCAAGCACCATGCGCGGCGCTCTCATGAAGATCGCGACGATGGCAAGAGCCCCCACCGGCACACCCACATAATAGGGCACGCGCTCAATCAGGCAGAGGTGGCAAGGCAGGTAGCCGCCGATGTGCTCGAAGCCGAGCGCGCCCAGGATGGTCGCCGCGGCGATCACGAGCATGGCGTAGGCGGCAGGCAGAAGGCGGCGCAACGCGTCGGCTTCCGTATGGGCGGTGCCGTTGGCGGCGATCGGGCCAGGGTTCAGCATGGGGCAACCTCATACACGAGATTTGGGCGGAAATAATCGCCGATTGACCGACCGGCGACGCTCCGCCATATCCGCGGGTCAATGCCCCTGTGGCGGAATGGTAGACGCGGCAGACTCAAAATCTGTTGCCTTCACGGGCGTGCTGGTTCGAGTCCGGCCAGGGGCACCAAGCATCCAAATTGATCCTTCGCGACTGCGGCGGCGCAAAGCAAAAGCGGCCCCGAAGGACCGCTCGCAACCTGCCTGCCAATGGGGCTCAGGCGGACGCTGAAGCTTTCCGCCGTCTGCGCCAGCCGGCCAGGGTCAAAAAGCCGGTGGCCGTTCCGAGCAGCGGCATCGCCGCCGGAAGGGGAATGGCCGTCGTCCCGACCGCGAAATCATCCCAGTGGCTGATCGCCGGGTCCGTCGTCCGGATGGTAACGCTCGCGATCAGCGATTCGAGACCGGAAATACCCCAAAACACGTTCAGCTTGCCGCCGAGATTGAACGTGCGGCTGGTGCCGTCCAGAAGCGTGATGGCAATCGTCCCGCTGTTATTGCCGTGCGCGAAAAAGCCGAAGGCATCGCTTGGGTCGGAGAGATTCCACGTGAACTGAGCAGCCGACCCCTGCTTCACCAGACCCAGATTCACCGACGAGCCCGAGCCGCTGACGAAAAGGCTGTCGTCGGTCGACGTGAAGTTGTTTCCTGCGGTGCTCGTCAGGTTGCCCGGCGCGCCGGTGGTGCCGCTCAACCCGGAAAGGTCGTCGACCGAGTAGACGGAGAGGCTGTCGACCCAGGAATTGAATGCGTTGGTGGAGTTCGTCGTCCCGGAAGCATCGGCTCCAGAGTACACGCTCAAAGCATTTGCGGAACCCGCAAATACAAAAAACGCTGCGGCAGCAGCGGATAAGACCGTGTTCTTCATCGCCCAGCCCAATTCAGAAGCAACGTTACCAAAGTCCTCCGCCAAGGACATGCATGCAACGCCAATCGCCAGATTGAGTCAATGTCCACCGCCGTTCTGTCGCATGTCTTTCACGCTCGGAGGCAATGGAACGGCCCGCTCACGGCGCAAGTTTCAGGTTATCCCGCGACGGTAACCATGATCTCCACAAGAAGAATCTCGGCGGGGTGACCGCCCCACTATTCCGAGGATTCGTGAACCACCACGCCCTGCAGCATGTCGACTTCGCATTCCCACGGCTTTTCGGAAAGAACGCGCTTGGCGTGTTCGTAGCCGGCCTGCCAGCGCGCTCGGATTCCGGCGCGGGTGAAGTCGATGTCCTTGGTGTGGTCCTCGCCGTCGAGGCGCGGCGAGAGGAGCCGCACCAGATGCATGATCGTGCTGCAGCCGTATGAGGCGAGCTCCTTCACCATCGGGTCGTCGCGCTCCGCCTCGGGGATATGCTTGACCAGTTCGCGGATGACGTGGCGCATCCGGTGGATCTGCTCCTGGCGCGCGACGTGGCTCTTGCCGCGGCTCGCATATTGAATGTCCTTCAAGCGGCCGAGAACCTGCCAGATGGTGTCCGGCTCCGACCCGCTCGGCTGCCACAGGTTGACGGAAAAGATCAGCGCATTCCTGCGCGGCATCGCGTCGAGAACCACCTCGATCGGCGTGTTGGAATAAACCCCGCCGTCCCAGTAGGGCTCGCCATCGATGCACACGGCCGGGAAGGCCGGCGGGAGGGCGCCGGATGCCATCACGTGCGCGGGCCGCAGGTCCATCTCGCGGCTGTCGAAGTAACGGAGCTCGCTCGTCCTGACGTTGACGGCGCCGACGGTCAGGTGCGTATGCCTGCCGTTCAGGTGCTCGAAATCGATCAGCCGCGCGAGCGTCGCCTTGAGCGGATCGGTTGTGTAGTACGAGGCCTGTTCGAGACCCACGGGGTAGTTCACGCCGAAGATTGCGCGTGGGTTGGTTTCGAAGAATCCGGGTATCCCGCGCGTGATTGTGTTGATGTTGCCGAGCGCGTTTCCGAAGAGCGCTGAAGCCCACATATCGGAGAAGCTGTTGCCGCTGCCGACGCCGTCCCAGAATTCCTGCAGGCGGGCAAGACGGTTCTCCGGCTTGTTGCCGGCGATCAACGCACCGTTGATCGCGCCGATCGACGTCCCGATGACCCAATCGGGAGCGACATCGCCTTCCGACATCGCTTGATAGACGCCGGCCTGATAGGCGCCGAGCGCGCCCCCGCCCTGAAGGACGAGGACAATCTGCTGCCGCTGCGGCTCGGCGGCGGGCGCCAGGCTCGCCGTCTGCCTGCACGGCCGGCGCGGTCCGAGTGATTGTCGTCATGTCAGGAACTCCACAGTGCTTCTAGTGGGCCGTCCAGCCGCCCTCGATCGGCACGATCGCGCCGGTGATCGAGGCCGCCTCTTCGGAGGCGAGGAAGAGGCTGAGTGCCGCGACCTGCTCGACGGTGACGAACTTCTTGGTCGGCTGTGCCGCGAGGAGCACGTCCTTAACGACTTGCTCCTCGGTGATGCCACGCGCCCTCGCGGTGTCCGGGATCTGTTTCTCGACGAGCGGAGTGCGCACGTAGCCGGGACAGACGGCGTTGACCGTGATCCCCTGCTCCGCGACCTCGAGCGCCACCGTCTTCGTCAGTCCGGCGACGCCGTGCTTGGCCGCGACGTAGGCGGACTTGAACGGCGAGGCCACCAGCGCGTGCGCGGAGGCGATGTTGATGACGCGGCCCCAGCCACGTTTCTTCATGGCGGGAAGCGCGCGGCTGATCGTGTAGAACGAGGAGACGAGATCGATCGCGATGACCGCGTTCCACTTGTCCTCCGGGAATTCGTCGATCGGTGCGACGTGCTGGATGCCGGCATTGTTGACGAGGATGTCGACGGCGCCGAATTCCGCGATCGCCTTGTCCATCATCGCCGTGATCGCAGCGCCCTTGCTCATGTCGGCGCCGTCGTAGCGGACGCTCACGCCATACTGGGTCGCCATCCCGCAGCGGAGCTTTTCGATCGTCCCGGCGTCGCCGAAGCCGTTCAGCACGATGTTGCAGCCCTCGGCCGCGAAGGCCTCGGCAATCCCCTGCCCGATTCCGCTGGTCGAGCCGGTGACGAGTGCGGTTTTTCCCTTCAGCATGGTCTTTTCCTCGATCCTGTGCGTGGGTCAACCATGCGGAGAATTCCGCTTCGCCTGAAATGCCTAGGCCGTATCGTTTCGATAGCTGATGTTCGCGAAAGCCGCGCAATCGCTGGCGCTTTTCCGTAAGAACCGCGCTTGACAGAAGCGGTCCGGCTTCCGATTGAGCACCTGAAACGGGCGTCCGGCGACATTCCGCGCGCGGACCGGAAAGGATCCATCCATGCCGAAGCGCATCATGTTCACCGGCGGCACCGGTAAGGCCGGCCGCCACGCGGTCAAATACCTCGTCGACAACGGCTACGACGTACTGAACCTCGACATGAAGCCGCTCGACAATCCGAAGGTGCGCACGCTCATCACCGACATCACGGATTCCGGCCAGGTCTTCAACGCACTCTCCAGCACCATGGCCACGCACGAGTTCGACCCGGTGCTTGCGCCGCAGCCCGTCGACGCGGTCGTCCATTTCGCCGCCATCCCGCGCATCATGATCACGCCCGACAACGAGCTTTTCCGCATCAACGTGATGGGCACCTACAACATCATCGAGGCGGCGACGAAACTCGGCATCAGGAAGATCATCATCGCCTCGAGCGAGACCACCTACGGCATCATCTTCGCCAACGAGCCGCGCGAGCCCGATTACCTGCCGCTCGACGAGGACTACGACGTTAACCCGATGGACTCCTACGCGATGTCCAAGGTGGTGAACGAGAAGACGGCGCGCGCCTTTCAGCTGCGCGGCGACTTCGACATCTATGCGCTTCGCATCGGCAACGTCATCGAGCCGCACGAATACGAGTCGTTCGTTCCACAGTGGAAGGCGAACCCGGAGTTCCGCAAGAAGATCATGTGGAGCTACATCGACGCCCGCGACCTCGGGCAGATCGTAAAACTCTGTATCGAGAAGGACGGGCTCGGCTTCCAGGTCTTCAACGCCGCGAACGACGAGACCTCCGCCAACCTGCCGACCAAGGAGCTGCTGAAGCGCTACTATCCGAACGTGCCGGTGAAGCGCGAGTTGGGCGAGTTCGAATCGCCCTATTCCAACCGCAAGATCCGCGAGGTGCTCGGCTTCAAGGAGGAGCATTCCTGGCGGAGGAGCATCGGCGAGCGATAGCTCCCGCGCAAGCGGCGGACGAGCCGGACAGACGCTCGACCCAATCGGGGAAGCTGGGTAGAATCAATCGGTCGTGCTGGGGCGGGACATGGGCTTTGACGTGTTGATGGCGAACGTTCGCCGGTTGCTCGGCGCGACCGAGACCCTGGCGGCGATTGGCGCGGAGCTACGGCTTCGCCAGCTCGCCGTCGACGGCGACCCGAACGTTCGCGCGCTGCTCGGCGAGATCGCTGGCCATGTCGATCCGGCGCTCTTCGACGATCTCACGCCGCAACAAGAGACCGCGGCACTTAGCACCATCCTGACGTTCTTCGGGCAGGCGGCCGAGCTTCTCAGGGCGCCCGAGCGTCCGCCGGGCTGGACCGCACAGGACCCCACGGTCCTGCAAGCGCAAGGCCGTGCTTCCGCCCGCGTGGCTCACTTGATCGACGCACTCGCCACGAGCCGACCGGCGCTGCGGACAGCGCTCGAAGCACCCGGCGCATTCCTCGACATTGGTACCGGCTGCGGGTGGATCGCAATCGAGGCGGTACGCCTCTGGCCGGCGCTCCGCGTTGTCGGCATCGACCCGTGGGAGACCGCGCTCAGCCTCGCGCACCAGAACGTCGCGGAAAACGACGTCGCGGACCGCGTCGAGCTCCGGCTTCACGGCTGTGAGGCGCTTGCGGACGAGGACGCCTACTCCTTGATCTGGTTCCCGAGCCCCTTCATTCCGCCGCACGTCTCCGGCGAGGCATTGCGCCGGGCTGTGCGGGCGCTCCGGCCGGGCGGCTGGATGATCTTCGGGCTTCCAGCCGCGCCGCCTGACCCCCTCGGTCTGTCGCTGCAGGCACTCCGCCTGGTACGGAGCGGCGGCCACGTGTGGAGCCCGGACGCTGCCGCGGCGCGGCTCGGCGATCTCGGTCTCGACATGATCGAGACCTGCGAGGGCAACGCGCTTGTTACATCGGTGATCGGTCGCAAGCCGCCGCGTTAGGGAGGCGAAAGCCGAGGTGCCGGACTCGCCTTCCTCGCCAGCTATGACCCGCGGCGCGTGCGGCCACTTGGAACACCTTCCAGCAGCACGCCCGCCCACGACGCGCCACACACGATCAGGCCACCTTGAGTCCGGCCGCCATCCCGCCTGCCTGCTTCTCGAAGAGCGAGCGGTAAATACCGCGCTCGCGGCGGACGAGTTCGGCGTGGCTCCCCTCCTCCGCGACGACCCCGCGGTCGAAGACCAGGATGCGGTCCATCGCCCTGACCGTCGACAGCCGATGCGCGATGACGATCGCTGTGCGCCCGCGCACAAGCCGCGCCATCGCCTCCTGGATCAGGAGCTCCGATTCCGAATCGAGGCTCGACGTCGCCTCGTCGAGAATCAGGATCGGCGCATCCGCCAGGAAAGCGCGCGCAAGCGCCACGCGCTGGCGCTCGCCGCCCGAAAGCTTCACCCCACGTTCGCCGACCAGCGTGTCGTAGCCACGCGGCAGGCGGCCGACGAAGTCGTCGGCGTTGGCAAGCTTCGCCGCGTGCTCGATCTCCGCCATCCGCGCGCCCGGCCGCCCATAGGCGATGTTCTCCGCAAGCGAGCGGTGGAAGAGGATCGGCTCCTGCTGCACGATCGCGATCTGCGCGCGCAGCGAGGCCTGCGTAGCGTGCGCCACGTCCTGGCCGTCGATGCGGACGCTACCGCCGCTCACATCGTAGAGCCGCTGGATCAGCTTGACGAAAGTGGTCTTGCCGGAACCAGAGCGTCCCACGAGCCCTACCTTCTCGCCCGCGACGATCTCGACTGAGAGGCCGTCGAAGAGCGGCGTCGCGTGTCCGCCATAGTGGAAGGTCACGCGATCGAACGCCACCGCGCCACCGCCGATCGAAATTGGCTTGGACTCCGGCCGGTCGGGCACGCCGATCGGCTCGGCATGGAAGTCGACCAGCTCCTCCATGTCGTTCACCGAGCGCTGCAGGTTGCGGATATGCATGCCGACCTCGCGCAGATAGCCCTGGATGACGAAGAACATCGTCAGCACATAGGCGACGTCGCCCGGCGTTGCGCGCCCCTGCCACCAGAGCCACAGCACGAGCCCGATCACAGCAGCGCGAAGCAGAAGCAGCGCCGCGATCTGCGCCGTGCCGTTATAGGTCGCACGTACCCATGTGCGGCGCGTCCGGTGCCGCCACTTGTCGAGCACGCGCGCGAGCCGCGCGTCCTCGCGCGTCTCCGCGCCGAATGCCTTCACGACGGCGTTGCAGGAGATCGCGTCGGCGAGCGCGCCGCCGACCCGCGTGTCCCATTGGTTCGCAAGCCGCGCAGCAGGCGCGACATAGACAAGCGACAGCGCCGCGGTCATGGCGACGTAGAGGCCAGTGCCGACGATCACGACGACGCCCATCGCCGGCCAATAGAAGGCGAGCACCGCGGCGGAGCCGACGAGCACCACGAGCGACGGCAGCAACGCGATCAGGATCGTGTCGTTCATCAGGTCGAGCGCCCACATGCCGCGCGTGATCTTGCGCACGGTGGAGCCCGCGAACGAGTTCGCGTGCCACTCGGTCGAGAAGCGCTGCACCCGGTTGAAGGCGTCTGACGCGATGTCCGACATCATCTTCAGCGTCAGCCGCACGATGCCGACGAAGGCGAGATGGCGCAGGATCACCATCCCTGCCCCAAGCAGGAGGATGACCGCGAAGGCGAAGAGCGCGGTATCGCGCGCTGCAGAGCGGTCGCCAGCGTCGAGCGCGACCGCGTCGACGAGCCGCCCGGCATAGACCGGCAACAGCACGTCGGCGAAGGTCGAAACGACGACGGCGGTCAGAATGGCCGCGATTAGCGGCTTCTGCCGTCGCCAGTGGCCGAAGGTGAAACCGAGGACGGTGCGGAATGCTTCCGCCCGTCGCGTTTTGCGAAACGGGACCATTGTTTGCGACCGGCGCGAGGGCGCTGCCGGCTCCCAAAAATCGGTTATTCGATTGAGGCGGTCCGTGGGCCGCCAACTGGTCCGCCGCATCCGAAGATGGCGGCGGGAGGATGTCTCGAAGTTACGAGACCGTAGGGCTCAGGCGCTTCGTGCGCCGATCCGCAAACTCACGGGGTTGCACATTCCGGAGGCGCGGAAGAAGCCGATCATTTCCATGAATGCCTCCCAGAGAACGTGACGTGGGATTGTGCTGATACTCCGAGGGCGTTTTGGGTGCAAGCCGGGCCCTGATCAAAATCTGTCCGGGCATTGTGATCACGGCCATTCCGTGCGAACCGCAGGCTGAACATCTCAAGAAGGCGGCGTCCGCCGCCAACAACTCTCGATGCTGAAACCGCCAGAAAACCGCGATGTCCTTCGCGGAATCATCTTCATCGTCCTTGGCGCCGCCTTCTTCGGCACCGTCGACGGCTTCAGCAAGCTTCTCGCGCCGACCCAGTCGGTCGCGCAGATCGTCTGGGCGCGTTACGCGCTCGCCATTCCCCTGCTTCTTGCCACGACGCCGCCGGCCGTGTGGAAGAGCACATTCCGCACAGCGCATCCCTGGCTCCAGATCCTGCGCGGCCTGACGCCGCTCGGCGTCAGCGCCGGCATGGTGGTCGGCGTGCGCTATCTTCCGCTCGCCGACGCGACCGCCATCCTCTTCGCTGGCCCGTTCATCATCCTGGGGCTGTCGTTGCCGGTTCTCGGCGAGCGCGTGAAGCCGGCGAGTTGGATCGGCGTCGCCATCGGTTTCCTTGCCGTTTTGATCGTCGCGCGGCCAGGGTTCGGCGAGCTGTCGAAATACACCGTGTTTCCGGCGCTGGCCGCGGTGTTCTACGCTCTCTACCAGCTCATGACCCGCCGACTGGGCGCACTCGGCGAGAAGCCGACCACCACGTTCGCCTGGACGCTGGTTGCGGGCTGCGTCGCCTCCACCCCGGTGGCAATCGCGAATTGGGCTCCGCTCAGCGCGACCGCGTGGCTCTACATGATCGGGCTCGGCACGGTCTTCGGCCTGGCGCAGATCTTCATGATCCGCGCCTTCACCTATGCGCCAGCCAGCACGCTCGCCCCGTTCAACTACTTTCAGATCGTCTCGGCGACTGTCTTCGGCCTGACGGCCTTCGGCGACGTGCCGGATGTCTGGACGCTGACCGGCATCGTTCTGATCATCGGAGCGGGGGTGTACGTGGCGAAGAGCCGTGGCGCATAGAATGCGCCGACAATCGGCTGATTTGGCCGGATTCCGGCTTTTCCGGCCCCGTTGACAGGTCGGTCCGCGGGGCGGACCATCACCGCCCGGGAGCGGAGTTTGACGGGAGACGGCAGCTTTGCGCGCCGGCGACATGCAGCGATTCCAAGACACGGACGACCCGTCCGTCCTGCGGCTGAACGAGGCGGAGACCGAGCTTCGCCAGCTGCATCAGACCGTCCATGCGCTGCGGCTGGAGCTTGAGTCGCAGCACGCGGAACACGGCGACCAAGTCCAGCGCGCCATCGCGGAGTCGCAGGCCGAGATCATCCAGCTCAGAAAGACGGCGGCGGCGCTCCGCGATACGCTGGAGGCGAAGCAGATCGAGAAGGACGAGGCGGTGCAGCAGGCGCTCGCCGAGTCGCAAGGTGAGATCGTGCAGCTCCGCGGCACTGCGCGCGCCCTTCGTGACGAGCTTGAAGCGCTGCAGATCGGCAAGTCGGAGGCCGTGCAGAAGGCGATCGCCAATTCGACCGACGAGATTCGCCAGCTCAGGAGGACCGCGACCGCACTCCGCGACGAGATGGAGGCGCTGAAGGCAGGCTATGAGCATCGGCTGCAGGAGCTTGAGCGCTCAAGCCGCGTCGAGCTGACCGAGCTCCGCGAGACGGTTGCCGTCCTGCGCGCCGAATTGGAGCAGCGCCGTGGACGGTGACTCCGGCGCAAAGCCCGTGACGCAAGACGCGAACGGCGTCGCTGCCGAGGCGGGGAGCAAGGCGCGGCCGAAGCGATCGAGGCGGCCCGCGGCCGAGGCGAAGCGCGCGCCGAAGCGAGGCAATGCGACGAACGGCCCGAAGAGCGTTGGCGAGAAGCTGCAGCGCGCCGAGATCCTGCTCACAATCTCGCGCGAGGTGGCGGGGATCGACAGCCTCGATCAGGTGCTCGCGAAGCTGGTGGAGATCACCTCACGCGAGACCGATTGCGAGCGCTCCACGCTCTTCCTGAACGACGAACAGACCGGCGAGCTCTATTCGCGCGTGGCGCAGGGCGAGCACCGCCGCGAGATACGCCTGCTGAACACGAGTGGCATCGCCGGCCACGTCTTCACGACCGGCGAAGGCCTGATCATCGACGACCCCTACTCCGACCCGCGCTTCAACGCCGCTATCGACAAGCAGACCGGCTACGAGACCAAGGCCATCATGTGCACGCCGGTGCGCACGTTCAAAGGCGAGGTGATCGGCGTCGCCCAGGCGCTGAACAAGAGGAACGGCCGGAAGTTCACCGATGAGGATTTGTCGCTGCTCACGGCGATGACCACGCAGGCGGCGGCGGTGCTGCAGAGCAATCAGTTCGTCGAGCGCATGCGAAGGTCGCGCGAGACGGAGCTGCAGTTCCTCGACGTCGTGACCGACGTCACCTCCGAGATCGACCTTAAGGCGCTCCTGCAGAAGGTGATGGGCGAAGCGACGCGGATGCTCCGGGCCGACCGCTCCACCCTCTTCCTGAACGACGAGAAGACCGGCGAACTCTGGTCGCAGGTCGGCACCGGCCTCGACGCCATCGAGATCCGCCTCCCCAATCACATGGGCATTGCCGGCGCGGTGTTCACGTCGGGCAAGACCATCAACATCCCCTACGCCTATGCCGATCTTCGCTTCAATCCGGCCTTCGACAAGAAGACTGGCTACTTCACCCGTTCCATCCTCTGCGTTCCGGTCGTCAATAAGGACGGCAAGGTGATTGGCGTGACGCAGGTTCTGAACAAGCGCGGCGGGCCGTTCAACGAGGAGGACGAATCGCGGCTCAAGGCCTTTACCGGCCAGGTGTCGATCGCGCTTCAAAACGCCAAGCTCTTCGACGACGTCCAGAATATGAAGAACTACAACGAGAGCATGCTTGAAAGCATGTCGAACGGCGTCGTCACGACCGACGAGGACGGGCTGATCGTCACCTGCAACAAGGCCGGCTACCGCATCATGAAGGTGAAGGCTGCCGATATCGTGGGCAAGCCTTTCGCCGAGTTCTTCACCGGCGCGAACGCCTGGATCGCCAGCAAGATCAAGGAGGTGGAGGCGGAGAACACCTCGTTCGAGATGATGGACGCAGAGATGGCGTTCGCGGGCGAGAAGGCGTCGGTCAACGTCACCATCCAGCCACTGGTGAGCACCGAGGAGAAGAAGCTCGGTTCGATGCTGATGCTGGAGGACATCAGCGCCGAGAAGCGCATGAAATCGACGATGGCGCGCTACATGGACCCCGGCATCGCCGCGCAGCTCATGGGTTCCGGCCGTGAGGACGATATCCTCGGCGGCAAGAACGCCGTCGCTACTGTCATGTTCACCGACATCCGCGGCTTCACGCCGATCACCGAGAGCCTGGGCGCGCAAGGGACGGTCGGATTCCTGAACGACTATTTCACGCTGATGGTGGAGGAGATCTCCCGGTTCGACGGCATGCTCGACAAGTTCATCGGCGACGCCATCATGGCCGCCTTCGGCCTGCCGATCCCGCACGACGACGACGAAGACCGCGCCGTGCGCGCCGCCGTCAACATGGTGCGGAGCCTCTGGGCCTGGAACGTCGAGCGGAAGTCGAAGGGCCAGCTGCCCGCCGACATGGGGATCGGCCTCAACACCGACGAAGTGGTGTCGGGCAATATCGGCTCTCCGAAGCGCATGAACTACACGCTGATCGGCGACGGCGTGAACCTCGCCGCAAGGCTGGAGAGCGCCTGCAAGCAGTATGGCGCGCGCATCCTGATCAGCGAGAACACGTTCAAGAAGCTCAAGGGTACCTACCGCATCCGCGACATCGACGACGTCGTGGTCATGGGCAAGAGCGAGCCGGTCGGCGTCTACGAGGTGCTCGACTATCACACCGACGAGACCTTCCCGAACCTGATGGACGTGGTCAGCCACTTCCGCGAAGGGCGGAAATACTATCACGACGGCGATTGGGACAAGGCGATCCGCGCCTTCGAGCAGTGCCTCAAGGCGAACGCCAGCGACAAGCTGTCGAAGCTCTACGTCGAGCGCTGCGCGATGCTGAAGGCAGAGCCCCCGCCGGACTGGGACGGCATCTGGCGGATGACGAAGAAGTAGGCGGCATTCGCGCCGTTAGCTGCGCGCGATGATATCGGCAGGGCCGCCCCCGCGAGCTCGGATTGTCGCTCGCAAGACACGGGACCCGCTTCGAACCGACACCGATATCCTGCTCGCCGAGGGCGCGCAGACGAAAGTCACTGTGTTTACAGTAGGTTGGCGTCGCGTCGCTACTTCACGTCCCGTCAACACCTCCACTATAGCGTCGGCCTGCCTGCGCCAAGGAGCGCGGGACCAATGGCCGGACTTCTGACGACAGGCATCGCGATACTGACCAACGGGTTGGCGCTGCTCGGGATGGCATTCATCCTCAGCCGCGGCTTCCCGTGGCTGCGCGCGCGACCGGCGCGGCATCGTGCGATCATCCTCAGCATTGCCTTCAGCGCGATGATCGATCGGAACGATGATGATGTCGTATCCGATGGGTCCGGGGATCATCGGCGACTTTCGCAACGTCGTGATCGCCGTTGCCGCGATCGTCGGCGGTCCTGTCCCGGCGCTTGTCGCGGCGGCTGCCGCCGCGGTCTATCGGATCCATCTCGGCGGCCAGTCTGCCGCGGCTGTCTTCGGCGATCGCTGTCGTCGCCGGCCTGGCCATCGGCTTCGCACGGATGAAGCTGGCGAAGACGCCGCGGAATCTCGCCTTGTTCGGTGTCGTGCTGGCGGCGGCCAACGCCTCGCTGCCCATTGCCGCCCTGCTCTTCTCGACCGTTTCGCCGTCACAGACGCGGTTCGCCTCGGCGCGCTGTTCTTTTCTTACACGGTGTTCATCTATCCAATCGGCATCGTCGCGATCGGCGGGCTCTTGAAGAGCGAGGAGCGACGGGCGGACGAGGAAGCGGAACTCAGGACACTCAACGCGTCGCTTTCGCTTCAGTCCGCGCGCGAGCAAGGCGTCTTCGAAAGCTCCGGCGTGGCAATCGCGTGGGCCGATCTCGGGACCGGCCGCATCATCCGAGCCAATCCGCAATACGTCAAGTTCACCGGCTATTCCGAGGCGGAACTGACCAGCAAGCGCTTCGACGATCTGGCGATCCCCGAGGAACGCGAAGTCGATTCCGCCGCGATCAAGGCGCTTGAGTCCGGCACAATGATCTTCGTGACCGACGAGAAGCGCTACGTGCGCAAGGACGGCAAGGTCATGTGGGCCTTGCGCACGCTCACCGCGGTCAAAGAGGGGGGCGCACCGCGCTCCGCATTCGTGACGCTGCAGGACATCACCGCACGCAAGCAGGCGCGCGAGGAGATCGCCTATCTTGCCGCGCGCGATTCCCTCACCGGCCTCTTCAACCGACTGGTGTTTCACACCGAGCTTACGGAAGCGATCGCCCGCCGGCGAGCGGATGAGATCGTGGCGGTATTGTTCCTCGATCTCGACGACTTCAAGATCATCAACGATACGCTCGGCCACCCGACGGGCGACGCGATCCTGGTCGAGATGGCCAATCGGCTGCGCACGACGGTCGCCGAAGGCGATATCGTCGCACGCCTCGGCGGCAACGAGTTCGCGGTTCTGCATCGGTCCGCAGCAGATGAAGCCGAGGTGCGCGCCCTCGCCCTGCGCCTCTACGACCGCATCACGGAGCCCTACACAACCGACCGCGATCCCGTGAAGGCCAATGCGAGCATCGGGATCTCGCTCGGGCCGCGCGATGGCGAGGACGCCGACGCGCTCATCAAGACGGCGGACATCGCGCTCCACGCGGCCAAGGCCGCCGGCAGTGGTAGCCCCTATCTGTTTTTCGAGTCGGAGATGGAAGAACGGCTGGTCGCCCGCGAGGAACTGAAAGTCGATCTCACCGCCGCGCTGGCGAACAACGAACTTGAGATCGAATACCAGCCGAGTGTCGATCTGCGCACCGGTGCCGTGACCAGCTTCGAAGCGCTCCTGCGCTGGCGGCATCCGCTCAAGGGCATGATGCCGCCATCCGAATTCATTCCGCTTGCCGAAGAGACAGGGCTGATCGTGCCGATCGGCGACTGGGTGCTCTATCAAGCGTGCCGGGAGGCGACGCACTGGCCGGCGCATGTCTCTGTCGCAGTGAACGTTTCGTCGGCGCAATTCAGCGGTCGCTTGTTTGCACCCCGCGTGGCGAAGGCTTTGGCCAGGTCGGGATTGGATCCACGGCGCCTCGAGCTGGAGATCACCGAAACACTTCTCCTCAGCGGTAGCGACGAGACCCAACGCAGCCTCCGCGACCTTCGCCAACTCGGTCTGAAGATCGCGCTCGACGATTTCGGCACGGGCTACTCGTCGCTCGGCTATCTGCAGCAATTCCCCTTCGACCGGATCAAGATCGACCGCTCGTTTGTTAGCGAGTTGGCCACGCGCCAAGCGTCCAGAACCCTGGTCCGGGCCGTCATCGAACTCGGCCATTCGCTGAACATGCGGATCACGGCGGAGGGCATCGAAACCCACGAGCAACTCGACAGCGTCTCCGCCAAAGGCTGCGATGAGGCGCAGGGTTACCTGTTCAGCAAATCCGTGCCGCCGCACGACGTGCCGGCGCTGATCGCGCGGATCGAGGCGTCGAACATTCGCCATCGGCGCGGCCGGTTAGCTCCAGAACCGGCCGTCGAGGCGCACGTCGCCCCGCCCCCTACCCCGCCGGCATCAGCGTCTCCACCAGCCGCGCCCAGTAGCTTGAGCCGTAGGAGATCGCTGCGTCGTTGAAGTCGTAGGCCGGGTGATGCAGGCCGGCCGTATCGCCGTTGCCGACGAAGATGAAGGCGCCGGGCCGCGCTTCCAGCATGTAGGAAAAATCCTCGCCACCCATCACCGGCGCGTGGTCCGGGTCGACATTCGCCTCGCCCGCCACATCGCTTGCGATGGCGATCGCCTTCCGCGTCTGCTCCGGATGGTTGACCGTCACCGGGTAGTTCCGCTCGTAGTGGAATTTCGCCGTGGCGCCGTAGGCGGCGGCGACGTTCTGGACGACCTCGCGCATGCGCCGCTCGATCAGGTCGCGGATATGCGGATCGAGAGAACGGCCGGTGCCTTTGATGCGGGCGCGCTGCGGGATGACGTTGAAGGCGTCGCCGCCGTTGAAGGTGGTGACGGAGATGACCCCGCTCATGAGCGGGTCGATGTTGCGCGCCACGATGTGCTGCAGCGCCTGCACGATCGCCGCGCCGGTCACGATCGGGTCGATCGTAGCGTGCGGCTTCGCGGCATGACCGCCGTGGCCCTCGATATCGATGGTGAAGACGTCGGTCGCCGCCATCATCGCGCCGGGGCGGATGGCGAAATGGCCGAGCGGCAGGCCGGGCATGTTGTGCATGCCATAGACCTCCTCGATCCCGAAGCGGTCCATCATCCCGTCCTTGACCATAGCGAGCCCGCCCGCGCCGCCCTCCTCGGCCGGCTGGAAGATGAAGACGGCGGTGCCGGCGAAGCGGCGGGTCTCCGAAAGATAGCGTGCCGCCCCAAGCAGCATCGCGGTGTGGCCGTCGTGCCCGCAGGCGTGCATCTTCCCCGGCGTCTCGGATGCCCAGGGCTTGCCGCTCTCCTCGTTGATCGGGAGCGCATCCATGTCGGCGCGAAGGCCGATCACGTGGCCCGAATCCCCGCCCTGCCCCTTGAGAACCGCGACCACGCCGGTCCGGCCGATGCCCTCCACCACTTCGTCGCAGCCGAAGGCGCGCAGCTTCGCCGCTACGTCCGCGGCCGTGCGCTTCACGTCATAAAGAAGCTCGGGGTGGCGGTGATAGCCGCGGCGCCACTGCGCAATCTCGTCGTGTAGGTCAGCGAAACGGTTGATGATCGGCATCTCATACTCGGGTAAGATGTTGAGAGGGTACTGAGTTCTATTCCCTACCTGCGCGCGCGCCAACCTTTCCCACAGGGGAGCAGGTTTTCGGTCTATGCAGGGTGCCGGTCAGCGCGGAAATGCGATATAGTCTCCCTACAGCGAGATGAGGTGTGAGTTGAGAGCGACGCAGGCAAGGATGCGGCTTTGCGCCAGCGCCGTCACAATCTTCATTCTGGGATTTGCCTCTGCGGCGTTCGCCGCCGCTTCCGCGCCGGATCCAGCGCCGGAAGCCGTCCACGGCCCCTATATCGTCGCCGACGTGAACAGTGGGCGCATCATCGAGGAATACGATGCGCTGAGGCCCTGGTATCCGGCTTCGACCACCAAGCTGATGACCCTCTACGTGACTTTGGAGGCGATCCGCGCCGGCGAGTTCACGCTCAATTCGGAGGTCCATTACAGCCAGAACGCCGCCAACCAGCCGCCGAGCAAGATGGGATTTCGGCCGGGCACGGTGCTGTCGCTCGACAATGCGCTGAAGATGATGATGGTCAAATCCGCCAACGACATCGCGGTCGCCGTCGCAGAGACCGTCGGAGGCAGCGTTTCGAGCTTTTCCGACCGAATGAACGCGGCCGCCCGGCAGCTGGGGATGACGCGATCGCATTTCACCACGCCCAACGGCCTGCCTGACGAAGACAATTATTCGTCGGCGCGCGACATGGCGATGCTCGGCCGGACACTGCTTCTCCAGTTCCCGGAGTACGCGGACTATTTCAAGCTCCCGGCGATCCAGATCGGCGGCAAGGTCCTGAAGAACTACAACAAGTTGCTGCAGCGCTATCCCGGCGCGACAGGCATGAAGACCGGGTTCATCTGCGCCTCCGGCTACAATCTCGTCGCCACGGCGAAGCGCGGAAGCCGCGAAGTCATCACCGTCGTATTCGGGCAGTACGGCGGAAAGGCGCGCACGGAGCAGGCCGCGAAGCTTCTCGACGAGGGCTTTGCCTCTCAGCCGCCCGTGGACGGCGAGATCGTTCGCCTGGCAGACGCGAAGTCCGGCGCCGCTTACGACGCTCCGTTCGATATGCGCGGCCTGGTCTGCGGGCCGAAGCGCGTCAAGTCGGCCTCGGAGGATAACGACGAAGGCGACGGGCCAGCGGCGTCGCACCTGACCGCGGAGCCGATCGATCTCGGGCCGCCGGTCAAGGTTTCGGCCGTCGTTCCGGCCGTCTTAGGGGAAACAGAATTTGTGGCTCCGCTGCCGCGCCCGCGCCCCGGTTCGAAGACCACGCCGCCGGTCGCCGACGTGCTCAACGCCTACGCGCCCGGCGACGGGGCCGCCACCTCCGCGCCTGCCGACGCGATCGGGGCTGCGGCGGGGTCTCCGCGGCCGCTCGACCAGGTCGCGCCGCCCAAATAGCGGTTCAGCCCTTCTCGATCTCGAAGCGCAGCGTCCCGCCCTCGCTCTGCGTGGCGAGCAGACGGTGGCGCTCTTCCCGGCAGAAGTTCGGCACGTCGATCGCCGCCATCGGATCGTCGGTGAGGAGAACGAAGCGCGCGCCCGTTCCATGCCCGCGCATGTGGCGCGCCGCCTTCAGCACCGGCAGCGGGCATTTCAGCCCGCGCACGTCGATCAGTTGCGCCTCCGCCACGCCGTACGCCCTCCCGCGCTCGCGTCGCGCTAACCCCGATGCTACTTTTCGGGCCTAAGAGCAATGACAAGCTAGGCGCGGCGGAAGCGCCTCCGCACTGGGGGCAGGAATGGGGCTGATTGACCGGATCGGGAGCGACTACGCCTATCTGACCGGCGTTCTGCGCTCGCTTTCAAAAGTCTCCAAGATCGCAAGAAACCCCGGCCGCACCTACCCGCAGGTTGTGCGCGGCCTCGCGGCCCGGCACGGAGAGAAGCTGGCGCTCATCGCAGAGCACGAGCAGATGACCTACGCGGCTTACGACCGGCGCGGCGACCAATACGCCCGCTGGGCGATGGCGCACGGCGTGCAAAAGGGCGACGTGGTCGCGCTCATGATGCCGAACCGGCCCGAATATCTCGCCGCGTGGCTTGGGATCGCGCGCGCCGGCGGCGTCATCGCTCTCTTGAACACGAACCTGACAGGAACGGCGCTTGGTTACTGCGTCAACATCGTCAAGCCGCGTCATGTCATCGTCGACGCCGCGCTGATGGAGAGCTTCCAGACCGCCGCGCCGCATCTCGCCGCCGGCCCGCAATTCTGGTGCTACGGTGCGGAGCAGGAAGGCTATGAGCGACTCGACACCAAGCTCGACGGACTCTCCGACGCGCAAATTCCCGACGCCGACCTGCCGCGCCTGACGATCGAGGACAAGTGCCTTTTCGTCTACACGAGCGGCACGACCGGCCTACCGAAAGCCGCCAACATCAACCACTATCGCGTGCAGAGCATCATGTACGGCTTCAACGCCGCGATGCGCGTGCGCCCGGACGACCGCGTCTATCTCTGCCTGCCGATGTATCACACGTCGGGCGGCGTGCTCGGCCCCGGCGCGGCGCTGACGGCTGGCGCCAGCGTCGTGCTGCGCGAGCGCTTCTCGTCCTCCACGTTCTGGGACGACATCGTCGAGAACGACTGCACCATCTTCATCTATATCGGCGAGCTCTGCCGCTATCTTCTGAACAGCGCACCGCACGAATCCGAAACGAAGCACAAGATACGCCTCGCCTGTGGCAATGGGCTCAGGCCCGACATCTGGGCGGACTTCCAGAGGCGCTTCCGCATCCCGAAGATCCTCGAATGGTACGCTGCGACCGAGGGGAACTGCGTATTCGTGAACTTCGACGGAAAAGTCGGGGCCGTCGGCCGCATTCCGAAGTGGATCGAGAGCAAGTTCTTCGTTGAGGTGGTGCGCTTCGACGTCGAGACACAGGAGCCGCTGCGCGGCGCCGACGGCTTCTGCGTCAGATGCGAGCCCGGCGAGGTCGGTGAGGCGATCTCCAAGATCATGAACGACCCGAAACGGCCGAGCCAGAGGTTCGAGGGCTACGCAGACCCCGATGCGACGGAGAAGAAGATCCTGCGCGACGCCTTCGAGAAGGGCGACCGCTGGTTCCGCACCGGCGATCTCATGCGCAAGGACGCCGAGGGCTACTACTACTTCGTCGACCGGATCGGCGACACCTTCCGCTGGAAGGGTGAGAATGTCGCGACGTCGGAGGTGCAGGAGGCCATCACCGAGTTCCCCAGCATCAAGGAGGCAAGCGTCTACGGCGTGCGCGTGCCGGGAGCCGAGGGGCGCGTCGGAATGGCTGCACTCGTCGTAGACGGCAACCTCGACCTCGACGAATTTTCCCGGCACATGATCGCGCGGCTGGCCGGCTACGCGCGGCCAGTATTTCTGCGCATCGTGCAGGAGCTCGACACGACCTCTACGTTCAAGCAACGGAAATTCGATCTCGCAAAGGAAGGCTTCGACCCGGATACCGCCGGCGACCCGCTATATTTCCTGCATCCGGAACTTCAGTCCTATATACCCCTTGATCCGACGGTTTACGCGGACATCTGCGAAGGCAAGGTACGGCTTTGAGCGAAGAAACGAATGTCGGGCCACAAGATGTGATCGCCTTCTGGCGCGATGCAGGCCGCGACAAATGGTTCAAGAAAGATGCGGAGTTCGACCAGAGCATCGTGGAGCGGTTCGCCGCGCTCCATGACGAAGTGGCTGCGGGCGGAAAGCGCGACTGGGCGAAGACACCCGATGGCGCGCTCGCGTTGATCCTCGTGCTCGACCAGTTCTCGCGCAACATGTTCCGCGGGTCGTCGAAGGCATTCGCGCAGGACGAAATGGCAAGCGATCTGGCGCGCGAGGCTATGGTTGCCGGCTTCGACAAGAAGGTCGCGCCGCAACTCGCCCCGTTCTTCCACCTACCCTTCATGCATTCGGAGCGCATCGCCGATCAGGAGCGCGCGCTGCTCGATTGCCATGCGCTCGGTTCAGACGAAAACCTGAAATACGCCCGCATCCACGAGCAGGCGATCCGCCGCTTCGGGCGCTTCCCGCATCGCAACCCTGTTCTTGGACGGCACACCACGCCGGCCGAGCAGGCCTATCTCGACGACGGCGGGTTTGCGGGGTGAGGCGTCTTAAGCTTAACGACGCATCGACAGCGCAATCGGGAGCCCACGGAATATAGCGTCGCGTTGTGCACATGGTGTTTGAAAGAGCTATTTCGATCGGGACGGCTCCGCGCGCGCAGGCGCGGCGCGGCACCTTTGCGCTTGAGCCTGTCGATGCGCTGCCGCGCCTGGCAGATCGCATCCGCGCGCTGTCCGAACGCGCGCTGGAGACGAACCCGTTCTTCCTCCCGGAGTTTCTGGAGCCGGCGGTCCAGGCGCTCGGGCGCAAGCGGCTGCGGCTCGCGATCTTCTCCGACCGCGACGACCTGCACTTCTTCGCGCCCGTTGTCGCCGGCAGCGGCGGCTTCCTCGACGGTCGCAGATTCAGCGTCTGGGCGCATCCCTATGCGCCGCTCGGCACGCCGCTGATCGACAAGGAATCAGCGCCGCAGGTAACCGACAGTCTCATTGCGCACATGCGCACGAGCGGGCGCACCCTGTTCTCCATTCCGCATCTGCCGCTCAACGGACCGGCGGCGAACGCGCTCCGCTCCGCGGCGGCGCGCGGTGGTTTCTGGACGGTCGCCGAACGACAGATGCGGCCGATCCTCTACCCCAACGCAGCGCGTGGCATCGCCGAGTTCGACGAGATGGTGAGCCACAAGCGGCAGCGCGAACTTGACCGCCAGCTCAGACGACTGTGCGAGACCGGCGCCGTGAGCTTCATGACGGCGCGCACGACGACCGAGATCGAGACCGCCTTCGCGATGTTCACTGCGCTCGAAGGGGCGGGCTGGAAGGGTCGCCGTGGAACCGCGCTCAACAAGCGGAGCGGCGTGCACGAATTCGCTCATTCTGCGGTGACCCAGCTGGCGCAAAAGGGCCTTGCGGAGATCGACGTGATGCGGCTCGGCGACAGGCCGATCGCGGCCCTGATCCGCCTCGATCACGGCGGCATGTCGATCCCCTGGAAGGTCGCGTTCGACGAGGAATTCGCGGCCTTTTCGCCCGGCAAGCAGTTGATGTGCGACGAGACGCGGCGCTGGCTCTCAGACCCGAAGATCGAGCGCGTCGATCCGGTCTGCGACGAAAACAATCCGATGCTGCAGCTCCTGTGGCGCGACCGCGAGCCGTACGGCACGCTGATCTTGAGCTCGAGCGGCTGGGGCATCGCCGCGCGCCTGCACGCCGGCCTCTCCGACCTGAAGACGGAGGGGAAAGCCCAGGCAAAGAAGCTCATCCGCGGCCGCCGGCGGCGTGGAAAAAGAGCGCAGAAGAACAGCCTCCTCGGGCTTCGGCTGGCGCGCCAGCGGCCGGCCGCGCGCGACGCTTAGCGCCCGTCTGCCGCGTCGGTTGATCCGGCGCGTCGATCCATTACCTTCATGATCGACGAACTCAGAGGCATGCCATGAGCGCGAAAGAGCCTCGGTCGGAGCCCGATCACAAGGAAGATCTCCTCGACGAGGCGCTGGACGAGAGTTTTCCGGCAAGCGATCCGGCGTCCCTCGTGCAACCGGACGGCGGAATTGGCGGCGCGGAGGACGCCCTTCAGCCGGGCGATGCACTCGTCGTCGTCGACGTGCAACGCGACTTCTGCCCCGGTGGCTCGCTGCCGATCGAGAACGGCGACGCCGTCGTTCCGGTGCTGAATCGCTGGATCGACCGCGCACGCCGCCTCGGCATCCCCGTTTTTGCCTCGCGGGACTGGCATCCGTCAGGGCACCTGAGCTTCAAACCGCAGGGCGGCGAATGGCCCGTTCATTGTGTCCAGGGCACAAAGGGCGCGGACTTCCATCCCGATCTCGATCTGCCGCCTGACGTGAACGTGGTGACGAAAGGCGACCGCACCGACCGCGACCAGTATTCGGCCTTCGACGCGACGGGACTTGCCGAGGATCTTCGTCGCCTCGGCGTAACGCGCGTCTTCGTAGGCGGACTGGCGGAAGATATCTGCGTAAGGGCAACGGCGCTCGACAGCGTCAAGGAGGGGCTCGTGACGTACCTGATCGCCGGCGCGACGAAGCCGGTGACCGCAGCCGGCGGAAAGGCCGCGCTCACCGAGATGCGCGACGCAGGCGTGCTGATCGATTAAAACCGGCCTCGGATTTACGGGGCGCTCGCCGTTTGACCCAGGTCAACGCGAATCCCCAGCCCATGTTGCTTTCTGACAAACGCTGTTCGGGAGCCACAATGTCCAAGAAAGCCGGCGTCTTCTACGCGATTTTCATACTCGCAAGCCTCTTCTGCGGCGCTGGCGTGGCGGCTGCGGCGCAGCCGGCGACCGCTGGCGACACCGAACTCGGCCCGGTTTTCCTGCTTTCGCTTGGCGGCAAGCTCTACGACGACTTCTGGACAATCCTCGACGTACTGCCGCCCGAGGACCGCAATCCTGCGCTGAAGGGCGCACTTTCGGTCTCGCGCGCCGATACTTGGCGTTGCGTGACCTGCCACGGCTGGGACTATTCCGGTGTCACCATCGGGGACCGCCAGTTCCCCGGCCTTCAACAGCTCGCCGGCGCCAATCCGGAGCTCGTGAAGAAGAAGCTCCGCGATCCCGCGCACCCCTTCCCGGCGGCGCAGATCACCGACGTCGCGATGGATATCCTCGCCCTCTTTGTCACGCAGGGGCAGTACAGGCGGAGCGACTACATCAGCGGAACCGGCGTCTCCGTCGGCAACCCGGAATTCGGCCGCGACATATTCGAGGGTGCCTGCATCTCGTGCCATCAGCTTGACGGGCGCCGCTACCTGAAAGGCGAGAAGGGCGACCGCTCCTCGCTCGGCTGGGTATCGCGCAACCGTCCGACACAGGCGCTCCACAAGATCCTGAACGGCGTGCCGGCGGCGGAGATGCTTTCGTTGCGCTTCCTTTCCGACATCCAGATCGCCGACCTCCTCGCCTACCTCCAGTCGCTTGATCCGGACGAGAAGTAAGCCGGCTGTGGCGTCGCGATGAGGGCGCGCCTCGAAGACCTGCTGACGAACGGGCTCTTTGTCCTGACGGCGTGCGCGCTCGTCGGCGGATTCCTGGCGATCGGGCTCGGCAGTGCCGAGGCCGGCGCGTGGATTTGGCGCGCAGGCATCGCCGCGGCGCTCGTGGCGCTCGCGCTTCAAACGGTCACGTCGCTTCGTCGAGGCGAGGTCGGGCTCGACCTGATCGCGGCGCTCGCCATGGGCGCGGCGCTCGCCATGGACGAACCGCTCGCCGGCGTCGTGGTCGCGCTCATGTATTCCGGCGGGGAGTTCCTCGAAGGTTATGCCGGCCGCCGCGCACGTCGCGAGATGACGGCGCTTCTTTCGCGCGTCCCGCGCACCGCGCACCGTTATGCCGATGGGACGCTTGAAGAGGTGCCGATCGAAACGATCGTGCCGGGCGACCGGCTCCTTATCCGCCAGGGCGATGCGCTGCCAGTCGACGGCGTCATCGCGGATGGCATCGCGCTCCTCGACCAGTCGGCGCTGACCGGCGAGGCGCTTCCGGTGCAGCGCACGGCCGGCGAGAGCGCGATGAGCGGCTCGACCAGCAAGGGCGCGCCCTTCGATCTCAAGGCGACGAAGCGGGCGGCCGAGAGCACCTACGCCAACATCCTGCGCCTCGTCGAGGCCGCACAGGGCGCAAAAGCCCCGATGAGCCGGCTCGCCGACCGCTACGCGCTCGGCTTTCTCGCCTTGACGCTGGCGCTTTCCGGTGCCGCGTGGCTTGCGAGCGGCGACCCGCGGCGACTGCTCGCCGTGCTCGTCATCGCAACGCCCTGCCCGCTCATCCTTGCCGTGCCCGTCGCCCTGATAGCCGGGCTTTCGCGCGCCGCGAAGCATGGCATCCTGGTGAAGGGCGGCGGCGCGCTCGAAGGGCTCGCGCGGGCGCGCGTCCTGATCCTCGACAAGACGGGGACGCTGACCAGCGGCAGCACGACGCTCGCCTCGCGGTTCATGGCGGACGGCATCGACGCCGACGAGACGCTCCGGCTCGCAGCGTCACTCGACCAGGCATCGAACCATGTGGTCGCCGATCTCCTGGTGCGGGTTGCACACGCGAAGGGCCAAACCCTAACCCCACCGAGCACGGTCCGCGAAGAAAGCGGCGCCGGAATCGAAGGCGTGGTCGACGGCCACGCGGTTGCCGTCGGCAGCGTTGCCTTCGTCCTCGCCCGCGCAAAAGCGCCGACGAGCTTTGACGGCATCGCGCTCGACGACGGCGCGAGCCTCGTTGCAGTCGGCGTCGATGGTCGGCTCTCGGCCGTCTTCGAGATCGTCGATTCCGTCCGCCCCGAGGCACGGAAATCGATCGCGGATTTGAAGCGGCTCGGCGTCAGGCGTGTTGTGCTCGCGACCGGCGATCACGCTGCCGCGGCCGACCGCGTCGCCACGCAGCTCGGTTTCGACGCCGTCCTTTCCGACCTTGCGCCGGAAGCCAAGGTTGACACGGTTCTCGCAGAACGCCGGAAGCTCGACGGAGCCGGCGCGGTCATCATGGTCGGTGACGGCGTGAACGACGCGCCGGCGCTCGCCGCCGCCGATATCGGGATCGCCATGGGGAGCGGCGCAGCGGGCGCCACCGAGGCGGCGGACGTGGTGCTCCTCGCCGACGACCTCGCGCGCATCCCGCGCGCCGTCGGCATCGCACAGCGCTCGCGCCGCATAGCGACCGAAAGCGTCGGCGCGGGCATCGGGCTTTCCACCATCGGCATGATCGTCGCTGCGCTCGGCTACATCCCCCCGGTCGAAGGTGCGCTCATCCAGGAGGCGATCGACGTGCTCGTGATCCTGAACGCACTCCGCGCGCTCGGCGACGGAAAACAGCTGGGGCTGAAAAGCTAGAGCGTCGCCGCGATCCACGCCGCGACGGCATCCGCTGCCGAATTGAGATTCTGCTTCGCCGTAAGCCCGGACTCCCTGCGCGGCCTGAAATCGTGGTCGCCATCGAGGAGCCAATGAATGCGGATCGCTGGCGAGAGCGCGTAGCCTTCCACCTCCTCGCGCGTGCCGAACGGATCGCGCGTGCCCTGGCAGATCAGCGTCGGGACGGAAAGCGCTTCGAGATGCGCGGTGCGGAGCTTCTTTGGCGCTCCCGGCGGATGGAACGGATAGCCGAGGCAGACAAGCCCAGCGACGGTGCCCGCGCTGAAAAGCTCGTCCGCCACCATCGAGGCAACGCGCCCGCCCATCGACTTGCCGCCGATAAAAAGCGGCCGACCCTCGTCGAGGCCCGCCACGAGCTCGCGGTACTCGCCCATCACGCGCTCCGCGCGCGGCGGCGGCTTGCGCCCCTCCCCGCTCCGCCGGCTCGCCATGTAGGCGAACTCGAAGCGGATGACGTGAGGGCCGCGCTCGGAGAGCGCCTTCGCGAAATCGTTCATGAACCGGCTGTCCATCGGGGCGCCGGCTCCGTGCGCAAGCACGACCGACGCCACCGCGTCGTCGGGCCCATCGCGGAGAAGATTCATCCGGCGAGGTTGCGCCGGTCCGCCGAGGAGACCGTCCGGTGCGCGCCCGGCCGCTCGGTCATCATGCCGATCAGCTGCAGCCCGTATTTCGCCTTCTGGCCCCAGGAGGAATCCGGGTCGAGCTCGCGATAGCGCTCCCAGAGCTGCGTGGCCTTCGCATAGTCGCCGGCGTCGAACTCCAGAAGCGCGAGATTGTAGAGCGGGTCCGGATAACCGGGATCGGCGGCGATCGCCTGCCGGAGATGCCGCTTGGCGGATTCCGGATCGTCCTGCTCGCGCGCGATGGAGGCGAGGTTGTACCAGGCCTCGGCGTAGGTCGGGTCAAGCCGCAGCGCCTTGTTCAGGTAGCGCCGCGCCTCGTCGAGCTCGCCCTTCTTCATCAGAGCATGGCTCAGGTTGAACGCGACATCCGGGTCCTTCGGCTCGATCTCCACGCAGCGCCGGTAAAGCGTCGCAGCGCGCGCCCAGTCCTCCGCCTCTTCCGCAGCACGGGCGCCCTCGAAGAGCCGCTCGGCCGGATCGGCGTCGCCACCGGGAAGCGCGAGTTGGAGCTGCCCGCTCAAGTCGGAAAGCGTCGCGCCGCTCTCCATGACCACCGCGCCGCCGGAGCGTTTCAGCCGCACATTCGCGACGCCGCCTCCAGGTTCCGCAAGACGCCTGGAGCGCGCGGCGCGCACGAGATCGAGCCAGCCGGCCCCCTCCGCCGCGAGCTTCGAATACTGGCGGGCCGCGACGAGGTCGCGAAAGCCGAACGGCTCCTCCACGGTTTCGAACGCATCGAAAAGGCAAAGGCGGTCGAAGGTTTCGCGGTCGAGCCCGGATTGATCGAGAATTTGCCGGCTCGAAAGATCGCGCCCCCCGTCGGGCGCGTTCAGAAGCCCCAGAAGCTGCAGGAAAGCGCGCTCGCTCAGAAGCTGCGCGCCCGTCTTCCGCGCTTCGGCGATGCGCGTTTCGACACTCGCAGGCGTCGCGCTTTCGACGAGCCGGTGACCGAACACTGCGAAGCGTGTCCGCCGCGACAGCCCATGGCGAAGCTCTCCGCCCTTTGCCCTGATCTCGCGCGCGGCAAGCCGCCGGGGAAAGGCCTCAAGCCCCCCGAGGATCACAAATGCCGCGCCGTCGATCGTCATGACCTGCCGCCAAACCCCGCCGATTCAGCCCGAATCGAAGCGTGAGTCTATCTATGCCGGAAGGTGATCCTATCGCAAAACGAGCCGCTCTTCCCTTGATCTCGCTCAGGCGCTCTTGCGCTTCGGCGCGGCCTTTTGGGACTTCGGCGCCGCGGCCTTCCGCCCCTTGCTTGCCGCGGGCGGCTTCTCGTCGGAAAGGCTCTTCTTCAAGGCATCCATCAGGTTGATGACCTTGCCGCGCTCCGGCGCCGCCGCCATCACCGGCGTCTCGCCCGCGACCTTCGCCCGGATGATCTCCATCAGGCCCTCTTCGTAGCGGTCGGTGAAAGCGCCGGGATCGAACGGCTTCGTCTTCTGCTCGATCAGTTTCTCGGCAAGCTGCAGCATCTCCTTGTCGACGCCGTTCTTTTCCGGGATCTCGTCGAAATACTCGCTCGACTTGCGCACCTCATTTGGCCGCCGAAGCGTCTGCATCAGCATGCCCTTGTCGCGCACGTCGATCGAGACGACACGCTCGCGGTTAGACATCACGACCCGGGCGACCGCGGTCTTGCCGGTCTTCTTCATCGCCTCGCGCAGGACCACGAAGGTCTCCTCGGCGATCTTCCCGTCCGGCGCCAGGAAATACGGCGTGTCGTCGTAGAGCGCGTCGATCGCGCCCTGATCCACGAACGCCTCGATGGCGATCGTGTCGGTCGATTCGATCTTGACCTTCTCGAAGTCCTCGTCGTCGAGGATCACGTACTGGTTTTTCTCGGTACTGATAGCCTTTGACGAGGTCGCTCCGCTCCACCTGGCCGAGTTCCGGGTCGACCGGCTTCATCGCCACGCGGTTGTGGGTGTCCTTGTGGAGTAAATTGAAGGCGATGCGATCGCTCGTGCTCGTCGCGGTGTAGAGCCTGACCGGGCAGCTCACCAACGAGAGCTTCAGGTATCCCTTCCAGCTTGCACGCGGCGCCATGCGCAAAATCCTCCAAACACTACCGAAACGCTCGACGCGCCGCTTCGTTCAGCCCGACAGCAGGCGCACCAGATCCGGGCCAAGCGCCACCGCGCTCGCGTCCATTTCGGCCCAAGGATCGCCGGAATTACTTAAAAAGCCCGGAACCGTAGCGTAGTTCAGATCCTCCGGCGCGTCGATTGCGTTGATATCCTCCCATGCCACCGGCGTTGACGCCGGGAGCCCGCGCACGGCCCTGAGCGAATAGACGCCGACCGCAGTCGCGCTCCGCGCGTTGCGGTGAAAATCGAGGAAAATCCGGCGCTTACGCTCCGATTTTGCCATCGTGGTCACGAACGTTCCGGGGTGGCGCTTGGCGATCGCGGTGGCGATCGAGCCGCTCGCGGCATGGAATTCCTTCCAGCCGATGCGGCGCTCCACCGGCACGACGACGTGGATGCCTTTCTTGCCGGATGTCTTGACGAAGCTCGGCAGGCCAAGGCGCTGTAGCTCCTCGCGCATCGCCTTTGCCGCCGCCTTGACGTCGCGCCATTCGACGCCCTCGCCCGGGTCGAGGTCGAAGAACATCCGGTCCGGCCGCTCCGCCTTGTCGACGCGACAGCCCCAGGGGTGGAACTCGATCACCCCGAACTGCGCGAGCGCCAGAAAGCCGGCGGCGTCCTCGATGACGAGATAGTTCCGCTCCTCCTCGTCTTTCTCGCGCTTCGAGACGAAGGTCGTCACCTCGGCCGGCATGCCGGCAAAGGCATGGCGCTGGAAGAAGCAGTCCTCGATCTTGCCGCTCGGGCAGCGTACCAGCGACACCGGCCGCGAAAGGATATGCGGCAGCATCGCGTCGCCGACCTTGGCGTAATAGACGGCGAGGTCGAGCTTTGTCGGCCCGGTCTTGGAGAACATCCGCCGCTCGGGGTTGGTCACCCATATCGAGGCGAGATGCGCGTCGGTAATGTAGCGCTTCCCGGCCTTGGCGGGTTTGGAAGCCGCAAACTCAGGCTCACGGAGACCGCGGAATACGGCGTGGCGAAGCTGGTTGTCGCGCGTACGGTTCGCGTAGAGCACCCTCGCCTTCAGCACCGGCTCGACCCAGAACGCGCCGCGCCCGATCGCCGGCGCGACGTGCACGAGCGGCTCCTTGCGTGCATGGCCTTCAAGGCGCTTCAAAAGCGCCTTCGCCTCCGATGCGGAGAACCCCGTCCCGACCTTGCCGACCGAAACGAGCCCGTCGGCGCCCTCCTCCGCAAGAAGCAGCGCCGCCAGCCCGCCTGCCTGCGGCGACGTGGTGTAGCCGACGATGGCGAAGGTCTCGAGCCGCTTCGACTTGGCCTTCAGCCACGTTTTCGAGCGCGACTGCACATAGGTGCTGTCGGCGCGCTTCGAGACGACGCCCTCCAGCCCAAGCTCCGATGCCTGCTCGAAAAGCGCATCGCCCTGCCCGACCACGTGCTCGCTGAAATGGATCGCCGCATCGTCGCTGGCGACCGGCGCAAGAAGCTTCTCAAGCAGCGCCTTCCGCTGCACGAGCGGCACGGCCGAAAGGTCGTAGCCGTTAAGATGCGGCAGGTCGAAGGCGTAATAGACCATCTTCCCCGTCTCGCCGTTCGCGATCGCGTCCTGCAGCGCCCCGAAATGGGTCACGCCGCGCTCGTCGGGAACCACCACCTCGCCGTCGATCACCGCGTCCTTGCACGACAGCGTGTCGAAGGCGTCGGCGAGTACGCCGTAGCGCTTCGTCCAGTCGAGCCCGTTGCGCGTCAGGAGCCGCGCCTTCCCCTGGTCGAGAATCGCGATCGTTCGATAGCCGTCGAACTTGATCTCGTGCAGCCAGTCCTTGCCCTTCGGCGGCTCGTCGACCGGCGAAGCGAGCTGCGGCTTGAAGCTCTTCGGCAGCGTGCTGGCCTTCGCGCCCTCGAGCGCGCCGGGCTTCAGCACTGCGGGCTTCTTCGGCTTCTCCGGCTCGACGTTGCGCGGCTTGCGCGGGCGCGTGGCCGGCTTCGATTGCCAGGATGGATCGACGCCCTGCTTCAGCTCCTCCACATTGCGGCCCGATTTCACGCTCTCCGGCCGCGCCTCAAGGATGTCCGTGTCGGGGTCGGCGGCATCGTCGCGCTCCTTGATCAGGAGCCAGTTGTCCTTCTTGTCGCCTGGTCGGCGCTTCAGCCGTGTCAGCATCCAGCCACCGTGAAGCTTCTCGCCCGCGAGACGGAATTTGAGCGCGCCTTTCTTGAGGCTCTCTTCGAGGTCACCCATCGGCGCCCAGGTGCCGTAGTCCCAGATGAGCGTCGCGCCCGCACCGTATTGCCCCTCCGGGATCGTGCCCTCGAAGTCTCCGTATTCGAGCGGATGGTCTTCCACTTCGACCGCGAGACGCTTCTCCTTCGGATCGAGCGAGGGCCCCTTCGGCACCGCCCAGCTCTTCAAGACATCGCCGACCTGAAGGCGCAGATCGTAGTGCAGCCGCGTCGCGTCGTGCTTGTGGATCATGAAGAGGTTGCCGGAACGTCCGCCGAGCGCACCCGGCGGCTCGCCGGTGCGGCTGAAGTCGCGTTTCTTGCGATAGGTCTCGAGCGCTTTCTCGGGCATCGCCGTCTTTAAGCCTGCTCGCGGGCGGCGCTCAAGCCGCGCGTCCCGTCAGCTCTTCTCCAGGCGAACGTTCGCCATGATCGCGACGAGGATGATCAGTCCGCTGATCGCCTCCTGAAGATGCGGCGAAACCAGCATGATGTTCATCAGGTTGCCGAGTTCCGCCAGGAGCAGTGTTCCGATGACGGAATTCCGGATCGAGCCCTTGCCCCCATAGAGGCTGACGCCGCCGACGACCACGGCGGCGATGGTATTGAGGAGCAGGTTGCCGCCCGAGGCCACCGTCACCGATCCGGTGCGCGCCAGAAAGACGAAGCCGGCGATCCCGCCGAGCAAACCGGAGATGGTGAAGACGAGGATTGTGATCCTCTCCACCGGGATGCCCGACAGCCGCGCCGCCCGCGGATTGCCGCCGATGGCGTAGATCATCACGCCGATCTTGGTGCGCGCGAGAAAGAACGCGAACGCTGCCGCGAGGATGACGAACACATAGACGGTCAGCGGCAGGCCGGCGATCTTGGTGCGCCCGAAATCGGCGAAGAATGGATCGGGATAGTGCACCGGCGTGCCGCTGGTGGTCAGCATCGCGAGCCCCGACAAGGCAAGCGACATGGCGAGCGTAGTGATGAAAGCCGGGATGCGCAGCTTCACCGTGACGAGGCCGTTGATCGCGCCAAAGACGGCGGAGCCGACAAGAGCGAGCGCGATCGCCGGGAGGAATCCGATGAACGGCAGGATGCCGCCGGCCAGGTTCATTTCCTGCTGCCGTTCGGAGCCGCCGGCGCCCATGACGATGGCCGCCAGGATAGCGATTGTGACGATCGACAGGTCAATGCCCGCGACCAGCATGACCAGCGTCTGGCCGAGCGCCAGCACGCCGATCACCGATCCCTGGAAAAGAACGACGGCGAGATTGGAAGGCTGGATGAAGCGGCCGCCGGAGACGAGGGTCGCGATGACGACGAAGGCGATGAAGACCAGCAGGATGCCGTTCTGTCGAACGAATTGCTGCCGCCGGTCGACGGCGTCGCTGGCGGGCTGGGTGTGGCTGGCGACAGTCATGCTCGTCCGAGGACCATCCGCCGGCTGGCGGCGCGCTGGCGCAGGATCGAGAGGCCGACCGCAACGATGATGACCGCAGCGCGCAGGATGTTCTGGTAGTACGGATCGACGCCGGCAAGGTTCATGATGTTGGCGATCATCTGATAGATCAGCACACCGGCCATGGCCCGCATAAGGCGTCCTTCGCCGCCGAAAAGGTTGGTGCCCCCGATCACGATCGAGGCGATCGAATCGAGCTCCCAGCCGATGCCGCCGAGCGGCACGCCGCTTGACGAGCGGATGACGAGGACGACGCCGGCAATGCCGGAGAGAAATCCGGAAATCGCGTAGACGCCGAGCTTGACCGTGTTCACTGCGACGCCCGCGAGCCGCGCCGTCTGCTCGTTGCCGCCGACGGCGTAGACATGCAGCGCCTGGCGGGTGGTGCGGAACCAGATCGCAGCGACGATCACCACGGCAAACCAGATCATCGTCGGCAGCGACAGGAAGCCGCCAATGTCGCTGTTGCGCAGCGTCTCGAGCAGCGGGTCGCGGACGAGAATGCTCCGCTCCGAGATGGAGAAGGCAAGCCCGCGCGCGATACCCATCATGGCGAGCGTCGCGATCAGGGGCTGCACGCGGCCGATGGTCACCACAAGCCCGTTGAAGAGGCCGCAGCCAAGCCCGACCGCCATCCCCATCAGCGCAGCCGGCACCAGGTCGATCGCCGCGTTGTGCGCCAGCACCACCGACGACAGCGCCATCACCGCGGCCACCGAAAGGTCGAAGCCGCCGGAGATAACGACGAGGAACTGCCCGACCGACAGAATGCCGAGCAACGCCGACTGGGTCAGCAGATTGCTGAGATTGCGGGTCGAGAGAAACACCGGCGAGACGACCGACGCGATGGCGACGATGACGAGCAGGATGATGAAGACGTCGTTCGCCGCGAGGAACGCCATCAGCCGCGCTCGTCCGCCGCGCTCGCTGGACACGGATGTCGCGCTCATGCGGCCTCTCCAACGGCGGCCCCGACCGCGTGACGCATGACTTCCACCTGATCCGTCTCCGCGGTGTTGAGCTCCGCGACCTTGCGCCCGCCGGCGAGCACCACGATGCGGTCGCTTAGCGCAAACAGCTCCGGCAGATCGGACGAGGCCATGATGACCGAGACGCCGCTTTCGACGAGGTTGGAGATCAGCTGGTAGAGCTCGAACTTGGCATTGACGTCGATGCCGCGCGTCGGCTCGTCGAGGAGCAGGATGCGCGCGTCCGCCGCCAGCCACTTGCCGATGACCACCTTCTGCTGGTTTCCGCCCGACAGGGTGCCGACGCGCTGCCGCGGCGAAGGCGTCTTGATGCTGAGGCGGGCGATGAGATCGTCCGCCAGGGCGCGCAGGCGCTGGAAGCTGACGAGCAGCCCATTCGAAAGCCGGTCGAGAACCGGAAAGGCCAGATTCTCCGCAACAGAGCGCCCGAGCACCAGGCCGCTCTCGCGCCGTTCCTCCGGCACGAGCCCGAAGCCGGCGCGGATCGCGGCCTCCGGCGAGGTCAGGTGAACGACCGCGCCGTTCAGACGCACCTCGCCTTCGTCGGGCTTGGTCACGCCGAACAGGCACTCCAGGAATTCGCTGCGCCCCGCTCCGACGAGGCCTGCGAGGCCCACAATCTCACCCCGGTGCAGGTCGAGGTCGATGCCGGAAAATTGCCCGCGGACGGTGAGGTTGCGCACCGACAACACGACCTCGCCGCGCTCCGAGCGGCCCCGCGCCGCCGCCTCCAGCTTGCGGCCGACCATCAGCGCGATCAGCTTCTCCTCGGTGACCTCCGAGCCCGGCATCGTGGCCACGCGCTGCCCGTCGCGCATCACACTCACGCGGTCTGCGATCTCCATGATCTCGACCAGCCGGTGCGACACGTAGATGATCCCGATACCCTGCGCCTTCAGCGCGCGCAGCAGGGCGAAGAGGTGGCTGATCTCGTTGTCGGTCAGCGCCGCAGTCGGCTCGTCGAGCACGAGCACCTTGATCTTGCGCGACAGAGCCTTGGCGATCTGCACGAGCTGCCGCTGCGCTGGCCCGAGATCGCGCACGATCGTGTCGGGCGAGAAATGCAGATGCAAATCCTTGATCAGCGCCGCGACCGACTCTCTCATGGCGCGCCGGTCGAGGAAGACCCCGCCGCTCGCCGCTTCGTGGCCGAGGAAGATGTTATCGGCCACGCTCATCGCCAGCACCAGGTCTGATTCCTGATAGATGACGCCAACGCCGAGCGCATGTCCGAGCGCAGGGGTCAGCCCCGAATAGACCTGATCGCCGACGGTGATCGTACCGGAATCCGGGCGCTCGGCGCCGGTCAGCATGCGGATCAGGGTGGATTTGCCGGCACCGTTCTCGCCGACCAGGCAATGCACCTCGCCCGGCATAAGGTCGAAATCTACACCCTGCAGGGCGTTGACGCCCGGATAGGTCTTGGTGACTGCCTGAAGCTTGAGAAGAAGCGGGGAGGACTGCTCCACGTCTGTCTGTCCTCCCCACCGTACTTCCTATGCGCGCCTTTCTGTGCGGCGCGGCTGTTGCTGCCTCTATATTAACAGCAACCGACGCCCATCGCCTTCAATTCCTCGATGCGCTTCTCAACCCGCGTGCGGTTCTCCGGCGTATGGGCATCGAAGGTCTCCTTCGGCACGAAGACGAGCGGCTTAACCGGGGTGCCAGCCTTGTAGTCCTCGAACGCCTTGACCGAGTTGGCGCCGAAGAAGGGCGGCGTCTGCACGGACTGGACCATATCGCCGTCGAGGATGGCCTGCAGGCCGTCGACGGTTCCGTCCTTGCCCCAGACCCAGCCGAGCAGTTCGTCGCGTCCGGCAGCCTTGATGGCGTTGATGGCGCCAAGCGCAGCCGCATCGTTGTCGGCGATCACGACGTCGACTTGACCGGCCGGGAAGGCCTGCAGCATGTCTTCCATGCACTTCTGGCCGCCCTCACGGGAGTTGCCGCTGTCGCAGTTCGAAAGTAGTTTGATGTCGGGATGGTCGGCAAAGACCTGCTCCATGCCCTTGCCCTGGTCGATGACCGGCGAGGCGCCGACATTGCCGGTAATGTGCAGCCAGCTGCCTTTGGCCCCACCCTTCTTCGCCTCGAGTTGAGCGACCACGTCCTTGGCGGCGCGAACGCCGGAGTCGACGAAGTCGGTGGTGATGACCGAGATCCAGCCGTCCTTGCCGGCCTCGCCCGGCAGCATCCGGTCGACGACCAGGAGCGGAACGCCGGCCTTGGCGGCAAGTCCCGGAACCGGCGCAAGCGCCTCGAACTCGATCGGCGCGACGATCAGAACGTCGGGCTTGCGCGCCAGAAGATCTTCGACGTCAGAGAGCTGCTTCGACGGATCGGATTTCGCGTCGGTCCACACGAAGTCGTAGCCGGCGTCCTTCCACGCCTTCTCCATCTCCTTGGTGTCCATGACGCGCCATTCGTTGGTCATCTCCGCCTGCGAAAAGGCGGCGAGCCCTTTGCTCTGGGCAAGCGTCGGCTGCGGTGCGGCGGCAACGACGAGCGCAGCAAGCAACGAACCGAATAAAGCTGTCCTCATTCTTTCCTCCTGGCGTTACGGCAAGGCGCCCTCACCGCTTTCTGCGGGTTGATTGGACGCAAAGCTGGAGCCGCGCGGCTCTTATTTGTTGTAATACCATATGCGATTAGGGAGTCAATAAAACGCCCGCCGCCTCGACCGAACTTTTGCGATGGGAGTCGCCGCGCGCCGACGCGCAGCGCGATTCAGCCGTCGAGAGCGCTGTCGCGAATGCCGCGGATATCCGTGGCGGCGTTGCCGAGAAGGGTCAGCGCGGCAGCGCGCGCAAGATCAGGTTTGCCTTCGAGGATCGAGCGCAGCACGTCGCGGTGCTCGGCAACCGCGCGCGGACGGTGCGAGCCGAGCGCGGCAATGCGGAACATCTCCTTCAGCGCCACGCTGAAGAGCTGGCCGAGCGGCCAGAAGAACTCATTATGAGTGGCGAGGTAGATCGCCTTGTGGAAGGCGAGGTCGGCCTCCACCCAAAGCACGTTGTCGTCGCCGGCATCGACCATCGCCTGGAAGGCCGCTTCGAGCTGCGCGCGGTCGTGTTCGTCGGCATTCTCCGCAGCGAGCGCGGTCGCCTCAGGTTCCGTCGCTTGGCGAAGCTGGAATATCTTCTTGAGGTAGGTCTCGGTATCCGCGACCTCGAGCTGCCAGCGCAGCACGTCCGCGTCGAGGTGGTTCCAGTATTCGGGGTGGCGGACGCGCGTGCCCAGCTTCGGCCGCGACTCTATCAACCCCTTGGCGATCAGCCCGCGGATCGCCTCTCGCATCGCGGTGCGGCTGACGCCGAGCATCTGGCAAAGCTTCAGCTCCGGCGGCAGTACGCTTCCCGGCGGATACTCGCCACGCATGATCGCAAGCCCCAGCTGATCTCCCACGCGCAGGTGGATTTTCAGGCTGTGGGTCCCGAGGCTCTCAAGACTTGTGACTGTCACCCGGGCTTTTTCCTCAAAAAGGCCATGCGCGCTTGCATGCGCAATTCATCATACAATATCATGACGCCTCCGTGGGAGGAAGGGAAAGACAACCAATGCAAGACTTGAAGGCAAAGCGTGTTCTCGTCACAGGCGCAAGCACCGGGATTGGAGAGGCCGCCGCGCGCGCCTTTGCGCAACACGGCGCCCACGTCGCTATCCACTATAACCGCAGCGCCGAGCAAGCGCACGCAGTTGCCGAGGAAATCTCCCGCGCCGGAGGTAGCGCCATCCTCGTTCAGGGCGACCTCACGCGTCACGGCGAGGCCAGGCGCGTCGTTGAAGAGGCGGTCGCGAAGCTCGGCGGCCTGGATGTGCTCGTCAACAATGCCGGGTCGCTGATCAGGCGCGCACCTTTCGCCGACATCGACGATGCGCTGATCGACGAGGTCTTCGATCTCAACGTCCGCGCCGTGCTCACCGCCTGCCAGGCGGCGATTCCGCATCTCGAGAAAAGCGATAACGCATCGATCATCAACGTCGGCTCGATCGCCGGCAATGACGGCGGCGGTGCCGGTTCGGCGATGTACGCGTCGTCGAAGGCCTTCGTGCACAACCTCACGCGCCACCTCGCCCGCGATCTCGGCGCCAAGGGCATCCGGGTCAACACAGTCTCGCCCGGCGTGATCGCCACGCCGTTCCACGCTGCGACGCCGCCGGAGCGTATGGAAGCGATGCGCAAATCGGTGCTGCTCGGGCGAATCGGGACTCCGGAGGAATGCGCCGGCGTGTTCCTGTTCCTCGCCTCGCCAAGCCTCTCCGGATACATCTCCGGTCAGAATATCCACGTGAACGGCGGGCAATACATGCCGTGAGGCCCGGCAAGGCGAAAGACCTCCGCGTCGATACCATTGCGGCCGATCATGACGGGACTTCCGCTTTTCGCCAGGACGAAATTCGATCTCTGAGCGGCAGTCCTCGTCGTCGATCTATCGCGCTGCTGTTCGTCCGGAAATCAACCCCAGCAGGACGAGAACGATGAGCGTGCCGAGCACGAGCAGCATCGTCAGCGCGGCGCCATCGAAGATCGCGCCGCGATCGGTGAGCGCGAAACTCAGGCTGAAGGCGCCGATCAGATAGGCGCGAGAAGCGGCAGCGTGACGCGCCGGAGCTTGCAGCCAGGGCGCACGCCGTTCGCGTCGAACCTCGCCCTCAGAAGCGCACCGAGCCGCAGCGGCTCCAGGAAAGGCGGACTTGCGAGCCGCCTCACTGCTGATTGGACGAACGTTGTTAGCGACCACTTCACCGCGAAATCAGAAGCAGATTGCAAAAGCCCAATTCACCCCGATCTGGGACCTAGGTGGTCCCCATGCGCCGTTCCCTCAATAGTATCTTACGCTGGCTGCATCCCAAGGAGCGCGGCAATGTCGCCGTGCTCTTTGCATTCATGATGATTCCCCTCCTGTTTCTCATGGGCGGCGCCGTCGATTTCTCGCGCTACGCCCGCTACAAGGCCGAGCTTGCCAACGCCGTGGATGCGGCGGCGCTCGCACTCGCCAAGCAGCACAGCGACTTCACCGCGGCGCTGGCGACAACCTTCGTCAACGACTACGTCTCGGCCCTCGACATCAGCGACAGTCAGTTCACTGTGTCGGACATAGCGGTCACCAAGCTCAGGAACGGCTTTCATGTTTCCGCCGCCGGCAGCATGAAGACTGTATTCCTGCCGATTGGCAAACTCGTGAAGTCGAGTGGCGGCATCTATGCGATCGGTACCGACATCGTTGCCGAGGTGGTGAATTCCTCGAACCGCGTCGAGCTGGCGCTTGTGCTCGACAACACCGGATCGATGAACTGCGGCACCACGGTGTCGAGCTACTGCACGAACGACTGGGCGAGTCCGAGCTCGTCGAGCCGCATCGCCGGCCTCAAGATCGCGGCTACCTCGTTGATCAACATTCTGATGACGGGGGCGAACCCGGATCCGGATTTGGTCAAGATCGCCGTCGTCCCGTTCGAAGGCACCGTCAACACCGGCTACTCGTCCAACAACGCTCCCTCGTGGATCGACTGGAACGACGCGGGTAAGGCCGATTGGACCGGTATGAATCTCAACAAGCGTGACACAAGTTCCGGAGCTTCCTGCACGAGCGGCTCGAACTGCAAATACATCGGCCACAAATGGCTTTTCGACAAACTGCACGCCAAAAACTCGAACGTGAAGTGGGAGGGCTGCGTGGAAATGCGCGCGTCTCCCTACGACATTCTCGACACGACGCCGACGTCCGCCACGCCGGACACGCTCTACGTGCCGTTCTTCTGGCCCGACGAACCTGACAGCAACAACGACGGCGGTTACGGCTTCCAGAACAACTACCTGAACGACAAGGGTACGTTCACGACCGGGGGCGGCTGGGGCGGCTGGTGGACGCAAGAAGATCCCGTCGGCGCACAGAAGAGCTTCACCAAATATTATCCGTCGAACAACACGAACAACATCCAGTTCCAGAGCGGGGCACCCGACACGTCGTTCCCGTTCGAGAACGGACCGAACTATGGCTGCCCGCGGCCGATCGTTCCGCTTACAAACGACAAGACAACCGTCACGACGGCGATCAACAACTTGGTGGCGTATCCGGCGATGGGCACCTATATCCCGTCGGGCCTTATCTGGGGCTGGCATGTGCTTTCGCCGACCGAGCCGTTCACCGAAGGGGTAGGTCCCTCGAGCCAATATTATGACCGGACACTGAAGGCGCTTGTGCTTCTGACGGATGGCGAGAACTCCGTCACCGGCGTCAGCAACCCCAACAACTCGATCTTCAGTGCGTACAACTACATAAACACCACTGACGCGAGTGGGAACTATCATCTGGGTTCGAACAACGCCAACACAGCCGAATCAAATCTGAACGCAAAGACCGCCGCGCTGTGCGCGAACGTGAAGGCCAACGGCACGAGCAGCACCACAGAAGACGACATCCGCGTCTACACAATCACCTTCGGAGACATTCCGTCGAGCGCAAAGACGCTGATGCAGAACTGCGCATCCGTCGTCGACGGCAAGACCCTTTACTATCACGCGCCCAACAATACGGAGCTGCAGAACATCTTCGCGCAGATCGGTCAGGATCTCGCCGACATCCATCTGTCGATGTAGCAGCTAAGGCGGGAACTCATAAACACGCGGGGGGCATGGACTGCGAAGTCCACCGTTGACCGAATAACGACTTACCAAATAACGACAAAACGTCTTGCAGCGCAGCGAATGACGCGAAGTGCTAACAGCAGAGTCCGACGTCTTTGAGGGTTATCGGATCTACTCCGGCTCACTTTTGATTCCCGGGGCTTCATGTAGAACCAAGTTCAACAAGGAACGATGGACCTCAATTCGGCCGTTGTAGCTAATCAGGCCCAATCGCCGGAATTTGTTCATGAAAAAACTGACGCGTGATCGCGTCGTACCAACCATCTCAGCGAGCGTCTCTTGGCTGATTGAAGGCAGCACCGGTTCGGGCTCGCTTTCTTTGCCAAAATTCGCAAGAAGCAGGAGGGCCCGCGCCAAGCGTTTTTCACTTGAGTTAAACAATTGATCGATCAAATCGGCTTGAGTATGACCGCTACGAATTAAAATGTGAGAGATAAAAAACTCGGCAAACGCCGGCTTGCTGTGAACTACCCTCATGAACTCTGCCTTCGCTACTTCCGCGACCGTACATTCCGTCAAAGCAGTCGCAGCTGACAAACGCACAGTCTCGCCGTCCGCGCATCTTTCTCCAAAGAACTCGTCGGGTCCGAGAATAGCGATAACCGCATCCTTGCCATCCTCAGAAGTCACGGTAATTTTGACGCTGCCAGTCAAAATATAAAAAATAGAAACTGCCGGGTCGCCCTGCTGATAGATGGTTTGATTTGTCGCGTATCTAGATACGGTTCGTCCCCCGTTCGCTTTCGAGAGAAAATCCTTAGGGTCAAACGGTGGTTCTTGAGGAGTTTGATTTATTGCGCTGACCTCGCTTAGGCACCCACATTAGTCGCATTACTCAATTGCACGACATGAGTGCCCGCTTGCCGCATGAGGGCGCACAGCCCTCGCGACCGCGATACGGATTAGAGCCAAAGCGCCGGCGCATTTATGTCCGGCCATCTAGAGTGACGTACCCGCCGATGGGCAAAAGACGCTGCCCGGCTCCTTGCTGCGGAGACTTCGGCCCAGCTCGCTTCACGAGCGGCTACCTGAGGATTACAACCGAACCGCATAGGTCGCAATATGGAAATGTCGTGGAATTTACTGGCTGTTTTCTACCAGGGTCAAAAGGGGCTCAGATTGCCCGGCGCGTCGGGCTGGTATCTTCCGTCGGAGTCAACGCGCTCGATCAGCTTGCCGATACTCATGGGGCGCCCGAAGTAGTAGCCTTGGCCAAGATCGCAGCGCATGCGGACGAGTGCCGTCAAGTCGTCCGCCGTCTCCACGCCTTCCGCCACACTGACGGCCCCGGAAGCGCGCGCCAGATCCACGACGCTACGGCAGATGCCTGCATTCAACGAATTGGTCGCACAATTGCGCACATAGCTTTGGTCGAGCTTCAGCTCCGAGAACGGAAGCTGCTTCAACCGAGCAAATGACGAGTAGCCTGAGCCGAAGTCGTCAATGGCGAGGCCGACATTGTAAATGCGGAGCTGGGTCGCGGCTTCGGCGACGGCGTCGAGCTCCTCTATGGCTTCACTCTCCGTGACCTCGAGGATGAGACCGGGCCATCCTTCGCAACGCGGGGGTTCGCGAACGAGCCTCGTCAAGCCCGGATCGAGCAGCGCGCGGACGGGAGCGTTCACGGCAAGCTGTAAATTTCGGCCGGCCATCGCGAGCACTTCCCAGTCGAGGAACGCCTTGCGAATTGCAAACGCGGTCAGATCCTTAAGCGCCTTGTCACTCGCGGCTTGAAGGAAGGATTCCGGCCCGAGAATGCCGTGTGTGGGATGGTTCACTCGGGCGAGGCCCTCCGCCCCCACAACACGACTCCGCACCAGATCGACCTTCGGCTGATAAGCAATGTCAACCCAATGCGACGCTAGCGCTTCGGCGAGATCGACGTGCGGATGCGGCGCGCTGCTTGCGCCAACACGCGGCTTGGCCAATCTTTCATTCGGCACCGTCTCGTTCGAGACTTCGATCGTAGCGCCCTCGAATATCCGCCGAAGCTGCTCGGATCGAAACGGCTTCCGCAGCGGAGCCAGCATCTTCAAGCCGTGCCGTTCACCGATCACCCTGACGGCGTCCACCAGATCCGGATCCTTGCCGCTGATCAGCTGCACCGCGCCCTTGAAGCTCGTCCGCTCCAGAATGCGGATGCCGTCGATGGCGTCCGATTGGCCGAGCGCAATGTCAAGAAATATGACCGAGGGGTGTATGGACTTCAGGACGCCCTCAAGCGCGCCGGCGCTATCAAGCCCGACGCTCGACACGCCGATCCGCGAAAGGACATGCGAGACCAGCCTGCGGATGTCGGGGTCGTCGTCGACGACCAGGCATTCGTCGTGATGACCAGGGACGACCGAATTCGGGGCAGATTCTAAGCCGGCTCCGGCGAATATTTGATTGCACAATGGTGTGACAGCTCCTTGAGTAGCGCGTCATTGTCGAGTGGCTTGCGCAGCAGCGCCACCGCGCCTTCGCGGCCCGTCGTTTCCAGAGCAAACCCGCTTTCGACCCCAGGCTCGAGGCGCTGGCCGGTGATCATGATGACCGGTATGTGCTTGGTCGCTTCCGTGCTCTTGAGGCGCCACAGGAGATAGTGGCCGCCGCCTTCCGGCATCACGTAGTCGGCGATGATCGCGTCCGGCTTTTCCCGCACGGCAATGTGGTAGGCTTCAACTCCGTTTGAGGCGGTCAGTGTATCCGCGCCGCTCTTGCTCAGGCGTCGCGCCAGCGCGCGCGTCAGATCCGTGTCGTCGTCGACGATGAGGATCTTGTTGTGCTTCTGCCCGTCCGTCTTATCCAAGGCAACGCTCGGTCGCGCGTCGACGGCTTGCAGCGTTGCGTTGTCGATGTCAAAAATACTCGTCAGTATCGATCTGACCAATTCCCACGTGTCTTTGCCCTTCTGCACGTAGAAGGCGCCGAACGAATCCGCGCGGTTAAGCGCATCGAGATCATCCGAACCGGTAAGCATTATCACGTCGACGGGCGGGTGCGTTTGATCGAGCAGCCATTCGCAAACCCGAAAACCATCGGCCTCCGGCATCTTGATATCGAGGATGAGAAGCCGCGGCGGATTCCGCTGCGCCTTGAGAATGGCCTGCAGCCCGTTCGCCGCAGTCTCGACTTCGAGGCCGAGTTTCCTGCATCTCATGGATAGCACCCGCACGACGGCAGGGTCGTCGTCGGCGATCAACACCTTTCGATTGGGCTCTACTTCGATTTCGTTCGATAATGACATGATGTGCTCCGGTTCAGCGGTCGGCGCCGCACGCTTCGAAGGGCAAATCGCTGCTCCCACTGGCAGCCCATGCCGTATGACGGTCTCCGACAGTGGATCCCGCCTTCGGCGTCGAGCGCATAGGCGTCGCGGATAACCTCCGTAAGCTTCTCGAGGCGGCTGCAGGTCATCAATGTGGCGATCGGGCGGAAGCCGATCTCGGGGAGCGCATGATCGGGGCTGTCGTGGTTGTGTTCTGCATGGGCGCGTTCAATTCCCCCAGGGATGTCCGCGAGATCGTCCTCGTCACAGGCGATGCAGGCGAGCCAGCTATTGTCGTTGAGCCTTAAGAATAGATCGTAGGAGCGGAGCTGCCGGTTAAGAAACCGTTCAACCCGGGCGGACGTACCCGGCTCGACCTGTCCGCCAGCCGTAGCAACGATGATCGAGACGTTCTGGAAGCCATGCCGCGAGGTCTTGAGGAAGTCGAAGTACATTGGAACCAGCAAATCCACATCGAAACCGGGAAGAGTGAAGGCGACGGTGCTGCCCTTTTCCGGCTCGCTCTCGACCGACAAGGTGCCAAAATTGACCCGCGCGAGTTCGCTCGCGACGTGAAGGCCAGTACCGAAGCCAGCCTTGGAAAGGCCGCTACCGTCCTCAAGCTGCTTGAAGCGCTCGAAGGTGAGCTTGACGTGCTCGGGCGCCATGCCGGACCCGTGGTCCGTAACGCCGATGGCGACGGAGCCCCCGTCGGAGCTGGGCCGGGCCCAAACCTCGATCTCATCGCTATCGCCGGCGAATTTACAGGCGTTGGCGACCAGATTCAGGATGATACGAGCGACGCTATCGGCGTCAGCAAGGACATTGGGAAGCGTGTCAGCGACGGAGAAGCGGATCTTGGCGTTGCGCATCTTGGCCAGCCGCTCCAGTGTCGAGCGAGCCTGTTCAATGAGCTTCGCCGGCGCATGCTCCTCCCTCTTAACGCTGATGAGGTCCGATTCCAGCCGGCTGGCATCCAGGATGGCGTCGACCATGTGGCCGAGCTGGTTGACTCGCGTCAGGATGATTTCGAGAAACTCCGACTGCTCCTCGTTCACATCGCCCGCGAGCCCTTCCGCGATGAGCGAGGAAAACTCCTGGATGGCCATCAACGGCGAGCGGAGGTCGTGGCAGATCTTGTCCACGAAGCGGCAGTTGGCGTCGCGCAGCGTGTTGAGCCGCGCCAACTCTTCGGAGTGATGCGCGATTTCCCGGCGCGCGCGGGCCACGCTGAGCTCACGCAGAAGGGCATGGCGGATGGAGCGCTCCAGGATTCCTGGCGTCAGCTCGTCCCTGGGAATGCAGTCCGCCGCGCCCGCTTCCACGACTTCTGAGATCCAGATCCGTGTTGTCGTTATCGGCCAGCACGATGATCGGACCGCTGCAGCCGGAGCTCATGCTTGAGCGCACGAACTGTGCCGCGTCCCCTGTCTTCGGAGCGGCGGCGAAAAGCACGACATCATGATTGCCTTGCTGCATCAGCTCAACGCCCTGAGCGGCGTCGCTCACCCAGTCACAACTGCTACGATCGCCGAAAATGTTTCGAAGCAGCGTCGAAACCGCCTTCATGGCTTCGATATCGCTCTCCAGAAGCAAGACGCTCAGGCCTGGATCGGCTGACCGCTCCAGACGTGGCTCTTGGCCGGGGCTGGCGACATCACCGTAGACGTCTCTCCGGACTGGGGAAGCCTCGGCTCCACCACGGCTGCGGGTCAACGTAGTGCAAGTCTGCTGAATTGTGTGTCCTCGCCGCTCGTACACGCTCAGGCATTCAATGGGGTTGCGTTTCCAAACCCGCGAGCGCGTCTCCCAGTCCCGAACGACGGAACGGCTTTTTGAGCAGGGGGATGCCTTCGTAGCCGTCGCGCAGATCTTCTCCCCCGTAGCCCGTCGAGAAGACGAAGGGGATGCCGCGGCTGGTGAGCTCGTCCGCGACGGGATAGCTCATCTCTCCGTCGAGATTGATGTCCAGTATGGCCGCATCGATTCCCCCGCCGCCGATGATCTCCATCGCCTCGTTGACAGCGCTCGCCGGTCCGATAACTGCGTAGCCTAACTCACCGAGCATGCGTTGCAGCATCCCCGCCACCAACATCTCGTCCTCGACCACCAGGATCCGGCGGTCTGAAGTCGGACTACTCACGGCTCGTCTCCAGTTCCTGCTCCAGGAAAGGCATGACGATCTCGCAAAACACGCCCGCGGGGTCGTAGTTGAGGCGGACCTTGCCCCTTAGCTGCTTCGCCAGATCGTCCTCGATCAGTCGCGATCCAAAGCCACTGCGATGGGGCGGGCTCACTGGCGGTCCGCCGCTTTCTCGCCAATGCAGCCGCAGTTGTTTGTCCCCATGGTTCATCTCGACCTGCCAGGAGATGTGAATATGCCCAGTTCCATTGCTGAGCGCGCCGTACTTCACTGCGTTTGTGGTCAGTTCCTGAAACAGCATCGCTAAGGTCAACACCGTCCTCGGCGATAGGAGAAAATCTTCGCCCTCTTTCGAATAGCGAGCGGCGCGACCGTCTTTGAAGCAATAGGGCTCCAGGATCACACCGATCACAGCACTCAGTTTCGCCCCATCCCAGTTCTCTTGCCCAAGCAGCCTGTGAGCCTCTGAAAGCGCCAGAAGGCGGTTCTCGAAGGCTTCGAGCGCGTTCTCGTTTGTCTTGCCAGTCAAGGTCTGGACGGCGATCGCCTGGACCGTCGCAAGAGTGTTCTGGGTACGGTGGTTCAGCTCGTGCAGGAGCAAACGAAGTCGGCGTTCCTCTTTCCTGCGGTCGGTGACGTCGACGAATGAGATGAAGTGTTGCACGACATCTCCGTTCGCATCCAAAAACCGGGCCGATGAAGACGACGGACCAGAATGAGCTGTGATCCTTCCGGTAGTAGCGAACCTCCGGGTAGCCGCCGTACAAACGGCTGTGGAAAGCGGCCTCGATCTGCGCCCGTGCCTCTGGACTGGTTTCGGCGCCCATCAGGAAATTATAGCTCTGCCCCAGCACCTCCTGCCGGTCATAGCCGGTCAGCGAAAGAAAGCTCTCATTGACGTAGACGATCGGATTGCCCGGAAGATGCGGGTCGGAGAACAGCATCGGCATTCGCGTTTGCTCAGCAGCCGCGACGAACGGCCCCCCCGCTTGCTGAACAACCTTAACGTGATTTTCGGCAGCTTTCTGCTCGCTCGATCTGACAGCGCTAGTCGGCATATCAATCACTTAGGGTCCGAAACTTTGCCACGCCTTTAAAGCCGACCCCTGCGCCCGGATATTTCTTTCCGTTGAGCATTAGCGTACACGTCTCACTCCAGCCGTCTGTACAATATTGCACACACCTGTACAATATTGCTCACCCCCTTCGTCCAAGATCATAGCCTTATCGAGGCGCCCGGCGTGATAAGGACAGGAGCAGCCAAAACGGCTCGATCCGAGTACCATTCAAGAGGTCGTAGGGATTTTCCGCTTCTCGACCGCTTGAACGCGGCAGATCGCAAGCCCGCGACCTCGATCCGTTCCGTGGTCGGCTCAGGCGCCCAACTTTCGCATGGGCCGCTAACACGAAGCGCCATCCGCCGAGCTGGTCAAGCCACGGCGGCGGCCGGCGCTGCACCTTCCGCCAAGAGGCGTTCGACCTCCGCGGCCGGTCGAGGTTGGCTGAAGAGGAAGCCCTGGAATTCATCGCAGCCCTCCGAGGTGAGACTCGCGAGCTGTTCCTTTGTTTCCACGCCCTCGGCCGTTGTCTTGATACCCAGGCTGCTGCTCAATCCGACCACGGCGCGAACGATCGCAAGGCTGTCTTCCTTTCCGGGCAGATCGCGAATGAAGGATTGATCGATCTTGATCCGGTCGAAGGGGAAGCTGCGCAGATAGCCAAGTGAAGAATAGCCGGTGCCGAAATCGTCCATCGCGATTCTGATCCCGAGACCGCGGAGTTGATGAAGAGTGGCGATCGCTCCCTCATTCTCCTGCATGAGCACCAGCTCGGTGATCTCCAGTTCCAGCCGAGATGGTGAAAGACCCGATGTTGCGAGCGCGCCGATGACGGTCGGCACCAGGTTGCGGCTCTTGAACTGGGCCGGAGAGAGGTTCACCGCAACGGTCACGTGCTTCGGCCAGCGTGCCGCTTCGGCACAAGCCTGTCGCACCACCCACTCACCCAATGGCACGATGAGGCCGGTTTCTTCCGCGACCGGAATGAAGTCCGTGGGCATAATCACGCCGCGTTCGGGATGATTCCACCGGAGGAGCGCTTCGCAGCTGGTGACTGCTGAGGTCTTGACGTCGACGATCGGCTGAAAGAAGAGCTCGAACTCGCCGTTCACGATCGCCTTGCGAAGATCCAGTTCGAGGATGCGGCGCGCCTGCATGCGCGCGTCCATTCCGATTTCGAAAAAGCGGTAGATGCCCCCGCCATCGGCCTTGGCGCGATAAAGCGCCAGATCCGCGTTTTTCATGAGGACATCCGGCTCAGTGCCTTCACTCGGCGCGAGTGTGACACCAACGCTCACGCCCACAACCACTTGGTGGCCGCCGAGATCGTAGGGCGCTCCGATGACTTCGATAAGACGTGCAGCGAGCGAGGTGATACTCGACGGCTGTTCCGATGGCACCTGTACGATAGCGAACTCGTCGCCTCCCAATCGGGCCACGATGTCCTCGTCGCGAACGCAACTGCGCATGCGTTCGGCCGCCGCCTGCAGCAGGAGGTCCCCGATGGGATGTCCGAGCGTATCGTTGACGCTCTTGAAATGATCGAGGTCGAGACTCAGAACCGCCGCGGTCTCAGAACGCCGCAAGTGGCTGAGGACCGTTTCTATCTGCTCATAGAACGCGACGCGGTTCAGCAAGCCCGTGAGCGCGTCGTGACGCGCCAGATGCCTGATTCTCGCCTCTGCCAGCATCCTTTCGGTGATGTCCTCGAAGGTTGCGACGAAGCCACCATCCGGCATTGGCCGATGTGAAATCGAGATGCTACGGCCATCGCTCATGCGCTGAACGATCGATCCCGCCTTGCTGTCCCGAATGGCACTCGCCTGCAGCGCGAGCGTGCCCTCCGCGTCCGTATCCGTTACCTTCGAGACGCTGAACATGAGCGTCATCAGCTCACGCGTCGTCATGCCCGGAGTGACCCTGTCCAACGGCAAGCCATAGATCTCGGCAAAGCGCGAATTGAAGATGACAAGCTTCTCGTCGGCATCGAACATGCAAAGGCCCTGTGACATGTTCGTCAGCGCAGCGCGAAACTTTGCTTGGGAGTCGGCAAGTGCGAGCTCCATCCGTTTGCGCTCGGTGATGTCCTGATTGACGCCGTAAGTCCTGACCGTTCGACCGTGCTCGTCCTTGACGATGAAAATGCGCACCGCGATGTAACCGAACGTTCCGTCAGCGTAGATCATGCGATGCTCGAACTCTTGGCGGAAGTTCGGATCGGTCGTCTCGATTGCTGCATTCACCCCGATGCCAACGGCCGTGGCATCGTCCGGATGCACGAACCGCCGCGCGTATTCGGCGGACGCCATCGTGTAACCGCCGACCGCCTCGGCCGTCGTGTGAAAGACTTGATAGAAATTGTCGTTGAAGGTGAAGCGGTCGTTCAGGACGTCGTATTCCCAGTGGCCCGCGCGCGCCATCTTGAGCGCGTTGGAGAATTGCGCCTCGTTGATGCGAAGAACTTCGTTCTGCGCTGACAGACTGCGCTGTGCGCCTTGCAGATCGTTGAGCGTCCGATCGAGCACTCGCAGCGGAAACGTTCGCAGCGCGAGATACATGCCGAACCCGAGCAAGGAACTCAGGATGGCGGCGAACCCGGCCCGGTAGAGAGTCTTCCGAAAACTGGCCGCCATGTCGATATAGCCGCGCGTGGCGCCGCTGACGACGATCTCCGCGCGGCGCGTCACGAGCGGGGCCGACAGCGGCGGGCCATCTTTGAGCACCAGACTATCGCCGTTGGTGAATATCTCCTGCCGGACCGGCTCATCGTTGACCCTCGGCAATTGGATCTGCTCGACGAGGCGAATTTGCTGGTACTGCCACATCGTGTCGTGCGTATAAATGTACTGCGCAATCCGATTGGCATTGAGGCGCGCCTTGAAAGCCAGCGTCTCCGACGTATTCAGGTAACCGACGAGCAGAAATCCGCTCGGCACCGAGAGGGCGGTGACGAGCGCCACGACAAGTCCGATGGCGCCGACCAGCGAGCGGAGGGAAATCGATTTCATAAGCCGTATTCTTCAATCGGCCACAGGCAGGCATCCGGTCTCGCGGAGGATGTCTCGACCTTGCGCGGATCGTAGAAAGTCAAGCAGGCGCTCCGCCGCGGCTTTGGCGCTTGCGGAATAGACGAGATAGAAGATCTTTTCGTACGGGTACTTGCCGCTTTCGAAGTTTTCCAAGGTCGGCTCGACACCGTCGATGGGAACAAACCGCAGATCGCGCTTCTCGGTGATGATCTGGCTGAAACCAGCCTGGACGAAGGAGCCCTTCAGACGTGCCGCAAGTTCGGCGTTGTCCTGATCGGTGGGCGCTGTGGGAATTTCCGGACGGGCTCGTGCCGCTTCGATTGCATCCTGTATTCCCGGGAAAAGCTCCTCGAGAATGAGCGTGTCGCCGTCAAACCTGGTGCGCAGAATAATATTGATCGGCGATCCGTCCGCCCATTTCGGATTCGCCACGTTGAATAGATTGACAAGCTCGGTGCTCTTCAGACTGTTGGGCTTGCCCTTGGAAGTAATGAATACGAGCGCCGTCCGCGCAAAGGGACTTGTCGTCAGCCCGAGAGTTGATTCTTCGGCATTCAACGGTCGAGCGGAGATGGCCAAATCGATGACGCCGTCAGCGGTAGCAGCGATGGCGCCTTTGCTGCCCGAGGCCCGGGATCACGTCGACCTTGATCCCGGTGGAGGAAAAAAACTCTGCAGCGACACGCTCTGCCATAGGCATCGCACCGCCTGTGCCAGCCAACTTCAGCGTCTCCGCCGACGCCCCGTGGCCCATCAGCAACGGGCCTGTGACGCACACCGCAAAGGTCAAATTCGAAAGTGACGCGCGCATGCGACGTTTCTCCAGTTCTCGCGAAGCGCTAGCGGTCAGCGGCTCCTCAGACGACGGCCTCCGTCCCATTAGGCTTGCTCGTTGAGCAATTGCTCAACCTCCGAAGCCGGGCGGTGATATCTGAGGAGACCGGTGGCAGCCCAAATCATTTGGTCATGGCATCGAAGAATGACGTTCGCCACAGCCCGATAGTGACTGCACGGATACCTATCCGACCTTAAGGCCCCGTGAAGCGGAGCTCCCAGTTCGCCGTATGGCTTAACCCACGCTACCGTGCGGTGAGGCTTTTGAGCATTATTCGACATACATTGCCGACGCCGCCGGCCCACCCGATCTATCACGTCGCAATATGGGGCTCACCCCGACGCTGTGGGCGGACAGTCTAAATGGCCTACGGTTTAGGAAACCGTCGCTCTATCCTAATGAGCTACGGGGAGATTCCAGCAATCGTACCCATTCGGGCCGAAGATTGGAAGAACAAGCGCGAAGTCAATGTGAATGTGAGCCGCTTACAGGCGGCTCCGGACGGCTGGGGAACTGATCTGTGGATTGCTCGACAGGTCGTGGGCCAGAAGGCCGCAAGTCCTTGAGGCCGTCGACGATCAATTTGTCCCCGTCCCAGACCTCTACCCGTCGATCGAACTCTCCGGCACCGTCACCGTCACGGGAGGTGTAAGCTCTTGGGTGACCGGTCCGTCGCTGTCGCTGCCGGTTTTCAATCGAGGCGCCCTCGCTGCGGCGAGGAACGCAAAGATCTCGGTTGCCAGGCAGGCGGAGATCGCGTGGCGCTCGACGGTACGCTCGGCGTGCAGGACGTTCAGGTCGCCCTGTCGAACCTGAGGGAATATCGAAAGCGCGCCAACTCGCTGGAGACTGCGTCGCGCTCCTATCAGCGGGCATTCGACCTCGCCCGGGAAAACTACCGCTCGGGGGCCATCACGCTTCTCGACCTTCTCGACACGGATCGCTCGACGGCAGCGGCGCGCATCAGTGCCGCTTCGGCGCGAAACGGCACCGCGCAGGCCCGGGCCACGCTGCAGATCGCCACAGGATTGGGTGCTGGCGTTTTCGTAGCGCGGGAACAGCCGCCGACGACCGCCTGGTGAAATACTATTCCAGCGGCCCTGCGAACTGCCGGCCATCGCCGCGGTCCGCGAAGGTCCAAAATGCGAAGTGGCGGTGTGGTTGTGGGCATGTCTGCTTGTCATCCTAATCCGGACCTGCCCGCGATCTTCAAGGCACGGGAGTTGCATTAGGCAGACCAAGCGCGATCAACAGCACCGGCACATTGCCTACAGCATTGCTTATGGCCTTGGTTCCCTCAAGGTTCCGCGGCGCAGAATGTCCACTAAGTGTTTGATTCGAACTGGTGACCCCGGAAGGATTTGAACCTTCGACCCTCAGATTAGGAATTCTGGTGGAAACCGCGCACGTAAGGTAACACGGGCGCATATCAAACCTTGACCAAGGCCCCTCCCCGCAATAGAAATTCACTCCTGTTAGCCTGGCGTTATCCCGCGTTACAGTGCCTCTGATGTTAGCCCGATGTTAGCCGGAGGGCAGTCGATGGCGAAACGGAAGACCCTTACGAGCACTGGCGTCGCCAATCTAAAGCCGCGTGCGAGGCGCTATGCGGAGCCCGACCCGGAGCTTCGGGGCCACTACGTCCGCGTGGCCGCCACCGGCGCCAAGTCCTTCGTCGCAGTTGCTCGAAATCCGGTCGGCAAACAGGTGTGGGCGACGATCGGCGCGACGGACGTTTTCGACATAGAAGAGGCACGCGAGAAGGCACGCGACGCGATCAAGCGTATCCGCGCGGGCCTCCCTGCTTTTGACGCCCCGACGGTCGCGCAGAGCTTCAAGGACGTGGCCGAGACCTGGTTGAAGCGGCATGTCCAAGCCAGCCGTCTCCGATCAGAGAAAGAGATCACACGGCTGTTGACCGCGCATTTGCTCCCCGCGTGGGAAGGACGCGCCTTCCTTTCGATCCGACGCAGCGACATTGCCGCGCTCCTCGACCAAGTGGAGGACGAGCACGGCGCACGCCAGGCCGACTACGTGCTCGCCATCGTGAGGGGTATCTGCAATTGGTTTGCAGCTCGCCATGATGATTACATTCCGCCGATCGCACGAGGAATGCGCCGCACCGACCCTAAGGTCCGGAAGCGCTGGCGCATTTTGAACGACGACGAAATGCGTAGGATTTGGGCCGAGGCGCAGAAGTGCGGGACCTTCGGCGCATTTCTGCGCATCTCCCTTCTGACGGGGCAGAGGCGCGAGAAAGTCATCACGATGCGCTGGGCTGACCTATCGGACGATGGCGCGTGGCGTATTCCAGCCGGCGAGCGCGAAAAAGGCACGGGAGGCGCGTTGGTGCTGCCGAACATGGCGATCGAGATCATCCGAGCGCAGCCGCGGTTCGGTTCAAATCCCCACGTTTTCGCAGGCCGTGGCGTCGGTCATTTTAGTGGCTTCTCAAAAGCGAAGAATTCGTTGGACGCCAAGCTACCCGACATCGAGCCGTGGGTGATTCACGATCTGAGGCGGACCGCCCGTTCTCTTATGTCTAGGGCTGGAGTGCGGCCCGACATCGCAGAGCGCGTAATGGGCCATGCCATCGCTGGCGTAGAGGGCGTCTACGATAGACACTCGTATCTTCGTGAAAAATCAGAAGCCCTCTGCCTCTTGGCGGAGCTCATTCAAAGTGTAACGGTCGGACCTTGAAAGACCATGGTCGAGCCAGGCCCATCGACGACCGAGGAGTGGAGAGAGCGAAAGTTAGAGGCGATCGTCGTCATTCTAGAAAAATTGACCAGGGCCTCAGGTGCTCGGAATAAGTTAGATCACGAGGCTCGTCAGCTTGTCCGCGTGGCCGCAGAACCAGTTGCCGTTCGGAAGCCATTCGGATTGTCCAAAAGGGAATATGCCGCGTTGGCACGAGAAGTCAGCCGGGTGGTTGCCTTTCTAGAACGCCTTAGCCACAGAGAAGATGCAATTGGATGGCTCATTGAAACTTCTAATATTGAAGGACGGTCACTTAGCTTATTGTGGACCGGAACAAAGGATGAGTATACGACTTCATCTGGTCAAAGCCATCGTTGCTGATCTCCGAGCTTCAGGTGATCAAACACTCTGCACTTCTCTTGGCCAAGCCAAAGAAAGGTGCACCGTCCAAGGTCAAGGAGCAGCGAATTGCGTATAGAGCGGCTGCGACTTACCATCGCCTAACCGGAAAGAGACCAACGATCATTACCAGGGACGGCAAAGCTGGCGGGCCGTTCCTAGCATTTCTAAGGGATTTATTTGAAGAGTTTGAAATTCACGCGAGTGCCGAGGCCATGAGCAGAGTGGCTTGCAAGACATACCGGACCACCCTTCTGTTTGAAGAGCCAGACCCCGCTCTCGAATAGGTCTATGGAGAAAAGTCGCGCCCCTTCTTCGGCCGCTATTTCTCCTTTTGAACACGGAAGAACGCTGACGTAGTTGGTTGGCCCGCATTCAAAATCGCGGGTGAACGAATGACATCGCGACTTCTTCGCTTTCGGGACCTTCAGCAGCGTGGAATTGTCCACAATCGCCCAACTCTTAGACGGTGGGTTGAGAAAGAAGGGTTCCCGGCCGGTCGGATGATCGGTCCGAACAGCAGGGCTTGGTCGGACGCTGAGGTCGAGGAATGGCTGGCGTCGCGGCCGTTAGCGGCTGTCGGGCGCATCCCCCCGCCCCTACTCCGCAAAAAGGCAGCCGATCCAGGAAAGCAGGCACGAAACCTCGATACCGTCCGAGAGGACGATGCCGGCAGTCGCACGAACGCGGAACGAGTTGAGCATGCTTCCCGAGAACGCGACCACAGTGCGGGAAGTGGTGCCTCGTTAGGGCGCGACCGCGTCCGAGCAGACGATCCCGAGGGCAACGGCGACAAGGAGGCGGCAGTCAGCCCCGAGCGCCAATCTCAGTGGGCGCGGACATGACTGATATCCTCGCCCGACTCAACGGTGTGCGCCGTAGTGGCGACGGTTGGAGTGCGCTGTGCCCCGCTCATGATGACCAGCGCAACAGCCTTAGCGTTCACCACCGCGATGGTCGCTGGCTCCTCAAATGCCATGCTCGCTGCACGCAGACGCAGGTGATCGACGCACTCCGGTCGCTTGGGCTGTGGAAAGAGGCAGCCCCTCGCCGACCCAAATGCGCGGCGCGCGTTTCTGATCGACGCCTTCGTGACGACGCCAAGCGCGCAGCGGCCGCACTCCGTCTGTGGCGATCTGCCGGCCCAGCCGAGGGCACGCTTGTCACGCTCTATCTCGCCTCGCGCGGTCTGCACCTTCCTCCGCCGCCCACGCTGCGCTTCCACCCCGGCCTACAACATCCGTCCGGCGGCACATGGCCGGCGATGGTGGCGTTGGTGACGCGCGGCACCGACGGTACACCCATCGCCGTGCATCGTACCTTTTTGGCCCGCGACGGGTCGGGGAAGGCGCCGGTTAACCCGGTTAAGATGATGCTCGGGCCCTGCCGTGGCGGCGCGGTGCGGCTCCCGGCGCCCGGCGATGTTCTAATGATTGCCGAGGGGATCGAGACCGCGCTCTCTGCTATGCAGGCGGCCCGCCTACCGGCTTGGGCCGCGCTCTCGACCTCCGGGCTGTGTGCCCTCGATCTGCCGAGCGATGCGCTCGACGTCATCTTGCTGGCGGACGGTGACGACGCCGGCGAAGCGGCGGCAGGCGCCGCCGCCGCTCGTTGGTATCGAGAAGGGCGTCGTGTTCGCATCGCCCGCCCACCGCGCGGGTGTGATTTCAATGACCTGCTCCGCATCGACCAAAATCCCAAACCTGATCGGGCGGCGGCATGAATGGATCGGCTGCAATCACGGAGGCGATTGACGCTGCCGAACCGTTCGAGCTCGAGGAAAAAGCAACCGAACAAACCGTCGCGGATGCCGATGGTGTCTCATTGCGAATGCCAAACGGCTTTGTAATGACGAAAGACGGCCTGATCTGGAGAGACGACTCCGACGAAATTCTGGTGGCCGGCCCGTTCGATGTGATGGCCGAAACGCGCGACACCGACGGAACCTCTTGGGGGCTGCTTCTCCGCTGGCATGACAACGATGGTCGAGAGCATCAGCTTGCACTGCCGCGCTCAGCGCTCGCCGGCGATGGTGCGGATGCGAGGAGGATGCTGCTGGATGGGGGTCTCTACATCCCGCCGGGCGGCAAAGCCCGCAATCGGTTGAACGATTTCCTTCTCTCCGTGAAAGCATCCGGTCGATCGCGCGCCACTGACCATGTCGGATGGCATCACGAGGTGTTCGTTCTGCCCGACGCCGCTTTCGGCAATTCAGGCTCGGAGAGATTTGTTCTCCAAAGCCTTAACGGCTCGGAGCACGCCTTCCATGTCAGTGGCACCCTCGATAGCTGGAACGAAGAGGTCGCGAGGCGCGCGGTCGGAAACTCGCGCCTCGTGGCGGCCATCTCGACCGCTTTCGCCACCCCTCTTCTTCGGCTGTGCAATGCGGAAAGCGGTGGTCTGCACTTCCAGGGTGCCTCCAGCATCGGAAAAACGACGGCGCTGGCGGTAGCAGGCTCGGTTTGGGGAGGCGGTGATGTCAACTACATGCGAACGTGGCGTGCGACCGCAAACGGACTGGAGGGCGTCGCGATGGCCCACTGTGACGCGCTTCTGTGCCTCGACGAGATGTCGCAGCTTTCGTCGAAGGAGGCCGGCGAAGTCGCCTACATGCTCGCCAACGGAATTGGGAAATCGCGCGCCAATCGAACAGGCGCGGCACGCCGACCCGCGCAGTGGCGGGTCATGTATCTGTCCTCCGGCGAGATAAGCCTCGCCGATAAGGTTGCCGAGAACGGCAGTAAATGCCGAGCAATCGCAGGCCAGCAGTCGCATCGTCGATATTCCCGCCGATGCTGGCGCCGGCGCCGGAATATTCGAGACCTTGCATGACTTCCCCACTGCCGAAGCGTTCGCGCGGCATCTGCGGCAGTCCGCGCTCGCCAACTACGGAACTCCGATCCGCGCATTCCTCAAGGCAGTTGCGTCCGATCAGGACAGCATCTGCGAAGAGGTATTTGACTACATCCGCCGCTTTGTCACCGTGTATGTCCCGACGGGGGCCGACGGTCAGGTGCAGCGCGTCGCCCAGCGGTTCGCATTGATCGCGGCCGCGGGAGAGCTAGCCGTCGCTGTCGGTGCGATTACCTGCTGGAGCGACGGCGACGCGACGGCGGCTGCCGCCAAGTGCTTCTCCGATTGGCTCGCCGCGCGCGGCGGCATTGAGCCTGCGGAGGTGCGGGATGGAATAGAGCAGGTGCGGGCCTTCCTGCTCGCCCACGGCGATGCGCGCTTTGTCGATTGGGGTGAAGACGAATCCCGCATCCCGGTTCGCGATGTCGTCGGCTTCCGGAAGAAGACTGACACGGGGGTGGAGTTCTTCATCAACGCCTCGGCTTGGCGCGACGAGATTTGCGCAGGCCGCGACGGCTCAATGATTGCGAAAGCCATGGTCGAGCGCGGCCATATCGAGCCGGGGTCGAACGGCCGCGCTTCAACAACGATCAAGCCGCCGGGCCGGAGCAAGCTTCGAGTTTACCACGTCCGCGCCGCCTTCCTTGATGAGGATGGTCATGGCTGACTGGTCCGGCTCGCTCGCGCGAGCATTTGCCACCCATCTCAAAAACCGTGGTTCCAGCGGTTCCGCCGGTTCCCGCCCTCCGAACCCCAAGGGAATCAGGGGGTTAGACCAGAGCCCCGGCGGAACCAGTGGTCGTGAGGCTGCGGTTCCGATGGTGCTTTGGGCTAATGACGATCTTGGAACCGGTGGAACCAACAGGCTTCAAGCTGCGGTTCCCCTCGGCGGCATCAGCAAGCCCCCGGATTTCCGAGACTTTCGGGAAGGTGGAACCGGCGGAACCAGTGGAACCAGCAAAATCGTCCAGTCTGAATCGACGACAAGCGTCGCCGACGACCGAGACAGCCCTGCCGAGCCCGATCAGCGTGCCGCAGCACCCGAATACGGCAGCGACGTCCCCGCGGAATGGGCCAAGGCTCTTGCTGCTCTCTCGCTTGCGCCCCCTGCAGAAGGGTTCACGCCGAACGAGTGGCATCGGATTGTCGACGACGCCGCGCGCTTCGTCGAAGGCTGGTCGGCTCAGGCCACCCAGCATGGATGGGGCATCCTCGACGTGTTCGGCGTGCACCTGCGGGCGCCCGCCTCTCGCTACGACGCGATGGGCTTAGTTCCCTTGATCCGTGGCGGTGAAGTCGTCGCACTGAACGACCGCCGCGCGACCATCCGCATGCCGAGCGGCGGCGAGCTCATCTACCTTAGGCGCCCGCGGAAGGACGCCGTTCCAATCTGGGAGGTCGCTCGAGCGGGCGCTGGCCGTACTGATCAATGAGGAATAGGCGCTTCTTAATCCCGTGCGCCGTTGGCCACCCCCGGGGGGGCCGGAGAATTTCGCGATCAATCCCATGAACCAGAGCATTGAAGCTCGAACTCGAAAATCTGCGCGGCGCACCCCGCTGCGGAGCGAAGACACGCGCCGGCGAATCATGTCAGTGCCCGGCGATCCGTGGGCGTCGACGTTGCCGTCTCCACGGCGGGCTGAACCCGGGGGCTCCTGGGGGTGCCGCGAACGGGAACTTCAAGAGCGGGGATTGGACGGCTGAGGCGATCGAAGAGCGCCGATGGCTGCGATCGCTCGCTCGTGAGCCTGGAGCGGAAAACACATGATGAAGAAGCTCGCGCAAACCGACCTGCCAGTGGTCGCTGAAACCAAGAAACGTGCGCCCGTCCGCGTGAAGCTCAAGCGCATCGACTGCAATCGGGCCAAGCCATATCCACCGGATGGGATGAGACAGGAATGGTGGCTGCGGCTGAAGGAGGCAATGGGCACTTGCTCGAGTGCCTTCGTCCAAGCCACCTTGGTCCAGCTCGTCCGGGCAGCGCGACTGCCGGGCAGTGGAACTTCAGAGGTAGGGGTGAACGCCGCGCTCGCCTTCATCGAAGGCGTACGACCGCGAGATGAGGTAGAGGCCGCGCTCGCAGTCCAAGCGGCCTGCACTCACGCCGCCACCATGAGCGTCCTTTCCCGGTTCGGCGGCGACTACGGCGGCCAGCGCACGATGACCGCGGGGGCGAACGCCATCGCTCGTCTTGCCAAAGCCTTCGCGACGCAGGTCGAGACGCTCCGCCGCTTGCGAAATGGTGGCTCCCAAGTGGTGCGGGTCGAGCACGTTCATGTTCACGAGGGTGGCCAGGCGATCGTGGGACCTGTTGTCCTGGAACAGAGCGGCGAGAAGCAGCCCATATCCGACTGAGCTTCCATCGCGACGCTCAGAAGCAACGATTTTGACTTCAGTCCGGGGGAGCGTGTCGTTCGACAATGCGCGCGACTGCCTCGCTCTCACGCTTCCTCTTCATTCGAGCTAGCCCCGCAAAGCGCTTCAATGGGATCCCCAGCTCGGCCTCGCATGTTGGAGGTAGCAAGACCCTGATGCTGAGGGTCCGAACAACGGTGCGGCACTTGAGAGACCCAAGGGGATTACCAAGATCGAACACGGCGGCGCGGCGGGTAATCCAAAAAACTGCGGGACTATGCGTGCAGTCCGCTGGTTGGTGGAAACCAGTTTGACAGGAACCCGACCCGCTAATAATACTCTATTGTTATGTACAATATTCCTTAATAATGGAAGTTTGGCGATGTCGGGGGGCACGGGCGCAGTCTATAACCGGCTTCGAGATTCGGGCATCGTGTTGCCTCCGCCGCCGCGGCCCGTCGCGAACTTCGCGACGTACGGGCGGGAAGGCAGTCTTCTCTTCTTGTCCGGCCAGGGACCGCAGACGGAGACCGGCGAACTTCACACCGGCAAGGTGGGCGCGGGGGTCACCGTCGAGCAAGCTTATGCAGATGCGCGCCTGGTTGGCATAAATCTGCTCGCGGTTCTGCATCACGCCCTTGGCGACCTCGGTAGGGTGAAGCGCGTCATCAAGTTGCTGGGCATGGTCAACGCCGCCCCCGACTTCACCGACCATCCGCTCGTGATCAATGGCTGTTCCGACCTTTTCGTGGAGGTCTTTGGCGACGCTGGTCATCACGCTCGGTCGGCAGTGGGTCTGGGTTCTCTCCCCGGGAACATAACCGTCGAGATCGAGGCGGTGGTGGCGATCAGGGAATGAGAGCATGCTAACGTCACTCCAATAGCCCTCTCGACCCGTTGCGCCGCCGCCTGGACAGACGCGCCGAGTTGACTGCTATCGGTTGCGACCTTCTGTTCCGGCACGACCACCGAGATCGTTGCAAGGCAGGCGCCGGTTCGATCGCAGATCGGCGCGGCAATGCAGCCAATCCAGAAGTCCGAGGCGCCAACCTGGATCGACAGGTGCGCAGCGAGCGCCTCACGGGATTCCCTGCACAACTGGTCGGGATTGGTCACCGCTTTGGCTGTGGGGGACATGCAGGCCGAACGGCGGAATATCGCGATCCGTTCGTTTTCGGGAAGGTGACCGACAAGCAGGCGCCCCGACGCCGTCCAGTTCAACGGAACGCGGGTGCCAACCCGCGACGTCACCCGGAAATGACCGGCGGGCTCCGCCATCGCAAGCACGACCATGTAGTCGCCGTCGCGACCGCAGATCTGGACGGTCTCATTGACCTCACGGCAAAGCGAATGAATCTCCTTGGTCGCCTCGCTGAGGAAGTCGAGCGAGCTGGCATAGGCAAGCCCGTAGTGGTGGAGGCGCGACCCAAGCCAAACGGTGCCATCATCCCGCCGGCTCAGCAGCCCCTTATCGACCAGTTCTCCGATGATTGCATAGACCGTCGAAATCGGAGCACCGATCGCTTTGGAGATGGCGTACGGCCTGCTGGCCAAATTAAACTCGATCAGGTGATCGATGATCTGCAAAGACCGGTCGATGGCGCTTACGCGGCCGCGCGTCGGCGGACGCCCGGGCCGGTCTGCGTAGGTCTTCGTATGCATCGTCAGATTCTCGCTTGCGTTGATTGCTCCCTCAGCAATCTCATGTCTTCCGCTGTTGTGGAAGGTCTGGCACATCGACCTGTCGGGAAAGGCACGGCATGACGATCTCCAACATTCGCCAGCACCTTGGTATCAGGCCGGTGATCAACGTCTCCGGCACCATGACGGCGTTGGGGGCCTCGATCGTGGTCCCCGAGGCGATAGAGGCGGTGGCGGCCGTGCTGTCGCAGTTCGTCGAGATTGATGAACTGCAAAAGCGCGCCAGCGCCGCAATCGCGCGGCTATGCGGTGCCGAAGCAGGGTTCGTTACGGCTTCTTGCTCGGCCGGCATTTCCGTTGCGGTCGCTGGCGCGATGACGAAAGCCGATGTGGCCGCGATCGAGCGCCTGCCCGATACGACGAACCTGAAGAACGAAGTCCCGATCATGGTCGGGCATATGGCTAGCTACGGCGCGCCGGTCGAGCAGGCGATCCGCCTCGCAGGTGCCAAGGTCGCGCCGGTCGGCCAGGCGACCTTCGCGCGGCGCTACCAGCTCGAAGGAGCGCTCAACGAGAGGACGGCGGCGGCGGTCTACGTCGTTTCGCACCACGTCGTCGATCATGGCCTTATCCCACTCGAAGAATTCGCCGAGGTGTGCCACGTCCACGGCGTGCCCGTGATTGTAGACGCCGCGTCCGAATACGATCTCAAGGGGTTCCTCGCCCGCGGCGCGGACATTGCTCTCTATTCCGCCCACAAGTTCCTGGGCGGCCCGACCGCAGGTGTTGTGGCGGGCAGCACCGAGCTGGTCAGGGCGGCATTCATGCAGAACCACGGCATTGGCCGCGGCATGAAGGTCGGCAAGGAAAGCATCGTCGGGACGATCGCCGCTCTCGAAGCCTGGGAGAAGCGCGATCACGCAGGCATTCGCCAGCGCGAAACCGGCTACCTTAAGCTTTGGCAGGAAACGCTGAGCGGGCAGTCGGGCGTCACCGCGGTCATCGAGCCCGATCCCACGAACAATCCGCTCGATAGGCTCAGGGTCTCGGTGTCACCGGCTGAAGCGCACATCACCGCCTGGGACTTGAGCGATGCACTGAGCCGCGGCGACCCGCCAGTGATCGTCCGTGACCACCTGGTCGAGAAGGGCCTGTTCTACTTGGACCCCTGCAATCTGCATCCCGGCGAGGAAAAGATTGTCGCGCGCCGGCTTGCTGAGGAACTGCAGCGTGCCCGCGAATTGAACGACATCATTGCCACCCCGCTGGAAGAGCGCCGCAACCGTGGCGTCGCCTATCTGGCGCGGTGGCCGGAGTAAGATGCACGAATGACGTCGACGCGAGCCGGCGCATCGAGGGGCCATGGAAACACCCTTCGTCATTGGGAACATGGGGAGAGATGAAATGACTGATCAAACCGAACGTCGCAACTTCCTGAAGGTTGGTGCTCTTGGCCTTGCGGGTGGGGCGCTGCTAGCCGGAGCCACCGCAATCCCGGACGCCAAGAAAGCTTATGCCGCTGCCGACCCTAACAGCAAGTTGAGGGAAGTGCTCGACCGCGGCCATGTTATCGTTGGCACAGGCTCGACCAACGCGCCATGGCATTTCGAGGACGCCTCCGGCAACCTCGTTGGCATGGACATCACCATGGGGCAGATTCTTGCCAAAGGGTTGTTCGCCGATGAGACCAAAATTGAGTTCGTGCAGCAGGATCCGGCGGCTCGGATTCCCAACATAACTACCAACAAGGTCGATATCACCATCCAATTCATGACGATATCGTCGAACCGTGCACAGCTCGTCAATTTCAGCCGCCCCTACTACGTTGAAGGCGTAGCGCTGCTCACCCTGCCCGGCGCGGATGGCAAGAATTTCGACCAGCTCAAGGCGATGGGAACCTCGGCCCGTGTCTCGATCCTGCAGAACGTGGGTGCCGAGGAAGGCGTGCACGAGGTGCTGCCGGATTCGGTGGTGACACAACTTGATACCCAGGCCAACGTGATCCAGGCGCTGGCATCGCATCGCGTGGATGCAGCGGCGGTCGACCTCTCGACTGTGCGCTGGATGGTTGCGCAGACGCCCGACAAGTACGCCGATGCAGGCAAATGGTGGCGCACTATGCTGTATGGAGCAGCTCTGCCGCAGGGCGATCTCGACTGGCTGACCTTTGTCGACCAGTGTTTCACGTGCGCTATGTTCGGGCACGAAAACGAACTCTATTACCCAGCTTTCAAGAAGTATTTCGGACAGGACGTTCCGACCCACACGCCTGGCTTCCCCTACATCTGACCGCGTGGCTAACCAAGGGAGCGGCGCAGCAGCCGCTCCCCGATCGGAGACCAACCGGCGGATGTATCATCTCAATTTCGGGCTGATATGGAGGTATTTCGACAAGCTCGAATGGGGGCTCCTGTTGAGCCTCGAACTGGCGGTGGTTTCCATCTCCATCGGCGTCGTCGTGGGGCTGGCGCTGGCGCTGCTCTACGAGTGGGGCGGCCGCGTCGTGCGCACGCTCGTCAGTATGTATGTTGAATTCATCCGAAACGTACCCTTGCTGCTGCTTGTCTATCTCGTCTTCTATGGCATTCCGACGGTCGTTGATCTGCAATATGGCGCGACCACCTCCTTCATCGCGACGCTGTCGGTCTACGCCGCCGCCTATCTGGTCGAAGTCTTCCGCGCCGGTCTTGCTGCCATTCCACGCGGGCTGGTGGACGCCGGCAAGGCGATCGGGCTCAACCCACTGCAGCGACTGATCCACGTGCGGCTGCCGACGATGTTCCGCATCGTCCTGCCGGCGCTCAGCAACACCTTTGTGTCGCTGTTCAAGGACACCTCGGTCGCCTCGGTCCTGGCAGTGCCGGAGCTGACCTACGGCGCGCAGTGGATCAACTTCAACACCTTCAGGATCATTGAGGTCTACGCCGTGGTGACGCCCATGTATCTGGTCACCGGCTACGCCATTCTTGCGGCTCTGCGGCAGTTTGAGCGCCGCTTCGCTATAAAGTAGGCGCCCATGCTGACGGCAATCTTCTCCGCGCTCCCGTCTCTTTGGAAAGGCCTGTTCGTCACCATCGAGGTATCGCTGATCGTCGTTGCCAGTTCCCTCAGCGCGGGCGTGGTCATGGGCGTCGCTGTCACATATGGCCCCTTGCCCGTGCGCCTCGTCGTCCGGATCTTCTCGGATGTGATCCGCGGGATTCCGATCCTGGTCCTCATTTTTTTCGTCTATTACGGCGTGCCGGTCATCGGCCTCAAGATCAACAATTTCACCGCCGGCGTGTCGGCATTGGTCCTGTTCTCGACCGCCCAAGTGATCGAGATCGCACGCGGCTCGCTGCAGTCAATCCACCACGGACAGATGGAGGCTGGGAAGTCCATCGGGCTGACCTTCCCGCAGCGGCTCATTTACGTGATCTTTCCACAATCGGTGCGGCGCTTCCTGCCGCCCTGGATCAACAGTGTAACCGATGCGGTCAAGGGCACGGCGCTGTTGTCACTGGTCGGCATCGTCGACCTGATGCTTGCCGTTCAGCAGGTGATCGGCCGGACCTACGAGCCAATGCCGCTCTATATCCTCGGCGCGCTGATCTACTTTGCCATCAACTACTCCCTTTCCCAGTTGAGCCGAACGCTGGAGGCGCGCTTTGCCTACATCCGCGAGTAGCCCCTCCCTGGACAGGAGCGCCGCCGACCGTCCGGTCGTCCGTATCCGAGGGCTCAAGAAGAGTTTCGGAGCCGTCTCCGTGCTCGACGGCGTCGATCTCGACGTCAAGCGCGGCGACGTGGTCAGCATCATTGGCCCATCCGGGAGTGGCAAGACGACGCTTTTGCGCTGCATCAACGCGCTTGAAACTTATGTCGAGGGCTCTGTGGAGGTTGACGGTGTCGAGGTTGGGTTCCGCGACGAGGTTACCGCCGGTGACGAGGCCAAGCGACGGAGGCGCGGCGAGCGCGAACTCGCCAAGCTGCGGGCTGAGACGGGCATGGTTTTCCAGCTCTTCTACCTTTTTCCGCACTTGACCGCAGCCGAGAACGTGATGCTAGGCCCGCGAAAGGTCCGCGGCATGTCCAAGGCCGCGGCGCGCGCCCTCGCGTTGGAATGGCTTAACCGTGTCGGTCTCTCGGACAAGGTGGACAGTCTGCCCTCTCAGCTCTCTGGCGGCCAGCAGCAGCGCGTCGGCATCGCTCGGGCCGTTGCAATGGGTCCGAAAGTGCTGCTTCTCGACGAAATTACTTCCGCCCTCGATCCTGAACTCGTCGGCGAGGTCCTCGAAGTGGTCCGAAAGCTAGCCGAGGACGGCATGACCATGATCATGGTCACCCACGAAATGGCGTTTGCCCGGGAGGCCAGCAGCCGGATCATCTTCATCGACCAAGGGCGCGTTGCGGTCGAAGGAACGCCTGAGACGGTCTTCCGCGACCATAACAACGAAAGATTGCGCGCTTTTCTTTCGCGCGTATCGCACCTTTAGGTCGGCGAACGCGCTGACGCGTTTTGTGCTGCAACGGAGGTTCGAGCAGCAATGTTGACGCAAGACCTGGACACGCCCTGCGCCGTGGTTGATCTCGATGTAATGGAAAACAATCTCCGGCGGTGCCAGTCCTATATCGACAGTCAGGGCCTGGTGCTGCGTCCGCATATCAAGACACACAAGATCCCCGAATTTGCCCACCTGCAGATCAAGCTTGGAGCCAAGGGCATCAACTGCCAGAAACTCGGCGAAGCGGAGGTGATGGTCGAGGCGGGAATCACCGACATCCTGCTGACCTACAACGTGGTCGGTCAGACCAAGCTCGATCGCCTAGTGGCTCTGGCCCATCGCGCCGATATCAAGGTCGTGGCGGATTCCACCGACGTAGTGGAAGGCCTGTCCGTGGCCATGTCGCGCGGCGGGCTGACGCTGCCGGTGCTCGTTGAATGTGATACCGGATCACACCGTTGCGGGCGGACGACGCCGGCAGAGGCCCTAGCCCTGGCGCAGGCTATCGATCGCGCTCCTGGGGTCGCATTTCGCGGCCTGATGACTTACCCGCCCAAGGATTTACGCGCGAAAGTTCAGGCTTGGCTGGCCGAAGCCGTCGACCTGTGCAGGCGCGCCGGACTTGATGTTGCCGTCGTCAGCAACGGGGGAACGCCCGGCCTATACCACGCCGACGAGGTGCCTGCTGCCACCGAACACCGGCCGGGGACTTACATCTACAGCGACCGCTATTTCGTCGAGACCCACGCATTCGGGACCTGGGACGATTGCGCACTGCGCATTCACGCCACGGTTGTGTCATACGCCGCGGCGGATCGCTGCATCATCGATGCTGGATCGAAAAGTCTTTCATCCGATCTGATGGGATTTCAGAATTACGGCCACATCGTCGAGCACCCGGGCTGGGAGCTTGCCGGGCTCAGCGAAGAGCATGGCCATGTGCACGTGCCGCCCGGCGCTACACCGCCCAGGATTGGCGAACGTGTCACCGTCATTCCTAATCATGCCTGCGCAGTGAGCAACCTGCACGACAAGATCTATGGCGTCCGGCACGGAAGCTTGGAGAATCTTTACAAGGTGACGGCGCGGGGAAAGGTGCAGTAGATCGCGGGCGTTTTGACGGAGCGCTCCTTCTCGCGCAGGGCACTCACGCGTTCAACACGTTTGCGATCAAGGTGCGTTCCGCGCGGTAAGGTCAAACCACGGTTCCGAACAGCGCGCCGATGCCAGCGGTCAGTGCCATCGCCAACGCACCCCAAAAGGTAACGCGGGCCGTCGTGCGCAGAACGTTTGCCCCGCCAGCCCTCGCTCCGAGGAGCGCGAGAAATATCAAGGAGGCGGCGGAGACGATCGGAACGAGATAGCCGGTCGGCGATACCAAGACAGCCAGCAAGGGCATGGCCCCGCCGACCGAGAAGGTCGCAGCCGACGTCAACGCCGCCGGGATGGGTCTGGCCACGGTTATCTCGGAGATGCCCAGCTCGTCGCGCGTATGGGCGGCCACCGCGTCCTTCGTCATCGGTTGTTCCGCTACTTGCGGCGCGAGGTCGGGATCGAGGCCGCGCTTCACATAGGTGTTCGCGAGTTCCGCGTGCTCAGCGGCGCTGTCCTCGCTCAGCTCGCTCCGCTCGCGAGCGAGGTCCGCACGTTCCGTGTCAGCCTCCGAGCTGACTGACTCATACTCGCTGGCTGCCATCGACTTGGCTCTCGCTAGCAAAGAGAGCGGATCGAACGACAGACAATCCAGAACGGCCGCTTGGGTAGTGGGCCGCCACCGCAATTGGCTGGCCCACTACCGCCGCTTGTTGCATCGCGGCAGGCCGCATAATATCAACAACCAGACGAGCCAGAGCCTCCCTTAAGTGACGCCGCCCGCTGAACTCGAAAACTCTGATGACGGACAGTCCCTGCGGCAATCGAAGACAGCGATCCTTGGAACGCCACTTCCTCAGGAGTTCCGTGAGTGACATCAATCGAATTCGCTGCCGGCGGCTATCGTTTCATTCCGGCTGCCGCGCGGTACTCCGGCGGAGTAGCTGCGCTGCCTGGCTTCCGAATTGAGCGAGTCGTGTTCCAGGCGACGCTTCCCCTATCGGAGGGGTTTCGACGCATCGAGCAGATCATCGGTGCCGCCGGACGCCCGCTGGCATCATTCTGCGCCTGTGAATTGCGGTCACCAGCTCCGTTCACTGAAGGGGGCTTTCAGAAATTCAACGACGGCTACGTGGCTCAACTGTCACGGTGGGGGATAGTCGCCGATGAAGTGAACCCTGTCGCACGCACCAATATCTGCCCTGAGTTCTCGGCTCCGGGAGAACCATCGTTCTACGCGTTCTCGTTCACCTCTGCAGACTTTAACTCGCCCCACTCCTTCGTGATTTCTGGGAGCGGTGAAGTCCCCGAAGGCAAGGTAAACTATCATGACCATATCGTCCGCTTAGGGGATTGCAGCCCGGCGGGTTTGAGGGAGAAAGCAATATTTGTGTTGGGCGAAATGGAGAGGCGCCTTGGAGCGGTGGGGGTGCAATGGCGAGAGACGACTGCGACGCAGATCTACACCGTTCATAATCTGCACCCGTTTCTGGCCGATGCGATTGTTGCGCGGGGTGCCGCTTCTCGTGGTGTGACGTGGCACTACGCCCGCCCGCCCGTTATTGATCTCGAATACGAAATGGACTGCCGGGGCGTACACATAGAGCGCGTTTGTTAGACCCCACCCCAGGAGGACGAGCGGTTTCCTGATGTAGGAGTTGCACAGGCTGGCGACGTAACCGTCGTCAACTTCGACCTGAGTTTCCGTAAGAAACCTTGACTGGTCGCGGCAACCGGCTGGGTGCCGGGGTGTGCTCTGCTAACCGTCTCTTTTGCCTCCGCTTGTGATAACGGCGGTAGACCGCGGCGCACACGCGCTGCGCCGGCACCCAAGCTCTTTTGCGGACTGGTCGGCGAAGAAAATCGCGGCTCGCCTAGCCCGATCGCTCCGAATAGCCGTCGCGGCTCTTTCCAATCAAGATTGACATCCGCAACCGCAACGTCTCAGTCTTTCATCTGATCAGTGGGGGCGGCAGGGCAATGAGCGAGGCGGTAAGCGACAAAGCCCCTCCGTTGCTTCAGCTTGAGGGCATCTGCAAGCATTTCGGTGCGATAGAGGCGCTTCGCGATGTGAGCTTCAGCGTCAATCGCGGCGAAGTTGTCGCGCTCCTCGGTGACAACGGTGCTGGGAAGTCGACGCTGGTGAAAATCATCGCCGGTGGCATGCCGGCCAGCGTGGGACGCATCCTCTTCGACGGAGTAGAGCGCCACTTTGCATCTCCAACCGAGGCGAAGGAGGCCGGAATCGAGACGGTCTACCAGGACCTGTCCCTCTGTACGAATGTCGATGTCGTGGCAAATTTTTTCATGGGACGCGAGCTGACTCGCCGAATGCTCGGCATACCAATCCTACGCGAACGCGAGATGCAAATGGAGACAGCCAAGGCATTAGCTGCCGGTGGCACCTCCATCCCCTCATTGCGCATCCGAGTGGAACATCTTTCGGGCGGACAGCGCCAGGCAATCGAGCTTAACCGCTTCGTTCACTGGGGCGGCAAACTCGTGCTGCTCGACGAGCCATTCGCGGCGCTCGGCGTGGAGCAAACGCGCCGCGGTTTGGAGATGGTGGAACGCGTGCGTGCGCAAGGTATCGGCCTCATAATGATCACGCACGTTATGGCGCAGGCGTTCCAAGTCGCGGACCGGATCGTCGTGCTTCGCCATGGACGCGTGGCTGGCGACGTGGCGACCGACGCCACGAGCCCGGATGAAGTTGTTCGTATGATCACTGGCGACATCGGGCGCATTCCGAACCGCCGCGGGAGTTTGCAGGAAGGGAGAAACCCATGAAAGCGCTGTCACGGATTCTTGGAAGCGCAATAGCCGCGATTGCGATCGCGGCAACGGCGAGCATGGCCGTCGCGCAGGAACTCAAAGGGCAAGATCTACTATCTCGTCCCAACGCTGCTCGACGAATTCCAGACCGGCTCGATCGACGCCATTACAAAGTTCATGAAGGACGTCGGCTACGAGGTGGTCTCGCTGGATGGTCAGAACCAATCGACCACCCAGCTCAACCAGATCGACGACGTGATCAATTTGAAACCAAAGGCGGTCGTCCTCGCGGCGGTCGATTTCGACGCGGCCAAGACCGGCATAGAGAAGATGCGCGCCGCCGGCATCCCTGTGATGATCTTCGACCGTCAGATAACCTCTACCCCGAGCGACCTCACTTCGGTAGCCGGAACAGTTGAGATCGGTCACATCGCAGCGCAGGAGATCAGCCGCCTTCTCACCGAGAAATACGGCTCGGTTAAGGGCAAAGTTTTGCAGATCCTCGGCGACCCCGGCGACCCTTACACTCTCGACATCCAGAAGGGTTTTGAGGAGAAGATGGCGGCAAATCCCGATGTGAAGATCATCACACACGCCGCTATGCAATGGGAGGCGTCGAATGCCGGCAACATCGCCCAGGATCAGCTTCTGACCGATCCCGACATCGACCTGATCTTTGTGCACGCCGCTCATCTGGCTGTGGCGGTCGCTGCTGTTCTGGAAGCGCAGGGCAAGAAGCCCGGCGATATTATGCTCGTCAGTTCGAACGGTGCGCCGGTCGGCCTCGATCTCATCCGCAAGGGCTGGGAGCAGGTGGAAGTGGAGCAGCCAATGGTCGCGCAGGCAGCGGCGCTCGCAATGTTTGCCGACAAAGTGGTGAACAAACAGGAGATTAAGGCCGGCACCTACAGCGTGACGGGGCTTGAAATCCGAGCTGACCATCGAGCCATGGGGGCCGAATATCAAGATCCCAGGCGCCGCGATCACGAAGGAGAATGTCGACGATCCGAAATTCTGGGGCAATTTGAAACCGCCGACAGAGAAGGTCACTCCGGTTGAATAGTGCCTCGGAAGCAGATCCAGTTCTCACTCATGGGCTCGCCGCTCTTCGGCGGGCCCGGCGTAGAAAGAGATGAAAATTCCGGGCGACGCAATTGACGACCGAAACTGCTGAACCCACGCGTTCTGATGCTCCGCCGGCCCTCATACAATCCCGCTGGCGGGATGCGATCGAGTTGCTCCTCGACAATCTCGTTTGGATCATTCTCGTTATTGTCCTTGCTGCATTCTCGCTAACAATTCCGAATTTCCTGCAGATCGGAATCCTTCTCAACATCCTGGAACAGTCCACCTTCGTCGGCATCATCGCCGTCGGCCTATCATTGACATTGATCGCCGGTCATATGGACCTCTCGATCGAGTTGGTAATGGCCCTGTCCGCGATGGTGGTGGCCTTGATCTTCGGCACTGGCGGAGCAGGCGGCGGCTTCTCGCTTAATCCACCCTGGCTCGACCTTCCGGCTTCTCTTGTGATTGCGCTGATCATCGGCGCGATTGTCGGCTCGATGAATGCATTCCTCGTCGTCAGCCTCGGGATCAATGCCTTCATTGTGACCCTTGCTTCCTACATCTGGGGGCGCGGACTGGTCGTGGCGCTATCGGGCGGGCGTTCCGTGTACAGGTTCTCCAATTCCATGCGAATCATGGCGATCCAGCGCCCCCTCGGAGTTCCGATGCTTGGCTGGACGCTGATCCTCGTGTACGTCGTCTTCGCGTTCGTGCTGACGAAGACACCGTTTGGCCGGCACCTCGTCATGATCGGCGGCAATGCGGTCGCGACGTTTCGTGCTGGTATACGGGTCGGCCGCGTCATTACGGCAGCCTTTGTTCTATCCGGTGTTCTTGCCGGTTTCGCTGGCTGGTTGCTGGCGTCACGCACCGCTGGGGCGACCGCAAATCTCGGCATCGGTCTTCTGTTCCAGGCATTTGCTGCCGTTGTGATTGGCGGCGTGAGCCTAAAGGGCGGGTACGGCAGATTTCGGTGTGTTCGCCGGCGTGCTTCTCCTCAGCTCTCTGCAGACCGCGATCAATGTTATGGGCATGCCGCCGCACTACACGCAGATGATCCAGGGCGCGCTTGTGCTTGCCGCAGTCCTCGACACCCTGAAGACGACGATCCGACGCCGCTACCTTTGATGCCGCGGTGCTGGTGCGCGGCTCAGGACGACATCGGTCCACCTGGGCGAACCAGGCTGCGGCCTTCCCCAGGATATCTCTCTGCTGACGCAGCTGGCGGTTCTCACGACGAAGCTGACGCAGTTCCTCGCGCTCCTCGCTGCTCACGCTATGCATGCTATCCACTTCCTGTGGCAGGTAACCGTCGATTGCGCGTCGAAAAACAACCAGCATGCAAAGTGGAGAAGCATTTGATGTCGTTTGCGCATCCGGGCGCTTGCCGACACTTCACTACGAAAAGCCATCGTGTGACTTGGCCGGTGTTCTTTCCGACGTCGTTCAAAAAAGAAGCCCAATCTTAAGAGTCCATTGCGACGATCGTCCATATCGAGGGCCCGATTGTAGAACCCCTGCTACACCTGCTTTGGCCAAGCCGCTTGTGTGGTTAACAATCGCCTCTACGACGTGAGGGGTGACCCCAAGTTGTTCGTTCATCATCGTGACCATCGTCCGTCGCAAGTCGTGGAGGGTCCAGGCCGGCATCGGCCGGGACTCCGTAAGAGCCGCGCGCCATGCACCGATCCTTGCGTAGAGTCGCGCCTTCGCCTTACCGAAGCCCGATGGGGGCGTTGTCCCGGTGGTCGTGAAGACAAGATCGCCGACGTGCGTAAACCGATGCAAAATCTCTCCAACAGCCGACGACAACGGAACCAAGTGGCCTTGCTTGTTCTTGGTAGCTCTTGCGGGCAATTGCCATAAGGCGACGTCAGTCTCCAAATCGCGCAATTCGGACCAAAGCATACCGGCGACCTCAGCGCGGCGCTGGCCCGTGTAGAGTAAAATCCGAATTAGCGGGCCGAAGAACTCGCTTCGGCATCCAGCACTAGCAGTACGTAGCGGAGTTCACCGTACGCTAAGGACGCGGCCATCGCGTTTTACCTCAGGATGAGGTGCGCGGATGCGGTCGGTGGGGACCGTCGCGATGATGTCGCGCTCAGCACCGCGGGTTCTTGAAGAACTTACGTATGTAGACTAGGGCACACTTTCGGATGCGCCCGAGAAAACTTGGGCCGTCGATCCCCTCGATCACGTCTTAGACATCGCGTCTGGAGATTTGACTGATCGGACGATCCCGCCAATCGCGAGTGTCGTTGCCAAGCAGAATGCGGCGATATTCCCGCTTCGTGGAGGGCGCAATCGCCGCTCAACGTGTTTTTCGAGGAACTCGGCGGCGCAAGTGCCGAAAGTATTCTGCCGTTCCTTTCGCCGTTCGTGGCTCTCGTCGGCTCGGACGCGGCGGGGGTCTTTCCCACTGGAAACGAGGAGGGCGGTGCTTCGCGCTTGCTTGCGGGCGTCCGCGAGCGAAATAGCGGGATACTTACCGATGGTGATCCGGATCAGCCTGCCATCCAAGCGGGTCGTCGAAGACCACGATTTGGAACCATGATAGGAAAGCCGCAGGCCAAAGCCGGGCAAGCGGCGGTCGTAGTATTCGATTTGGCCACCCCGTCGGCGGTTTCAACTTCTCGACGGAAGCGGTCGTAAGGTTCGCCTTGGGCATGGTTCCCGTTTAAGGTAACGGTGAGGTAACATTTTTGGCCTGTTTTAAGCGTTGGATTGCGTGATGGATGCAAACGATGAAACGAGAAAAATCGCTGGATTGACGCCGAGTTTCTAGGCCAAAACATCCAAAGTAGCGTTATGAAGAGTTCCGTAGGACACGATTTATCATAATCCGCGTGTCGGGGGTTCAAGTCCCTCCTCCGCTACCAGCCGAGTGCCCTTTCCGTAGCCGGCTTTCGATGGCGCCGGCTTCGCTCTGACCCTTCGGAATTCCCAGGATCGCCCCGCGCAGGATCTCCGAGGCGTAAGCGCCCTGCACCAAGCCGAGCACGACGATCGCTGAGGCGAAGCCTGAGCCATGCGTGTTACTCCTGAGGACATCGAAATCTTATTTCTTCCAAGACCTAGACTTGACCAAAATCGCAAAGATCATTAAATGCGAAACAGTACCAACGGAGCGTAAAACGTCATAAACATACCAAAAGGTGGCCAGGTTGAAGCTCGGCACGTTCAGCTGCAGGACGCCGCGTACTCCGTTTAGCAGGTCCACGAATCCCCACGTGTTGGCCACCCAAACCAGAGGAACTGCAATGCGCCAGTTGCCCCGCAGAGCAAAGATGGAAACCAAGGCCAGCGCCGCTTTAATAGATCACCGTAAGCAGCACTGGAACGGAAACCTAGAGGCAAGTTCGGATCGACCATGCCTGCAACTAATAGCGTCATTCCCACATAGCGGGGCACATGAACGAAGAGCAGAAGAATGAGAGCAGAATTGCGAGAAAGTTTGGTTAGTGTACGGCCCAACGTACCACACTGAGACGATGCCGAAGACGACGCAACGCTCACGTAAGAAGCTGCATCCAGAATATTGCGACGCTACCCATTAAAGACTCCCGTTTATTTTCCCGGCGATCCTCAATCGAAGTGCCCTTACACCGTCAACTCAGCTTCCTTGATGCTGGCGATCGGTCCAAGGCAGATAACTCAGGCCGATCAAACAGTCTTTACGATGCGCGTAGTGGCAGAGCGTAAAGCAGGAAAAAATACTTGCCGGGTGCGAAGCGGCCGCGCGCGGTAGGCGGGTGGCGGCTACTCGGCGAAGCTCTCAATGTGGCTGAGCGCCATGTCCAGCGCCAATTCCAGCGGTTGCGAGTTGCGGGCCGTCTTTGACAGCAGAATGCCCCCCTGGATCGCGGCCAATACCGCAACGGACATCGCTTTCGGATTGGCGCTGGGCTTGATCTGTCCTCGTTCCCTCATGCGGGACAGGCCATTTCTCAATGACCAAGCCCCAGGCTGAAGCTCTGGTCAAGATGCTGGCGAGCCTCTGTCGGAATGGGCTGGCGAGTTCATTGGCGAGCGAGCCTAGCGGACAACCGCCGACACCGCCCGCCGGTTCGCGGCGATCAGGCGTCGCGCCAGCGCCGCAAAGCCTCGAAATAAATCGAGTCGCTCCAGATGTCCGGAATTGGCTGCCAATATGCGGCTGGTCTGCAATTCGATCACCTCGCGGACGAGATCGTCCTTGTTTGCGAAGTAGTGATAGAGCTGAGACCGACTTGCGCCCGTTGCTTCCATCACCTCGTCGAGGCTCACCCGCTCCGCCCCCTTCGCATAGATCAGTTCGGCGGCGGCCTCGACGATGCGCCGCTTGGTCGCCGCACCCCTCGGGGTCAGCATACGTTTTAGTCGGCTTTGTGTTCGCCCATCGGCCTTGCCTCCAAAAATGGACTGGACAGTCCACTTTGGATGTCGCACGTCTGGACTGATTAGTCCAGAACGAAGGACGCCACACATGATCCAGCATCTGAAGAACGGGCAAATCTTCCCCGACCTCAAAATTCCCGCCGTCGGCGGCGGGACGCTGAACCTGCCGGGCGACCTCGCGGGTCATATGGCGTCATCCTGATCTATCGCGGTCATTGGTGTCCGTTCTGCAACGAGCAGATGGCGGCCTTTGCCAGTGCGACCGAAGCGCTTGCGCAAGCGGGCATCAAAGTCGTGGCCTTCTCGGTCGACGACGAAGCGGCGACGGCGGAGTTTGTCGAAAGCATCATATTCCGTTCAAGATGGGGCATTCCGCCGAGTCGAGGCGGTGGTTGCCGCGACCGGGGCCTACGACATGCAGGTCCGCCGAGGGGCATTTCCTTGAGACGACAGGGTTTGTGCTCGCCCCGGATGGAACGATCGTCAATGCGG